>NZ_VFTB01000008.1:0-435284 GCF_007003945.1 Mesorhizobium sp. WSM4307
TTGAACGCTTCATTCGTCCGTCTCCTCGATCAGACGGACTCTACCAAAAACTGGAGGAGATTCAGGGTCTCAGGTCAGATCGCTTCGACGCGCATTTGCGGATAGGCCTTCAGATATGCCGCCATGACCGGCGCCACCACTCTGGTGCCGTAGTCGAGCGGCGCGGTCAGCTTCAGAGTTCCGCTCGGCTCGACCGCGCCGTGCGAGATCTCGCCATAGGCCGCCTCCGCCTCGCGCAGGATGATCATCGCGCGATCATAAAAGAGGCGACCGTCTTCCGTCGGGGTGACGCGTCGTGTCGTGCGCTGCAGCAGCGTTGCGCCCAGTTCCTCCTCGAGCCTCCCGACCTGATGGCTGACCACGGCCTTGGCGACGCCAAGCCGGTCCGCGGCTGATGTGAACGAGCCGGTTTCCATCACGGTGGTGAAGTAGACGAGCCGATTGAGGTTCAGAAGGTCGGCCATGGCGACTGCTTTTGTCTGATCTGATCGGACAGTTTGTATTATTGGGTGGCATTTATCGCAAGGCCTCCGTCTGCCACATACGGCCAAGACTTTTGGCGGCTCGTCAGCCGACAATCCGTACCGAGGATGGCAGCGATCGTGAGCAATTCAGATGTAACTTACCTTTTCGATCCGCTCTGCGGCTGGTGTTACGGCGCCACGCCGATGCTGGACAGGCTCTTGGCCAGCGGCTCGCGCATCGAGCTGCTGCCGACCGGCCTGTTCTCCGGTGCCGGGGCGCGGCCGATGGATGAAGGCTTTGCCGCCCATGCCTGGGCGAATGACCAGCGCATCGAGCGTCTGACCGGACAGAAGTTCACGCAGGCGTACCGAAACAATGTCCTCAATATTCGTGGCACCTTGCTCGACTCGCATGCCGCCACGCTCGGCATCAGCGCTGCCGGCCTTGAGGACCCCAACCGTCGGCTGCGCGCTCTGAAGGCTATCCAGCGTGCGCGTTATGTCGATGGCAGGGATACCGTAACTGTCGGAGGCGTGGCCGCAGTGCTCGCCGATGCCGGCATGGCCGGTCCCGCGGCAATGTTGAAGGCGCCGACGGAAACCTTGCTGACGGCTCACGGCGAGCTGGTTGGCCGCGGCCGCACGCTGTTCCAGCGCCTGGACGCCAATGGCGTGCCTTCCCTCGCAATTATCCGCAACGATGCACCGCGCCTCATCGGCTCGAACGCGCTGTTCGGCAGCTTCGACAATCTCGTCGCCCATATCGCGGCGGCGTGATCCCCCAACTGACCCCAACAAGGACTGGAAAAGGACATGTCAAAAGTCGCTCTCATCGGTGCATCAGGCGCCGTCGGTTCGCGCCTGCTCAAGGAACTCTCCGACCGTGGCCATACGGTCACCGGTATTGCCCGCAACCCCGAAAAGATTGCCGCGCTGCCCGGCGTGACTGCGAGGAAGGGCGATGTCTTCGACAGGCAAGGTCTCGCCGACCTGATCCGTGGCCATGATTTGGTGATCAGCGCAGTGCATTTCCTGGACAGCGATTCCGACACGCTGATTGCCGCAGTGCGGGCTTCCGGCGTGAAGCGCTACCTCATCGTCGGCGGCGCCGGCAGCCTTGAGGTCGCGCCCGGTAAAAGGCTGGTCGACACCCCCGAATTCCCCGCCATCTACAAGGCCGAGGCACAGAAGGGCGCCGACTTCCTCGACAGGCTGAAAGCCGTCGGCGACCTCGATTGGACGTTCCTGTCGCCCTCCGCCATGTTCGTCCCGGGCGAGCGCACCGGCAAATTCCGCCTGGGCAAGGACACGCTACTGGCCTCCGACAAGGGCAGCAGCATCTCCTTCGAGGACTACGCCATCGTCATGGTCGACGAGATCGAGAAGCCTGCCCACATCAGGCAGCGTTTTACCGTCGGCTATTGATCAACCGGCGGCGGCCGTGTCTCGATCGAGGCCGGCCGACGCCAGCCGCATCAGGGCCAGCCGGCATCCCCGCTTCAATCGTTCGAATCAAGGCAGCCCAGCCGGGTCTTGCGAGACTCCTTCCCCACCAGCGTCGGCATGGATAATACTGTCGGCTTCGCGGAGGGCAGATCATGGAACAGAGCCGGCTGTCGAAGAAGGAGCGGCATGAGCTCATCCTGTCGGAAGTGCGCCGCTCGGCCTCGATCCGTGTTTCCAGGCTCGCTTTGCGCCTGGGTGTCGCCGGCGAAACGATCCGGCGCGACCTTATCGAGCTTGGCGATGCGGGGTTGCTCAACCGAACCTATGGCGGCGCGACGATCTCGCTGGTGACATCCGAGCCGGTGATCGCCGAGCGTAGCCAGACCATGATCGAGGAGCGGGCGCGGATCGGGCGCGGCGCGGCCGGACTGGTCGAGAAAGGCCATATCGTGATGATCGATGGCGGCTCGACGACCTATGAGGTGGCGCGCAGTCTCTCGCAGCTGAAGCGGGAGCTGACCATCGTCACCAACTCCATCGGCGTGGCCTCGGTGGCCGGCGCCAATCCGAGCTTTCGGGTTATCCTGTGCCCCGGCACCTATGACAGCCGAGAAGCCAGCGTGGTCGGTGAGGATACCGTGGAATTCGTCAGGCGCTACAATGCCGACATTGCCATCATCGGCGCGTCGAGCCTGTCCGCGGAAGGGCCTAGCGACATGATCTCGGGAGCGGCGGCGGTCAAGCGGGCCATGATCTCTCGCGCGCTGTCCACAGCGCTTGTGGTGACCAACGACAAGTTCGGCCGCAACAGCCTCGAACGGATCTGCGCGCTCAGCGCGCTTTCCGACATCGTCACGGATCGTGCACCGCAACCGGCACTACGCGCGGTCATCGAAGCGGCCGGAACGGAACTTCACGTCTGTAGCGGCGACTGAACGGGTCTTCCGACTGTCTATGCGCCGCCGGCCATCGTCGCCCGCAACCAGGCCGTGATGGCATCGAAGTCGATGAGCTTCGTCGTGTCGACGTCGAAGAGCGGTCCGCGCCGCAGCGGTTCGGCGCGCTTGGCGAGCTCGATCAGTTCGGGAACATAGGCGGCACCGGGATGGCCGGCGGGGCGCTGGTCGAGGCGGGCGCCATAGCGCTCGGCAAGGACCTCGCCGGGCGCGTGGCACCAGATTTCGAAAGTCTGCTCGACGCCGGCCTTTCGCAGATGATCCTCGAGGACCTCGCGCGGCTGGAAGCCGAACCAGGCATCGACGATGAAGGTGGTGCCGGCAGGCGCTTCGCCGACCACCGACCAGATCGCCTGGTAGCTGGCGCGGCCGAGCGTGCGGTTGAACAGGCGGTCGCCGCCACCGAGCACTTCGAGAAAAGGGTTTTTGATCGTGTCGAGCGCCAGCAGCGGCCAGCCCATGCGATCAGCGATACCGCGCGAGACGCTGCTCTTGCCGCTGGCGGGGATGCCGTTGACGAGCACGGCGCGCCGCGAGCGGCTGGGCTGGGTCGAGGGCGACGTGTGCAACTCCCCCGCCAGCGCCTGGAGGCCGGCGCCGATCACCCCGGCGTCGTCGCCGAGTTGTGCCGGTTCGACCTGGCATTGATACCAGGGCGCCAGAGCCGGCGCGCGGCCGAGTGCTGCGTGGGCCGCCCGGCCAAGCCCGCCGCCAAGCAGCACCAGGTCGGGAGCGAGCATGGCAACGGCAGTGTCGATGGCGGCCCGCAGCGGTTTCACCCAGGCGTCCAGTATGCCGCGCGCCTGGATATCGCCGGCCGTATCGCGGGCAAAGAGTTGATCGACTGAAATGTCGGCGTCGAGGCCGGCGCGCGCAATGTGACGGCCGAGCGCGGTGCCCGAACTGGTGGTTTCGACGCAGCCGCGCCGGCCGCAGGCGCAGACCTCGCCATTGACGTCGACGGTGATGTGGCCGAGCTGACCCGCCGTTGCCGAACCTCGCGTAATCCGCCGATCCTGGGCGACGGCGCCGCCAATGCCGGTGCCGATGGTGAACATGACGATGTTGCCATGGCCGCGCCCGGCGCCGAGCGCCATCTCGGCGGCCAGCGCCATGTTGCAGTCATTGTCGATGACGACAGGCTTGCCTGTCATGTCTTCCAGGCGCTGGGCGAGCGCAACCGAGGCGAGGTTGACATAGCCGCCAGACAACACCGCGCCGCGCCGCGCATCGACGCGGCCCGGCACGCCGACACCGATGGCCTTCACATCCGGCGTGTCGAGAAGGCGCACCATGTCGGCGATGCGGCCGACCACCAGCTCCGGGTCGGGCGCGCTCTTTTCGGAAACACGCTTGAGGATTTCACCGGTACCGGAAATGCGGGCGGCACGCAGATTGGTGCCGCCGATATCTATTCCTATGCTCTGAGGCATGGCGTCCCGCATCTGTTTTCGCGCAATTCCGGACGCAAAGCCGCTTCACACTTTCGCCGGAACAGCTCTCGTCCAACGCAGCTGTCAGGCAGCGGCTTTCTGCCGGTAGTGCCCGATCACGGCCTGGATTTCACGCAATCGCGGCACTGCGATGGTCTTAAGCCTTTCGCGCTGGATGTCACGGTCGAGCGAGATGCAATCCTTCCACAGCGAGCGGCCGGCGATGACGCCCGAGGCGCCATTCTGCATGGCGATCTCGACCTGGCCGAGAAAGGTCGCGTGGTTGACGCCGGCCGAAAGCACCGCCCAGGGCACGTCGCCGGCCATTTTGGTGATGTTGGCGCAGGCTTGCGGCGTCCCGGGGTAGGGAAGCTTCAGCACCTTGGCGCCACACTCCAGCGAAATCCTGGTGCCTTCCTCGACAAGCCATGGCGTCTTGGCCGCATAGTCCTCGGGGCTTTCCCCGTCGAGCTGGTAGGTCAGGAACTCGACGACCAGCAGCAGGTCTTCCTGCCCGAAATCGGCGATGCACTGGCGCAGGATGGCGATGTTGTGCTCATTCGCCTCAGGCTTGTCGGCCCGCAGATACACCATGATCTTGCCGCCTGTGCCGCCGAGTGCGCGGACGCGGCGCGCGTCGATGCCGGGAACCAGGCGCGAAAGGCGGTAGCCTTCGGGAGAGATATCGAAACCGGAAGCGTCGAGGCCGATGAGCAGCGCCGTATCGCGGTTCAGGACGCCTTCGTCGACAATGCGCGGCACCGCGCAGAGCGGGTCGAGCAGCACGCAGGACGCCGCACTGGCGAGGTAGCGCGTGATGTCGGCCTTGGTGTCGCCGAGCATGTCATTGGTGATCTTGGCCTGTTCGTCCGGGTCCGACGCCAGCAGGGTCCGCATGCCGCCGCGCTGGTCGCAGGCGATGGCCACCATGGCCCCGTCCTTGCCACATATCTGCTGATAGCCGCGCAGTTCCGCGGTGGTCATCTTGGTCATGGTCTCAATCCGATGTTGGCGCTCTCCAGACGAAGGGCGCGGATCCCGTGGAAACAACGATGTTCAGTTCTGGCCGGCAGTGAGCCGTGACGCGCCATCGCCTTCGAAGAAAGCGCCTCGCCGGGCTCGCGGCCCGCCGCACGTTGCGAGTTGGCTGGATTTGCGCGATAACTCCCGTCGGCCTATGTGTATGTAACACGTTGCTGAAAGGAATTGCAAGCTGTCTTCCCCTCCCATCCAGGATGCGACCGCATCGCGGACGATGCTGCATACGGTGGCCAAGCTGCATTATGTGGAGGAGATGTCGCAGGTCGATATCGCTCGCCGGCTCGGAGTGTCCACCGCGACGATTTCGCGCTTGCTGCAGCGGGCGCGGGCCGAGGGCATTGTCCGCATCGAGGTTCTCGACCTGGCAACGCCGGAGGACATCACCAGGCAACTGATCGATGGCTTGAAATTGCGCGATGCCGCTGTGGTCGAGACGCCGGCGGCGGGCACGCTGGCGGCGCTCGCGGCACCCCTTGGCGGGCTGCTCAGGCAGGCGCAGCTGGTGGCGGGCTCCGTCGTCGCCATCGGCTGGGGGCGCGCCGTGCGCGAGGTCATCCGGGCCGGACTGCCGCGCATGCCCGGCGTGCTGACCGTGGCCGCCACCGGCGGCATGCAGCAGCAGGCGGCGCATTTTCAGGTCAACGAATTCGTGCGGCTCGCCGCCGAGGAGTTCGGCGGCACCCCGCATTTCATCCATGCCCCCTATCTGCCTTCCAGCGAATTGCGAGAGGTCTTCCTGCGCGACACCGCCATCCGCGATGCCGTCGCTTTGTGGGAGAGGACCGATGTCGCGATCGTCGGCATCGGCCTGCCGCATGCCATCAACGCCCCCGAGGCGAGCGCCGCCACGCCGAGCGAGCAGGCGCTGGTTCATGCCGCCGGCGACGTGCTTCGCCATTACTTCGATGCCGAAGGCACGCTGATTGCCTGGGAAGGGGAGAGCCGGATGATCGCCATGTCGCCGGCGCAGTTGCGCGCGGTGCCGCTAGTCATTGGCCTCGCCGCGTCGCCGGAAAAGGCGACGGCGATTATCGCCGCCGTTCGCGCCGGTCTCATCAACACGTTGGTGACCGATACCAAGACGGCGCAGGCCATCCTCGCGGCGTTCGCTTAACGAATAATCCAGGCAGGACGCCGTCACGAAACCAGTTGTGCCGCCGAAAGCCGCGGGTGATAGTTGACCGGGGCTCTGCGGAGCAGTCGGATGTCGTTCGGTGTGAAAAGCCCGGCACTGCCAACTCGGAAAAACCGAGTTGCAATTTATTTCTGCAAAGTGTTACAAGTTCGAACGCCCGCCGGCAAGGCGAGGCGTGGGACACGGTTTGCCGGACCTCGCGGAGGCTAGGGAACGGGGCTGTGGCCCGGTGCGCCGGCGACTGACCGGCCGACATATCGACTGGAGGGCGCTTGGGAGGAGCTGCCCGCGAAAGGCAAACAGGCGTTCCCGGCCGTCGGCATCCGAACGGATGACGGCCATTCCAATGTCACTTGCAACGGCAGATCTGCCAACAATGAGGAGGATGTCATGAAAAAGATCGTTGCCGCGCTCGCGGCGCTCGCCGTCAGTGCCACGGTGCTGATCGCGCCCGCGCAGGCGCAGGACAAAAAATACACCATTGCGCTCATTCCGGGCCTGACCACGGACGGCTTCTACATCACCATGCGCAAGGGCGCCCAGGCGGCGGCCGACGCGCTTGGCGTCAATCTGGTCTTCCAGGGTGCGCCGGACTTCAACCCCGTCACCCAGGTGCCGGTGCTCGACGCGGTCATCGCCAAGAAGCCGGATGCGATCCTGATCGCGCCGACCGACAAGGTTCAGCTGGTCGAGCCGCTGCGCAAGGCCAATGACGCCGGCGTTCCGGTCATCACCGTCGACACTTTCATCGGCAGCGGGGTCTACCAGACCGGCGCCGGCGATGCCGATTTCCCGCTGTCCTACATCGCGTCGGACAATGTGCTGGGCGGCGAGATCGCGGCGCGGGCTTTGGCCTCGTCCATTGGCGACAAGGGCAAGGTCTACGTCTCGAACGTCAAGCCCGGCATCTCGACCACCGACCAGCGTGAAGAAGGCTTCAAGAAGGAGATGGCCAAGCATCCGGGCATCACCGTGCTGGAAACCCAGTTCAATGATGACGACGCCAACAAGGCGGCTTCGCAGTTGCAGGCGGTGTTCGCGCGCAATCCCGACCTGGTCGGCGTCTTCGGCGCCAATCTGTTCTCGGCGCTGGGTGCCGCCAACGGCGTCAAGCAGGCGGGACAGACCGGCACGGTCAAGGTCGTCGCCTTCGATGCGCCGACCAGCATCGTCGACAACATCAACACCGGCCTGGTCGACGTGGCGATCGCCCAGCATCCAGCCGAGATCGGCTATTACGGCGTCGTCTCGGCCTATGCCCACCTGACCGGCCATTCGATCCCGGTCACCATCGGCACCGGCTTCACGATCATGGACAAGTCCAACATCGCGGACCCGAACATCTCGAAGTATCTCTACTCCGAGTAAGTCCAGCACAGTCTGGCTCTTCCCGGCCCGCCGGGAGGAGCCTGCACCGGGTCCCTCGCCAATCGAGACCTGTTTGAAGGCGCCGCGGAGTATCCATGACCTCGACATCACCAGCCCAGCCTGCCGAGAAGCATGTCGCCCCTCAGGCCGACCATGGCGATCCGGCCCGAAGCCTGGTCGCACGCATCGCCGAAGGCCGCGCCTGGCTGTTCCTGGCCGGACTGCTCATCTGTTTCGAGGTCTGGTCGCGGCTCGCCTTCGGCGCGACCTTCGTCCTCAACCCGTTCAACCTGCAGTCCATCGCCATCTTCGCCGTGGCGCCGCTGCTGCTGGCGACCGGCCAGACCTTCGTCATCATTTCCGGCGGCATCGATCTGTCGCTCGGCTTCATCATGGGGCTGGCCGCCGTCATCGCCGCGCATGCCACCAATATAGCGGGCGCCACCATTCCCCTGCCGCTGGCCATGCTGGCCGGTATCCTTGCCTCGGTGATCGTCGCCAGCGTGCCGGGCGTCATCAACGGCCTGCTGATCTCGCGGCTCAAGGTGCCGCCTTTCATCGGCACGCTCGGCATGTTCGGCGTCGCGCGCGGCGCCGCCTTCCTGCTTGCCGGCGGCACCACCGTGCCGGTGCAGAACTCCTGGTTCGCGTTGCTCGGCAACGGCAAGTTCTATGGCATCCCTTATCTGGTGCTGATCACCGCCATCTTCGTCATCGTCATGCACTACCTGCTCAGCCAGACCCGCTTCGGCCAGCACAATTACGCCATCGGCGCCAATGTGCAGGCGGCGCGGCGGGCCGGCATCGACATCAGGGGCCACATATTGCGGCTCTATGTGCTGTCGGCGATGTGCGCCGGCCTTGGCGGCGCGCTCTATGCCGCGCGCTTCACGGCGGGCGCCGCACAGGCCGGCGAACCCCTGCTGCTCGACAGCGTCGCGGCGGTGGTGATCGGCGGCGCCAGCCTGTTCGGCGGCTCCGGCACCATCTTCGGCACCGTCGCCGGGGCGCTGGTGATCGCGGTCATCCAGTACGGGCTGGTCTTCGTCAATGTCGAGCCGTTCTGGCAGTTCATCGCCGTCGGCGTCGTCATCATCATTTCCGTCCTTATCGACCAGGCGCAGCGCCGGTTCAGTGGAGCCCGTCAGGATGAATAGCACCAACCAGAACACGCCCCTGCTGGAAGTCCGCAACCTGTCGAAGCACTTCGGCGCCGTGCGTGCGCTCAACGACTTCTCCATGGCCGTGCGGCCGGGCGAAGTGGTGGCGCTGGCCGGTGACAACGGTGCCGGCAAGACGACGCTGATCAAGGCGATATCGGGGGTGTTTCAGCCGACGGGTGGCGAGATACTGCTGCGGGGTCAGCCGGTGGCGTTCGCGACGCCGCAAGAGGCGCGCGAAAAGGGCATCGAGACGATCTACCAGGATCTGGCGCTCGCCGACAATCTGTCGATCGGCGCCAACATCTTCCTTGGCCGCGAACCGATGCGCAAGGCGTTCGGCTTCCTGCCGGTGCTCGACCGCAAGGCGATGGCCGAAGCGGCCAAGGCAACGATGGGGCGGCTGGACTTCCATGTCAGCCGGCTCGAGGCTCCGGTCAGCAATTTCTCGGGCGGCCAGCGCCAGGCCGTCGCCATCGGCCGCGCCGTCTACTGGGATGCGCAGATCCTGATCATGGACGAACCGACCGCCGCGCTTGGCGTGCCGGAGCAGCGCAAGGTGATCTCGCTGATCCACCAGCTCAAGGCGCAAGGGCGCGGCGTGATCTTCATCTCGCACAATCTGCAGGACATCTTTGCGGTGTCGGACCGCATCGTCGTGCTGCGGCGCGGCGTTCAGGCCGGCGAGCGCAAGATTTCGGAGACCAACCATGATGAGGTCGTCAAGCTGATGGTCGGCGGTTAGGTGCATTGATATTCAGGTGATGCCGGTCTGCAAGGTGGTTTCCTGCGCTTCCGGCCTTCGCCGGCCGAAGCACTCGTGAACGGCGTGGCAGCTAAGGCTACGGCTGGGCGTAGGCCGGTGCTCACCTATCTCAACACACCTTAGAACTGCTTAGCCGGCATCGCGATTGGTCAGCGTGATGTGGCAGCAGCCGGAGCCGTGACCGGGCGTCCAGGTGACATTGTCGAAGCGCACGCCGGTCGCCTCGAACAGGCCGCGGTCGAAGGCGCCGGCGATGCGGCAGAGCGTGGCGAGCCTTTCGTCGCCAACGCCGGCCTCGACCCAGGCGTCTTTCAGCGGGCAGCATTTGACCTTGAAGGCGATGCGGTCGTCGCCGCGTTCGACATCGGTCGGATACAGCAGGCCGCCATCCGGGCTGACCGCCAGGAAGGCTTCGCCGATGGCGCGTGCATCGTTGGCGCCGAAGCTGGCGAAGGCAGCCGCCGCCACTTCCTTGCCGCGCTGCTCGATAGCGTGGATCATGATCGCCTCCGCCCTGTCAGACCCCAGCTCTCCGGTCAGTTCTTCGAGGAACAGTCGGTAGAGATCGGCGCGGTTGCGGAAGGCGGAATCGAGTTCACGCGACAGCTTTTCAGCTCTGGCTTCGGGAGCGGTCATGATGCGTCCTGTGTGGTTGCTTTGAGCCTTGGTGCTGCCGCCACCAACGCCTTGCCGATGGCCGATTGCGGGGCGTCGATGACGGCGCGGGCATCGCCGCTCTCGGCGATCCGTCCGGCATCGAGAAGGATGACGCGGTGGGCGACGGCGCGCACGACGCCGAGATCATGGGAAATGAAGAGATAGGCGATCCGTTCCTTCCTTTGCAGGTCCAGCAAAAGGTCGAGGATCTGGCCGCGCACCGAGACGTCGAGTGCCGAGACTGCCTCGTCGAGCACGATCAGCGATGGTCTTGTGGCAATGGCGCGGGCGATGGCGACGCGCTGCCGCTGGCCGCCGGAGATTTCATGGATGGCACGGGGCGCGAGATCGGCCGCCAGCCCGACACGCTCGAGCAAGGCGGCGATGCGGCGCGGCCGCTCGATGCGGGAGGCGATGCCGTGGATGCGCAAGGGATCATCGAGGACACGCGCCACGGTGGCGCGTGGGTTGAAGGCTGCAAGCGGATCCTGGAACACCATTTGCAGATGCGCGCGGCGCGCTCTGAGCGTTGCGCCGCGCAAGGCCAGGAAGTCGTCGCTCTCGAATTCAATGGCGCCAGCGTCCGGCTCGATCAGGCGCAGCACCAGCCGGGCGATCGTCGACTTGCCGCTGCCGGAAGGGCCGGCCAGCGCCAGTGTTTCGCCGGGTTCGATGTGAAAAGAGATGTCGTCGACCGCGATGACGGTCTTGCCGCAGCGACGGTAGCGTTTGGTGAGGCTGGACACGGCGAGCAGGCTCATGCGGACAGCCCGGCTCGGTTCAGCAGCGGTGCGGCGTCGAGGCCGATATGGGCGTCGAGCAAGGTGCGGGTGTAGGCTTGAGTTGGCGCGTCGACAATCCGTGCCGTCGTGCCGAGTTCGACGAGTTGGCCATGGCGGAACACGGCAACGCGCTCGGCGAGTTCGGCCGCCAGCGCAATGTCATGGCTGATGAACAGCAGCGTCATGCCGTCTTCAGCCACCAGATGGCGGATCAAGGCGACGATCTCTGCCTGCACGATGGTGTCGAGCGCGCTGGTCGCCTCGTCGGCGATCAGCAGTTTCGACCCGGCCGCGATTGCCGCGGCAATCGCCACGCGCTGCTTCTGGCCGCCGGAGAGCTGGTGCGGGAAGGCGTGCAGGGCCGAATCCGGGCCGGGCAGGCGGACGCGTTCGAGCAGGGTTTTGGCCTTGGCGTATGCCTGGGACCAGGTGAGGCCGAGATGGGTGCGGGCGACTTCGGCGATCTGTTTGCCGATGGTCATCACGGGATCGAGGCTCGCGGACGGGTCCTGGAAGACGAAACCGATGTCGCGGCCAGGGAGGGGAGGTTGGCTTGGTTTGGCGAAGGATTTTTGAGGGTTGCGCTCTACGAGGGGTGCCTTGGCACCCAACGTTGACGATGGGCGTGGGAACCAATCGATATGCCCCTCGATTCTGGCGCTCGCCGGCAGCAATCCCGCAATCGCCAGCGCCAGCGTGCTCTTGCCGGAGCCGCTTTCGCCGATGATGGCTAGGCGCTCGCCAGCCACGATGTCGAGGCTGATGTTCTTCAGCGCCGCCACAACGTTGCCGTCGCGGCGATAGGTCACCGTCAGGTCGCGAATCGAAGCGAGCGCGCTCACGACAGACCTCTCCTGACCGCTGTCGTCTCGACAATGCCTTCACCGGCGAGATAGACGCCGAGCACTGTCAGCACCAGCGCAATACCTGGCATGATCGACAGGAAGGGCGCGGTGCGCAGCACGGCGCGGCCCTCGGCGATCATCCCGCCCCAGGTGACACGGTTAGGGTCGCCGAGGCCGAGGAAGGATAGCGCCGCCTCGGTTAGGATGGCGGCTGCGACGATCACCGAGGACATTGCCAGCACTGGCGGCAGGGCGTTGGGCAACACCTCGCGAAAGGCGATTTCGAGCGGATGCATGCCGATGGCACGCGCGCTGGCGACATAGTCGCGTTCGCGAATGGAAAGGACTTCCGCGCGGGCGATACGGGCCGGGCCGGGCCAGGTGCCGAGCGCGATGGCGATCACGACGATGCCGAGCGATGGGCCAACGACGCTGACGAAGGCCAGCGCCAGCAGGAAGCTCGGCACGGTCTGGAAGGCATCAGTGATGCGCATCAGCACCTCGTCGACGAGGCCGCCGGCAAAGCCGGCAAGCGTGCCGACCGCCGAGCCGATGGCAAGTGCCGCCGCGGCAGCCACAAGGCCGACAGCGAGCGAGGTGCGGGCGCCGTGAAAGAGTTCGGCCAGCACGTCGCGGCCGAGCCGATCGGTGCCGAGCGGCAGCGACCAGTCCTGGAAGGGCGGCAGCAGCGCCGGGCCGGCGATGGCTTGAGGATCGCCGGGAAACAGCAGCGGTGCGATGAGCGCCATCGCAATCAGTGCGGCCAGCAGGATGGCGCCGGCGACCGCCTCGGGCGTGCGCAGGAAACGGCGGATCGGACTCATGCGCCGGCCTCGCCGGCGCCGACGCGCGGATCGAGGAAGGCATAGGCGATGTCGACCAGCAGGTTGATGACGACGACCAGGACGGCGCTGGTGAGGATGATGCCGAGCAGCAGGGGCGTGTCGCGCGAAGCCACCGCTTCCTGTGCCAGCCGGCCGAGACCCGGTACGGAAAAGACGCTCTCGATGACGACGCTGCCGCCCAGCATCTGCGCCGACTGCAGGCCGAGCATGGTGATGAGCGGCAGCAGCGCATTGCGGGCGACGTGGGCGAGCACGACGCGGCGGCGCGACAGTCCCCTGGCGCGGGCGGCGAGGACAAAATCCTGCCGCCAGGCTTCGGCCATCCCGGCGCGCATCATGCGCAGATAGAGCGCGAGGTAGATGAAGCCGAGTGCGGCCACCGGCAGGATGAGATGGATGGCGATGTCGGAGGCGCGGTCGAGGCCGGTCTTGTCCGAGGCGACCGTCTCGATGCCGCCGATCGGCAGCCAGCGCAGGTCGACGGCGAAGACGACGATCAGCACCAGGCCGAGCCAGAAACCCGGCACCGCATAGAGCGCCAACGAGCCGATCGACAGGACGCGGTCGCGGGCGCTGCCGGGCCTTGCGCCGGCATAGATGCCCAGCGCAGAGCCCAGCCCGAAGGACAGCGCGGTGGCGCTGACCATCAGCAGCAGTGTGTTGGGCAACCGTTCGAGGATCACGTCGCGGATCGGCCTGGAGAAGGTCACCGACTGGCCGAGATCGAGATGCAGCAGCGCCCAGAGATAATTGGCGAGCCGCGTCAGTTCCGATTGGTCGAGGCCCCAGCGATGGCGCAGCAATTCGATCATGCCGGCGTCGCCGCCGGTCGAGACGATGTAGGCGTCAACGGCATCGCCGGGGGCTGCTTCGAGCAGCAGGAACGTGCCGATGACGACGATCAGCAGCACGAAGACGCTGCCGACGAGACGGCGGCGGAGAAGGATGAGGGCGCGGGTCACGTTGGCTTACCCTCCCCCTTATGGGGAGGGTCGATCCGCGAAGCAGAGCGGGGTGGGGTCTTCAGGTTCGCGCCAGTACCCCCACCCCGCCGACTGGCTGCCGCTTCGCAGCATCCACTCGTCGACCCTCCCCACAAGGGGGAGGGTAAGGCGGGTGCTTTCCGGCAGGACAAGAGGGAGCGTGAGGGAACTCTCATCGCCGATGATGAGCACTCACTCAAACGATGCGCAAGCATCCGCGATGATACCGCTAGTCCGCCAGATACGTGTCCGCCCAGTTCGAGACCGCCCAGCGCGGATTGTTGGCAATATTGCCGACCGTGTCTCGCGCGACGCTGATGAAACTCCATTCAGCAACGTTGATCAGCGGCAGGTCGGCGGCCACCTCTTTCTGGAACTCCTTGTAGAGGTCCGTGCGGGCCGTCGTGTCGAGCGTTTCCGAGGCCTTGGCGATCAGCGCGTCGAGAGCGTCGTTCTTGTAGCCGCCCTGGTTGGAGAACGGCACGCCGTCGGGAATGCCGCTCTGGACCAGGATGGTGGTCGAGATCGCCGGGTCGCCACGGAACACCGGCGGGCCGACGGCGAGGTCGAAGGCGTGGTCGGTGTAGACGGCCTTGATATGCGCGGCGGAGTCGTTGTTGACCAGCTGCGCGTCGATGCCGACGGCCGCGAGCGCCTGACGCAGATAGTCGCCGAACTGCTTGGTCTCGTTGAAATAGGGCGCGGGCAAAAGTTTGAGCGAGAAGCGGTTGCCGTCAGCGCCCTTCTTGTAGCCGGCCTCGTCGAGCAGCGCGTTGGCCTTGGCGACGTCGAAGGCATAGGTCGGGACATCGGCGGTGTAGAATTGCGGATCGTTCTTCGGCACCGGGCCGGTGGCGGTCGCGGCATAGCCGAGGAATACCGTCTTGACGACGAAGTCCTTGTCGATGGCGTGCGCGATCGCCTGGCGCACTTTCAAATCGGCCAATTCCTTGCGGCGATGGTTGATCTCGACGACGAGCTGGTAGGTCAGCCCCTCATAGCCTTTGGTGATCACCTTCAGGCCGGGCACCTTGGAGATGCGGTCGAGGTCGGCCAGCGGCACGGCGGAGAAGGCGGCGAGCTGGATCTCCTCGGCTTCCAGCGCGCTGGCGGCCGAGGTGCGGTCGGGCAGCACCTGGTAGATGATCTCGTCGAGATAGGGTTCGTCCTTGCCCCAGTAGTCGGTGTTCTTCGTCAGCCGGTAATACTGGCCGGCCTTGTACTCGCCGAACTTGAACGGGCCGGTGCCGATCGGCGCGGTGTTGGCCGGGTTGTCCTGGATCTTGCCGACCTCGTAGATGTGTTTCGGCACGACGCTGCTCAGCGCCGGCAGTGCGTTGCGGATCAGTTGGAACGGCGTCGGCTTGGCGAATTTGAACACCGCGGTGAGATCGTCAGGCGTCTCGACGCTGGCCAGATCCTTGAACACGGTGCGGCCGAGATTCTGCAGCGGTTTCCAGATCTGCAGCGCCGAGAAGGCGACATCGGCCGAGGTGAACGGCTTGCCGTCATGCCATTTGACGCCGTCGCGCAGCTTGAACGTCGCCGACAACCCGTCGGCGGCACCTTCCCAGCTCAGCGCCAGGCGTGGCGCGAGCCCGTCCTTGCCGTCGAAGGAGGCTTCGGCCAGCGTCTCGACGATCTTGCTGGAGATGAAGAAGACGCCGTTGGAGGCGACGATCGCCGGGTTGAGGTTGCGCGGCTCGGAATCGGCGGCGAGCACCAGGCGGCCGCCCTTTTTCGGTGTCTGCGCCCAGCCCGATGTCGGCATGGCCGTGGAGGTCAGCAGCATCGCCGAGCCGGCAAGCATCTTGCGTCTCGAAATCGTGAAACCTGACATGATCGAACTCCGTCCTCTCCGCGACCCGATCGGCGCGACAACACCCCTCGAATGCCGGCATCGGCATCCTTGCGGCGGCGATTATGAGCCTTGCCGAGGGTTTCGCCAGAGACGGAATTGGCGCATCCTTGCTTGGCTTTGAAATTTTCGTCCGCTGGACCAGTTCAAGAGAACGGGTTCAATTCGATCTATCTGGTAGGACCAGTTTTGGCGAATACGCGACGGATGACGAGTTGGTGACCGTTTCGCTGCGCCGCTGGCGTATTTCTGGCTAGACCAGAGCGGGCAAAATGGTGCAGATATGATCCACAGCCAGAGGATTGGCAGCGGAACAGCGTCGATCCCAGGCAAATTCAGGGAGAGAGAGATGAACATTGCGCCGGGCAAGAATGCCGTCAGCAATATTCCGTTCGACCAGGCCAGGGTCGACCGGCTGATGGAGGAGGCCGGCATCGATGTGCTGCTCGCGACCTCCAAGCACAACACGCAATATCTGCTGGGCGGCTACAAATTCATCTTCTTCGCAGCCATGGATGCGATCGGCCACAGCCGTTACCTGCCGATCGTCGTGTACGAAAAAGGCGGACCGGATCACGCGGCCTATATCGGCAACCGCATGGAAGGCGGCGAGCACCAGAACAACCCGTTCTGGACACCGACGCTGCATGCCGCTTGCTGGGGCACGCTCGATGCCGCCAACCTAGCCGTCGAACATCTGCAAAAAATCGGCAAGGTTGCTGCGCGCATCGGCATCGAGCCCGGCTTCCTGCCGTCGGACGCCTACGCGCTGATCCGCAAGGCATTGCCGGAAGCGAAGCTGATCGACGCCACCGACATGCTGGAGCGCATGCGCGCCATCAAGACCGATGCGGAGCTGGAGAAGCTGCGCACGGCCTCCGAACTGATCACCGATTCCATGCTGGCAACCATCGCCTGGGCGCGCGAAGGCACGACCAAGGCCGAGATGATCGAACAGCTGCGGCGCGAGGAGACCAATCGCGGCGCGCATTTCGAATATTGCCTGCTGACGCTAGGCTCCAGCCACAACCGCGCCGCCTCGCCGCAGGCATGGAAGAAGGGCGAGGTGCTGTCGATCGATTCCGGCGGCAATTATCACGGCTATATCGGCGACCTCTGCCGCATGGGCATTCTGGGCGAGCCAGATGCCGAACTCGAGGACCTGCTGGCCGAGGTCGAAACCGTGCAGCAGGCGGCGTTCTCCAAGGTGAAAGCCGGCACGCTGGGCGGCGACATGATTTCTCACGCCGAGGGTGTGCTGAAGGCATCGAAGGTTGCGTCCTATACGGATTTCTTCGCCCATGGCATGGGGCTGATCACGCATGAAGCGCCGTTCCTGATGACCAACCACCCGGTGGCCTATGAAGGCACCTATGCGGCAAAGCCGCTGGAAAAGAACATGGTGCTGTCGGTCGAGACGACCATGCTTCATCCGACGCGCGGCTTCATCAAGCTGGAGGACACGCTAGCGGTGACAGACACCGGCTATGTGATGTTCGGCGACCGGGGTCGGGGGTGGAACAGGGGTGGGACCTTTTAAGACCAAGGCCGGCGCCCCTCATCCGCCTGCCGGCACCTTCTTCCCGTAGAACGGGGAGAAGGGAGCAGTTCTGGCGACTGGCCAATCGTCGATGACAGCGTCTTTCTCCCCGTTCTACGGGGAGAAATGTCCGGCAGGACAATGAGGGGCGGCGCCGCCCTATAAAACTTTATCACTGCCCCACGGGAATCAGCCGGAAATCCGGCAGTTCGCGCAACACCAGTTCCGGCCCAGCCGGCGAGTAAACAACGAACAGCTGCATCGGCCCGTCGCCCGTATTCAGCGTCGAATGGAAACGGCTGTCCGGCACATAGATGGTGCAGCCGGGGCCGACCTTCGCGACCAGCGGATTGCCCTTCTCGTCCTCGACCATCTGCTCGCCATGGCCGGAGATGACGAAGATGATTTCCTCGGCGCCCGGATGGTTGTGGCGGGTGTGGCCCTTGCCGGAGGGGAGATCGACGACGCCGCCGGAAAAGCGCTCAGCGCCATTCACTTCCGGAGCGACCGTCAGGGCCAATCGGCCCCAATCGAAGCCGAAGGCGCCGACGTCCTTCGGATAGACAAACACCTTGCTCTTGTCGGTCATGATCTCATCCCTTCTTTTTCTTCGCGGTCGTTTTGTCGCCGCCAAGCGTCACCGCCTTGAAATCGGCTGTCTGCCGGGCAATCGCCGCTTCCGCCGGCAGCCTCTCCATGGAACTCGCGCCATAGAAACCATGCAGGCCTTTGCAGCGGTCGAGGATGTAGCGGGCATCGTCCGGCATGGAGATCGGCCCGCCGTGGCAAAGCAGGATGACGTCCTTGCGTACCGAGCGGGCGGCGTCGGCGATGGCGTCGATCGCGACGACGCAATCGTCGAGCGACATGGCCGAGGTGGCGCCGATCGAGCCGCCAGTCGTCACGCCCATATGGGCGACGACGATGTCGGCCCCGGCCTTGGTCATGGCGCGCGCCTCGTCCGGGTTGAAGACATAGGGCGTGGTCAAGAGGTCGAGCTTGTGCGCCTCGGCGATCATGTCGACCTCGAGCCCGAAGCCCATGCCGGTCTCCTCGAAACTCTGCCGCATGCTACCGTCGAACAGGCCGATGGTGGGGAAATTCTGCACGCCGGAAAAGCCCATCGTCTTCAGCTCGGCCAGAAGCAGCGGCATGATGACGAACGGGTCGGTGCCGTTGACGCCGGCCAGCACCGGCGTGTGCCTGACCACCGGCAGCACCTCATAGGCCATTTCCTTGACGATCTCATTGGCATTGCCATAGGCGAGCAGGCCCGCGGCCGAGCCGCGCCCGGCCATGCGGTAGCGGCCGGAATTGTAGATGATGATCAGGTCGATGCCGCCGGCCTCCTCGGCCTTGGCCGACAGGCCGGTGCCGGCGCCCCCGCCGACAATCGGCACGCCCTTGTCGATCATTCCCCTGAATTTCTTCAGTATGTCCTTGCGCGGTATGGCGGGCATATTCTGGAACCTCAGTGTCTGGCGATTTCGAGAAAGGCCGCGACCGCGGCCCTGGCGAATTCGGGGTCGTTGATGTGCAGCGGCAAGCGCGTGACGCGGCGCGTCGCACTCGGCTTGATCGAGAACTCGATGGCGTCGAACAGCACGGCGTCGGCCTGCTGATCGAAGAAGGTGCCGCCCTCGATGTCGAGCGCCGAGACGCCTTTCTCCGGGATGAGGAAACGCACCGGCCCCTCGCAGAGGGCGAGCCTGCCGCCGATCCACTCGCCGATCTTGCGACACTCGTCGGCAGTGGTGCGCATCAGCGTGACGTTGGGATTGTGCTCGTAGAACAGCCGTCCGCGATAGCGTTCCGGAATGGTCGAGGGCGCCCAGAAATTGACCATGTCGAGCGCGCCGACCGAGCCGACATAGGGCAGGCCGGTGCGGGCGATCGCGCCGAAGCGGTCTTCCGTCGCCGGCAAGACGCCGCCGAACAACAGGTCGCAGACCTCTGTCGTGGTGATGTCGATGACACCGGACAGCAGGCCGCTGTCGGCCAGCTTTTCCATGCTGCGGCCGCCGGTGCCGGTGGCGTGGAAGACCATGCAATCATACGCGGAGCGAAGCTGGTCGGCGATGGCGCTGACGCAAGGCGTGGTGACGCCGAACATGGTCAACCCGATCGACGGCCTGCCATCGGGCGGCGGCGCCGGCCTTGCCGCCATGCCCGCTATCGCCTGGGCGGCATTGTGCAGCACGACGCGGGAGAGCCGGTTCAGCCCGGCCATGTCGGTCACCGACGGCATCATGATGATGTCGGAGACATCGACATAGGGAGCCGTGTCGCCCGAGGCGAGCGTCGAGACCATGATTTTCGGCAGGCCGAGCGGCAGCGCGCGCATGCCCGCTGTGATGATCGACGTGCCGCCGCCGCCGCCAATGCCGATCATGGCGGCGATGTCGTTTCGCGACTGGACGAAGCGGGTGAAGGCGACGCCCATGCTGGCTACCGCGGCGCCACGATCATCGCCGCCGAGCACGGCGTCACTGCCGCCGGGGTGGTGGCCGGCAATGTCGTTCGCGCTGATGTCGACGGGTATTGTTGCGTCGCGCGTTCCGACATCGACGCGGGAAACGGCGGCACCCGTTGCAGCGATCGCATCGGCCAGGAAGGCGAGTTCCTCGCCCTTGGTGTCGGCGGTGCCCACCACATAGATGCGCTTCATTGCGTTCCCCAATCCAGGCAGGCGCGATGCGTCTGCCGCTCATTGCCCGGCCGTTCGACGATGCGAAGGTCATTGCAAATTTTTGAGACGCGCGTATCGTATTGATATGGATGTCTCACGTCAACAATCCACGGCGAGCGACGACGCCGAGCGGGGAAGCGGCCCAGCGCTGGAGCGAGGACCGCGCGCGCGTACGAAACGGCTGATGCTCGAGACAGCGACAAGACTGATGCAGGCGGGCGTCACGCCGTCGGTCAGCGAGGTTGCGGAGGCGGCCGAGGTTTCCCGCGCCACCGCCTATCGTTATTTTCCGAGCCAGGCCGCACTGGTGCAGGCCGTCGTCGACGAGGGGCTGGGGCCAATCCTCACCTGGCAATCGACCTCCGCCGATGCCGAGCGCCGGGTCATCGAATTGTTCGACACCGCCATGCCGCGCATCGAGGCGTTCGAAGCCACATTCAAGGCGGCATTGAAGCTGTCGCTCGATCAATGGGCGCGGCGCCAGGCTGGCACGCTGGGCGGCGAGCCACCCTTCACCCGTGGCCATCGCATGGACCTGCTGGAGGATGCGCTTGCGCCACTGAGGGGCGAGCTGCCGCCGCGCGAATTCGAGCGCCTGGCGCAGGCGCTGTCGCTGATTTTCGGCGTCGAACTGCTGATTGTGCTGAAGGACATCTGGGGCCTGGACAGCGGCAAGACCCTGGCCGTCGCCCGGTGGGCGGCCTCAGCGTTGGTGCGCCAGGCGCGACTCCGGACGCCATCCTGACCAGTGGTGGTGGCGGCGTGAGTTGGGCATGGAGGAGGGCTGGACGAAGGCGGATGCAGGATATGAGACTTCTCCCGACGCGGACCGGATTGGGGGGGCGTCGAGGGCAATCCGGGGCGGTCGCCGCGGTAGCTCGGAGCGAATCTGGTTCGACCAGATTTGAAGGTCGGCGATTTCAGTGATTTTGGGGATTGGCGTTTTGCGAACGGGATGAAGGTGGAGAATTGCCAAAAATGAAGGAAATACCCACATATAGCGGACGTGTTCAGCTTATTTTGGTGACGGCAAATTTTAAGAAAGCGCTTGACGAGCATCTTAAATTGGTAATACCAGATTAGGAAAGAAAAGGCGGATCGGGAATGACAGCCGCAGTCCATTTCGGCAGGGCGAGGAGGATCACACGGATGGCGCGTGTTCCGTCCGCACGAGGTGGCGCATCGTGACGCAGACGTCGCCTCGCGCCAGTGCCGGCAAGGGGATTGCGCTGCGCCTCGATGGGCTCAGCAAAGCCTATGGATCCGTGCGCGCTATCAACGACCTGAGCTTCGCCGTCGACGAAGGCCGCTTCTTCGTACTCTTCGGGCCGAGCTCGGTTGGCAAGACAACGACGCTGCGCACTATCGCCGGCCTCGTCCAGGCCGACTCCGGCACGCTTGAGATCGGCGGCCGCGACATGACCCATGCGCCGATCGCCGGCCGCGGCATCTCGATGGTCTTCCAGTCTTTCGCACTTTACCCCCACCTCACGGTCTACGACAATCTCGCCTATCCGCTGCGCGAGGAGAAAGCCGCGCGCGCCGAGATCGACAAGCGGGTGAAAGAGACCGCCGAGATCCTGAAGCTGACACACCGCCTGAAGGCCAAGCCGGCAACCCTGTCCGGCGGAGAGCAGCAGCGCGTCGCGCTCGGTCGCTCCCTGATCCGCCGGCCAAAGATTCTTCTCCTCGATGAGCCGCTCACCAATCTCGACGCCAAGCTTCGGCACGAGACGCGCGCCGAGCTGAAGCGGCTGCACCGCCAGTTCGGGATGACCGTGATCTATGCCACGCCCGACGAGCTCGAGGCTCTTTCGATGGGCGAGACGATCGCCGTCATGCGCGATGGCGGCATCGTCCAGATCGGCACGCCGGACGAGCTTTACGAGCACCCGATCCATACCTATGTCGCCAGCAAGATCGGCTCGCCGCACATGAATCTGTTCACGGCCTCGGTGCGCGCCGACACCAGGTCTTTCGACACGCCGCTCGGGACTCTGGTTCCGGCGACGGCGCCAAAGACTGCCGATGCCGGCGAGGCCGCGCTGATCGGCATTCGCCCGAGCGACATTCGGCTCGCCACCAAGGGCGAAGCCGGGGTTGCCTCGAAGGTGCATCTGGTCGAACCGCTCGGCGACATCACGATCGTCTCGGTCGAGGCCGGCGGCGAGATGTTGCGCATGGTGCTGCCGGAAGCGATCGCCGCCAGCATCAGGACCGGCGATTCGGCATCGATCGCCATCGATAACAGGAAAATCCACGTCTTCCGCGCCGTGAGCGGCCAGGCAATGACCTGACGCGAACGGCGAGAAGCAATCCGGTTAACCAAGGGAGGAAACGCGAATGACGGCGATGACCAAAGTGAAAGGGCTAGCGACAGCCGCAAGCTTCGCTGCCACGCTACTGGTGGGAGGCGTGACCTATGCCTCTGCCGAAGAAGTGACGTTGACGATGGCGGTGCCGGATTGGCCCCCGACCCGCATTATGAAGAAGTTCTTCGACGAGCAGTACAAGCCCAAGTCTGGCAATACCGTGAAGCTCGATGTCGACTTCATTCCGTGGCCGGATTTCTACACCCGCGTCAACGCCTCGTTGACCTCGGGCGAAAAGAAGTACAACTTCATCGTGTCGGACTCGCAGTGGTTGGGCGCCTTCGTTGAAGGCGGCTACTTCCGCAAGATCAACGATCTCATCGATGCCGACCCGGAACTCAAGGCGGCGATGGAGTCGATGCATCCCGCCGTGCTCAACGCCTACTCGACCTATCCCAACAGCACGCCGAACTACTACGGCTTCCCGCAGTTCCCGGACGTGCTGGTCACCTACGGCCGCAAGGACGTGCTCTGCAACGACGACGAGCAGGCCGCCTTCAAGGCGAAGTACAATGAGAAGCTGCCCTGCACCGGCGAAGAAATCGACGCCATGGACTGGAACACGTTCGAGCATGTTGGCGAATTCTTCCAGCGCAAGAAGGGCGACAAGCTCGCCGGCCAGGTGCTGGATGACGATTTCTACGGCATCGCCTATCAGGCAGGCAAAGGCTACGACTTCTCGACGAGCTCGGTCCACACGTTCGTCTGGCAGCATGGCGGCGGCATCTGGGATGAAACCAAGGCCCCGACCGGACATGCCGAAGGCGTCGTAAACTCCCCGAAGTCCATCGAGGGCATGGAGCATTTCCTCAAATTGCTGAAGTACATGCCGCCGGTGGTCAAGACGGGCACCATGGACATCTTCGTCTCGGACCAGTTGTTCCGTGAAGGCAAGGTGGCCATGAACATCGACTGGATCGGTCTCGGTGAAGCCTCGCTCGATCCCAAGACGTCGAAGGTTGCCGACAAGCTGGTGTTCGGATTGGCGCCAGGCCTGCGCGGCCCCGACGGAAAGGTGAATCGTACGTCACAGATCGGCGGACAGCCTTTCGTCCTCACCACCTGGACGACGCCTGAGCAAATCAAGGAAGCGGTGGGCTTCGTGAAGTGGTGGCTCTCGCCCGATATCCAGCACCAGTTCGCCGCCGCCGGCGGCCAGTCCGCGATCAAGTCGGTCTACAGCGATCCGAAATACGTGACCTATCGTCCGTGGGACCGCGCCTGGGCGAACTCGCTCGACTGGCAGAAGGACATGTGGCACGTGCCGCAGTTCTTCGAACTGCTCACCCAGCAGCAGGACCAGTACGACCTAGCCATCACTGGCAAGCAGGACGCCAAGACCACCCTGGATAACATCGCCAAGTTCCAGGAGGACCTCCTGAAGAACGCTGGCCTTATCCAGTAACCTTCCGACATAGCTGCGGGGAGCGGGCAAAGCCGCTCCCCATCATTGCCTCGCCAGGCGCTCCATATTTCGGACTCCCATGACCGCTGTTTCAAGCACGCTGCTGACACCACGCCTTACCGCGGTTGTTGCCCACAACTGGAAACTCGCCATCGCTGTCGCTGTCGTCGTGTCGGCCATATCAATGGCGGGCTTGCCGGCGGCTGTCTCCTTCTGGGTGGTGGGCGCCGCGGCGGCGTTGGTCGCGGCCGCATTTACCGTCAACGCGTATCGCCGCCACTACTTCGGCGCCCTGCTGGTCGCTCCGGCAATCGCCGTTCTGTTTGTGATGAATATCTTCCCCCTGCTGTGGTCGCTGGGCCTTTCGTTCTTCGCCTACCAGGCAAACCAGCAGACGATCCGCTTCGTCGGACTCGGGAACTACGTCCGGATCCTTACCAACGATCTCGCTGCTCACGCGACTTGGGGCGCGCTGATCAATACCGCCATGTTCGTCGTGTTCACCGTCTCCGCGCAGATGATCGTCGGCTTTCTGCTGGCCATCCTGTTCGCCAAGCAATTTCCGCTGCGCAAGTATTTGTTGATCCTGGTGCTGACACCGATGATGCTTTCGGTTGTCGCCTCTGGCGTGTTCTTCACCTACTACTATGACCCGACATTCGGGATTCTCAGCTACGTCATCAATTCCATCTCCGGCAACCAGTTCATCCTGATGAGCAACAAAGTCGGTGCCGTGGCGGGAATCGTTTTCGCCGACGCATGGATGTGGTCGCCCTTCGTCATGCTCCTTGTACTGGCGGGCCTCGTCTCGGTGCCGAAATACCTTTACGAGGCCGCTGCCATCGACCGTATTTCCAGCTGGCGGCAATTCTGGATGATCACCTTCCCCTACATCCGCGGCCTTCTGATGTTGGCCCTTCTCTTCCGCACCATCGAGGCATTCAAGCTGGCGGATCTCGTCATCCTCCTCACCAAGGGCGGCAACGACACACTGACGATCTCCTATCACTTGATCCGCATCGCCAACGAGCAGAACAAGACGAGTGAGGGCGCGGCGATCTCCTATCTGATGCTGTTCATGGTGATCGTTCTCACCAACCTCTACCTGTACCTCGCAAACCGCCGTACGAAGGGAGCCTGACCCGTGGCCGAATCGATATTGGGAAAGCTCGGCTTCGGCAGGGCCAGCGGAGTAGACAAGGCCGGCTGGGGGCGGACGCTCGCCGTGGCCATCGTCGCCTTTATCTATTTTCTGCCGGTGCTGTTCATCATATTCACCGCCTTCAAACCGCAGGGCGACGCGCTCCTGGTGCCTCCAACGCTGTCGCCCACGTCGCTGTTCGGCTTGATTCCGGACCATTTTGTGTTCAAGCCCACGCTCGAAAATTTTGGGTCCGTCTTTTCCCGCTCGATGACGCCGGACGGTGCCCCGGAAGCGACAGGATTCGACCGTTATTTCTTCAACTCGATCTTCATCGCCTCGGCGTCGGTGCTGCTGGCGCTGGTCATCGGCACCCTGGCGGCCTTCGGCTTCTCGCGCTATCCGCTGAAAGGCAATGACACCTACCTGTTCATCATCCTGACCACGCGCATGCTGCCGGCGATTGTGGTGATCATTCCGGTGATCCTGATGTTCCGCGTAGTGGGCCTGTCGGGCTCGTATCTCGGCATCATCATGCTCTACACCGCCTTCAACCTGGCCTTCACCATCTGGATGATGAAGAGCTTCTTCGATGAATTGTCGCCAGACGTCGAGGATGCCGCCCGCATCGACGGATCGTCCGGAATGCGGGTGTTCTTCAAGATTTGCCTGCCCCAGGTCATTGCCGGGCTCGCCGCCACGTTCGTGTTCGGCCTGATCCTCACCTGGAACGAGTTCCTCTTCGCCCTGTTGCTCTCGGGGCCCGACACGAGAACGGTCCCGGTCGCCATGAACCAGGCCGTGTCGTCGGGTGGACGCGGCACCGACTGGACTTTGCTTGCCGCCATCGAAACCCTGTTCCTCGTCCCAGTCTTCCTGGTCACCTTCTTCTTGCAAAACCATCTGTTGCGCGGCGTTACCTTCGGCACCGTGAAGCGCTGAGATGTCAACCATCGAACTCCGCAAAGTCACCAAGCGTTTCGGCTCCTTCACCGCAGTCAGGGACGTTGACCTGTCGGTGGCCGCCGGTGAGGTCGTCTGCCTTCTCGGCCCGTCCGGATGTGGCAAGACGACGACCCTGCGCGTCATCGCCGGGCTGGAAAGCGTCACTGACGGCGAGGTCGTCATCGCCGGCAAGGTGATGAACAACCTGCCGCCCGAAAAGCGCGACATCGCCATGGTGTTCCAGTTCTACGCGCTCTACCCGTCGGCATCGGTCGGCGAGAACATCGCCTTCCCGCTCTATCATGACGGCATTTCCAGGGCTGAGCGGACTGCCCGCGTCAACCGCGTCGCCGCGATCCTCCACTTGGAGCACGTTCTCGACCGGCTGCCGAACCAGATATCCGAGGGCGAAAAGCAGCGCGCCGCCATGGCCCGCGCCATCGTCCGCGACCCCAATTGCTTCCTCTTCGACGAGCCCTTGTCGCGTCTCGATGTCGAACTGCGCCAGAGCATGCGTGGCCAGATCAAGGAAGTGCTGCAGGGCCTCTCCAAAGCGACCGTGATCGTGACCCATGACCAGCTCGAAGCGCTCACCATGGCCGACCGCATCGCCATCATGAAGGACGGCCTGATCGAGCAAGTCGGCTCACCGCACGAGGTTTTTGCCAAGCCCGCCAATGCTTTCGTGGCGAGCTTCATCGGCACGCCGCAGATGAATCTTCTCGAGGCCGACCTCAAGACCTTCGCCGATGGCACGGCGGAGATGGCCGTGGCCGGCATTAATCTGGCGATCCGTACGGACGCGGCGGTCGCGCGCCTGCAGCCCGGCAGGGTGACGATCGGTGTCCGCCCCCGCGCCTTCACCGCGACAGATACGGGGGATCGTGGCACCATCTCCGCCCGGGCCGAGCTCATCGAGCCCATGGGCGCCGAAACCCTTATTCATGCCCGCACGGCGGCAGGCGCCGACATCCGCGTCGTGGTGACGAGAAGCCAGCGGGTCAAGGTCGGCGAGGCGCTGAATCTACGCCCCGATCCCAGGCAAACCCATGTCTTCGATGGCGCTGGAAAGGCGGTGCGGTCATGAGCGACAGTTCTTCCGGCATGAGCCGGGCCGGCGCGTACTGCCTCGAGGTCTTCATCATTGGCCTCGGCGTCATGGCGCTGGTGCTGATCTTCCAACCCTTTTCCATCGGCCTGTACGCGGTCGGCAGCGGTCTCGTGGTGCTTGCCGGACTCATCAACAACCTGCTGCCGTTGGCCCAGCCGGGCGTCAAGGTGCGCAGTGTGGTGACCGTAGCGCTGGTCGTGGCGCTGGTGTTCTGCATTGCGCTGCTGGTTTCGATCACGGCGGCGCATCTCTACGGCGTCTTCTTCCTCAATCCACCGGACCCCAACACTCTCGCCGGCAAGGCGCAGCTCGCCACGCCGCCTTTCTACAAGCAGGCTTTCGTGTGGGAAATCGCCGCCGCGGCGGTGATTCTCGCGCTGGTCGTCACCGCTCTCAACAAGACAGCGCGATGATCAGCAGCTGACGCTATCCGGCAGGTCGCGCTCGCGCCGGTCCGCGCCGGTCGGTGTGCGTCGCCCTCTCAACTCTCACGCCGTCATCCTCCGGCTTGACCGGAGGACCCGATGCCGAGATCAAGGACCGAGTCGACCGCGCGGCCCGTACGCTGCGGATCGAACATCTGCTTGACCGCAAGACCGATCGCCTGTCCGGTGGCGAGATGCAGCGGGTCTCGATCGGCCGCGCCATCGTGCGCAAGCCGCGCGTGTTCCTGATGAACGAACCGCTGTCGGCACTCGACGCCAAGCTGGGCGAGGCGCTGCGCACGGAACTGAAGAACCTGCAGATACAGCTCGGCGCCACCTTCCTGTTCGTTACCCATGACCAGATCGAGGCGATGTCGATGGGCGACAAGGTCGGCGTCTTGAACCACGGCCGCATCGTCCAGACCGGCACCCCGCACGAGATCTACAACAATCCGCGCGACACTTATGTGGCGAGCTTTGTCGGCTCGCCGCCGATGACCCTCATCGAGGGCAAGCTGGTAAACGGCCGCGCGGTGATGGCGCCGTTGAAGTTCGAACTGCCATTTTCAGGGGGGCCAAGGCGAGTGGAGCGACCGACGGTCGCCCGCTCGTCTTCGGCGTCCGTCCGGAAGACGTCTATCTCGAGAGCGGCGTTCCGGTCGAAGCGCGCGTCCATGATGTCGAGAACCATGGCGTCGAAAAGATCCTGACGCTGCGCGTCGGCGATACGACGCTGCGCGCCACGGTGCCGGCAAAGACCGATGTCGCTATCGAGCAGCCCGTGCGCTTTGCCTGGAACCCGGACAAGGTGGTGCTTGTCGACAAGGGCAGTGGCGTCAGCTTGCGTCACGCTGGATAGAGCGTCCGGTTACTTCGCCAAGTAGGTCTCGTGGGGCGTCTCGTTGATCAGCAAGATCACGCACTCGGTGTCGGACAGGCAGGCGTCATCATGCATCTCATTGGCCTTCTGGGTCCAGTAGGATCCCGGAGGCAGTTCGACCTTGGTCGCCTCGCCGCCTTGCGTCTGCCAGTGCGCCCACAACCCTTTTATGACCACCGCGCGGTAATCGGCGGTATGCGCGTGAACAGGAGCGCGCCAGTTGCCTGGGACTTTCAGCAGCGTGCCTGCAGGGCCCTTGGCCCTTTCGCCCCACAGCGGTCCGAGGCGTTGCGGCTGGTCTGGAGCCTCGGCGACATAGGGGATCTTGTTGGCCGGAAGATAGCTGTCCTCAAGGGCGAAAGCCTGGCCGGAGACCACGAGCATGGTGGCGAGCGTCACGAACTTCAGATGATTTGGCATGGCTCTTCTCCTTGAATCGGGCCGCTCATTGCTGGCAACGGCAAGCTATTGCATGCAGTCGGCCCGGCAATGGCACCGCGTCCGGAAGACTTGGCAATTCATCCAGCAATCCGACATGGCAAAGGTCCGAGCGACCTCAGGGCTCTCCGGAGGTGCCGTTGACGGTGCGCAAATGGCTGGGCGCCGTGCCGACGATCCGCTTGAAGGCCCGGCTGAACGAAGCCTCGGACTCGTAGCCCAGTCTGGCGGCCACCACGGACACCCGCATCCGGTCTTCGATCAGCCACTGCCGCGCCTGATGCATGCGCAGCCGGGCGACATATCGCGCCGGTGTTTCGCCGACGATTGTCGTGAACCGTTCGGCGAATGCCGAGCGTGAGGCACCCATTTCGCGGGCGAGGGCGTCGACGGTCCAGTTCCGATCGGGCTGGCGATAAATGGCCGCCAGCACGCGGCCGATATCGCGATCCCTGATCGCCGCGGTCCAGCCGGTGGTGCCGTCGCCACCGTTCTCCACCCATGAACGGATAATGCTTGCGGCCAATACGTCGGCCAGCCGCGCCAGTATGCCGCCCGAGCCGGCGCGATTGCCGGTCACCTCGCTGGCCATGGCTTCCAGAAGGTGCGGAATGCCCGGCTCGTCCGCCATCAATTCCCGCGCGCGCAACATGTCCGGCATCATGGCGAGCACAGGATGCGATCCACCCAGATTGAAGTGCATGCTGCCGCAAAACAGCAGGGTTTTCGCGCCGTGGCCGCCGTTCGAGACGGCGTAGACATTGTCCTGCAAAGGCTCGATGCTGTAGCTTTCGATCGGCACGGCATGGATGCCCGGCGCACTGGCAAGGATGTGTTCGGCGCCGCGCGGCAACAGCAGCGCATCGCCGGCTTTCAGCTCCAGCCATTGCCGGGACGGCGAAAACAGCCAGCATCCGCGCCGGCCGATGAAGTGAAAACGTGCCGCCTCCTGGGCTGGAAAGAGCACCGCCCACGGCTCGCCAAGTTCGCAGCGGCCATAGTCGACGCCATCAAGCCGCAATCCTCGCAGGATGTCGGTCAGCGGACCGCCTGGAGCCGGCGAGACACCCTCGGATGATGTGAAATCCATGCCCGGGTTTTAGCGTGCAATCGACCGTCCGTCACGGCCGAGACGCGTTACCCGGCCTGGCGGATGTCGGCCTGTTCCT
Source organism: Mesorhizobium sp. WSM4307 (assembly GCF_007003945.1). Lineage (NCBI taxonomy): Bacteria > Pseudomonadati > Pseudomonadota > Alphaproteobacteria > Hyphomicrobiales > Phyllobacteriaceae > Mesorhizobium > Mesorhizobium sp. WSM4307. The sequence continues at coordinate 29,855 of NZ_VFTB01000008.1, forward strand.
CGCCGCGCAGATGGCTGGGCGCCGAACCGATCACGCGCTTGAAGGCACGGCTGAATGCGGCGTCCGATTCATAGCCGAGGCGGGCGGCAACGACCGCGGGGATTGCGGCCTGATGGTGGCGAGGCGCCGTCTTCGGCGGTCCGCTGGTCGCCCATGCGGGCGTGGCCAGCGCCTTCGCTATCGCGGCATCGCAACGCTGCTGGCGGCAATCGTTGTGTTCCTGCGCGGCCCGAAGCAGGCCGAATAGTCCTTCATCTCCGAGCTATCCAGCGGCCCGAGAAACCATCATGGTTTTCGGGCCGCTGCCGTCGTGATGGCGGCAACGAAGCGGTTGAGGCTGTCCTCGACATAGACGGCGACTTCAATCGTTGGATCGAAACTCCACCACAGCAACGATCCCTGCCAATGCGACGCCATCAGCAGGCCGATGTCGTGCGGCGGGCCGGGTGTTGCCGCAAAGCAAGCCGCGAGTGCATTGCACAGCGCTGTCTTCCAGGCGGCACCGCGCATCCTGAGCATGGGGTCACGCAGATCCTCGCGCAGGACAAGCAGGCCCTCGGCATAGGATTCGATGCCGCCATAGCCCTGCGACAGCGCGACCAGCAATTCGACCGCGCCGGCAGGCGTTCTGGGAACGGCGGCCGCCAGCGTCTTGGTCTTGTCGTCAAGACCGTCCCAGGCATGCAGCAAGGTGCGCTGCTTCAGCCGCGCCTTGTTCCCGAAGCGCTGCACCAGGGTCGCACCCGAGAGGCCACAGGCTTTTGCCAGGCGTTCGAAGGTGAGCGCTTCCGGGCCGTGTTCGTGGATCAATCGCAATGCGGCGTCCAGGACCTGTTCGTCGGACTGGGTTTTGGGCCGGGTCATCTTGACATCCTGATATAACCGAATGATCATTTATATATGATGCGGGCGGCGCTGGCCAGCTCGGATTTCATCGATGGTGTCGTTCTTGGGAGAGTTCAATGACGTTGCAAGGGAAAGTTGCCCTGGTCGCCGGCGGCACACGAGGCGCCGGACGCGGCATAGCGGTCGAACTCGGTGCCGCCGGCGCAACGGTCTATGTCACGGGGCGGAGCACGCGTGCCCAGCAATCCGAATATGCCCGGCCCGAAACAATCGAGGAGACGGCGGAACTGGTCACGGCCAACGGCGGCAACGGCACCGCTGTCCAGGTCGATCATCTCGTGGCCGACAATGTGCGCGAGCTGGTCGAGCGCATCCGCAAGGAACAGGGCCGCCTCGATATACTGGTCAACGACATCTGGGGCGGTGAAAAGCTGTTCGAATGGGACAAGCCGGTCTGGGAGCACGATCTGGACAATGGCTTGCGCATGCTGCGTCTGGCCATCGACACCCATCTGATCACCGCCCACCATGCGCTGCCGCTCATGATCTTGCGGCCGGGCGGACTGCTGGTCGAAGTCACCGACGGCACGGCCGAATACAATGCCGAGCATTACCGCCTGTCGCCCTTCTACGACCTGGCCAAGGTCGCGGTGAACCGCATGGCGTGGGCTCACGCCAAGGATCTTGCCAAACACGGCGCCACGTCAGTCTCTTTGACGCCGGGCTGGCTACGGTCGGAAATGATGCTGGAGGCCTTTGGGGTGCGCGAGGAGAATTGGCGCGATGCCACGGCAAAGGTGCCGCATTTTATCATTTCGGAGACGCCACGCTTTGTCGGCCGTGCCGTTGCCGCTTTGGCGGCGGACACGAACCGCTCGCGCTGGAACGGGCAGTCGCTGTCCAGCGGCGGGCTGGCGCAAGTCTACGGCTTTACCGATCTCGACGGTTCGCGGCCCGATGCCTGGCGCTATGTGCCGGAGGTCCAGGACGCCGGCAAACCCGCCGACGCAACCGGCTACCGGTAAGGCAATCCGGAATCGCTTCACGCCGAGCGTCCGTCGAAGTCGAAGATCGACAAGGTGGATGGGTCGACATCGGCGACGCAGTTGAGATTGATATAGGCGCTGCGCTCACCGCCTTCACGGACGTCCTCCGCGAAAGGGTGGATGCCGCAGGCGCGGCAGAAGCGGTGCGCCATGGCGTGGTTGCCGAATGTATAGGTGCTCAGGTCATCGCCCCAGGCCAGGACAGTGAGGCTCTCATGCGGGATGGCGCATAACAGCGCGCCCTTGCGCGAGCAGATCGAACAATTGCACCTGATGGCGCCGGTCAGTTCCGCCTTGAATTCGAAGGCGATCTTGCCGCAATGACAGCTGCCTTTGTAGAGCATCAGTATCTTCCTATCGCTGGCAGGTGCAAAGGTATGCGGGCGGGTCATCCCTTTCGCAGGCCCAACCGGCTGCCTGCCTTAAAGACGTTGCATCCTGACGGAGTCCGACATCGACATGCAATCCATCCGCGACCGTCTCGAAATCATCCTGTCACGTCTTGCCAATCGCGCGGCCGACGAAAAGGTCTTCACCAAGCTCTATGTCGACGCCGCGCGGGCGGCGGCTGATGCCAGCGACGCCCGTAGTCGGGCCGGCGTGACGCTCGGACCGCTCGACGGCACGATCGTCTCGGTCAAGGATCTGTTCGATGTCGCCGGCGAGGCGACCACGGCCGGCTCGCTGATGCGGAAGACCGCTACGCCCGCCGCGCGCGACGCCGCCATCGTCAGCCGGCTTCGGCAAGCCGGTGCGGTCCTCACCGGCAAGACCAACATGACCGAGTTCGCCTTCACGGCGATCGGCGACAACATGCACTACGGCACGCCAGGCAACGCCGTCGATGCCAGCCGCATTCCCGGTGGTTCGTCCTCAGGCGCCGGCGTTTCCGTCGGCGAGGGAACGAGCGATATCTCCATCGGTTCCGATACCGGCGGCTCGATCCGCATTCCGGCGGCGCTCAATGGTGTGGTTGGTTTCAAGCCGACGGCGCGGCGGGTGCCGCTGACCGGCGCCTTTCCCCTGTCCGGCACCCTGGACTCGATCGGGCCGCTTGCCCGAACCGTTGCGCAATGTGCCGCCGCGGACGCGGTGATGGCCGGCGAGGTGCCGACCGAACTGGCGGCCGTATCGCTCGCGGGACTTCGGGTCGGTGTGCCGCGCGGCGTTCTTTTTGGCGACACCGAAGGTGAAGTTGCCGCGGCGTTCGAGCATTGCCTCGGCAAGATCGAACAGGCCGGCGCGCGCATGGCCGATCTGGTGATCGACGACATGATCGCGGAGTTCAGGACCGCCACCAAGCGGGGCTCGATCGCTGCCATGGAGGGGGCCGAAGTGCATGCCGACTGGTTGGCGACGGGGGCGTCGGTGCCGGTCGACCCGCATGTCAGCGGGCCGCTGTCGCGGGCGGCGATGCTGCCGGCGCCGGTCTATATCAGGGCGTTGCGCCGCCGCGCCGCGCTTATCGCTGCCATGGATGAGCGATTGGCCTCGGTGGATGTGCTGGTCCTGCCGGCCACGCCGGTGATGGCGCCGACCATCGTTTCCATGGCCGAGGATGCCGGGCTGCGCGACCGCGTCGAAGGCCTGCTGCTGCGCAACACGCAGGTCGCCAACCAGTTCGATCTCTGCGCGATCTCGCTGCCGATGCCTGATATGGCGCTACCGGCTGGGCTGATGCTGGTTGCGCGCAACGGCCATGACCGGCGTCTGCTGCGGATAGCCGCCGAAGTGGAGAGGCTGCTTGGCGGCTGACCGGTCGTGAATCTCAGTTGCGGATCAGGGCGATGAACAATGCTTGCGTTCGCTGTCCTTGGCGGTGCGTACGATGCGTGTCGCGACCAGCCAAGACAGGCTGTAATCCTTGCCGGTGATGGTCTGGGTGCGGTGCTCGATCGAACCCCTGACGACGATCTTCCCATTGTAAAGCACGTCGGACTGATCCGTTATCGCCTTGTCGGCCTGCGGCAGTCCGCTGGTGTCGATCGACACACCCTTGATGATGTTGCCGGTGGCAAGGTCGAGAGCGCTGTTCGACGGGCAGGGCGCCTTGAAGCAGCGCAACCCATTGTCGCAATAGACATAGCTGCTCTGGGCGGCGGCGAATGCCGGCAGGGCGCCGATGGACGAGGCTGCGGCAATCAGGAATGCGAGGCGAAGACCGGACATGGCCGCACCGTCGCGGAGAATTGGGGCGAAACCGCGATTGCTAGAGGTCGAGCGGAAAACGCCGCCGGTAGTGATCGACCGCCTCCGGATTGCGCAGATTGACCGGCAGCTTGCCGTCCAGAACCAGCAAGGCTTCGCCCGCCGCGCCGATGCCCATGCGCATCATGGATTCCTCGGTAATGCCTGCCATATGCGGGGTGATGATAACGTTGTCGAAGCCGAAATAGGGATGATTTGAGGGCAGCGGCTGCGTCGAAAACACATCGAGTGCCGCACCGCCGATGCGGCGCTCCCGCAGGGCCTCGATCAGGGCGTCGTCATCGACGACCGGCCCACGCGAAACGTTGATCAAAAGCGCATTGGGTTTCATGCGGGCGATGCGCTCGCGGCTGATCAGGCCACGCGTCTCCGGCGTCAGCGGGCAGCAGAGCACGATGATGTCGCTCTGCTCGACCAGCGCGTCGATCGACAGGAAGCCGACTTTCTCGGGCGCCGGCTGCATGCTGCGCGTCGTTGCCACCACCTTGAGGTCGAAACCGTGCGCGGCGATATGGCCGACGGCCTGGCCGACGGCGCCGAGGCCGACAATGCCGATGGTCTTGCCGGCGAGTTCGATGTTGGCGTTGGCATGCTCGCGCCCGGCGAGCCAGCCTTTGGCGCGCAGGTCGCGGTCGACCCTGCGGAATTGCCTCAGCAGCGCAAGTGCGGCGAACATGACGTGTTCCGCAACCGAACGGGCATTGACCGCCGGCACATTGGCCACCAGCACGCCGGCGGCGGTCGCCGCCTCCATAGGGATCATGTCGAGCCCGGCGCCATGGCGGATGGCTGCCCTCAGCTTCCAGGCGCCCTCGAACAGCGCCGGCGGCAGCGGCGCGCGCACGATGACGATGTCGGCGTCCTTGGCCTCCCGGGTCAAGGTGGCGGGATCGAGCGCCGATGCGATGACGAGCTGGCCGGCGCCGGCGAGCCTGGCCGAGGCGCGCGGGTGCAGCGGATGGGTCGACAGGATCTTCGGCACGGTCTGGGCCATTGTCAGGCCTTTTCGAGCGCCGGGCTCGCGGGCGCAGCCGCCATGCCGCCCTCGATCAGGCCCTTCCAGTAGCTCTCCGCCCCTTGCAGGTGGGCGCTCATCAGCGCCTGGGCGAGATTGCCGTCGCGGCGCAGCAGCGCCTCGTAGATCTGCACATGCTCGGCATGCGAACGCACGCTTCGTTCGGGGTCATTGAAGTAGATCGGCAGGCGCTGTTCGCCCATCAGATAGTAGACGCTGCAGATGTTGTGGAAGACGCTGTTCTTGGTGGCGCGCACGATCTCGAGGTGGAATTCGCGGTCCTCCTTGGCCAGACCTTCGCCGGCGGCGATGCGTTCCTCGGAAGCCTTGAGGATCTCGCGCAGCCGCTCGAAATTCTCCTCGGTGGCGCGCGAGCAGGCAAGCTCGGCGGCCTTGATCTCGTGGATCTTGCGCAACTCGACCGTCTCGTAGATCTGCAAGGGATCGAGCGGCAGGCCTGCGCGCGCGAACAGCGCCAGCGCCTCGACGCTCGCCTGCTTGGTGTCGATGTAGATGCCGGATTTGGCGCGCCGCTCGACGATGCGCATGGCTTCGAGGATGGCCAGCGCCTCGCGGATCTGGCCGCGGCTGACGGCGAAATGCTCCGCCAGTTCACGTTCGGATGGGGTGCGGCCGCTCTCCTTGTCCGAGTGGGAGAACAGATAGGCTGCGAGTTCCGCGAGAAGGTTCTTTTCTTTCATCGTCAATTGCGTTGCGCGTGCGCCTCCAGGAATCGCTCAGAAACGGTGAATCCCAATCCGGGCTTTTCCGGGATCGCTATCATACCGTCCTGTGCTTCGACAGTCTCTTCGATCAGATCGTGGATCATCGGGTTGGCGCCGAGCGAATATTCGACGGTGAAACTCGACGGCGAGGCGGCGCAGACATGCAGCCCGGCGAAGAAACAGGGCGCGCCGGCCCACAGATGCGGCGCAAAGCGCAGATTGAAGGCGCTGGCGATGGTGCCGATCTTCATCGCCTCGCTGATGCCGCCGCAAAAGGCGGGATCGGGCTGGAAGATGTCGGCGGCCTTGAGCACGGCAAGGTCGCGGAAGGCATAGCGCGTCGCCTCGCTTTCGCCAGTGGCGATCGGCACGGCGCCGGAGGCACGCACTTCCGCCATGCCCGGCTTGTCGTCGGCGATCACCGGTTCCTCGAACCAGGCGAGGTCGAGGTCGTTGACGAGGTGGATGAAGCGCTTGGCCTCCGCCACCGTATAGGTGCCGTGGGCGTCGACCATCAGCTCGACATCGGGGCCGAGCGCCTGGCGCGCGGCGCGGACGCGGCCCGCCGAGACGTGGGCGGCGCCATCCATGGCGCCGACCCGCATCTTCAGCGCCTTGAAGCCGCCCCGGGCGATGTAGGATTTCAACTGTTCACCGATGGCATCGGCGGACGCCCAGCCGCCCGAGGCATAGGCCTGCATGCGGTCGATCTTGCGGCCGCCGAGCAGCCGCCAGACCGGCTGGCCGAGCGACTTGCCGAGGATATCCCAAAGCGCGATGTCGACGGCGCTGATGGCGGCGATGCTCATGCCGCGCCGCGCCAGTTGCGGCATGGCGTGGCCGGCGCGGGCGGCACTGTCGTGGCGCACGCCATTGTAGAGCATTTCCCAGATGATGCCGATGTCGGCCGGATCGCGGCCGATCAGCTGCGGCCCGACCTCCTGGTTCAGCATATGGACGAGGGCGCCGTAGCTGCCGGCGCTGCCGGCTGCGTTCTTGCCTTCGCCCCAGCCGACCAGTCCGTCATCGGTTTCGATGCGCAGGATGGCGGCGTCGAAGGTCGTCACCTGGCCGAAGTCGCTGCGGTGCTGCCGAGCGGCTTCGATCGGGATGCGGACCCACCAGGCTTGGACGGTCTTGATGCGCATGTCTTTCCCCAGCCCCGCCGCCGGTCAGGGCGAAAGGGCAAATTTCCCAACAGTCGTCGACTACTTGATCAGCGGCAGCAGCGTTTCGGCGGTGATGCGCATCTGGTCGGTGTAGAATTTCTCGGTCAGCACGCTGGAGCCGTGGTCCTGGATGAACTTCAGCTGCTCAGGCGAGATATCGACCGGGTGGCGCTCGACCATTTCGGGATAGGGTGCCGCCGGCGTGCGGTCGACCGGGGCGACGAATTCATTGGTCAGCGCGCCGTCGTAGCCGACTTCCTTCAAGGTGGCAACGATCTTCGGCCAATCGATCTGGCCGAGGCCGGCTGCGAAGCGGTTGTTGTCGGCGACATGGAAGTCGAACAAGCGCTTTCCGACCTTACGGATGGCGTCGTAGACGTTAAATTCCTCCATATGGATGTGGTAGGCGTCGAGGCATACGCCGCATTCGGGGCTGACCGCGTCGGCTAGCGCCAGCGCCTGGGCGCCGCGATTGAACAGGTAGGTCTCGAAGCGGTTGAGCGGCTCGACGGCGATCTTGACGCCGACCTTCTTGGCATGGGTGAAGCATTCGCGGGTCGCGTCGACCACCCATTTCCATTCCTCTTCCTCGGTGCCGTCCGGCACGACCTTGCCGACCGTCGCGGGGACGAGCGTGATGATCTCGCCATCGAGCTCGCTGACCATGGTCAGCACGTCCTTGACGTACTGCACGGAGCGCTCGCGCTGGCCCTGGTTCTTGGCGGCAAGGTTGCGTTCGCCCAGCATCAAGGTCACCGCGCCCCAGCAGAGAATGCCATGCTCCTTCAACAGCGCCCGCGTCTCCTTGGTCTTGTATTGCTCGGGCTCGCCGGAAATCTCGATCGACTCATAGCCGAACTTCTTGATGCGCTTGAGCGTGGTCTCCAATGGTTCCGCCCGCATCCAGTTGTGCGTCGAAAGATGCATGGTCTGTCCTTCCCAAATTCACCGTATCGTTTGCCTTCGGCATGCGTCGCCGAAAGACGGCGCAAGGGTTCCTCCCCAAGGCATCCCCAGCCTTTTCCTGCAAACTGGTTCGACCAATTGGGCCTTAAGCGAGGTCTACAGCAAATTGCCTGGAACGGCAAGAAGCGTGGAGGCGCAACTCGCCGCGTGAATTATTACATTGATTATATTGTGATATATGCCAATGCTTCGGGCATCCGATTGGCTCGGCCGATGCATTGTCAGGCTTGACCAAATTCCCCTATTTGGTAATACCAGAATGGCAGTGCCTGCAAAGCGCCCGATGCAAAAAGACCAAAATGGCTGGCCCTGCTTCCAATCGGCGCTATGCTTGGTCGCGACACAATGAGGGAGGATGCCGATGCCGACGACAATGAAGGGCCCTGGACTGTTTCTGGCGCAGTTCGCGGGTGACGCAGCGCCGTTCAATTCGCTGGCCGCGATCACCAAATGGGCCGCCGGTCTCGGCTATAAGGGCGTGCAGATCCCGACCTGGGACGCGCGCCTGTTCGACCTCGAGAAAGCGGCGTCTTCCAAGGCCTATTGCGACGAGGTGAAGGGTATTTGCGCCGATGCCGGCGTCGAGATCACCGAATTGTCGACGCATCTGCAGGGACAGTTGGTGGCGGTGCATCCTGCCTATGACGCGCAGTTCGACGGCTTCGCGCCGGCTTCGGTCCACAACAATCCCAAGGCGCGGCAGAAATGGGCGGTCGAACAGATGAAGTTCGGCGCCAAAGCCTCGAAGAATCTCGGCCTCAAGGCTTCGGTGTCCTTCTCCGGCGCGCTGGCCTTTCCCTACCTCTACCCCTGGCCGCAGCGGCCGGCCGGTCTGATCGAGGAGGCCTTCGCCGAACTCGGCAAGCGCTGGAAGCCGATCCTCGACGTCTATGAGGACAATGGCGTCGATGTCGGCTACGAAATCCATCCCGGCGAGGACGTGTTCGACGGTGCCACCTTCGAGATGTTCCTCGACGCGGTCGGTGGCCACAAGCGCTGCAACATCAACTACGACCCGTCGCACTTCCTGCTGCAGCAGCTCGACTATCTCGAATTCATCGACATCTACCACGAGCGCATAAAGGCCTTCCACGTCAAGGACGCCGAGTTCAACCCGACTGGCCGGCAAGGCGTCTATTCCGGCTATCAGAGCTGGACCAACCGCGCAGGACGCTTCCGCTCGCTCGGCGACGGGCAGGTGGATTTCGGCGGCATCTTCTCCAAGCTGACGCAGTACAATTATGATTCCTGGGCGGTGCTGGAATGGGAGTGCTGCCTGAAGCACCCCGAGGACGGAGCGGCCGAAGGGGCGCCTTTCATCCAGCACCACATCATCCGCGTGACGGAGAAGGCATTCGACGACTTCGCCGGTGGCGCGACGGACAAGAAAGTGCTGCGCGCGATGATGGGAATTTGAAGCGACTTGCTCCCCCCCGCGAGGGGGCATCCAAGACACGAGGGAGAAAACATGGTCGGCGCATCGAAATCGGAAACGGGAGGCGGCCCGATCCGCTATGGTATGATCGGCGGCGGGCAAGGCGCCTTCATCGGCGCGGTGCACCGCATCGCGGCGCGCCTGGACAATGAGTTCGTGCTGGTGGCTGGTGCGCTGTCGGCGAACCCCGAGCGCGCCAAGGCTTCGGCCGCCGAACTCGGGCTCGATCCGGACCGCAGCTACGCTTCCTATGCCGAGATGGCCAAGGCCGAGGCCAAGCGCCCCGACGGCATCGAGGCGGTGGCCATCGTCACGCCCAACAATGTCCATGTGCCGGCGGCCAAGGCCTTCCTCGAGGCCGGCATCCACGTGATCTGCGACAAGCCGCTGGCGACGACACTGGCCGAGGCGAAAAAGCTCGCCGCGGTGGTCGAGAAGACCGGCAAGGTGTTCGTGCTTACCCACAACTACACCGCCTATCCAATGGTGCGGCAGGCACGCGAAATGGTGGCCAAGGGTATCCTTGGCGACATCCGCATCGTGCAGTCGGAATATCCGCAGGACTGGCTGACCAAGGATCTCGCCGCCACCGGCCAGAAACAGGCCTCATGGCGCGGCGATCCCAAGCAGGCGGGCGCCGGCGGCGCGCTGGGCGACATCGGCACCCATGCCTACAATCTCGCTCGCTTCGTCTCCGGGCTGGAGCTGGATTCGCTGTCGGCCGATCTCGATGCGTTCGTGCCGGGGCGGCTGCTCGACGACAATGTCAACGTCATGCTGCGCTTCAAGTCCACCGGCAAGACGCATCCGGCCAAGGGCATGATCTGGGCCAGCCAGGTGGCGCCGGGCCACGAGAACGGGCTGAAGCTGCGCATCTATGGCTCGAAGGGCGGGCTGGAATGGGTGCAGGCCGATCCGAACTACCTCTGGTACACGCCGTTCGGCCAGCCCAAGCAGTTGATCACCCGCAACGGCGCCGGCGCGCTGCCGGTGGCGGGCCGTGTGAGCCGCGTACCGTCAGGCCATCCCGAGGGCTACCTCGAAGGCTTTGCCAATATCTATCAGGAGGCTGCACGCGCCATCCGCGCGGCGCGCAAGAAGGGTGGCAAGCCGGCCAAGGACGTCATCTTCCCGACCATCCAGGATGGCGTCGAAGGCATGGCCTTCATCGAGGCCTGCGTGAAATCGTCGAAGAAGAATGGGGCGTGGACGAAGCTCTAAAACAAGAATGATCCGGGGGGATCGGACGGGGGAGGGCTGTCGATGAAAATCGGCATGTGCATGTTCTTGTGGACGACCAGCGTCTCGAAGAAACACGAGCCGCTGCTTCGCGACATCAAGGCGACAGGCTTCGACGGTGTCGAGATACCGATTTTCGCCGGTACGCCGGACGACTACAAAAAGCTCGGCGACCTGCTCGATCGCATCGGGCTGGAGCGCACCGCGGTCTCGGCGATGGGCGATCCGGCAATGAACCTGATTTCGCCGGATGCGGCAACGCGCAAGGCCGGTATCGCTTACATGAAATGGGCTGTTGATTGCGCCGACGCGCTCGGCGCCAGGACGCTCAGCGGACCGCTGCACTCGACGCTCGGCGCCTTTTCCGGCAGGGGGCCGACACCCGCCGAGAAGAACCGTTCCATCGCCTCGCAGCGCGCCATCGGCGACCATGCCGGCACGCGGAACGTGACCATCGGGCTGGAGGCGCTGAACCGCTTCGAATGTTATCTTTTCAACACGATGGCGGACCTGTCGGAGCACATCGATGCTGTCGGCCGACCGCACATCAAGGCGATGTACGACACCTTTCATGCCAATATCGAGGAGGCCGACCCGATCAGCGCCTATACGAAGCATCGCAGGAATGTCGTGCACATCCACATATCGGAGAACGATCGCGGCGTGCCGGGGCGCGGTAACATCCCGTGGAAAGAGACGTTCGCGGCGATCCGCAAGAGCGGCTATGACGACTGGCTGACGATCGAGGCCTTCGGGCGGTCGTTGAAGGATCTGGCGGCGGCGACAAAGGTGTGGCGCGATTTTTCCGAAACGCCGGAAGCAGTTTATCGCGAGGGCTATAAGCATATCAGGAATGGGTGGAGGAAAGCCGCTTAGAACCACGAAGGCGCTTTGAGCCGCTGTCGATCCTGGAGCCGAGGGCATCACCCCTGCTCGGCCTGAAGTCTGTTGTAGTCGTGAATCGTCCGGCTCAGCCGGCGGCGCAGGAAGTTCGAGATGTTGTCGAAGATGAAGACGACCAGCAGGATCAGCAGCACCATGTAGAAGACGTTGGCCCAGTTGGAGTTGGTGCGCATTGCTTCCCACAATTTCAGGCCGATGCCGCCGGCGCCGACGGCGCCGATAATGGTGGCGCCGCGGGTGTTCGACTCCCACTGGTAGAGCGTCTGGCTGATGAAGACCGGGATGACTTCCGGCATCACGCCGTAGCGCTGCACCAGAAGGCCGTTGGCGCCGGTCGACAGCACACCTTCGCGCGGCTTGTCGTCGATGTTCTCGAGCGCTTCGGAGTAGGTTTTGCCGAGCGTGCCGATCTCGGTGAAGAAGATCGCCGCACTGCCCGCAAGTGGGCCGGGGCCGAACGCACGGGTGAAGAACAGTGCCCAGATCAGCATGTCGACCGAGCGCATGAAGTCGAAGAAGCGTTTCAGGACCTGGCTGAGCACGCCGCTCGGCGTGATGTTGCGGGCGGCGAAGAAGGCGAGCGGGAAGGCGACGATGCCGCCAAGCAGCGTGCCCAGGAACGCCATGACGATGGTCTGCAGCAGCTTCGTCCAAACGTCGCCATGCTGCCACTGGGCGTTGTTCCAGATGTTGTCGCCTGCCAGCGCCAGGTTCGACGTGCCCTGCTTCAGTTCAGGCCCGGACACGATCAGCGAGATCACCTCTCCCGCTGATTTGCCGAAGAAGGGCGAGCGCGTATCGAAGACGAAATTCGCCCAGCCGAGGAAGCGCTTGCGCACCTTGACGCGGTCGACGGTGACGCGCACCTCGCCGACGAAGCCCATCTTGGCAACCACCTCGTCGTCGTGCGCGGTGATCCAGTCCGGCACCGGGCCTGATATCACCGGCTTGCCGCCTGTCAGCGAAACCGGCACGGTCTGGCCGTTGGCCACGATCGTTGCCTGCGCCTTGTCGAAGGTGACGGATTTCGCCGGACCATCGATCAGCACGGTGAAGGTGCCGTCTCGATTCCTGATCACCCAGTCGGGGTTGGGGTTCTCGCCAAGCGCGGAAAAGCGCGGGTATTTTGGCGTGATCTCAGGCTGGTCGAGGCGGAATTCCGGTTGCAGGTCGTAGCTGATCCATTGTGTCAGGAACAGCGGCAGACGTTCCCAGTGCGATTCCCGCAGCACTTGCGGCAGGCTGAAGAACCACAGGACATAGACGAGATAGGTCAGGATGCCGATGAACAGGAACAGCGGAGCGAAGCGTTTGTACAGCGGCCGCCGGAACACCTGCGGATATCGCTCCTCGATCGACAATATCTCCTCGGCGGTCATTGTCGCCATGGTTTATGCGCCCATCATAAAGGCCTGTTCGCCGACCAGCTTGCGGCGTAGCCAGGCGGAGAACTGGTCGATGATGAAGATGGTCGTGAACAAGAGCAGCACCAGCGCCAGCGTCTTGGCGCCGAAGCCGCGAGAGATGGAGAGCTTCAATTCCTCGCCGATGCCGCCGCCGCCGACGGCGCCGATGATGGTCGAGGCGCGGACATTGATCTCGACGCGCAGCAGCGTGTAGGACATGAAATTGGGCAGCACCTGCGGCAGGTCGGCGAAGCGCACGCGCTCGAACCAGTTGGCGCCGACCGCGCGCAGGCCTTCCTCGGCGCGCATGTCGATGTTTTCGTTGATCTCATAGAACAGCTTGCCGAGCGCGCCGATCGAATGCAGGCCGATAGCGATGATGGCGGCGATCGGGCCAATCGAGACGATGGCCGCGAACAGGCCGGCAATGACGATCTCAGGGAACACGCGCAGCAGCTCCATGAAGCGCTTGACGATCAGCCGCAGGGCCGGATGAGGTGTCAGATTGCGCGCCGCGATGAAGGAAAACGGCACCGCGAAGACAAAGCCGATGAAGGTCGAGACCAGCGCCACGTTCACCGTGGTCAGCATCAGCTCGAAATATTCGGGAATGTAGAATCCGCCCCAGACAAAGATCCGTCCGAGCGGGAAATTGTATTCCTGGGTGCCGGTGTCATGCGGCGAGGCAATGTCGAACAGTGCCCGCCAGACGTCGTTCCAGTCCTTGGGCACCAGCCAGCTCAGGAAATCCAGAATATGCGGTAGCCGGTCGAAGAAGTGCCCGGCATTGGCCTCGTCGGCGAACCACATGCTGGCGAACATCGCGGCCAGCAGCACGCCGACGCCGAGCACTGTATAGAACCGGCGCAGCGACGTCTGGCGTCGCCAGGCATCGGCCATCTGCTGGGGCGCGCCAAAAGGGGTTGTCAAAGAAGGGGCTGTCACGGAAAGGGTCATGATCGGAGATGCAAAAAGGGCGGTGTTTGACACCGCCCTTTTCGATTTCGCCATTAGCCGCCGATAGCTGCCTTACGGGCTTCGACAATGACGTTGTAGAAGTCCGGCTTGACCGGAACGTAGCCGGTGAAATCGCCACCTTCGACGCCCTCGAAGCAAGCCTTGTCCTTCTTCGGCAGCTCGGTGAAGAAGGCGGCGAGCTTGGCGGTCATCTCGTCGCCGAGCGCGGTGCGCACGACCAGCGGGCCGTTCGGGATCAGGCCCGAGCGCCAGACTTCGACGAAGTCGTTGGGGTCGACGGCGCCCTTGGCGACGACCTTGTGGAAGGTGCCGGAGGTGAAGCCGTTCTTGAAGTCGCCGATGCCGGAGGAATCATCGACCGCGACATCGACCTTGCCGTCGCGCACGGCCAGGATGTTGTTCTCATGGCCGCCGTTGAACTGGGTCGAAGCGAAGAAGGTTTCGTTCGAGGCGCCGGTTTCCTTCGGAATCTGGGTCAGCGGGATCAGGTAGCCCGAGGTGGAGTCCGGATCGGCGTAGCCGAGCTTCTTGCCCTTGGCCGACTTGATGTCGGTGATGCCCGAGGTCTTCAGAGCCAGGCCGATCGAATGATAGCCGGTGGAACCGTCGGTCTGCTTGGTGGTGAGGATCGGGGTCACCGCCTTCGGGTCCTTGAGATAGACGCTGGCGTAGCCGGATGCGCCGAGTTCGGCGAAGTCGAGCGTGCCGCCGAGCAGGCCCTGGATGACGCCGTCATAGTCGGCGGCAGGAAACAGCGAGACCTTCTCGAAGCCGAATTCGGCCTTCAGATGATCGGCCAGGCACTGGTAGTTGCGCAGCCGGTCGGTCTCGTTTTCACCGCCCAGAATGCCGACGCGGAATTCCTTCATGTCGGCGGCGTGGGCCATGCTGGTTGCCATGGCGAGCACCGAAACGGCGCTGAAAACCATCTTCCTGAACATTTGATGTCTCTCCTGTAAGTTCCGGCCCCGCGCCGGCAGCGTTCTTGATCTTGACAAGTGCCCTTGACGCGGGCGGACGATCCCAACCGCCCTTTCTCGGCCCATGATCTTTCCCGAAAACCGGATTCCACTTTTCGGGATCATGGGCTCAGTAACCCGGGAATGCGGGTTCGAGCGGTCCGGCGGATGCTGCGATCTTCTGCTTGAAGGCAACGCTGGTGGAGGTGATGGCCTCCGATATCTCTGCGCCATTGCTGTCGGCGCCATAGACGACGCGCACGGCCTCACGGTTGAGCTCTTCCGGCGGGCCGTCGAAGACGACCTTGCCGGCGGCCATGCCGATAATGCGGTTGCAATAGGCGCGGGCGGTGTCGAGCGTGTGCAGGTTGGTGACGACGGTGATGCCCTCGCGCAGATTGATGTCCTGCAGCGAATCCATCACCACCTTGGCGTTGAGCGGGTCGAGCGAGGCGATCGGCTCGTCGGCGAGGATCACTTTGGGCTGCTGCATCATGGCGCGGGCGATGGCGACACGCTGCTGCTGTCCGCCAGACAAGGTGCCGGCGGGCTGAAGCGCGGTGCGGGCTATGTCGAGCCGCTCGAGCGCGGCGACCGCCTCGGCGCATTCGGCACGCGAGAACATGCCGAGAAGGTTGGACAGGGTCGAACGGTGGTTCAATTTGCCGAGTAGGACGTTGGTCAGCACGTCGAGGCGCGGCACCAGGTTGAACTGCTGGAAGATCATGGCGCAATCGCGCTGCCAGCGCCGCAGCGGCGAGCCGCGCAGCCGGGAGACCTCGGCGCCGTCAAAAAAAATCGACCCCTGGCTGGGGTCGACAAGACGGTTGATCATGCGAAGAAGGGTCGATTTGCCAGCGCCTGAACGGCCGATGACGCCAACCATCTGACCCTGCGGGATCGAGATGTTGACGTCGCTGACGGCTGTGTTCTTGCCAAATCGTCGGCTGACGCCGCGGATTTCGAGCGTGGCAGAGCTTGCTGACATGAGCAGGTTCCAGTCCCGACCTTGTTGATCGTCAGGCCCTCGCCTAACGCAGCCACATGAACCTGCCATGTCGCCAGCATGTCAGTTTTGTTACGCTCCACAGGCGCGACGGCCGAAGCGCGTCGCTGAAACGAATTCATGCGACGCGCTCCAGGTATTTGGCTTTATGCATGTCGTTCTCCCGGGGCCACTTTCGGGCGACATGCATTGGCGCCTTGTCGGCGATCAGCCGAGCACCAGCAATTCCTCGAAGTGCTTCATGTCGCGGAAGGCGCAGAAGGCGGGCGCCTTGATCTCGATTGTCGGAGCCTGCCTTGCGAAAAGCGCCAGGCAATCGTCGAACAGAGCCTGCCACGCGGCGGCGCGATCGGAGGCGAGGCGCTGGATCTGATAGGCAAAGGTGATGTGGAAGACGTAGGCGTCATGATCGGGGTGCCGATAGCCGAACGGCACCGCCAGCGCATCGCGCCATTGACGCATGATGCGCACGTCCTCGTCGGTCGCGCCGGCCACGGTGAGACCGGTGGGCACGATTTCGATCACCTTGATGTTGAAAGGACCGAAGCCCTCGAAGCCCTTAAGGCGCTCCAGATAGAGGCGGGTCATGGCGTCAATGCTGGTGTCGAGCGGTACGTCCTGCGGCCAGTAAGGCAAGCGGCGACGATATTCGATGATGCCCTGGAACAGCGTCATATGCAGGCTGGAAATGGGCGTGAAGGCGAGCCGGTCGGCGTCGGGCATCGCCAGCATCTTCTCGCGCACCGCAAGCACCACGGCCTCGGAGGGCGAGCCGCTGACGAGATGGCTGACAACGGTGTTGCCGGGCTCGGTCAGGAAATTGCCCGAGGTGTCGTAGCGCGTGCCGAGATGCGCCGGCGGGGTCGGATTGGAGCCGGCAAAGAATCCGGCGAGCGAGGGTCTGACGGTGTCGAGCATGGCAATCTCCTTGGGAGATGGCGTCCTGTCCGACCCTGTGTCAGGGATATGAACAAGCCCCTTAATGACGATGATGTGAGGAGCTATCCCTCGTATTTCTCCAGGAAGGCCTCCGCCGACAGTTCGCGAAAATCATCGAGCGAAACGCGCAGCCGCACGTGGTCCCAGTCCCACCAGGCAAGCGCCTGGTAGCGTTCGGCGGTGCGGCGGTCGAAGCGCTCGCGGATCGGCTTGGCCGGCACGCCGGCGACGATGGTGTAGGGCGCGACATCCTTCGAGACAACCGCCCCGGCGCCAACCGCCGCGCCATCGCCGACGGTGACGCCCGGCAGGACGGTCGAACCATGACCGAGCCAGGTGTCGTGACCAATGGTGACGCGCTTGGCGCGGCGCTGGGCGAAGAACTCGCTCTCATGCTCGGCGTCGTCCCAATAGTCCGAGGCGCGGTAGGTGAAGTGATGCAGCGTCGGCCGCCAGGTCGGGTGGTTGGTGGCGTTGAGGCGCACGCTCGCCGCGATATTGGCGAACTTGCCGATCGTCGCGCACCAGACAGAGCAATCCTGCATCATGTAGGAATAGTCGCCGAGTTCGCTTTCCGAAACCCGGCTGCGGTCGGCGATCTCGGTCCAGCGGCCAAGCGTCGAATTGTGTACCTCCGCCGTCGGGTGGACCAGCGGCGTCTCCGACAATTTCCTGGTCATGCGGCGAGTTTTCCTGGAGCAAAAGCGGTGACGTCGATGATGCGGTCGGCAACCGCCTCGCGCACATCATGATCGTGGAAGATGCCGAGCAGGGCGACGCCCGCCGCCTTCTTGGCGGCGATGAGTTCGATCACCACGTCGCGGTTGGTGGCATCGAGCGAGGCGGTTGGCTCGTCGAGCAGCAGGATAGGGTGCTCGGTGATGAAGCCGCGCGCGATGTTGACGCGCTGCTGCTCGCCGCCGGAGAAGGTCGCCGGCGGCAGCGCCCAGAGTTTTTCCGGCAGGTTAAGCTGCGACAGCAGGGCGCGCGCCTTGCCTCTGGCCGCCTCGCGGTCCTCGCCGCGCTCGACCAGCGGCTCGGCGACGACGTCGAGCGCCGGGACGCGCGGCACGGTGCGCAGGAACTGGCTGACATAGCCGATCGTTTGCCGGCGAACGGCAAGCACGGTGCGTGGGCTGGCATTGGCAAGATCGATCAGTCCGTCTTCGTGGCTGACGATGATCTGCCCCTCGTCGACGGCATAGTTGCCGTAGAGCATTTTCAGGATCGAGCTCTTGCCGGCCCCGGACGGGCCGCCGAGCACGGTGCATTCTCCTGCCTTGATCGAGAACGAGACACCGGCGACGACGGGCAGTTTGATGCCGTCGCGCAGATGCATGGTGAAGCTTTTTGCGACGTCGGAAACAACGAGCGGGGTTGGCATCGTTACACCTGCAAAATGGAAGAAACGAGAAGCTGCGTGTAGGGCGCGCGCGGGTCGTCCAGCACGCGGTCGGTGAGGCCGCTTTCGACGACGCGGCCGTCCTTCATCACCATCATGCGCTGCGACAGCAGGCGCGCCACCGCGAGATCGTGGGTGACGACGATGGCCGCGAGGCCGAGATCGGTGACCAGCCCGCGCAAGAGATCTAGCAAGCGCGCCTGCACCGAGACGTCAAGACCGCCGGTCGGTTCGTCCATGAACACCAGCCGTGGGCCGGTGACGAGGTTGCGGGCGATCTGCAGGCGCTGGCGCATGCCACCGGAAAAGGCACGTGGCTCGTCGTCGATACGGTCTTCCTCGATCTCGACGCGCGACAGCCAGTCGACGGCCGTGGCGCGGATCTTGCCGTAGTGGCGGTCGCCGACCGCCATCAGCCGTTCGCCGACATTGGCGCCGGCGGACACCGTCATGCGCAGGCCGTCGGCCGGGTTCTGGTGAACAAAGCCCCAGTCGGTGCGCATCAGGAAGCGGCGCTCGGCCTCGCTCATGCGGTAGAGCTCGCGGAACTGGCCGTCGCGCATGCGGTAGCTGGCGGTGCCCGACGACGGCAGCAGCCGCGTCGACAGGCAATTGAGCAGCGTCGTCTTGCCGGAGCCGGATTCGCCGACGACTGACAGGACTTCGCCCGGCCACAGGTCGAAGGAGACGTTGTCGCAGCCGACGCGCGAACCGTAGAATTTGGAGAGCGCCGAGACGCGCAGCAGCGGTTCGTCGGTCATTGTGCCGGCTCCATTTTTTCGGAAGCAAGATGGATTTCCGGAGCAAGATGGCCGCGATGGCCCTCTTCGCGCCGCTTCTCGCAATGGTCGGTGTCGGAGCAGACGAACATGTGGCCGCCATGGTCGTCGAGGATGACCTCGTCGAGATAGACATTCTCGGCCGCGCACAGTGCGCAGGGCTGGTCGAAGGTCTGCACCTCGAATGGATGGTCCTCGAAGTCGAGGCTGACGACATCGGTGAAGGGCGGCACCGCATAGATGCGCTTCTCGCGTCCGGCGCCGAACAGCTGCAAGGCCGGCGAGCGGTGCATTTTGGGATTGTCGAATTTCGGCGTCGGCGAGGGGTCCATCACATAGCGGCCCTCGACCTTGACCGGATAGGCATAGGTGGTGGCGATGCGGCCGTGCTTGGCGATGTCCTCGTAGAGCTTCACATGCATGAGGCCATACTCCTCCAGCGCATGCATCTTGCGCGTTTCCGTCTCGCGCGGTTCGAGGAAGCGCAGCGGCTCGGGGATCGGCACCTGGTAGACCAGCACCTGGCCCGCGGTCAGCGGATGTTCGGGGATGCGGTGGCGGGTCTGGATGATGGTGGCGCTGGCGGTATCGGTGGTGACAGCGACATTGGCGACTTTCTTGAAGAAGGCGCGGATCGACACCGCATTGGTGGTGTCGTCGGCGCCCTGGTCGATGACCTTCAGCACGTCATCGGGGCCGATGATCGAGGCGGTGACCTGGACGCCGCCGGTGCCCCAGCCATAGGGCATCGGCATTTCGCGCGAGGCGAACGGCACCTGATAGCCTGGGATGGCGATGCCCTTGAGGATCGCCCGGCGGATCATCCTTTTGGTCTGCTCGTCGAGATAGGCGAAGTTGTAGGTGGCGATATCGGTCATGATGCGACCTCAAGTCCTTTGGCATAGCGCGCCAGCCGCTCGGTGAGCGTGCCGGTGTGCAGTTCGAACATGTGGTTGTCGTCGTCGTAGAAATAGATCGAGCGGCCTTCGCCCTCGACGCGTGGGCGCGGCGGGCGCATGTCGAGGCCTAGCTTGCCGACGCGCTCGGCGTAGCGGTCGAAATCGGCGTCATCGATCTTGAAGGCAATGTGGTTGTAGCTGCGTTCGTTAAGCTTCTCGCCTTGCATGATGGCGATCCAGATGTCGCCGATCAGGAAGAATTTTTCGCGTGACAGCGAGAACTGCTCGGCGTCGCTGGCATAGACCTCGCGCGCGTCGAAGACGCCCTCGAGTATCCTTGTCATCCGCTCGAGGTCGCCAACGATGAAGGTCATGTGGGACAGGCCTTCGATCATTCCGCGGCCTCCCGCTTCTCGTCGACCCTCGCGGGGTTTTCGCGGGCCTCATATTCGGCGCGCATGCGGCGCACGAGGTCGAGTTCGGCCTGGAAGTCGACATAATGCGGCAGCTTCAGATGCTCGACGAAGCCGGTCGCCTGGACATTGTCGGAATGCGAGATGACGAATTCCTCGTCCTGGGCGGCGGCGATGATGTCCTCGCCGAGCTCGGAGGCGCGCAGGGCGCGGTCGCAGAGCGCCATGGCCATCGCCTTGCGCTCGCTCTGGCCGAAGACCAGGCCGTAGCCCCGGGTGAACTGCGGCGGCGCCTTGGCCGAGCCCTTGAACTGGTTGACCATCTGGCACTCGGTGACCCGCACCGTGCCGAGGGGTGCTGCGAAGGGCAGTTCGGGAACATCGAGTTCCAACTCGACCTCGCCGATGCGGATTTCGCCGACAAAGGGATGGTTGCGGGCATAGCCGCGCTGGGTGGAGTAGCCGAGTGCCAGAAGAAAACCTTCATCGCCACGCGACAGCGCCTGCAGGCGGATGTCGCGCGCCATCGGGAATTCCAGCGGCTCGCGGGTGATGTCGCCGGGCACATGGTCCTGCGGCATCTCGCCGTCCGGTTCGATCAGGCCTTCGCGGGCGAGGATCGCCGAGACGCGCGGCATGGCCTGCGCTTCCGTCTCGCGCCGCAAGGGTTCGGCGACATCGGCGCCGGCGGCAAGTTCGGGGTCGAGCAGCCGGTGCGTGTAGTCGAAGGTCGGCCCGAGCAACTGGCCGCCTGGCAGATCCTTGTAGGTTGCCGAGACGCGCCGTTCGACCAGCATGGCGCCGGTGTCGATCGGCTTGGTGTAGCCGAAGCGCGGCAGCGTGGTGCGATAGGCGCGCACCAGGAAGATCGCCTCGATCATGTCGCCGCGCGCCTGGACGATGGCGAGTGCCGCGAGTTCACGGTCGTAGAGCGAGCCTTCGCTCATCACCCGGTCGACGCCGAGCGCCAGCTGTTCGACAATCTGGTCGAGGCGCAGTGCCGGCACCGAACGGTCGCCGCGCCGGCGATCGGCGAGCAGGCTGTGGGCATTGGCGATTGCGGCTTCACCGCCTTTTACCGCGACATACATCTTCAAGCCTCCATCGTCTTGATGCGCGTCGTGCGCGGCAGGCAGGCTACGCCTTCTGATGTGGCGAGGATGATGTCGACGCCGCGCGGAAAGCGCTGGATATTCTGCTTCCACTGCTCGATGAAATGACGCGGCATCTGCGCCGGCGCGATCGTGGCGCTGATTTCGATGCCGGGACCCTCCAGCAGCAACGGAGTGCCTGAAACGAGGTCGCTGACCTGCAGGATCAGGGTGGTCGACCTGTCGGGATAATCCTGCGTTCCCTGCGCAAAGCCGTCGAGCGCCATCATCTCGGCCGGCGAGGCGACAAAGGCGAAATGCGCGTCGGCAGGCGTGTTGGCCAGCGGCGCGCCGGTATGGAAACCAAGCCAGGAGCCGATCGCGGCGGAGGCGTGCAGGGCCGGGTCGAGCCAGAGCGGCGTGTCGTTGTCGCACAGCGCCAGTGCCACGGCGCCAGCGGTTGGCGAGAGCGGCGCCGGCGGGCGGGCCAGGGCCGACAGAGGCTGCACGCTGCCCGGCCGCGCCATCGCGTCCATGACCGCGCGAAACACCGTCTGGGCGTTGAACACCGGATCGGCAAAGCCGCCCTCGATCGATTGTGCTGCGATATCCATCAGTCTTCTCCGCGAACCATGGTGAAGAAATCCACTTTCGTTGCCGCTGTCTCGGCGCGGCGTTTTTCCTGGGCAGCGGCGAGCGCCGACCTCAAAGGCGCGATCAGCCTGGTCTCGACCTCGGCGCGGCGGGCAGGGTCCTGCCAGAGCGCGTCGGCGATCGCCGCCAGCTTCGCCTTCTGCTTGTCGCGGCCAAGCGCGTAGCAATGGCCCACCTGTCCGGACGGCAGCCGGACAGTGGCGCGGGTGACGGTCGCCTCGCCGACATTGAACGGCGCGCCGCCGCCGCCGATGCGACCGCGCAGCGTCACCAGTCCGGTCTCCGGACCGCGCAGCAGTTCGGCCTGCGAAGGCAGGCCGGCTTCGTTCCAGAGCCGGACGATATCGTCGCCGCTCGATTGCGCCAGGGTCGCCATCGCGGCTTTGCGTCCGGCCTGGTCGCGGGCTTCCTGTCCTCGCATCGGCAGCATTCCTCTTCGCTAATTTGTCTATTGATATAGACAACTATACAAATTATACATATTACCTAGCGCGAGTCCATGACGAGTGGATGACAGGGGACGGAAGGCAGGGGCCAACTCATGATCGGGCGACAGGAAGCCGACAGTATTGAACGGCGCAGCGGCGTCTCGCTGTGGCGGCAGATCGCCGACAGGATCCTGCAGGCGATCGCCACCGGCGATTTCGCCGAGAATGCCGCGCTGCCGCCGGAGGTGGCGCTCGCCGAGCGCTATGGCGTCAATCGCCACACGGTGCGCAGCGCCATATCGGCGCTTGTGCAGGAAGGTGTGCTGCGGGCCGAGCAGGGGCGTGGCACCTTCGTATTGTCTCGCAAGCGGCTGTCCTATCCGATCGGGGCGCGCACACGCTTTTCAACGGGCCTGCAGGGACAAACCTCGGAACGGCACATCGTGCTGCTTGCCTCGTCGGTCGAGCCGGCCAGCCCGCGTGTCGCCGAAGGGCTTGGCCTTGCCAAGGGCGCCGAGGTGATCCGGCTGGAGACACGCGGTGAGGCCGATGGACGGCCTGTGTCACGCGCTGCTGGCTGGTTCGATGCCAGGCGCTTTGCCGGCATCGACAAGGCGATGGCTGAGACTGGCTCGATCACCGCGTCGCTGGCCCGCTTCGGCATAGACGATTATCTCAGGCAATCGACCGTGCTGTCGGCACGCCATGCCGATGCGGCCGATCTCGCCGACCTCGACCTGCAGCCAGGCGCCATCGTGCTGGTCACGGTGGCCGTCAACATCACGCCGGACGGTCAGCCGATCCAGTTCTCCGAGTCGCGCTTTCCGGCGGAGCGGGTCGAGCTCAAACTGTCGGCGCTGTGAGCCGAATCCTGCCGACTATCCGATCTCGATCACGGCCTTGATCAGGCCGGATTTCTCATGCGCCCAGCGGGCGAGATCGCTCGGCGTATCGGCCAGCGTCGTGCGGTGGGTGACCAGCTTGGCCAGGGGCACGGCGCCGTTGCGGATCGAGTCTGCGACATGATCGAAATCGGCACGCAGTGCATTGCGGCTGCCGACCAGCGTCATTTCGCGTTTGTGGAATTCAGGGTCGGAGAAGACGATGTCGTCCTTGACGACGCTGACCAGCACCAGTGTGCCGCCATGCGCGACGTGGGCGAAAGCCGACTGCACCGACCGGGTGTTGCCGGTGGCGTCGAAGACCAGGTCGAAGCCTTCGCCCGATGTCGCTTCCTTGACCAGATCCGGCACCGCTCCGCGCGAGCCGTCGAGGATCCTGAAGCCAAGTTCGTTTTCGGCGAAAACGAGACGTTCACTGCTCATGTCGAGCAGCGTCACGTCGAGCCCGGCAATGCGGGCGAAGATGGCGTTGCCGAGCCCGATCGGGCCGGCGCCGATGACCAGAGCGCGAGCGCCGGGATCGGCACGGGCGCGACGTACCGCGTGCGCGCCGATGGCCAGGAATTCGACGGCGGCTGCGTCGGCCAGCGACAGGCCATTGGCCGGATAGAGATTCCGCGCCGGGACAAGAATGCGTTCGCACATGGCGCCGTCGCGATGGACGCCCAAGACCTCGATCTTGACGCAGCAATTCGGTTTGCCGTGCCGGCAGGCGATGCACTTGCCGCAGGAGAGGTAAGGGTTGATGACGACCGGTTCGCCGACGGCAAGATCGACGCCCTCGCCGGTCTCGATGACGGTGCCGGAGACTTCATGGCCCATGATGCGGGGGTAGGCGAGGAACGGGTGCTTGCCTTCGAAAATGTGGTAGTCGGTGCCACAGATGCCGACATGGCTGACCGCGACCAGCGCCCAGCCGGCAGGGGGCGCGCCGGGCGCGGGGCGGTCTTCCAGGATGAGTTCCCCGGGCGAGCGGCAGATAACGGCTTTCATGTCTCAGTCCGATTAGGTTTCCGACCTGTCTTCACGCCGGGCCGGAGATCGATTTCAGCAATGGTCACTTGCCGCCGCGGCGGCGCAGACCGTCGAAATAGACGATGACGATGATCAGCACGCCAGTGATGATGCGCTGCCAGAAGGCGTTGACGTTGAGCAGGTTGGCGCCGTTGTTGATGGTGGCGAGAATGAAGGCGCCGAGCAGCGGGCCATGCACCGAGCCGACCGCTCCGAACAGCGAGGTGCCGCCGATGACCGAGGACGCGATCGCCTGCAGTTCCCAGCCCTCGGCCTGGGTCGGGTTGCCGATGCCGATGCGCGAGGCCAGGAGCACGCCGACAAAAGCCGCGCACAGGCCCGACAGCGTGTAGGCCATGTAGATGGTGCGCTGGACATTGACGCCGGAGAGGCGCGAGGCCTCGGCATTCGAGCCGACCGAGAAGAGGTAGCGGCCCCAGCGGCTGTGATGCAGGAAAATGTAGGCCGGAATGCCGACCAGGATAACCATCCAGAACAGATTGGGCACGCCGAGGAAGGAGTTGCGCGAGAATTCCTGGAAGGCGTCATTGTTGATGGAGATCGAGTTGCCGTTGGTCATCAGAAGGCCGATGCCGCGCAGCGAGGTCAGCGTCGCCAGCGTGATGATGAAGGGCGGCAGGCCCATCTTGACGATGCCGAAGCCGTGGAACAGGCCGATGGCAACGCCGACCAGCAGCGTGATCGCGATGGCGAGGAAGACCGGTATGCCGGCGTTGATCAGCATCGCGGCAATGACGGTGGCAAAGCCGACCACAGCGCCGACGGACAGATCGATGCCGCCGGTGATGATGACGAAGGTCTGGCCGACCGCCAGGATGGCGATCATCGAACCCTGACGCAAAAGGTTCGAGATGTTGTTGGCCGAGGCGAAGCTCGATGTCGACAGCGACAGGATGACCCAGAGCAGCACCAGCAGCGCCAGCAGCGTCAGCCCGAACAGGGCGTTGTAATTGCGCTTGGATTTTTCGGCAGGGATCGCCTCGGTGCTCATATCTTTCCTCCCAGCTTTTCTTGTTTCTCGGCGAGCGCCTGTGTGAGAATTTCCTCGTGATCGGCGGTGCGGAATCCGTGTGTCGCCACCAGCTTGCCGCGGCGGAACACATGCAGCGTGTCGGCCAGCTCATAGACTTCCGGCAGGTAGGACGAGATCAGGATGATGCCGGCGCCCTTCGACAAGAGCGCGCCGAACAGGCGGTAGATTTCGGCCTTGGTGCCGACATCGACGCCGACTGTCGGCTCGTCGAAAATGAACAGCTTGGCGCCATGCGCCAGCCATTTGCCGATGACGATCTTCTGCTGGTTGCCGCCCGACAGGCTGGAGGCCAGCGCATGGCGTGTCGGCGTCTTGATGCGGAGATCGGCGATCTGGCGGTCGGCCTGGGCCTTCTCCTGCGCGCCGGAGATCAACAGGTTTTTGGAGATGCGCTTGTAGATCGGCAGGTTGAGATTGAGGCCAACCGGCAAATTGAGGCAAAGGCCCTGGTCGCGGCGGCTTTCCGGCGCCAGCGCCATGCCGAGCCTGATCGCATCGTGCTCCGAATTGACCTGAACCGGCTTGCCTTCCCACAGGATCTGGCCGGCCGATTTGCGATGGCGGCCGTAGAGCGTGGTGACGAATTCGCTGCGCCCGGCGCCGATCAGCCCGTAGAGCCCGACGATCTCGCCGGCGCGGACGGTCATCGAGACATTTTCGAAGCCCTTGCCCGACAGGTTCCTGGTCTCCACGATCGCGGCACCCGGCGTGAAGTGCTCCTTGTGATAGACCTGCTCGATCGAGCGGTTGATCATCAGCTTGACCAGTTCGGCATCGTTGGTCTCGGCGATGTTTCTGGTGCCGACCAGCGTGCCGTCGCGCAGCACGGAGACGCGATCGGCGAGCTCGAAGACCTCCTCCATGCGGTGGCTGATGTAGATGATGGTCACGCCCTCGGACTTCAGCCGACGGATCAGCGTGAAGAGCTGGTCGGCCTCCTTGCGGGTCAGGTAGGCGGTCGGCTCATCGAAGATCAGGAATTTGGTGCCGCGCACGGTGGCGCGGGCGGCGGCGATCAGCTGCTGCTGGCCGATGGTGAGGTCGCCGAGCATGACATGCGCCGGCAGGTCGAAGCCGAGATCGTCGATGATCTTCTGCGCTTCCTTGACCATGACGCGCTGCTGCAGGATGCCGAAGCGCGAATTCTCCTCGCCGAGGAACATGTTGGCGGCGACCGTCAAATGACGGCAGAGCACGACTTCCTGGTGCACGGCGTTGATGCCGAGCGCCATCGCCTCATGCGGGGTCGCCAGCGCCGCCGGATTGCCCTCCCAGATGACCTCGCCGGAGGTGCGCGGCATGACGCCGGTGAGAAGCTTGATCAGAGTGGATTTGCCGGCACCGTTCTCGCCGACGATGGCGTGGATTTCGCCCGACTTGAAGGCCAGCGTCACCGGCTTCAGCGCATGGGTGCCGGGATATTTCTTTTCGAGGCCGCGCAGTTCGAGGATCGTCCTGCCAGGCTCCAGCACAGGGGCGGGGTGCAGGTCTTGAGCCGTCGATGTCATGACAATCCTCCCTGATTGGCCTCACGATCTGGGCCCGCGGCGGGCTTCGAAATGCCTGCCAGGGCAACCTAGCCCAGGTTGCCCTATTTCCAAACGACGTCGCTGTCGTTTCCGGGGCACGAGGCCCCGGAAACAGTGCGTCTCAACCGAGGCTTAGTTGAGCTTCGGATTGAGCAGCGCGTCGATCTTGGGATCCTTCATGTTGGCCTTGGTGACAAGGTTGGCGCCAGTGTCGACATTGGCCTCGACCTTCTCGCCCTTCGAAGCGGCGAGCGCGGTCTTGATGCCGTCATAGCCCATCCGGTAGGGATCCTGGACGACGAGGCCGGAAATGACGCCGTCATTCAGGAACTTGATCAGCTTCTCGTCGCTGTCGAAGCCGATCAGGCCGACCTTGCCGGCAAGCTTGTTCTCGGCGATCGCCTGGCCGACGCCCTGCGCCATGATCAGGTTGGAGGCGAAGATGCCCTTCAGGTCCGGATTGGCGGTGATCAGGTCGGTCGCGATGTTGAGGCCGGTGGTGGCCTGGCCGTCGGCATATTTGTCGGCGATCAGTTCGAGGCCGGGATACTTGGCCTTGAGCTGTTCCTTGAAGCCCTGGGCGCGCTGCTCGAGCGAGCCGGCGCCAGGCAGTGCGGTGATCAGGGCAACCTTGCCTTCGACCTTGCCGCCATTGGCCGCGCCGATGGCTGCCGCAAGACCGTCCGCGGCGACGCGGCCGCCCTGGACGTTGTCGGTGGTCAGGAACGAGGTGAAGGCCTTGGAGTCGGCGCCGGAGTCGATGCCGATGACCTTGACCTTGGCCGCTGCCTCGTCGATCGGCTTGCCGAGCGCCTTGGCTTCGGTCGGCGCGATGACGACGGCGGCCGGGTTGCCGGCGACGGCGTTCTCGAGGATGGAGATCTGGCCGTTGACGTCGGTTTCAGCCTGGGCGCCGAGTTCCGGCACGTTGACGCCGAGATCCTTGCCGGCCTTGCGGGCGCCGGCGAGCACGATCTGCCAGTAGAAGGACGTGGTGTCCTTGACGATGATCGGAATGGTCACATCCGCCGCCGAAACCGGCGCTGAGTGCATGACGCCGGCGAGCATCGACGCTGCTGCCAGGGCCATGACGGCGCGGCGGTTGAGAATGCTGGTCACGAATTTCATAGGATACCTCCCTAAGTCGCCCGGTGAACGTTACGGAAGCTCCGTTCGGATAGGCGTGGCCCAAACAGAACTTTATCAATAAAAAACATTTACGCTGTTTTGATAGTGCATCGATCTGGACGATGCAAGCGGTGTTTCGCACCTGATTCCCATGTCAGGCACGGACACAATCACGCGCCCTTCCTCCCTGGACGCAGCCGAACGCTCCCGTTTCGTGAATACATGGAATATTAATTCCATCTGTTAGTCAATATGGAACATTCATTCTTTCCGCGGAGTCGCGCATTTGTGAAGCCGAGCCTCGCCCGTCAACGCTGGCGGACGCCGGCTTCACGCCAGGCCCTGCACCACCGTGTAGGGACGATATTTGGCGTATTCCGTCTCCGCCACGTTGATGTCGAGCAGTTCGAGGTTACGTGTCAGGTTTGCCAGTTTGGCGGTACCGGTCAGTACGGTGGCGACCACCGGCTCGTGCAGGGGAAATTGGAAGGCGGCGGCGGCCAGCGGGTAACCGCCTTCGCCGGCGATCTTCTCCATGGCGTCGACCCGATCGAGCATATCGCGGCTGGCGGGCTGGTAGTCGAAATGCGCGCCTTGCACCGGCCCGGTCGCCAATATGCCGGAGTTGAAGACGCCGCCGATCACCAGCGACGTCTGTTGCGCCCGGCACAGCGGCAGCAGTTCGGCTTCGGCGCTGCGGTCGAGCAAGGAATAACGGCTGGCAAGCAGGATGCAATCGAGCGGCGCCCGGCGCATCACGTCGAGGCAGATCTGGACTTCGTTGACGCCGAGACCATAGGCGGAAATCGTGCCGGCCCGCTTCAACCCCTCGAGTGCCTTGAGCCCGCCATCCATGAACTGGCGAAAGTGCTGCTTGGTCTTCTCGACGCCATGCGTGTAGGCGCCGATGTCGTGCACATACAGGATATCGATCTTGTTCAGCCCAAGCCGCGCATAGCTGAAGTCGACCGACCGCATGATGCCGTCATAGGAATAGTCGTAGTCGAGCGCGAAGGGCAGCGGATCGACATAGGAGTGGTCGGGCACCTGGTCTTCTGGCACCGGCCGGAACAGGCGGCCGACTTTGGTGGACAGCACGTAGGAATCGCGCGGCTTGTAGCGCAGGAAGTCGCCGAAGCGGCGTTCCGACAGGCCGAACCCATAGAAGGGCGCGGTGTCGAAATAGCGCAGGCCCGCCTCCCAGGCGCCTTGCAGCGTCTCCATCGCCGCCTCGCGTGAACAGGCGCGGTAAAGGCCGCCGATCGCGGCGCCGCCGAAGCTGACTTCGGTGACTTCGAGCGCCGTGCTGCCGATGCGGCGTTTTTCCATGCAAAACCCTCCCCGTTGCCGGCCGCTGTCCCGCCCGGCAGTTCTACCACATATGCGTTGAATTCAGAGCGTCGCGCCGAGATGCCAGGGCACGAACTCGTTGTCGCCATAGCCGAAATCCTCGCTCTTGGTCTTGCGGCCGGAAGCCGTCTCGACGATGAGTTCGAAGATCTCGCGGCCCATGCCGGCGATGGTCTTTTCGCCCGAGGCGATGACGCCGCAATTGACGTCCATGTCCTCTTCCATCTGGTGATACATGGTCGAGTTGGTGGCGACCTTGATCGACGGTGTCGGCCGGCAGCCGAAGCAGGAGCCTCGGCCGGTGGTGAAGACAATGACGTTGGCGCCGCCGGCGACCTGGCCGGTGGCCGAGACCGGGTCGTAGCCGGGCGTGTCCATGAACACCAGTCCGCTGCCGGTGACTTTCTCGGCATAGCCGAACACGCCATTGAGCGGCGTCTGGCCGCCCTTGGCGACCGCGCCGAGCGACTTTTCCAGGATGGTGGTGAGGCCGCCGCGCTTGTTGCCGGGCGAGGGGTTGTTGTCGATCGAGGCGCCATGCTTGGCGACGTGATCTTCCCACCACTTCACGAAACCGTCGAGCTTCTGCGCGATCTCCGGCGTTGCCGCGCGATAGGCGAGCAGATGCTCGGCGCCGTAGATTTCCGTGGTCTCGGAGAGGATGCCGATGCCGCCGACGCCGGCCAGGATATCGACGGCGGCACCCAGCGCCGGATTGGCGGTGATGCCCGACATGCCGTCCGAGCCGCCGCATTGCAGACCGACGACGATCTCGCTGACCGGAATCGGCTCGCGCTTCAACTGACCGACTTCCTCGGCGATCTCGGCCAGCACGGCCATCGCCTTCTCCACCGATTTGCGCGACCCGCCGGCGTCCTGGATGTTGAAATGGCGTTTTCCCGTGGCAACACCCTTCTGGCCATAGAGGGTGAGCTGGTTGACCTCGCATCCCAGGCCGACCATCAGCACGCCGCCGAAATTCGGGTGGCGGGCATAGCCGGCAAGCGTGCGGTGCAGCACCATCATGCCGTCGCCAGTGCCGCTCATGCCGCAGCCCTGACCGTGGACGATCGGCACGAAACCGTCGATGCCGGGATATTTCGGCAGCAAGGTCCGGTTGGCGGTGTCGGCGATGGAATGGCAGACCGTGGCCGAGCAATTGACGCTGGCGATGATGCCGATGAAGTTGCGCGTGCCGGCGCGGCCATCGGCGCGGCGATACCCCATGAAGGTGCGGGCGCGGTCGGCCGCTGTCGCATGCTCGGCCTCACTCGGCGGCACCACCGGCAGGCGGCCGGCCTCGAACACCAGATTGTGCGAATGGACATGCTCGCCCGGTGCGATGTCCTGCGTGGCGCGGCCGATCGCCTGGGCGTATTTGACCACGGCTTCACCGGCGGCAATCGGCTTGATCGCCACCTTGTGGCCGGGCTCGATGACGGCGGTGGCAAGCGCGCCGCCCGGCAGAGCCGTGCCGATCTCGATGCGGCCATTGGCAACGGCGACATTGTCGGCGGGGGACAGAAGAATGGTGTTCGAGACGTTCACGGGCGGTTTCCTGGGTGATCCTGGGATGCGCGGATTGACACGCGCTTGTTAAGAGTTAATGTCTTTTATCGTGAAAAAACAGTTTTGCGTCAATTGTTTTTTCGCGGGCGTTCAGCACGCCTCTGGCTGGCGGCGGCGCTGCAAACAATGGACCGTGCCCTGGCGAAAGCAATTCCTGCTTTTCAGGGTCATGGGAACGTCATATTGCGCTTCAAGCCGGCCGCCGCAAGCGCCGGCATGAATGGGTCAGGGGATGTCGAAGAGCAACAACGTCTACAAGGACGCCTATAACAGGTGCCTCAGGCTGCTCGACGAAACGCGCAGCCTGCCGTCGGAACCGGAACTGGGCACGCTGCTGGGCGTCAGCCGCACGACCGTGCGCAGCATCCTGGCGCGCATGGAGGAGACCGGGCTGATCGCCTGGAACAAGCGTGCCAAGACAGTGCTGCGCGATCCGCGACCCGACGATTTTTTCCCCGAGGAAGAGACAGACACACTGGCCGAAATCATCGAGCGGTCGTTCATGCGGCGCCTGCTCGCCGGCGGCGCCGAGGCCGGCATGCAGATCAACGAGCTTGAACTGGCGCGCGAGATCGGCGTCGGCACCACCAGCGTGCGCGAGTTCCTGATCCGCTTCTCGCGCTTCGGCCTGATCGAGAAGCGCCGCAACAGCCATTGGGTGCTGAAGGGCTTTACGCGGGCTTTCGCGCTCGAACTGACCGAGATCCGCGAGATGTTCGAACTGCGCTCGGCGGCTGCCTTCGCCGCCCTGCCGCAGGACAGCCCGGTTTGGGCCGATCTCGACCGCCTGGAGGACGAACATCGTCTGCTGGCACGAGAGATCGCCACGCGCTTCAACGCGTTTTCCGAGCTGGACGAGCGCTTCCACCGGCTCATCCACCGGGCCTCGCACAACCGTTTCATCGTCGATTTCTACGACGTCATCGCCATGATCTTCCATTACCACTACCAGTGGAACAAGGCGCAGGAGCGCGAGCGTAACGAAGTCGCGGTCGGCGAGCACCTTGCCTATATCGAGGCGCTCAAATCGCGCGACCTCGGCAAGGTCGACGCCGCCTGCCGCAAGCACCTGAAGTCGGCGCGCCAGACGCTGTTGACCTCCATCCCCTTGCAGAAATCCTGATCGCGCCGCGTTGCCGCAGCATCGAATTGGCGATTTTCGACCTGCCGCTGCCATGATAGGTATCCTTCCAAGAGTTGCTTGAAGAGGCAGATGGCTTGAACCGCCGGGGGAGACGCTGGAGCATGCCGACCGCGCTTGTCGCGGTCTGCCTGCTGCTGCTTCAGTCGACGCTCGGCGCGTTCGCCTTCGTAACCGGGCCGAATGCCTCGCAGCTCGACGCCTTCGGCAATGTCATCTGTACCCACGACGGTGCCACCCAGCTTCCCGGCGGTGACCAGCACCCGTCGCATCTGCCGGCCTGCTGCGCGCTTGGCTGCGGCATGTTTTCATCCGCCTTTGCGCCGCCGCCCGACGCCGGGCTGGCCCTGGCCAGCCTTGCATTCGAAGCGGTCGCCTTCGTTTTTCCGGCGAGCATCCACCTCGACTTCGCGCGCGAACGCTCGCCGTCGAATCCGCGCGCGCCGCCACTGGTGGCCTGAGCTTGCTCGCCCGGCGGAACCTTTCGCGGGCGCACCCATCCAAAGATCAAACGGCTCGCGACCGGCAACGGCGCGATAATCACTTCATGGAGCAATCATGTCCCATTCTTCCCCCATAGCGGCAGGCACTCTGTTCAGCCGCATTCTGTCCCACGTCCAGGAGCGTCTCGGCACTGCCGTGGTGGCCTTGGCAATCATGCTCGCCGGCGCCCAATCCGTCCTGGCGCATGAGTTCAAGGTCGGCGATATCGAGATCGGCCATCCCTGGTCACGCGCCACGCCGATGGGCGCCAAGGTGGCCGGCGGCTATTTCACCATTACAAACAACGGCAGCGCACCGGACCGGCTGCTGTCGATTTCGTCCGACATCTCGGACAAGGCCGAACTGCATGAGATGGGTGTCAAGGACGGCGTCATGACCATGCGGCCCGTTGTCGGCGGCCTGGAGATTCCACCCGGCGGCAAGGTCGTTTTGGGTCCCGGCAGCTATCATGTGATGTTCATGGATTTGAAGCAGCCACCCAAGCAAGGCGAGATGTTCGCCGCCACGCTGACCTTCGAAAAGGCCGGGACGGTGACGATCAAATTCGCCGTGCAGGCCATTGGCAGCGCGGCGCCCCAAGAAGACAACGACTGAACCGGCCGTCGTACCGATCAGAATTCTAGAGGGACCATCATGAACAAGTATCTTTTGGCGGCCGGGGCGATTCTGGCTTTGGGGACAAATGCCGCCTCCGCGCATATCACACTCGAAACCCAGGAAGCGGCGGTCGGCTCGACTTACAAGGCGGCGCTGCGGGTGCCGCATGGTTGCGACGGCAAGGCGACGACCGCCGTGCGCGTGCAGATCCCGGAAGGGGTGATCGCGGTGAAGCCGATGCCGAAACCCGGCTGGACGCTGCAGACCAAGAAGGGCAAATATGAAAAGTCCTATCAGCTCTATGGCCAAGCGGTGACCGACGGCGTCAAGGAAGTCGACTGGAGCGGCGGCAATTTGCCGGATGAATTCTATGACGAGTTCATCTTCCGCGCCACGCTGACGGCGGATCTGCCCGTCGGCCAGAAGCTCTATTTCCCAGTGGTGCAGGAATGCGGCGATGCCGTCGACCGCTGGATCGAGATCCCGGCGGCAGGGCAGGATGAAGACGCGCTGGAGACCCCGGCGCCCGGCATCAAGCTCACATCGAAGAAATAGTTTGTCCCCTGGCGCGCTCTGCTTGCCGGAGCGCGCCGCAGCCTCGTGGCCTGGCATGACCGCAACATCTTCCCGGATGGTCGATACCAATAGCAACCGCGTCGGCCGGATTGCCGGCGGACTGCTGGGCTTGCTCATGGCGGTTATCTTCGTAGCCTCGACCAGCCAGGCCTTTGCCCATGCCGCGCTGATCAAGACCGACCCGGCCGACGGCGCCGTGCTGGCGCAGGCTCCGGCACAGTTCTCACTGACCTTCAGCGAACCGGTTTCGCCCTTGGTGCTGACATTGGTGAAACCCGACGGCACGCCGGTTGGGCTGACATCCTTCCGCCTCACCGACCAGACGCTCGAGATCGACAATCCGCAAGCGCTCAAATCCGGCACGCATGTGCTGAGCTGGCGCGTCATTTCCGCCGACGGCCATCCGGTCGGCGGCTCGCTGCTGTTTTCGATCGGCGCACCAAGCGAACCACCCGCCGTGTCCGAAGCAGTCGACTGGCCGTCGCGGTCGGCGATCTGGATCGGCAAGATCTTTCTCTACATCGGTCTTTTCCTCGGTGTCGGCGGCGCCTTCGCCCTTGCCTGGCTGGCGGGCAACGGACGCGCCGGCCAGCGTTTTGTCGCGGCCGCGATCCTGTGCGGCCTGATGGCGGCACCCCTGTCGCTCGGCTTTCAGGGGCTCGATGCACTCGGAGCACCGCTCTCCCATCTGGCGCAGCCGGTGATCTGGCGGACCGGGCTCGGCACCTCCTTCGGCTGGACGGTGCTGGCCGCCCTGACCGCGCTGGGGCTCGGTTTGCTTTCGTTGGCCGGACCGCGTGTACTCGCCAGGCCATTGGCGCTCGCCGGCCTCCTTGGCGTCGGCGTCGCGCTTGCCGCCAGCGGCCACGCCAGCGCGGCCGAGCCGCAATGGCTGACGCGGCCGATGGTGTTCGTACACGGTATCGGCATTGCCTTCTGGGGCGGCGCGCTGGTGCCGCTCGCTCTCGCGCTGAAGCGCCAGACGCCGGGCGCCGTCGCGTTCCTGCGCCGGTTCTCCTGCGCGATCCTGCCTGTGGTCGCCGTGCTTGCCGCGGCCGGCATCGTGCTTGCCGTCATTCAGGTGCAGACGCCCTCGGCGCTGGCCGGCACCGCCTATGGCCGGCTGCTGCTGGTCAAGTTGGCGCTGCTGGTCTTTCTGTTCACGCTGGCCGCGGTCAATCGCTGGAAACTCACCGCTTCCGCCGAGGCGGGCGCTACGGAGGTGCAGCGCAGGCTCACCCGTTCGATCGGCGTCGAAATGCTAATCGTGCTGGCGATCTTCGGCGTTGCCGCGGGCTGGCGCTTCACGCCGCCCCCACGGGCGCTGGCGATCGCGGCGGCGCAGCCGGTCTCGCTCCACATCCATGCGCTGGAGGCGATGGCAGATCTCAGCATCACGCCAGGCCATGCCGGGCCTGTCGCGGCCTCGATGATCATCATGACCGGCGATTTCGGGCCGCTTGACGCCAAGGAGGTGACGCTGGTGCTGTCGAAGCCCGATTCCGGCATCGAGCCGCTGAAGCGCGCGGCGACGAAGCCCGGCGACGGCAGCTGGCGTGTCGACAACCTCGTCATTCCGGTTCCCGGGCGCTGGACTGTGCGCATCGACATCCTGGTCTCGGATTTCAAGATGGTGAAGATCGAAGCGCCTGTGGACGTCCGGCCGTAGCCGACAGATGTGATTGTTGTCGAACGGCCTGCATTGTGCAACCGCAACACAATTCGGCGAGGCGGTTGACGCGGCCCGAAAGGCCCGTCAATCATCCCGGGAAGAACGGGCATCCGGCAAAATCGCGGGCTCCAACCAACAAGATCCGAAAGCAGGGAAGAAACGATGGAAAAAGCCGAAATCGGCCTGATCGGCCTTGGTACGATGGGCTCCAACCTGGCGCTGAACATCGCCGAGCACGGGCACCGCATTGCCGTCTTCAACCGCACCCGGGCACGCACCGACGCCTTCGTCGAGAATGCCGGCGCGCTGAAGAACATGGTTGTGCCCTGCTACAGCCTGGAAGAACTTGCCGCCGCGATCCGGCCGCCGCGCCCGATCATCATCATGGTGCTGGCCGGCAAACCGGTCGATGAACAGATCGAAGCCTTGCGCGGCGTGCTGTCCGGCAATGACATCGTCATCGATGCCGGCAACGCCAATTTCCGCGATACGATGCGGCGCTTCTCCGAACTGTCCGGCTCGGGCCTGACCTTCATCGGCATGGGCGTGTCCGGCGGCGAGGAGGGCGCGCGCCATGGCCCGTCGATCATGGTCGGCGGCACGGAGGATTCGTGGAAGCGGGTCGAAAAAGTGCTGACCGCCATCTCCGCCAAGTTCAAGGACGAACCCTGTGCCGCCTGGCTCGGCACCGATGGCGCCGGCCACTTCGTCAAGACGATCCACAACGGTATCGAATATGCCGACATGCAGATGATCGCCGAAATCTACGGCATTCTGCGCGATGGCCTGGGCATGGGCCCGAAGGACATCGGCGCGGTGTTCTCCAACTGGAACAAGGGCCGGCTGAACTCCTACCTGATCGAGATCACCGCCAAGGTGCTCGCCGCCGACGATCCCAAGACCGGCAAGCCGGTGGTCGACATCATCCTCGACCGCGCCGGCCAGAAGGGCACCGGCAAATGGTCGGTCATCGAGGCGCAGCAACTCGGCATTCCGGCGACCGCGATCGAGGCGGCCGTGGCGGCCCGTGTGCTGTCGTCGATCAAGGACGAGCGGCTGGCGGCCGAGAAAGCCTATGGCAACATCGGGGTATCGAAGATTTCCGGCGACAAGGATGCGCTGCTGAAAGATCTCGAACTGGCGCTGTTCGCCGGCAAGATCGCGGCTTATGCGCAGGGTTTCGCGGTGATGAGCGGCGCCTCGAAGGAGTTCAACTGGAACCTGCCGATGCCAACCATCGCCAGGATCTGGCGCGCCGGCTGCATCATCCGCTCGCAGATGCTGGATACGATGGCCGAGGCCTTCAGCAGCGGCGGCGCTTCGACCAATCTCTTGATGGCGCCCGCTTTCATCAGCTTGATGCAGGAAGCGCATCCGTCTCTGCGGCGTATCGTGGCGAGGGCTTCCGAGGCCGGTGCGCCGGTGCCGGCGCTGTCTTCCGCACTTGCCTATTTCGACAGCTATCGCCAGGGCCGCGGCACCTCGAACCTGATCCAGGCGCAGCGTGACTTCTTCGGCGCGCATGGCTTCGAACGCATCGGCGAGCAGGGTGCCTTCCACGGTCCGTGGGGCAGTGGCGCTGCCGGTTAGTCCGGGGAGCGATTGTAGGCCAGGACCTCGCCCGGCACGCTGAGACTTTGCAGGGAGCCGGGTGCGGCGCCGCTGATCCAACCGAGCACGGAGCGGGCGAGTTCGGAGCCCGCCAGCCGGAAGTTCTCATTGACGATCAGCAGTTCGGGCCGGAACAGATGCAAAAGGTCCGATGACTGCTTGGAGACGATGTCGACGTCGCGGCCAAGCTTGAGGCCGGCATCCTCGATGCCGGCGACGAGCGCAAGGGTGGCGGCGGCGGCGCTGCTGACAAAGCCGTCCGGCCTGATGTCGCGGCGCATCAACTGCGCGGTCCTCGTCCTGATCTGTTCGATCGAATGGTCGATCGATACGGTGCTGAACGGGATCTCGCTGGCGCCAACCTCGCTCAGCGCATCGGCAAAGCCGTTTACCGTATGGCCGTAATAGGTCAGTCCGACGGGTGGCGTCAGCAAAGCAAGCTTGCGGCGTCCCATGCTCGCAAGGCGCCGTACGGCTTCGACCGCGAAGGCGTGATTGTCGAAATCATGATAGGGGTGGACCAGCCCCATCTCGGTGCGGCCATGCGTGGCAAACGGAATGCCGCGCTCCAGCATGTAGCGGGCCCGGGGATCGTTCGGCTGCGTGCGTGAAATGATGACGCCGTCGGCCGAGCCGGTCTCGACCAGGTAGCGTATCGGGTCGAGCGGATCCTGCGAGCGCGAATAGGGCGTGACGATCAGATGGTAGGGCGTGTCGGCAATGACTTCCGAGACGCCGTAGATGATGTCGGAGACGAAACTCATGATCTCCTGCTCGGTGTTGAGCACGAGGCTGATGACATTGGTCTTGCCGGTTCTGAGCCTGACGCCGGCGCGGTTCGGGCGGTAGCCGATCTGCTTGGCGACGAGCTGGACGCGGCGCCTGGTTTCGGCGCCGATCTCAGGGGCATCCTTCAAGGCGCGCGACACGGTGGTGACGCCCAGCCCGGTCATGAAGGCAAGCGTCTTCAGCGTTGGCCGCTCCTGCGCCGACGCTTCCTCGTTCTTTTCCGTATTCCGTCTGTCCATTCGTCCCGCCCATCAGGCGCATAGCAGCCGCAGGCCGGGTCGGCAATCGCCGTGATTGGCGGCGTGGCATGATTTCAAGCCCGGCAATCCGTCAATATACTGAAACGTTACAGATTGCCAATTGCACCGCGCTGGCGGGCGAATTCGCAGGACGACATGGAGTCGCGAATTCCCTTGAGAATCCAGAGCGAAACGCCGTCTTGGCGACGCTCTTTGCCGGCTTTCACGAACCTTTTCCTATTTTGCACGGCAATTGCTCATATTGCGGCGCACAACGACAAGCTCGCTCGGCAGATTTTATTCGCGACTCGAAAAAATATCGAACGGTCTCCACGCCTGGGGTTGCGTCATCCACGCAATTGCCGTATCGAAAATCTGTAACGTTTCAGATTCTGGGAGGA
Source organism: Mesorhizobium sp. WSM4307 (assembly GCF_007003945.1). Lineage (NCBI taxonomy): Bacteria > Pseudomonadati > Pseudomonadota > Alphaproteobacteria > Hyphomicrobiales > Phyllobacteriaceae > Mesorhizobium > Mesorhizobium sp. WSM4307. The sequence goes on from NZ_VFTB01000008.1 coordinate 68,437, forward strand.
ACCGAAATGCGATACAAACTTTTGACCGCTGCCCTGGCGGCCACGGCAGCGCTGCAGTTCGCCGGCCCGGCCGCCGCGACGGACCTGGAAGTCACTCATTGGTGGACTTCCGGCGGCGAGGCGGCGGCGGTTGCGGAACTCGCCAAGGCATTCGACGCCACCGGCAACCACTGGGTCGACGGCGCCATTGCCGGCTCCGGCGGCACGGCACGGCCGATCATGATCAGCCGGATCACCGGCGGCGACCCGATGGGCGCCACCCAGTTCAATCACGGCCGGCAAGCGGAAGAACTGGTGCAGGCCGGCCTGATGCGCGACCTGACCGATGTCGCCACCAAGGGCAAGTGGACAGAGGTCGTACGACCGAAGAGCCTGCTCGACAGCTGCACCATCGGCGGCAAGATTTATTGCGTGCCCGTCAACATCCACTCCTGGCAGTGGCTGTGGCTCTCGAACGAGGCCTTCCAGAAGGCCGGCGTGCCGGTGCCAAAGGACTGGAATGAGTATGTGGCCGCCGCCCCGGCGCTCGAGAAGGCAGGCATCGTGCCGCTGGCGGTGGGCGGGCAGGCCTGGCAGTCGTCCGGCGCTTTCGACGTGCTGCTTGCAGCGGTTGGCGGCACCGACACCTTCCTCAAGGTCTACAAGGACAAGGACGCCAAGTTCGCAGCCGGCCCCGAAGTCGCCAAGGTGTTCAAGGCGGCCGACGATGCGCGCAAGATGGCCAAGAACACCAATGTGCAGGACTGGAACCAGGCCACCAACATGGTCATCACTGGCAAGGCCGGCGGCCAGATCATGGGTGACTGGGCGCAGGGCGAGTTCCAGGTTGCCGGCAAGACCGCCGGCAAGGACTATACCTGTCTTCCCGGCCTTGGCCTGAACGAGGTCATTGCCACGGGTGGTGATGCCTTCTATTTCCCGGTGCTCAAGGATGCCGACAAGTCAAAGGCGCAGGAAGTCCTGGCCGAAACCTTGCTCGATCCCAAGACCCAGGTCGCCTTCAATCTCAAGAAGGGCTCGCTGCCGGTGCGTGGCGACGTCGACCTTAACGCTGCCAATGACTGCATGAAGAAGGGTCTCGCCATCCTGGCCAAGGGTGCCGTGATCCCATGGACCGATCAGCTGCTTTCGCAAGACAGCCAGAAGCAGAAGGAGGACCTGTTCTCCGAGTTCTTCGCCAAGCCCGAGATGACCGTGGAAGAGGCGCAGAAGCGCTTCGCCGACATCATCGCCACGGCGGACTGATACCGCCGGCAACTCCCTTCCTCCCGGTCCGGTGAACTCCAGGGCCGGGAGGGCGGGCTCGTACCCGATCCAGCATGGCTGCACCGATGAGCAAGAGCGAACGCCCGAGCCGACTGTTTCGCAATCTCAATGCGAAGGTCGCGTCGATCCCCATGATCCTCACCGCGCTGGTGGTATTCGTCGGCGGCACGGCGTGGACGGTGCTCTATTCCTTCACCAATTCGAAGCTGTTGCCGCGGCTGAATTTCGTCGGCCTCGACCAGTATTACCGGTTGTGGGCGACCCCGCGCTGGCTGATCTCGATCGAGAACCTGCTGATCTACGGTGTGATCTCGCTGGTTTTCTCGCTGGTGATCGGTTTCATCCTCGCTGCCCTGCTCGACCAGAAGATCCGTTTCGAGGATACGTTCCGCACCATCTTTCTCTATCCCTTCGCGCTCTCCTTCATCGTCACCGGCCTTGTCTGGCAATGGCTGCTCAATCCTGACTTCGGCATCCAGGGCGTGATACGAAACCTCGGCTGGACGAGCTTCGCTTTCGATCCGCTCTACAATTCCAGCATCGTCATCTACGGCATATCGATCGCCGCGCTCTGGCAGGGCACCGGGCTGATCATGTGCCTGATGCTGGCCGGCCTGCGCGGCATAGACGAGGATATCTGGAAGGCCGCGCGGGTGGACGGGATTCCGATGTGGAAGACCTATCTGTTCATCATCATCCCGATGATGCGACCGGTCTTCATCACCACGCTCGTCATCATCGCGTCCGGCATCGTCAAGGTCTACGACCTTGTCGTCGCCCAGACCAGCGGCGGACCCGGCATCGCCTCCGAAGTGCCGGCAAAGTATGTCTACGACTACATGTTTTTCGCCCAGAATCTCGGCCAGGGTTTCGCAGCCTCGACCATGATGCTGCTCTCGGTGATGATCGTCATCGTGCCGTGGGCCTATCTCGAATTCGGAGGCAGGAAGCGTGTCTGACCAAGCCGTTTCCCTGTCCGCGCCGTCCGGCGCCGTCCAAGCCGATGCCTCGGGACCGAGCGGACCGAAGCCGCGTCACATCTTCTCGCGCCGCAACATCTTCCTCTATGGCACGCTCATCGTGGCGGCGCTCTACTACCTCCTGCCGCTCTATGTGATGATCGTCACCTCGCTCAAGGGCATGCCGGAAATCCGCCTCGGCAACATCTTCTCGCCCCCGCTCGAGATCACTTTCGAGCCCTGGGTCAAGGCATGGTCGACGGCCTGCACCGGCCTTAACTGCGACGGACTTTCGCGCGGCTTCTGGAACTCCGTTCGTATCACCGTACCTTCGGTGATCCTGTCGATCGCGATCGCCTCGGTAAACGGCTATGCGCTGGCCAACTGGCGCTTCAAGGGCGCCGACACGTTCTTCATCATCCTGATCGTCGGTGCCTTCATCCCCTATCAGGTGATGATCTACCCGATCGTCATCATCCTGCGCGAGATCGGCCTCTATGGCAGCCTGAGCGGCCTGGTGATCGTCCATTCCATTTTCGGCATGCCGATCCTGACATTGCTGTTCCGCAACTATTTCACCTCCATGCCGGAGGAATTGTTCCGGGCAGCGCGTGTCGACGGGGCCGGTTTCTGGGGCATCTATCTGCGCATCATGCTGCCGATGTCGCTGCCGATCTTCGTCGTCGCCGTCATCCTGCAGGTGACAGGCATCTGGAACGACTTCCTGTTCGGCGTCGTCTACACGCGTCCCGACACCTATCCGATGACGGTTCAGCTCAACAACATCGTCAACTCCGTGCAGGGCGTGAAGGAATACAACGTCAATATGGCGGCGACCATCCTGACCGGGCTGGTGCCGCTCGTTATCTATTTCATTTCCGGCAGGCTTTTCGTGCGTGGCATCGCTGCCGGCGCGGTGAAAGGGTGATGATGGCTGAAATCGCGAACCCCAGCGTATCGATCCAGAACCTGTCGCTGAACTATGGTGCGGTGTCGGTCCTGCAGACACTCGACCTCGATATCGCCGAGGGCGAGTTCATCGTGCTCCTGGGACCCTCTGGCTGTGGCAAGTCGACCTTGCTCAACTGCATTGCCGGGCTGCTCGACATTTCGAAGGGCCGCATCTTCATCAAGGGGAAGAACGTCACCTGGGAAGAGCCCAAGGATCGCGGCATCGGCATGGTATTCCAGTCCTATGCGCTCTATCCGCAGATGACGGTGGAGAAGAACCTGTCCTTCGGCCTGCGCGTCGCGGGCCTGCCCAAGGACGAAATCGCCAAGCGCATCGCGCGCGCCGCGGAGATCTTGCAGATCGAACCGCTGCTGCAACGCAAGCCCTCCGCGCTGTCCGGCGGCCAGCGGCAGCGCGTGGCGATCGGGCGGGCGCTGGTGCGCGATGTCGATGTGTTCCTGTTCGACGAACCGCTGTCCAATCTTGACGCCAAGCTGCGATCCGAATTGCGCGTCGAAATCAAGCTGCTGCATCGCAGATTGCAGAACACCATGATCTACGTCACCCACGACCAGATCGAGGCGATGACCCTGGCCGACCGGATCGCGGTGATGAAGGGCGGGGTCATCCAACAGCTCGACGCGCCGCAAACGATCTACAACCGTCCGGTTAATCGCTTTGTCGCCGGATTCCTCGGTTCGCCGGCAATGAATTTCGTCGAGGGTCAACTTGCAGCCGGCGATGCCGCGGCGTTCACCGCCGACGGGGTTTCGATACCGCTCGCCCGCTATGAGTTCGACAAGGATCGCGGCAGCGCGGGCAAGCCCTGTGTGTTCGGCATCAGGCCCGAGCACGTCGCCTTTGGAGATGCGGCCAAGGCCATGCCGTTCACCGCCGAGTCATCCGTCGAGATCGTCGAGCCGATGGGCTCCGACACGCTGGTGTGGACCAAGCTCGGCGGCCGCAATTTTTCCTTCCGCGTCGAGGCGGAAAAGACGCTGCGCACCGGCGATCCAATCCGGATCGGCTTTGACCCCGCCCGCGCCTCGCTGTTCGACACCCCATCCGGCAACCGCCTATAGCCCCCCAAGCCCTCCTCCCAAGAACCCACCCTACCAAGCAGAACGGACAGAGACGATGAACTGGTCATTCCAACTTTACAGCGCCCGCAATTTTCAACCCTGGGAGGGCGTGCTCGCGACGCTCGGCAAGCTCGGCTACGCGCAAGTCGAAGGCTTCGGTGGCGTCTATGAAAATCCCAAGGCCTTCCGCGCGGAACTCGACAAGAACGGGCTTTCGATGCCGACCGGGCATTTCTCCATCGATGCGCTGGAGAAGGATTTCGACGGCGTGCGCAAAACGGCCGAAGCGCTGGGCATCAAACTTCTGATCTGCCCCTATCTGATGGCCGAGGACAGGCCGTCCGACGCCGCCGGCTGGCGCGGCTTTGGCGAGCGCCTGGCCAAGGTCGGCGAGGTCGCCTCGAAAGCCGGCTACGGCTTTGCCTGGCACAACCATGATTTCGAGTTCAAGGCCCTCGCCGACGGTTCGGTGCCGCAGGATCACATCCTGTCTTCCGCTCCCGATATCGGCTGGGAGATGGACCTTGCCTGGGTGGTGCGCGGCGGCGCCGATCCGCTGCCCTGGATCGAAAAGCACGGCAAGCGCATCGTCGCCGTGCATGTAAAGGATATCGCCAGGCCGGGCGAAGGGCTGGACGAGGATGGTTGGTCGGACGTCGGCCACGGCACGATCGACTGGGCCAACCTGATCAAGGTGTTGCGGGCCAAGAGCGCTGCAAAATACTTTGTCATGGAGCAGGACAACCCCAACGACATCGAGCGCTTCGCCAGCCGCTCGATCGCATCCGTCAAGGCTTACTAGGAACGATCATCATGGCAAAGAAACTGGGTATTGGCGTCATCGGCTGCGGCAACATCTCGAAGGCGTATTTCTCGCTGGCGCCGCTGTTTCGCGGCATCGAGATGCGCGCTTGCGCCGACATCAACATGGACGCGGCCAGGGCGCGGGCGAAGGAGTTCAACCTGCGCGCCGAAGCCGTCGAGGATCTGCTCAAGGCCGACGACATCGACATCATCGTCAACCTGACGATACCGGCGGTGCATTACGAGGTGTCGAAACGCGTGCTCGATGCCGGCAAGCACGTCTATTCGGAAAAGCCGTTCGTGCTCTCGCTCGAAGAGGGCCAGGACCTCAAGGCGCGGGCTGAAAAGAAGGGGCTGCGCATCGGCTCGGCGCCCGACACGTTCCTCGGCGGCGCGCACCAGCTGGTGCGTGAGCTGATCGATGAGGGCAAGCTCGGCAAGATCACCAGCGGCACCTGCCATGTCATGGGTCACGGCATGGAGCATTGGCACCCCAATCCGGATTTCTTCTTCCAGCCGGGCGCCGGACCGGTGCTCGATATCGGACCGTATTACATCACCAATCTGATCCAGCTGATCGGGCCGGTAAAACAGGTGGCGGCCTTTGCGACAACCCCGGCCAAGGAGCGGACGATTTCATCGAAACCGCGTGCGGGCGAAAAAATCCCGGTCAACACGCCGACGACGATCCATGGCCTGCTGGAATTCGAGAATGGCGCCGTGGTGACGTTGAACACCAGCTGGGACGTCTGGGCTCACGGCCACGCGCCGATGGAACTCTATGGCGAAGCCGGCACGGTGTTCGTGCCGGATCCGAATTTCTTCGGTGGCGACGTGCGCTTCACCGAAGAGGGCAAGCCGGTCAAGAAGCTGCCGAAATGGAAGCACCCGCTTGGCGTGCCCAACGAAATGCACGGCCAGGGCATGATGGCCAACTACCGCACGGCGGGTCTCGCCGACATGGCATTGGCAATAGTCGAGGGCCGGCCGCATCGTTGCTCGATGGAGCTGGCGCTGCATGCCGTCGATGTCATGACCGGCATCCTGCGTTCCGGCGAAACCGGCAAGTTCGTGGCCATGCAGACCACTTGCGAGCGGCCGGCGGCACTTGGCGTCAAGGCGGCCAAGGAACTGCTGGCGAAGAAGTAGGCGCAAGGATTATCGATAATTTTGAGTTGTCCCTCTCCCCGTTCGGCCGGGGAGAGGGTAAAAGGGCGCCGGGCCGTCTCACCGCCTTTGCGATGAAGCTGCCCGGTCTGTTCAGTTTCGAGGATCTTTTCCCATGCCCTATGTCGCCGCCGAAAATCGCTACGAAAAAATGATCTACAACCGCTGCGGGCGCTCCGGCCTCAAGCTGCCGGCGATCTCGCTCGGCCTGTGGCACAATTTCGGCAATGACACGCCGCACAAGACCAAGCAGGCGATCGTGCGCAAGGCGTTCGATCTCGGCATCACCCATTTCGACCTCGCCAACAATTACGGACCGCCGCCCGGCTCGGCCGAGACCGCTTTCGGCGAGATCCTGCGCACCGATTTTTCCGCCTATCGCGACGAGCTGATCATCTCGACCAAGGCCGGCTACGAAATGTGGGCCGGCCCTTACGGTGAATGGGGCGGGCGCAAATACATGCTGGCCAGCCTCGATCAGAGCCTGAGGCGGATGGGGCTCGACTATGTCGACATCTTCTACTCGCACCGCTTCGATCCCGACACGCCGCTGGAGGAAACCATGGGGGCGCTCGACCATGCGGTGCGCTCGGGCAAGGCGCTCTATGCCGGCATCTCGTCCTACAACTCGCAGCGCACCCGCGAAGCCGCCGACATCCTCAAGCGGCTCGGCACGCCCTGCATCATCCACCAGCCGAGCTATTCGATGCTGAACCGCTGGGTCGAGGAAGACGGCCTGCTCGACACGCTGGAGGGGCTCGGCGTCGGCTCGATCGTGTTCTCGCCGCTGGCCCAGGGCATGCTCACCGACAAATATCTTGGCGGCATCCCCGAAGGTAGCCGCGCCTCCCAGGGCAAGTCGCTGAAGTCGGCCTTCATCAACGACCGCACCATCGCCAACATCAAGGCGCTCAACGCCATCGCCGGCAAGCGCGGCCAGACGCTGGCGCAGATGGCGCTGGCCTGGGTGCTGCGCAAGGGCAAGGTGACGTCGGCGCTGATCGGCGCCAGCCGGCCGGAGCAGGTCGAGGACTGCGTCGGCGCCCTGAAGGTGCTCGACTTCAGCGATGCCGAATTGGCCGAAATCGATAGCTACGCGCGCGAATCCGACATCAATCTGTGGGCAGCCTCCGCCGAGCGCAAAGGCCCGCCGAGGAAATAGAGCTGTCGGACAAACCGGCAAATGAAAACGGCCCGGCAAATGAAAACGGCGGGAATCTCTCCCGCCGTTTTCACGACAAGCAAAATGTCGGGCAAAATGGCCAGGCCTTCAGGGCGTCTTCGGCTTCTGCGCGGTGCCCAGCCCGGCTTTCGGCTTTTCCGGCGCGGGAGCAAGGGTCTTCATCTTCGCCTCGATCCAGCCGCCGTAGTTGGCCAGCCGCGTGTAGATGCCATAGGCGTCCTTGTGGCCGCAGGCCGCACTGCCGTCGGCGGGACCTTCGCCCCAGCTGACGACGCCGACCTGAACCGGGCCGTCGGCGCCGGTCATGAACAGCGGGCCGCCGCTGTCGCCATTGCAGGCATCGCGCACACCGCTGGTGGTGCCGGCGCAGATCATGTTGCTGGTCAGGGGATCGGTCATATCGGCGGCAATCGCATTGGCGGCCGCATCGATGCCCTTTTCCGAATAGCGCATGCGGTGGGACAGATCGCCTAGTGCCGCCTTCAAATCATGCGCATAGATGGCCTTGATGCCGGTGTTGCAGGCGCTGTTCGGCTGCAGATCGAGGTCGGCGACCATCAGCGTTGTCGGGAACGTTCCGTCCTGCATCTTGCCCCAGCCGGTGACGGTGGTCTTGCCGGTGTCGGGTGTCGCCTCGCGGGTAAGCTTGATGGTCGGCGCATCGGCCGGCTCGGCAAGTCGGAGCAGGCCGAGGTCGTTGTCGAGCGTCTGCTCGCTGTAGCCCTCGTTGACGATAACCTCCACCACCTTGTGGCGCTTGCCTTCGCTGAGGTCGGTGGCGCCGGTCAGCACGGTCACTGAATCCGGTGAGATCGGCCGGCCCTTGTCGTTGAGGCAGTGCGCCGCCGTCAGCACCCATTGCGGGGCGATCAGGCTGCCGCCGCAGAATTGCGCATTGGCCTGCGACGCCGGGTTCTCGTCCAGCCTGGCGGTGGTGAGCAGCGCGACCTGGAACGGATAGGCGCCCTTTTCGGCCTGGTTGCCGCCATAGACCCGGTCGGCGCCGTCAGGATTCTCGGCGGCCGCCTTGGCCCTGGCCTCGGTCACCCGCTGCATCGGCGAGACCGCCGCTTCGGGTCTCGCGGTGCTTTCATCCGCCCGGCCTTGGTTGATCGATACGAAGGCAGCGGCAATGCCAAGCAGCGATGCGGCAACGATTGACCCGAACCGATTTGTGATGTGCACCTGAACCTCCTCAGACAGTTCTCCCGCGCGGATCGGACGCAGGGCATTTGTGCAAGGAGGTGTTGCCGGTTCAGCGACCCGCACGCGTGCCGTATCGAAATGGCGCGCGATCGGTCACGAAACCGAATCCCACTTTTGCTAACCGTGCCCGCGAGCAGAACCCGCACAAAATCCTATAGCCCCCCACGGGCTACGTGGAAGCGATTTGTCATTGCCAATCTTGGATTATTTTAGGCAGTATACCGTTGCAGAGTTTTTTTGGCGGGGGCCTTGAAAATGACAGCCTAGAACAACGCTCGCGGGGAATGCCAGCGAGCAGACTCATTTTTCGGCGTCACCACGATCTCGACAATATTTCTGTATTTTGATCCAGTCCTTGCTGACTTTTGGGAGAGTCTCACCATGACAAAACTGACAAACGCACTCATTGCGTCCGCTTTGCTTTCCACCGCAATGTGGACGGTCCCGGTTTTCGCCGCCGACCCTGGGTCCGCCAGTGCCGGCAATGGCGAAAGCATGCGGGACGTTACTTCGGGCGACTTCAAGGCGGGCCGAGCAAAACCGATCACGACACCACAGCTTACTGATGAAGACAGCCGCGCCGCGCCGCTCACCGACGAGAAGGCGGCTGTCAAATCCTATGGCATCGTCGGGCGTTCCGCCGATGGCAAGGAGATCAAGATCGAACCAAGCGAAGCGCTGCGCGAGCTCATCATCAAGGAACTGAACGCGCCGGCCAATGGCGGGGACGGGGCTGAGCGCAAGACCGAGGACCCCGGGCTCGGCGAAGGCGAGGCGGGGCGCCAGGTTTTCGGCCCCGATGATCGCGAGCAGGTCAAGAACACCAAGACCTACCCGTTCTCGGCCATCGGCTATCTGGAAGCCAAATCGACGAAGACGGGCAGCTATGGCAGCTGTTCTGCAACGCTGATCGGCCCGCGCACGGTGCTCACCGCGGCGCATTGCCTCTACAGCCATGAGGACAAGGACTGGCTCTCCGAGTATCTGTTCGTGCCAGGCCTCAACGGCAGCACTGCCGACGACGCACCGTTCGGCGCCTTCACCTATGAAAGCGCCTATGTGCTGCAGGGCTTCATCGACAACTACCAGGGCTATTACGGCTCGGTGATCCCGTGGGATCTCGGCATCATCACGCTGAAGCAGGATGTCGGCACCAACCTCGGCTGGCTGGGCTACGCCAATTATGACGATCTCGGCGACTTCACCGCCAACCTCGTCGGCTATCCCGGCGACAAGCCGATGGGCACGATGTGGAAGGCCAGTTGCGAAGTGCATGCCGAGAACATCGCTCCGGAGTATTTCCAGTATGACTGCGATACGTTCCCGGGATCGAGCGGCAGCTCGGTCTATGCCTACGACACCAAGTCCAAGCAGCGCATCATCACCGGCGTCAACGTGGCGGAAAGCCCCGACGCGAACACCGCCGTGCGCCTGAACGCCGCCAACGTCCAGTGGATCAACAGCCTGTACAAATAGGCGCTGCGCGCTCGCAGTGAAGACAAGGCGGCGGGTCAATCCTGCCGCCTTTTTCGTGCCGTTCCTTGCGCAGGGCTTCCCTTGCACGAGGCTCGCGCCCCGACTACGCTTGGCTTGCCAGGGGCGAGGCGTCCAGGGGGCTCAAGGGATGGGGCGGACAAGGGCAGTGTTCGGGATCGCGGCCGCAGCGATGCTGGGCGCGATGATGCTTTCACCGGCTTTTGCCGATCCCGCCCCTGTCGGCGGCGCCTGGGGGGAGCGCGTGCAGATCCTCTATCAGGCCGACACACGCTCGGTGCTGCGCAGGGCCGTGCGTGTCTGGGATTTCCATCCCGAGAAGAACCTCGACTTCGTCTGGGAGCCGGCGGTGGGCCAGTCGCCCGACAAGACGATCGCCGAGGACGGCACCGTCAACGGCAAGGGCAGGCTGGTGTGGCGGGTGCGCGGCTCCGCCAGCTATGATCCGAAGACGGTCTACTCCAGCTATTTCGGCGATGTCAGGAACGGCCGGCCCGACGGGCAAGGCAGGCTCGAACTGCGCTCGGGCGAGGTTTTCGAGGGGCATTGGCTTGGCGGAGAACTCAACGGCAAGGGTATCCATATCGATGCCGACGGCAACCGCTATGAGGGGCAGTTCGTTGACGGTATTGCGAATGGCGAGGGCCGGTTGCTGTCGAAGGCAGGCGAGATCTTTGCCGGCTCTTTTGTCGGCGGATTGAAGAATGGCAAGGGCACCACGCGGCTCGCCGGCGGCACGGTCTATGAATCGCAATGGGTAATGGGCAAGGAGGTCGGCGGCACGCGTCCCGACGTTCTGGCCGATGCCAGGGTCGGAGGCCTGCTCAAGGCGCAGGCCGGCGGCGGCGATGCCGACAAGGTCGAGATCGGCGTCATCGTCGACCAGCGCATGACCCAGCAGGCCGACATGAAATACCAGCACCTGGTGCGCGACGAGGACATCGCGATCTATCCGGAAGACAGCCTCTACAACGACGCCTGGAACGGCACCGGCACGGTCAACACCACAAATGTCTATGAAGGTGCGGACTGGGAGGACACGCCGGCCTTTGCCGAGGTCGACCTGAAGACGACGGACGAGTCCAGGGTCAAGCTCGACAGGCTGGAAATGAAAGTCGCCGCCAGCGACGCCTACCGCAAACCGATGCTGTCGATCTCGGAGCATTTCGGCTGCATCGGCTTTCGGCCCGATTTCTCGATCGTCAACAATGGCTGGGGCGACGCCAAGGGCATGAAGATGTCGATCCAGTTCACCACGGTGGACGAGGAAGGCAATCCGACCGGCCAACCAAGCCGCATGTTCACCAAGGACATCGGCGATTTCGGCGATGGCGTCGACGTGTCGATCAAGAGCGTGCTGGACGAGGCCGGCGTCGATACCGCGAGCCTTGAGACCGGGCGTTTCCCCTGTCCCTCGGTTGACAGCCTCAATGTCTGCCGCAGCCAGTTCACCAACAAGATCAAGTTCGGCGAGGTCGGCGACTATCTCGGCAATTTCAACCAGGCGATGACGCTGAACGCGATCGGCAAGTTGGACTATTCCTGGGTGGACGATCAGGGCAATGTCTACCAGCAGAGCGAGCCGTTCCGCGCCCAGATGACCATGGCGGTCTTCGAGACTCCGGAATCGATGGCCGAATGCGGCGATGGCGGTGGCGGCAGCCCGGAAGCGATGCGCTACCAGAACATAGAATTCCCGATCGGCAAGCACGACTACTCGATCGCCATGCCGGTGCGCGGCAACAAGAATGTCAGCGCCTATACGGCGCGGCTGAAGATGTGGTCGGCGATGTCGTCGATCCACAGTTTCAGCATCGCCGCGCATTTTGCCGACGGCAGCGTGCGCGAGAGCAAGCCGGTGACCTTCTTCTATTTCCGGCCGAAGCAGTCGCTGTTCGAGACCAGGACCGAGCCGGCGGCGTGCTACCTGCCGCGCCAGATGATCGGCTGCGGCTAAGGCATGTCAATATTCAGGTGAGGCCGTTTTCGACTGGGCCTGACCTGAATCTCAACACACCTTCCCGTCGAAAAAACGGCAGTTGCCTACTTTCGACCCATCTCGAAATAGTTGGGCAATGGGATGAGCCTGATGAAGATCGTGCCCTGGGGAAAGACACGCAGTTCCAGCATCGAACCTGAGGAGCGTTGCGCATTCTGGTCGAACAGGAAATTGCCGAGCGAGTAGACTTCCGCCACATCGCCGCCGGCGAGCGGGACGATCGCCTCGCTCGACACATGCGGATGGCCGCCGACAATGGCCGAGACGCCGCGCAATCGTATCTCATCGGCAAGCATCTCTTCGCGCGCCGACGGTTCGGTCTTGTACTCGCGGCCCCAATGGACGAAGGCGACCACCGGCCGCTGCGCATTCTCGTGCAGCAGCCGGTCGAGCAAGGCGGGGGTGAGCAGGTCGGTGTTCTTCGAACCGTTGGTGTCGATGTCGGTCAGGCCGACAAGGTCGAGATCGGCAAGCGCCAGCGTCTCACCATGGCCGAAATGTGGGATGCCGGCTTCGTCGAGTGCGCGCACCGTCTCGGCATAGCCGGACGAGCCGAGATCATAAGCGTGGTTGTTGGCGAGGCTGACGCCGGCGACGTGCAGCCGTTTCAGCATGCTGGCGGCGAGGTCTTCCGGCATGGCCAGCGTCATGTCGTCGATCGCTTCCGGTACGTTGGGCAGGATGACGCCTTCGAGATTGACGATCAGCGGCCGCGCTCCGGTCAGTGAAACGATGCTGTCGACGATCTTGTCGGCCACGCCGTCGCGGACCAGGATCTTCTTTATGGCGCGACCGAAATTCACGTCGCCGGCGAGATAGTAGATCCGGTCCTTTGGCCGCGCGGGGTTGTTGAAACCGGGACCGAAGGCGCCGAACAGCGCCACGACATAGCTGGTGGTGCGCTCGACATAGTCGGAGCTGTGTTCCTGCGAGTTCTCGTTGGCTACGACCAGTGGCTGGGCGCCGAACAGTTCGCGCTGCAGCCGGGTCTGGATGTAGAGCGCGCCGACGGAATCGGCATGATCGGGCTGGCGAAGGGCTGCGATGCCGTCGAGGGAGCCGGCGGCCAGCATATTCAGCGTCTGCTGGTCGAAGCGCCTGGAATCATGCTGCGGCAGATAGTGCGAGAAGTCGGTGGATTCGACGATCAGCGTGTCATGGTCGACAATCGGTTTCAGCGCCTCGGCCAGCCTGTCCCAGTCGCCGCGCTTCGCCTTCACCGACATCGCCACCGGCACGATCTTCGCCTCCGGGAAATAGTGGTGCAGGAAGGGCAGCATGGCGCGCATGCCATGCTCTTTGTCGAACAGGCAGGATTCCTCGACCATGTCGCCGTGGGCTTCGAGAAGGCGCACGGCATCGCTGTCGGCCGCCACCGGGCCAAGCACGGTGTCGAAGCCGCGTGCCGTGGTGGCGTAGAGCTTGTGCGTCTTGTGGAAATGGTCCGGAGACAGGATGACGATGCGCTTGTAGCGGAAACCCGACGCTGCCCTGAAGCCGAGTGCCACGAGGTCGACGGCCAGCAGGTGATGCGGCACCGTGATGCCGGTCAGCCGCTGGTTGGAGGGCTGGACAGTGGCGACGCTGGCGATGGCGTCCTTGAACAGCGTGGCGTCGTCGTAAAACGGCGGGAAGTTTTCGGTGCCGGGCGGGCAGACGATCGGGGCGGCCTGTGCCGTGCCGCCGAGAACCAGGGAGAATATGATGACCGTCAGCAGGCGGGCTATCACGGCTCGGCCAACACGATGTTCTCCACGCCGCCGACATAATAGAACGGTTTCTGCTTCGACGCGGTCAGCCGAACCACTTCGTGCGAGATGAAATCGGCGAGCCCGAACAGCGTGACGCCGCCATCCGAGGTCTTCGCCTTGCCGCGCAGGCCTTCGAGGACCGAATAGGTGAAGACGCCGTGGCCGAGCTCCGGCAATTCGGCGGCGGTGTTGTTGGCCGCGGTCGCCGAAAACACGACGATGCGCGCGTCCTGCGCGTCCTTTTCCAGGCGCGGATTGAAGGCGTTGGCCGCGTGGCACGTGTCGAGCAGCATGAAGCGCATTCCCTTGGCTCGCTCGACCGATTTCTGGATGTCACCCCAGTCAACGAGCGAAGAGCGCTTCCAGCGATCGGCATCCTGTTTGCGGCCGTCCGTCGGGATGAAATAGTAGTCCTCGTCGATGTTGATGCCATGGCCGGCGACAAAGACGATGGTGGTGTCGTGCTCGCCAGGCCTGTCGAGGAAATCGGCAAGCTGGTCGTCGATCGTGTGCGAGTCCGGCTCCATGATGTTGTCGGCGCTGGCGACGGTGTAGGTCTGTTGCGCCATGTCGGGGCTCTCGTCGAGCGCCTCGCGATTGACCAGAACCAGCGTCTCCATCGACGAGAACAAGGGCGCCGACTTCTGTGCAACCACCTTGAGGAATTCGGTAGCGTCGTCGACGGGGTAGCGCAAATCGCAGGCATGGCCGGAACAGGCGTCGGTCAGGAACGGATATTTGTCGACGCCGATTACCGCGACATAGAGCTTGCCCTTGGCCTCGGCCTTTTCGGTCTTCCTCGCCAGCGCCGTCACGCTGCGCTCGGTCAGATAGCCATATTCGTTGGTGCCGGTGATGCGGATGATGTTCTGGCCATCCTCGACCGGTACCTCGACTGTTGTCTTGTTGCCGTCGACCGAACGCGTGGCGATGTCGCCGACATTGCGGCTGTTCGACAGGATCGAGAAGCCGGCGACATCGGTTCCGGCTTCCTTGGCGCCCGTGATCTCGACGGCGACATAACCGTCGCGGACCTTGCTCTGGTCGTCGGCGAGGCGGATGCCGAATTCCGGTGGCTTGCGCTGCAAGAGCTTCTGCAACTCGTTGTCGACGCCCGGCCGCATCTCCTGGACTGCCTGTTTGGCGCTGCGCAGGATGATGGCGCGGCGCACCATTTCCGGGCTCCAGAGGTACTTCTTCAACTGGCGGGCGCGGATGAAGCGGCCTTCATGGTCACGGCCCTGGTTGACGTGCCAGCCGATCAGCTTGTCGCCCTCATCGGAGGAATAATAGTAGCCCTGCGGCATCCAGGCGATCCATTGCGAACCGGCAAAGAACATCGACACGATCAGCTCGTGCGTCTTCAGGTTCCACAGCCTCACGGTCTGGTCGGCGCTGCCGGTGACAAGCAGGCCGGCTTTCTCCGAGGCGACCATGGCGTTGATTTCGCCGGTGTGGCCGGTGAATTCGCCGGAGACCCTGGCGGTCGCGGCCTTGTATTCCAGCAGCGTGCCGTCACTGCCGCCGGTGATCAGGCCAAGCCCATTGTCGATCAGCGTGAAGGCCGAATGGGCAAAGCCGTTGGTGGCATCGTTCTCGATCGAGCGCACCACCTTGCCGCCATTGGCGATCTCCAGCACCGCGTTTTCCAGCGCGTCCTTGCCGCCCACTGTGGCGTGCAGCGACCACTTCCCATCGGTCAGCGCGGCGCGGGCAAACGAGCCGGGCTCGGTCAGCGGCTGCGGGTCGTCGAAGAACCGCTCGGTTGTGGGCAGTTCAAGCCTCTTGTCCAGCGCGCCCAGCTGTTCAGGGCAAGCCACGCGCTCGGGGCAGCGGTTGGCGTTGCCCCAGGCGATGATGCCGTTCGCCGCGTCGATGCCGATCGCGGTCACCGGTTCGCCCACTCCTTGGAGCAAGGCCTTGCGTTCGCCGGTCGCCGGGTCCCAGACCTGGATGGCGTTGCGGGTGCCGCCGGCCGTCGCCACCAGCGAGCCGTCGGCATTGGCGGCGCTGGCATAGACCGTGCCGTCATGGCCGCTGTAGTCGAGCAGCTTCTCGCCGCTGTCGGTGTTCCAGACGACGGAGCGGTGCTTGTCGGCGCAGCGATAGCCGCAGGAGGCGACCAGCCGCGATCCCTTGGCGAAGGTCAGCGAGCCGATAAGAAAATCCTGCTTCGGCATGGCGTGCGCCAGCGTGCCGTCGGCGGCGCGCCAGAGCTGGACCTGGCCGTCCTTGCTGCCGGTGGCAAACAGGCTGCCGTCCTGCGAGGTCGCCAGCGCCAGGACGCTGACGTCCCGCAAAGGCTCGGTCTCTGCCGGCAAGGCGATCTCGTCGCCCTTGGCGACATCCCACAGCCGGATGCCATTGTCGGTCGTAGTCGCCGCCAGCCGGGTTCCCGCGGCGGCGAAAGCCAGCTTGTCGATGTGCCAGGAATCGGCGTCGAGCTTCTTGTCCAGCGTCCAGCCGGTCGCTGATTTGTCGTCGAGCCGCCAGAGATAGACCATGCCGTCGCCACCACCGGCAGCCAGTGTCTTGCCATCCGGCGAGAAGGCGAGGTCGTAGGTCGCGTAGTCGGCGGCCTTGAGCACGGCCTTCATCTTGCCGGTGGCGAAGTCAAACAGCCTGATGTCGCCATAGGGCGGCTTGTCGCCGAGACCGGCGCCGAAATAGCCTCCTGCGGCGATCGTCCTGCCATCCGGCGAGACCGCGATGGCGAAAATCTTGCCGTCGCTGCCATTGCCGAGATAGCCGCGAATGGTGCGCAGCGTCACGCCGCTCTGCCAGTCCCAGATGCGGATGGTCTTGTCACCGGATGCCGAGACAACGTCCTCGCCGTCGGGTGTGAAGGCAAGATCGGCAATCCGGGCGGTGTGGCCGCCGGTGTCGATGTCGAGGTGGAAATCCGGCGCGTCCTCGGCGCGGGCGGCCGAGGCCGTGACCAAAACTCCAGCCATGGCCAGCCACCGGCAGGCATGCATGAGGCGCAAGGTGGTTCCGGGTTTCCCCATCGCTAATTGGCTTCGGCCGCTGGTTGCCCGTTGCCAACATAGGCCTCGATCGCCGTGGCAAAAGTCGGCGAACCTGCCTTGCGCTGCTTGTCGACATAGCCGGCAAAATAACTCCAGAACGAGACGGCGTAGTCGCGGAAATAGGCATCGGTCACCTTGCGTGAGCACAGGTCGCCGTCGACGCAGAAGGACAGCCGGTTGAGGAAATAGACGATGCGGTCGAAATTCTCGCTGAAGTCGGCGAGCGGCATGTCGCCGCCTGAAGCGCTCATCGCCTCGATGCCGATGCGCTGGCGGAACACCTGCTCCTCGGTCGGCGACGGGTTGGCGCTGAGCAGATTGTCGTATTTGGCGTTGAGGGCGGCAAGACGATCCTTCAACGCCCGCTGTGCCTGCTGGTAGTCCTTGGTTTCCCACAGCTCGACCAGTGACATCGTCTGCTCGACGCGCTTCTGCTCCTGGTTGGCCAGGAACTGGTAGACCGAGAATGCCAGGGTGAAGATGATGGCGAAACGCACCAGCAAGCCCGACCAGGCATAGACCAGCATGCGCCAGTCGCGATCGGTGAAGGGATTGCTCTCCTTCTTGATCTCATGGCTGCTCGGCCAGGGGAAACCTTCGGTGGTTTCCGGCAGCGACTCCTTCGCCGCCGGCGCCTTTGCGGGCGCGGCCACCGGTGTCTGCTTTGTCGTGCCCCCCGGCTTCTTCATTTGCAGCTGTCCAGTTCGATGGTGGCGGAGGGATCAAGCACGATGCCCGGCGCTTCAAGCTGCTTTTTCAGGCATACCAGCTGCGGACGCGAAACTATGAACTGCATGTCAGGCTCCGCCGGCGCCTTGTTGGGCGAGGGCAAGGCTTCGACGACGCCGCGCGAGGCGCAGCTCGAGAGATCGACCACCACCGCGTCACTGCTGGTTTTGGCGAACTGGTCGTACTGATCGAGGAAGCACGTCGCCAGTTCCGAATTAATGACCACCTGCCTGGCGCAAAGGCCGCAGCTGTCCTGTGCCGAGGCATTGGCGATCAGCAACAGGGCGCCGGCAAGTCCGGCAAGCGTTGCGCGCCAGGAGAAAAAAGACTTCTTCACAATCGATCCTACCTGCTTCGTCGGCCGCTGAGCCTTGGCCGCGGCTGGGATGTTCTCATATCGCGCCGATCGCGCAAGAGCCTGATATACCAGGCCGTGAGGCCTTGGGGCCGAAGCTCAGGCGCGCGGCACCGTCTCCATCGGGAAGATCATCACTGCCCCCTTCGGGCCGCTCTTGTCGGCAAGCCGCATCACCGAACGGGTCGGCGGCGCCATGCCGATATCGGCGAGCATGTCGGAGAAGCTGGCGGGGCCGAGGCCGCGCGTCATCGCCGCGACGCCGTCCTGCGCCAGGAAGCTCAGATCTTCCTTCTCGCTTTCCGGCGGCGCCTCGGTCAGCACCGCGATCATCCGTTCCATGCCGAAGCTGGTGTCGGTGAAGGCGAGCAGCCCTTCCTCCAGCGTGGCCTGCGGGGCCAGGCGTTCGGCGACGATGTGGGTGATCGAATAGTCGCTGCCGACATAGAGCACGTTGATGTCGACCAGCTGGTCCGAGCTGTTCTTGGCCAGCACATGCACCTCGTCGCCCGGCGAGACGCGCGGCACTGCGGAAGCCTGCAAGGGTTCGAGCCCGTCCTTGTCACGGCGCTTGACCTGGAACTGCACGTCGACATCCTCGGGCTTGTAGTCGGAGGCAGCCGCCAGCCGCGACAGCCCGGTGGCGCGGTAGATGGTGCGCAAATTCCTGGTCGTGGCGTCGGCCAGCTTCTGGCGGTCGTCCGGGTGGATGATAATCAGCGACGGCCTGCTGCCGTCCTTCAGCGTCACGTCGCCCGACGCCGGGAGGAACCACAGGGCCGGCTTGTCGCTGGCGTCCTTGCCGACGCCCGCAATGGCATTCTCACGCATCACCGCGAAGCGCAGCTCGGCGCTCTTGCCCGGGTCGACCAGTTCGATGTTGAAGCCGGTTTCCTTGGCCGTGGCCAGCTCGTCGAGAACCGAATTGACCAGTTCGGTTTCTTTTTCGAGTCCCTTGGTCGCGGCCGGCCGAGCGACCGTGAGCCTGTAGTCGACGGCGATCTCCGCCACCCGCGCATAGGCGTTGGCAGGAATGTCGGCCAGTTTGAGTGCCGGCTTCTTCTCGAACTCGACCGGCTCGACGCGGCTTTCAAGGTTCTTGGCCGACTCCACCTCGAGATAGCCGACCGCATCGGACAGCGACGACAGCGCCAAGGGCAGGATGGCAAGCTTGCTGCCAGGCGTGAGGCGATGCAGCAGGCCGGCGCCGATCGTCGCCTCACCGTCCTTGACGACGATTGGCCACTGCATGACGGCGTCGGTCTTGTCGGTGCCGAAGACGCGCGCGTCGAGTTCGCCCTCGAACAGCGGCGTCGGCCGGGTGCGGCTGTCGGCCGAATATTGCTGCAGCACGGCCTGGCCGAGCTGGCGAAAGGTGACGTTGGGGTTTTCAGCGAGCTTCGACAGGATGGTGAAGGTGAACAGGCCGAAGCGCGGCGCATCCGCCGTTCCCTTGGGCAGCGGCATCTCCGGCGTCGTCTCCACCGTCTGCGCGGCATAGAAGGCAACCAGCTTGCCCTTGGTGATCGCTTCGCCGCCAGTCGGCGTCAGGTTGAAGGCGGGCTTGCGCGCGCCATTCTCGTCGAGGCCGCGCGAGGCGCTTGCGACCGTGTCCTCATAGGCCTTGACGGCGGCCGCCCTGGCGGCCTCGTCGCCGCCGACCAGGTCGGCGAATTCGACCTTGCGCTCCAACTCGTCATCGACCTCGACGGCGCGCGTCGCGGTGCCGGAATGGCAGCAGTCGAAGACAGCCCAGACAAAGGCGCCCTTGTTGCGGATGGCGTCGAGCGCATCGCCGATCTCATTGTCGACCAGCGCGTTCGGCACGCCGGCATCGCGATTGATCCATTTCTCGATGTCGACGGGCAGGAAAATCTCGTCGAGTCCGTCGGTCTCGTCGCCCTTGACCCTTTCCGGCTGCTGGGCGCCGTGGCCGGACAGATGCAGATAGACGAAATCGTCGCGCTGAACCTTGGTCGCCAGGTCGGCGAGCGCCGCCTTGATCGCCGCATGGGTCGGCAGGCCTTTGGCGCCGGGCACGTCCTTGGCAAGCAGCGTGACGTTCTCGGGCGCGAAGCGCACGGGGTCGGGCACGTTCTTCAGCAGGTACTCATGCACCAGGCCGGCATCGTTCTTCGGCCCGATCAGCCAGTTCCTTTGTGGCAGGGCCGGATATTCGGTGCAGGCGACCAGCAGCGCGTGATAGGTGCGCGATGCCGCCAGCGCCCGAAACGAGAGCGTACCGGCCGCCATCAGCGCGGACGTGCCGACAAGCAGCGTCCGGCGTGTCAATCTGATCATATTGCTTCCCCAAGCCCGATCGAATTTCCCAAGCGAAACCACCCTCGTCGAGGATTTTGTCAGTATTTTGAATGTCGCTGCGCCAAAGAAACCTGCCGTCATCAAATGCGCGGGCACGTTATCATCGGCCCGGGACAACAACAGAAGAGTAGCAAAGACGACGGTTCGTCGCTATCTGAATGGGATCAGGCGGTTTGCGCGGGCAGACAGCGTGGAGATGGCGCAGGACAAGTTGGAACCGGACCATGGCGGCAAGGGATGTGCTGACGAAGAACCAGTTGTGCGTGCTCGAGAAGCTCGAGGCCGCCAGCGGACCGCTCAGCGCCTACACCTTGCTCGACCAGTTGCGCGAACGCGGTTTTCGCGCGCCGCTGCAGGTCTATCGCGCGCTGGACACGCTGGTGAAATCCGGCTTCGTGCACCGGCTGGAAAGCATCAATTCCTTCGTCGCCTGTGCCGAACCGCATGATCACAGCCATTCGATGACCGCCTTCGCCATCTGCGACACGTGCGGGCAAGTGACCGAGATGTCGGACCACGACGTCGACCACCGGCTGAACGAATGGGTCCATTCGACCGGCTTCGCCGCCAAGAAGGCGGTGATCGAGTTTCGCGGGACGTGCGCGAAGTGCCGGGCCGAGGCGGCTTAAGGTCTTCTCTTCGTAGGACGAAGCGGTGGCGCTAGTGCGCTTCGTCCCAGTTGTTCGCCGCCCGCGCATCAACATGCAGCGGTACTGACATCGACACCGCCGGCATCGCCGCGTTTTCCATGACATGGCGCACGACCGGGATCGTCGCCTCGACTTCGGCCTCGACCGTCTCGAAGATCAGTTCGTCATGCACCTGCAGGAGCATGCGGGCCGACAGCTTGGCCTTGTCCAGCGCTTCCTCCATGCGCACCATGGCGCGGCGGATGATGTCGGCGGCGGTGCCTTGCAGGCGGGCGTTGATCGAGGCGCGTTCGTTGAACGCGCGGATCGAAGGGTTGGACGACCTGATGTCGGGATAATGGATGCGCCGGCCGAAGATGGTTTCGACAAAGCCGTGCTCGCGGGCATAGGCCTTGGTCTCCTCGATATAGTCGCGGATGCCGGGGAAACGCTCGAAATATTTCTTGATGTAGTTGCTGGCCTCCTCGCGCGGAATGGACAGCTGGTTGGCGAGGCCGAAGGCCGAGATGCCGTAGATGATGCCGAAATTGATCGCCTTGGCGCGACGGCGGACTTCCGAAGGCATGCCCTCGACGGGCACGTTGAACATTTCCGACGCGGTGATGGCGTGGATGTCGGCGCCGTCGGCGAAAGCCTG
Organism: Mesorhizobium sp. WSM4307; assembly: GCF_007003945.1. Lineage (NCBI taxonomy): Bacteria > Pseudomonadati > Pseudomonadota > Alphaproteobacteria > Hyphomicrobiales > Phyllobacteriaceae > Mesorhizobium > Mesorhizobium sp. WSM4307. The sequence continues at coordinate 90,022 of NZ_VFTB01000008.1, forward strand.
CCGCAATTGCGGGATTTCGGCGACATGGGCGAGCACGCGCAGTTCGATCTGGCTGTAGTCGGCCGAGACCAGCCGGTTGCCCTTGTCGGCGATGAAGGCTGTCCTGATCTTGCGGCCTTCCGCGGTGCGCACCGGAATGTTCTGCAGGTTCGGATCGGAGGACGACAGCCGGCCTGTCGTCGTCGCGGCCAGCGCATAGGAGGTGTGGACGCGCCTGGTGTCGGGATGGATGAAGCCGGGCAGCGCGTCGGTATAGGTCGATTTCAGTTTGGTCAGCTGGCGCCAGTCGACGATCTTGCGCGGCAGTTCGTGGCCCTCGGCGGCAAGGTCTTCGAGCAGCTGCGCCGAGGTCGACCATTGGCCGGTCTTTGTCTTGGAGCCGCCGGGCAGGCCCATGCGGCCGAACAATATATCGCCGAGTTGCTTGGGCGAGCCGATGTTGATGCGCTCGCCGATGAGCTGGTAGATTTCTTCTTCCAGCCGGGCAGCACCCTGCGCCAGTTCGCCTGACAGCCTGGACAGGATCTGCCGGTCGACCGAAATGCCGCGCTGTTCCATGCGCGCCAGAACCGGCACCAGCGGCCGTTCCAGCCGCTCATAGACCGACACCAGGCCCTTGGCCGCAAGCCGGGGCTTCAACACCAGCCAGAGCCGCAGCGTGACATCGGCGTCCTCTGCGGCGTGCGCCGTCGCTTTGTCGATGTCGACCTGGTCGAAACCGACCGAGCTCTTGCCGGAGCCGGTCACGTCCTTGAGCCGGAGCGGGGTGTGGCCAAGCCATTTCTCGGCAAGCTGGTCCATACCGTGACCGTGCGGGGTACCGGCATCGAGCACGTAGGAGATCAGCATGGTGTCGTCAAACGGCGCGACATCGATGCCGTAACGGCTCATGATGACGAGATCGTATTTCAGGTTCTGCGCGATCTTGAGGACCGACCTGTCCTCGAGCAGCGGTTTCAGCACCGCCAGCGCCTCGCGGAGAGGTATCTGGTTTTCGAGCGCGCCGCCGCCGAGCAGGTCACCATTGCCGCTCTTGTGGGCGAAGGGAATGTAGGCGGCGCGGCCGGGCGCCGTGGCCATAGCCAGGCCGATCAGTTCGGCCTGCATCGGATCGGACGAGGTGGCCCTGACGTCAAAGGCGACAATGCCGGCCTCCGTCGCCTCGGCGACCCAGGCTTTCAAGGTCGCGATATCGCGAATGCAGGGATAGGCCGCCGTGTCGATCTTGCTGGTTGCCGCGCGCTCCAGCCGCAAGGCTGAGAGCAGGGAAGGAGTATCGCCTTGCTTGGCCTTGTCCGCCGTCGGTGCGGCGGTTGCCTCGCCGTTGGCCTGGCCCGTCTCGGCACTGCCGCGGGCCACAGCCGGCGCTCCGGCGCCGACATCGGCGCCGTGGGCGTTGTCGGCGCGCTCGACGGTCACCGCGACGGCCTGGACGTCGCCGGCCTCGGTGCCGGTCGCTTCGGCCACGCGGCGGGTCAGCGAGGTGAATTCCATGGTCTTGAGGAAGCCGATCAGCTTTGGCCCATCCGGCGCGTGCAGGATGAAGTCGTCCAACCCCTCGGCCACCGGCACGTCGTTCTTCAGCGTTACCAGCTGGCGCGAGATCAGCGCCTTTTCGGTGTTGGCAATGATCGATTCGCGCCTCTTATCCTGCTTGATCTCGCCGGCGCGGGCGAGCAGTGCGTCGAGGTCGCCGAACTGCTCAAGCAGCTGCGCCGCGGTTTTCGGGCCGATGCCGGGCACGCCGGGCACATTGTCGACGGAATCGCCGGTCAGCGCCTGCAGATCGACCATCTTCTCCGGCGGCACGCCCCACTTCTCGATGACCTCAGGGATGCCGATCTGGCGGTCCTTCATCGGGTCGTACATGCCGACCGTATCGCCGACCAGCTGCATCAGGTCCTTGTCGGAGGAGATGATGGTGGTGTCGCCGCCGGCCTCGCAGGCCAGCCGGCAATAGGTGGCGATGAGATCGTCGGCCTCGAAGCCTTCCATCTCGATGCAAGGCAGGTTGAACGCCTTGGTCGCCTGGCGGATCAGGCCGAATTGCGGGATCAGGTCTTCAGGCGGCGCCGAACGGTTGGCCTTGTATTCGGGATAGAGATCGTTGCGGAAGGTTTTCGAGGAATAGTCGAAGATGACCGCGAAATGCGTCGGCACGATGCCTACATCGGTGTTGCGGGCATCCTGCATCAGCTTCCACAGCATGTTGCAGAAACCGGAAACGGCTCCGACCGGCAGGCCGTCAGACTTGCGGGTCAGCGGCGGCAGTGCGTGGTAGGCCCGGAAGATGTAGCCGGAGCCGTCGATAAGGAAGAGATGATCGCCTTTTTTCATGCCGGCAGGGATAGCGCGGCGCGGTGGCTTGGTCCATGCCAAACACATTGCCAGGTATCGGTTCCGTCAACACCCTGACAGACCGGGGGATGCAGGCCCGATCACGGGCACGTTACAAAAGTGTAACGTTGGTGCCCTTGAATCGCCACGTTCAGAGACCCAAATAGACCTCATCGGCAGTTTTCGCCGAAGTCCGGAGCAAGGCCCGTCCCCCGCCTATCCCGGACAACTGCGGCAGCCTATCCCCCCTCTCCGGGCTGCCGCATCGTTTCGAGTATGAGGCCGCCGTGGTTCCCCCTCCACCACGGCGGTCTTTTTTGGCCTGCAGCAACCGACTCGCGCCGTGGTCCAATCGTCCCGGGCTTTTCGTTTCCCCACTCTGCCTTTACGGTTCCGGCACTGAATCGAAAGGCTTCACACATGTCCGCAGTTTCCCCCGTCCTCGACCGTCTCGACCAGAATCTCGACCAGAGCCTGGAACGCCTTTTCGGCCTGCTCAGGATCAAGTCGATCTCCACCGATCCGGCCTATGCCGCCGACTGCCGCAAGGCGGCGGAATGGCTGGTGGCGGAGCTCAAGCTGGTCGGCTTCGACGCCAGCGTTCGCGACACACCGGGACACCCGATGGTGGTTGCGCATCACGAGGGGCCGGCCGGTTCGCCGCATGTGCTGTTCTATGGCCATTACGACGTGCAGCCGGTCGATCCGATCGAATTGTGGGAAAGCGATCCGTTCGCGCCTGCCATTAAGCAGATCGGACCCGACCACAAGGTGATCACCGGGCGCGGCGCGGCCGACGACAAGGGCCAGCTGATGACCTTCGTCGAGGCTTGCCGCGCCTGGAAGCAGGTGCATGGCAATCTTCCGTGCCGCGTCACCATCCTGTTCGAGGGCGAGGAGGAATCCGGCTCGCCGTCGCTGAAACCGTTCCTCGAGGCCAATGCCGAGGAGCTCAAGGCCGATTTCGCGCTGGTCTGCGATACCGGCATGTGGGACCGTGAAACCCCGTCGATCTGCGTGGCATTGCGCGGGCTGGTCGGCGAGGAGATCACGGTTAAGGCCGCCGACCGCGACCTGCATTCGGGCCTCTATGGTGGGGCCGCCGCCAACCCGATCCGCATCCTGGCCAGGGTGCTGGCCGACATCCACGACAAGGATGGCCACATTACCGTTCCGGGCTTCTATGACGGCGTCGAGGAAACGCCGACGCAGGTGCTGAAATCCTGGGAGACGCTCGGCGAAACGGCCGAGACCTTCCTCGGGCCTGTCGGCCTGTCCATCCCGTCGGGCGAAAAAGGCCGCTCGGTGCTGGAATTGACATGGGCGCGGCCGACCGCCGAGTTCAACGGCATCATCGGCGGCTATACCGGCAAGGGCTTCAAGACGGTGATCGCGGCGGAAGCTTCGGCAAAAGTGTCGTTCCGCCTCGTTCACAAGCAGGATCCAGCCAAGATCCGCGCCGCCTTCCAGAAATTCGTCAAGGAGCGCATTCCGGCCGACTGCTCGGTCGAATTCCATCCGCATGGCGGCTCGCCGGCGATCCAGCTTTCCTACGACTCGCCATTCCTGGCCAAGGCCAAGACCGCGCTGTCCGACGAATGGCCCAAGCCCGCGGTGACGACCGGCAGCGGTGGCTCGATCCCCGTGGTGGGCGACTTCCAGACCTATCTCGGCATGGAATCGTTGCTGGTCGGCTTCGGCCTCGACGATGACCGCATCCACTCGCCCAACGAGAAATATGAGCTCTCATCCTTCCACAAGGGCCAGCGCTCCTGGGCCCGTATTCTCGATGCTCTGACGCGTTGAGTGGCGGAAAAGACGTTTTCCTGTTGATTTTTCACCTGATCGCGGCGAGGACGGGGAACGCCGCGACCGGAGAAGACCATGGCCGACATCCGTTTCCACAAGCATGATTTGCCCGACCTTTCGCATTACAATGTCGGGGCGGTGGCCATCGACACCGAGACGCTGGGTCTGAACCCGCATCGCGACCGGTTGTGCGTGGTGCAGATATCGCCTGGCGACGGCAGCGCCGACGTCATCCAGATCGCACCCGGCCAGAAGAAGGCGCCGAACCTCGTCAGCCTGCTGAAGAACCGCGGCGTGACGAAGCTGTTCCATTTTGGACGCTTCGATCTTGCCGTGCTCTACAATGCCTTCGGGGTGATGCCCGAACCGGTGTTCTGCACCAAGATCGCCTCGCGGCTGACCCGCACCTATACCGACCGGCACGGGCTGAAGGACATCTGCTTCGAGCTTCTCGGCGTCGGCCTGTCCAAGGCGCAGCAATCTTCGGACTGGGCGGCCGAAACGCTGTCGCCCGAGCAGCTCGAATATGCCGCCTCCGACGTGCTCTATCTGCACCGGCTGCGGGATGTGCTGGCCGGGCGGCTGGCGCGCGAGGGGCGGACAAAGGAGGCCGATGCCTGCTTCCGCTTCCTGCCGACGCGGGCCAAGCTTGACCTGATGGGTTGGGGCGAAGAGGATATCTTCGCGCACAGCTGACCGCCTTCGCGACATCCGCGCCCGACGGCCGGTTGGGAACCAGATGCCAGCCGTCGCGTTTCTGTGGGCTGGAAAAGGGGATGACATGGCCGACAGAAAGCCGATTGCAACCGCGCCGACCGATGGCTCCAAGGTCACAGTCACCTGGAAGGACGGCGACGGCGTCATCAACGAATCCATCGGGCAATATCGCGATGATGGCTGGTGGGTCTACACCGACAGCCACACGCAAAAGAAGGTCGAGCCGACCAGCTGGCGGCCCGCTTCCAGCGACGACGATTAGCTTTGACACAATCCCCGAGGGAAAGCGCTGCGCGCTTTTCCCGGGAAAAACCGCTTTACCCTTTTCCTGGAATTGCTCCAGCGAGCGCCGCTGGCGGGGCCAGCTGCTTTCGAATAGCCTGAAGCCGTTGATATCGGGGCCGATTCGGAGCCTTTCGCTCCGCGCTCGCCCCCTTGCTCGGAGGAAATCGCCATGGGCGTAGAAAGCCTTCTCGTCTTCATCATCATCGGTGCCATCGCCGGCTGGCTTGCCGGTCTCATCGTTTCCGGTTTCGGCTTCGGCCTCATTGGCAACATCATCGTCGGCATCGTCGGCGCGTTCATCGCCGGCTGGCTGTTACCGCGGATCGGCTTCTCCATCGGCGGCGGCATCATCGCTTCCATCATCCACGCCACGATCGGCGCCATTATCCTTCTGGTGCTGGTCAAGGTCCTGAAACGAGCCTGAGGCTCGAAACGACAAAGGGCGCGCCATGAAGCAGAATACGCTCTATCTCATCATTGGCGCGCTCGTCGTCGTGGTCATCGCGCTCGGCGTCTATGTCTACCGCGAGCAGACCAAGCCGAAGGGCGTCGAACTCAAGATCGACGACAAGGGCATTTCGATCCAGCAGAACTGAGTTCCCGTCGACGGGGCGCGGCGTCAGGCCCGACACCGGGCGCGCCGGCGTCCTGCAGCACGCCGGCTATCCGCATGGCGTGCGCTTTACAGGCCATGATCGGCACATCGCCGTCGCCGGCAGCCGGATGGTGGATGTCTATGACGGCGACGGTGACTGGAGCGGGCATCGCACGCCGGCGCGCTAGGTGAGCATGCTCGACGAGGACGCCTTCCTGCGCGGCAGGGCCAGCCCCGAGGAAGGCGGCCCGAAAGGCCTTGATATCGACCGGTCGAACAGCGTCGTGGCGATGACCTGCGAGGAGCAGACGCTGGCCCTTTTCGCGCTGTGGTCGATACGCGGAGGAGTTGAAAACTGCCGGCAAGACGGGGCCATAGCATCGGCGTAGTGCCGGAAGCGCCATTATCCCGGCATGGAATTAGAATGACGGATCGGCGCTCTGGCGCTATAATGCGGATACAGGGCGTTTGGGATCAACCAACCTATTGCTAGGAGGTTGCCATGAAACACCAAACACTAGACCAACTGCATGCAGTGGCCGAGGTCAACACACAGCTGGTAATGAGCCGAACCCAACGTCTCATACGTTGGGCCGAGCTTCTTGAACGTGAGCCCAGCCGGCTCCTGATGGCGCTTGCCGGGACCGAATACCGCGCGCCGGCGGAACGCGATGTCATGCGAGCCGATAGCTCGCCGATAGCGGTTGCCTTCACTGACCCCATATTGCACGACGAGGGTCTGAAAGACGACAGTTATGGCGAAGCCAAGCGCTTCTTCGAGCTGACCGACCACCAACTGCACGAGATCGTCTGCTACTGCCATGTCGGCGAGGTTATGCAATCGTCGAGGGCAGCGCTCTCGGTTCGTGCGGCGATCGGCTGATGTCCACCAGGTGATTGCCTGGTGACGGGTGATTTGGGGTGCGGTCGAACGCGTAGCCGCGACCATTTGCGATCGCGCCCCAACATGGAACATGTCCGCGACCGCCTGGGTCACGGCTGAGAATGGTTCGGGCCTTGGCGCCCGGACAAAATGCCACGGCGAGGATTGTTCCATCGCGGCGGGCGCGATCGTTTGCCAGCACCAAAATCAGGGGCTCGAACAACGCGATGACCGCAGGCCCAAGGCATTTGATTATCAATCGCCTCGAATTTTTCCGACTTAACCCGCCCTTAAATCGCCGCATCTACTCTGCAACCGGAGCGCCATTGGCACCGGGGACAGCAAGCGCAGCGCATGGCGAACCGCAGAGACAGCCGCATCGAGCCCAGTTTCGAGGGACCGCCGCAGGCGCGATCCCAGCCGGGTCTTTCGGTGAGCGAGGAGGACCGCGTCGTGCCGAGCAACCGCAAAGCCTCCGCAAAACGCAAATCGTCGAAGGCGAAATCGTCGCGCGGTGGGCGCGGCAGGAGCCGGCGCGGCCTTTTCGGCGTGCTCGGCCGTCTGTTCTACTGGTGCTTCGTGCTTGCCATCTGGGGCGGCATCGCGGTGGCGGGCGTCGTCGTCTATTACGGCGCCAAGATGCCGGCGGCCACCACCTGGTCGATCCCCGACCGTGCCCCCAACATCAAGATCGTCTCGGCCGATGGCCAGTTGCTCGCCAACAGGGGCATGAGCGGCGGCGAAGCCGTCGGCCTGCACGAAATGTCGCCTTACATTCCCGAAGCCGTCATCGCCATCGAGGACCGCCGGTTCTATTCGCATTTCGGCGTCGATCCGATCGGCCTGTCGCGCGCCATGGTGACCAACCTCATGGGCGGGCATTTCTCGCAGGGCGGTTCGACGCTGACGCAGCAATTGGCCAAGAATCTGTTCCTGAAGCCCGACCGCACGCTGGAGCGCAAGGTGCAGGAGGTGCTGCTGGCGCTGTGGCTGGAGCACAAGCACACCAAGGACCAGATCCTCGAAATGTACCTCAATCGGGTCTATTTCGGCTCCGGCGCCTTTGGTGTCGAGGCGGCTTCGCGGCGTTATTTCGGCAAGAGCGCGCGTGACGTCACGCTCTCGGAAGCGGCGCTGCTCGCGGGCTTGCTGAAAGCGCCGTCGCGGCTGTCGCCGGCGCGCGATCCGAAGGCCGCGGAGGAGCGTTCGCAGCTCGTGCTCGCGGCCATGCGTGAAGAGGGCAAGATCAGCGACAAGGAGCTGAAGACGGCGCTCAGCGCGCCGGCGACGCGCGCGCCGTCCTATTGGACCGGCTCGGAAAACTATGTCGCCGACACCATCATGGAAGAACTGCCCGACCTGATCGGCGACGTGCGCGGCGACATCGTCATCGACTCCACCGTCGACCTGAACCTGCAGAAACTCGCCGAGCAGTCGATCCGCCGGCTGATCGACGAAAGCGGCAAGAAGCTCAACGTCACCCAGGGCGCGCTGGTGTCGATCGACGATTCCGGCGCGGTGCGCGCCATGGTCGGCGGCTACGACTATTCGACCAGCCAGTTCGACCGTGCCTCCGAGGCGCGGCGGCAGCCCGGCTCGGCGTTCAAGCCGTTCGTCTACATGGCGGCACTGGAAGCCGGCCGCACGCCTGACAGCATCCGCAACGACGCGCCGATCAAGATCGGCAACTGGACGCCGGACAATTACGGCGGCAAGTATTTTGGCAAGGTCACGCTGGCGACGGCACTGGCCAAGTCGCTGAACTCGGTCGCCGCGCAGCTGACCATGGAGGTCGGGCCAAACGCGGTGCTGGAAGCGGCGCACCGCATGGGCATCCAGTCCGAACTGCAGGCCAACACCTCGATCGCGCTCGGCACCTCGGAAGTGACGCCGCTGGAGCTGACGTCGGCCTATGTGCCGTTCGCCAATGGCGGCTACAAGCCCGACATCCACTTCATCCGCCGCATCACGACCGCCGAGGGCAAGGTGCTCTACGACAGCGCCGGCGGCAGCGCACCGCGTGTGGTGAAACCCGAGATCGTCGGCATGATGAATTCGATGATGACCGGCACCGTCGAGGTCGGCACGGCCAAGAAGGCGGCCTTCGCCTGGCCGTCGGCCGGCAAGACGGGCACCAGCCAGAATTCGCGCGATGCCTGGTTCGTCGGCTATACCGCCAATCTCACCACCGGTGTGTGGTTCGGCAATGATGATGGCACGGCGATGAAGAAGGTCACCGGCGGCGCGCTGCCGGCGCAGGCCTGGCACGAATTCATGGTTGCCGCACATGAAGGCGTACCGGTGCGGCCGCTGCCCGGCACCTGGAAGTCGACGCCGGCCGATACGATAGTGCCCGACGACATACCGTCGGCCGACAACAACCAGCCAGCGCCGGTTCCGTCAGCCTCGGTTGGCCAGCAGGCGCCAGCCGCACAGGCAACCCAGGCGCCGGCGCCGGCCCGGGTGGCGCGGCCTGCCCAGACCGTCGACGCGGATGGCTTCAACATGCCAGCGGATGATGGCACCACTGCTTCGGTCGGCCATCCGGTGCCGCCGGGCAATGTTGGCGGTCCGTTGAAGAAGAGGAAGCAGACCTCGATCCTGGATATTCTGGGCGGCGGCTGACGGCGATCGCCCCGGCGGTTCGCAGCGGCGTCAATCCGCCTCTCGCCAGCGCCACGGTGTTCGGCTACACCTCCGGCCGGAGACCGTGACATGGCCGAACTCGACACCAGAAAAACCATCGTGCTGACCGGCGCCAGCCGTGGCATCGGCCATGCCACGGTCAAGCGCTTTTCGCGCGAGGGCTGGCGCGTCATCACCTGTTCGCGTCAGGCTTTCGCCGAGGATTGCCCGTGGCCGGCAGGTCCCGAGGACCACATCAAGGTCGACCTTGCCGATCAGGAAGATGTCGGCATCGCCGTCTCGGAAATCCGCCATCGGCTGGAAGCACATGGCGGCCAGCTCAATGCTCTGGTCAACAATGCCGGCATTTCGCCCAAGCTGAAGGACGGCAACAGCCGCATGAACTCGATCGACACGCCGATGCATGTCTGGCGCGACGTGTTCCAGGTCAATTTCTTCGCGCCGATCATGCTGGCGCGCGGCCTGTTCAAGGAGCTGGCGACGGCCAAGGGCTCGATCGTCAATGTCACCTCGATCGCCGGCACCCGCGTGCATCCCTTCGCCGGCACCGCCTATGCGACATCGAAGGCGGCTCTCGGCTCGCTGACGCGCGAGATGGCGCATGACTTTGGCCCGCACGGCATCCGCGTGAACGCCATTGCACCCGGCGAGATCGACACGGCGATCCTGTCGCCAGGCACGGAAAAGATCGTCGAGACGATCCCGCTGAGAAGGCTGGGCACCACGGCCGAGGTCGCCGACATCATCTTCTTCCTATGCTCGCAGCAGGCGTCCTATGTGACGGGCTCGGAAATCCACATCAATGGCGGCCAGCACGTGTGAGCAAGCCGACTTCGGCTGGGGTTGCTCATCCGGCCATGGTGAGAACAGCTTTGCCGCTGAAGCTGCGCTGCCGCAGGGCTTCAAGGGCCTGGGCAATATCGGTCCACGGCACGGTCAAGGCGATGCGGGTCTCCAGCCGGCCGGCCGCGGCCAGGGCGAGCAGCGCGGCGATATCGGCGCCAATGCCTGAGCCGGACGTGTAGTAGGCGAAGGTCTGAAGCCGCGCCCCCTCATGGCCCGGAACGAACTGGCGGAAGCCGATGGGCGTGAGCTCGCCACTGCTTGAACCGAGCATGACGATGGTCCCGCCGGGCGCGACGCGTTCGATCGCGCGGGCGAGGCTTTCGCCGCCGACCGACTCGGTGATCAGCGAAAATGGTCCCTCGGCCTGCTCGATCGCCTCGACCACCTGCTCGGCGCCGAGATCGCGGAGATCGCCGGCATGCCGGACGGCGGCGATGGCAGTCACGGAAGCGCCTTGCGCACGGGCGATCTGGATCTGGAAACGGCCGACCGCACCGCTCGCGCCGGTGATCAGCACCCGTTGGCCGGCCAGATCACCGCCATGGCGCAAGGTCCTCAGCGCTGTCGTGCCCGCCACGGGGAGCGTGGCCGCGGAAACGTAGCTGACCTCATCCGGCAGGACGGCGAGACGTTCAGTCGGAACGGCGACGCGTTCGGCCCAGCCGGCCTCGTCGACCAAAGCCACGACGCGGGTGCCCACGGCCGGCCCGGAACCATCGGCTGCCGCTCGCTCCACGACCCCGACGATGTCCTGGCCGGGTATCCAGCCGTCCGGGCGTATGGTGAGCAGGCGCAGTTCGCCGCGGTTCAACGAGGTTGCGCCGACGGCGACCAGAGCCTCGTTCGCGCAAGGCTGTGGCTCGTCCACCTCGGCGAGTTTCAGTCTGACGGCATTGTCGGAAGAGATGGTGAGGGCGAGCATGGGGTACACCTTTGCCGATTGGCGAGAACGACCAAGCCTATCGATTTGTGCTGACGAACAATCTGGATATAAGGGCAATTCATCGCTAAAAACCGTCAATGATGAGACAGCCGCTTCGCTACCCATGGCTCGATTTCGACGTCGATGACGTCCTTGCTCCGGCGATCGCCGTGCGCGTCGACGTCACCGAGAACAAGGCCGAGGTGTCGGATCATTGGCATCGCAAAGGGCAACTCGTCTTCGCGCTTGGCGGCGGCGTCACCTGCCGCGTGCCCAGTGGCCTCTGGATGGTGCCGCCCCATTGCGGCGTGTGGGTGCCAAGCCGCATGCAGCACAGCAACATCGCGACGGCCAATGCGCGGATTTTCTTCGTCTATATCGAGCCGGGCGCGGCTGTGCTGCCGGATCGGTGCTGCACACTTTCGATCTCGCCGCTGCTGCGCGAACTGATCATCGAACTGTCGGACTGCGCGCCTGATGACGCGCGCTGTGCTTTCCTGGGAAGCGTCCTGCTGGCCGAATTGCCCGATATGCCTGTCCAGCAACTGCATCTGCCGATATCCTCCGAACCGCGCCTGAAGCGGATCGCGGAAGCACTGGCGAACGATCCTGCCGATCGCAGCACGCTGGCCGAATGGGCCAAGCGTGTCGCGCTCAGCGAGAGCAGTCTTGCTCGTCTTGTCGTCAAGGAGACAGGCTTGAGCTTTGGCCGCTGGCGCCAGCAATTGCACCTGATCGTTGCGATCAGGGAACTGGCTTCGGGCGCCAGCGTTCAGCGGGTTTCGGGCGATCTCGGCTATGAGTCCGTCACAGCCTTCATCACCATGTTCAGGAAGGCGCTCGGCAAGCCTCCCGCACAGTATCTCAGCAGCATCGCACGCAATGGCGGGTCAGCATTCGTGCCGTGATCAGGCGGCGGACGGTTCGGTCGCAGATGGCTTGTGACCGAGTACCTCCTCGACGATGCCGCGCGCGATTTCGCGCTCGCCCATGATCACCGTGTCGGCGCCGAGCCCCTTGAGATGCTCGACCTCGGCATCGGAATGGGCCCGGGCGACGACGTTGACGCCGGGGTTGGCGGCGCGCGCCCTGAGCACGATCTGGCCGGCTTCGAACGCATTGGGGATGGCGAGGATCAGCCGGCTGGCGCCTTCGGGATTGGCGGCGGCGAACACTTCGGCGTTGGCGGCATTGCCGGCGACGCTCTCGACGCCATCGGCCTTCAGCTTGGCCAGTGTCTTGTCGGCGTCCTCGATGACGAGGAAGGGCAGCTCTGCTTCTTTCAGCGCCGCGCCGACAAGGCCGCCGACACGGCCATAACCGATCAGGATGGCATGGCCGGTAAGCGCCGTCTTCGGCGGAGGGCCGTCTTCCTGTTGGGCTGTTGCGACGACCGAGGCGACCTGGCCCGGTTCGGTCGCCGGACCGACCGGCTTGGCGTCCGCCGGCGGCGCCGTCCTGGCGGCGCGGGCCTCCAGCCACGGCTTCATCCAGTCGATGACCAGGAACATCAGCGGGTTGAGCACGATCGACAGGATGGCGCCGGCCAGGATCAGGTCGCGGCCCTGTTCGGGCAAGAGTTTCAGCCCGACGCCGAGTTCGGCCAGGATGAAGGAGAATTCGCCGATCTGGGCAAGGCTGGCCGAAATCATGAGGGCTGTCGCCAGGGGATAGCCGAAGACGACGACGATGGCGAACGCCGCCAGCGACTTGCCGATGACGATAATGGCCAGTGTCGCCAGGATCGGCAGGCCGTTGCTGAGCAGGCTGAACGGGTCGAACAGCATGCCGACCGAGACGAAGAACAGCACCGAGAAGGCGTCGCGCAGCGGCAGCGATTCTTCGGCCGCGCGGTGGCTAAGCTCGGATTCGCTCATGATCATGCCGGCGAAGAAGGCGCCGAGCGCCAGCGAGACGCCGAACAGTTTCGCCGCGCCGAAGGCGACGCCGAGCGCAATGGCGAGCACCGAGAGACGAAACAATTCGCGTGACCCGGTATGGGCGACGTAGTGCAGAATCCAGGGGATCACCCGGCGGCCGACCACCAGCATGACGACGACGAAGGCGGCGACCTTGGCGAGCGTGATGCCGACGACGCCCCAGATGCCGTAGCCGGCCGGCAGCGACAGCATGCCGCTCGAGTGGACATCGGCCTGTTCCTGGCCACCGAGCACGCCGGCAAGGGCCGGCAGCAGCACCAGGGCCAGCACCATGGCCAGATCCTCGACGATCAGCCAGCCGACGGCGATGCGGCCGCGTTCGGTCTCGATCAGCCGGCGTTCCTGAAGCGCGCGCAGCAGCACCACGGTCGAGGCGACCGACAGTGCCAGGCCGAACACCAGCCCCGCGCCCATCGACCAGCCGAGCATCCAGGACAGTCCGGCGCCGAGTGCCGTGGCAAAGCCGATCTGGACGATGGCGCCAGGCACGGCGATGGCGCGGACCGACAACAGGTCCTTCAGCGAGAAATGCAGGCCGACGCCGAACATCAAGAGGATGACGCCGATCTCGGCCAGTTCGTTGGCAAGGCCGGCATCGGCGACGAAACCAGGCGTATTCGGCCCGACCAGGACGCCGGCTACGAGATAGCCGACCAGCGGCGGAATGCGGAAACGGTTGGCCAGAGCCCCGAAGACGAAAGCCAGCCCCAGACCGGCGACGATGGTGGCGATAAGGGGCGTGTCATGCGGCATTGTCTATGGAGCGCCTTTCAAGTTTGCGATGTCGGATGTGCGCCGCCCTAAGCCGCCGCCTGTTTTGCAATATGGTGGAAGGGGTGACGGTGATGCAACCCGCAGGTGCGAAAATCGACGGTGCGGCGGCAAAATGCTCGACCGGCGGCCGAGAGGCCGCCGGTCCGTTTTGCACTCACTGTTGCGTTGGCTTTGGGATCCATCGCCTGCGGTCAGGCTGCTTGCAGCATGGCCTCGATCTCGGAGATGGCGTGGTTGGTCATGGTTTTTGGAATTTCAGCCGACACCTTGTCACCGACCGCTTTGTGCAGCTTCTTGCGCATGGCGCCGAGCATCACCGGCGGGGCGACAAGCACGATGCTGTCGAACTCACCACCATGGGCGAGCTTGTAGAGCCGGGCCGCGATCTCTTCCGCGAAGCGTTCCTTGCCGATACGGTGCCAGTCGGTATCCTCGACGGCGCTGCGGTGTACGGACGGGCCGTCATTGTACCGGCCGGGGCTGTCGCTTCCCTGTTCGCGGGTGGGCGGGTTGTCCTGTTCCATCACCTGCACGACTTCGAGATTTGGAAACTTGTTGTCGCCGGCATTCTTGAGCAGGAGCGCTTTTTCACCGTCGGCCACCAGGACCCAGATGCCGTGCCTCAGTTTGATCGTGTCCATGAAAGCGCTCCTTTTGATGAATGGCTACGCTTCGGAACGCGTATCAACCCGGCAACGTTCCACCCCCCTACGGCGAAGCGACGGCGGTGCCGCCAACGGTTGAACAGGCGATCCATCAGTGGGCGACTTTAATCTACTGAATTGGTAGAAATTAGAAAAAACTGTTTTGCCAGATAGAGGGCAAGTGGCTAAAAAGACCTGAAATCAAGGCTCGTTTCAGCGGCTTGAATCCGCCCGCACCGAGGATGTGGAATATTTTTCTCCTGCCTTTCGCAGTTGCGAAAAAGCGATTGCCTGCCATCGCAGGATGCGCGAGTGCTTTGCTTCTGGTTTTTCGCGCCGGGGCGTAAAACTGCGACACTGTTCCTGGATTGCTTTTCCCATGCCGCAGGCCAATGCCAAGCTCAATGCCTTCCCCGTCTTCGTGCGGGTCGAGGGCGAAGCCGTGGCCATCGTCGGCGCCGGCGAGGAAGCCTTGGCCAAAGCGCGGCTGATCGGACAGTCGAGCGCGGTGTTACGCATCATCGCCGAAAATGCCGAGCCGGAGCTGCTTGCCTTTATCGCCCAGTCCGGCGCCCACCATGTCGCGGCAGCTTATGACGCTTCGCAGCTGGAAGGCGCGGTCATGGTGTTTGCCGCCAGCGGCGACGAGGCGCTCGACCGCCGTGTCGCAGCCGATGCGCGCGAACTGGGCATTCCGGTCAATGCCGTCGACCGGCCGGAACTCTGCGACTTCTTCACTCCGGCGCTGGTCAACCGTGCGCCGGTCGCCATCGCCATCGGAACGGAAGGCGCCGGCCCGGTGCTGGCCCAGATGCTGCGCAGCCGCATCGATCAGATGCTGTCGCCATCGCTCGGTTCGCTGGCGACGCTCGCCGCCTCCCTGCGTGGGGCAGCCGAGAAATTCCTGCCGAAAGGCAATGCCCGCCGGCGCTTCTGGAACAGCTTTTTCCAGGGTGCGCCTGCCCATGCCATGGAAGCCGGCCAGCTGTCGCAGGCGCATGACGCGGCGGTGGATCTTCTGCTATCGAACGCACCCGCTTCGGGCCACATCGCGCTGGTTGGCGCTGGTCCGGGCGCCGAGGATCTGCTGACGTTGCGTGCCCATCGTCTGCTGATGGAAGCCGATGTCATCGTCCATGACGCGCTTGTGCCGGAGGCGGTCGTCGCCATGGGCCGCCGCGATGCCGAGCGCCTGCCGGTCGGCAAGCGCAAGGGTTGCCACAGCAAGAGCCAGGCCGAAATCAACGCGCTGCTGGTGGAGCTTGGCCGGCAGGGCAAGCGCGTGGTGCGGCTGAAGTCGGGCGATCCGCTGGTGTTCGGCCGCGCCGGCGAGGAAATGGCGGCACTGCGCGATGCCGGTATCGCCTATGAGGTGGTTCCAGGCGTCACCGCTGCCTTTGCCGCCGCCGCCGATTTCGAACTGCCGCTGACCTTGCGCGGCGTCTCCTCGTCCATGGTCTTCACCACCGGCCACGACCTCAAGGGCAATTCGTTGCCCGACTGGGCCAAGCTCGCGATTTCCGGCGCCACCGTCGCCGTCTATATGGGCCGCTCCGTCGCTGCCGAGGTTGCCGGCCGGCTTATCGAAGCCGGCCTGTCGTCGGACACGGCGGTGGCCGTGGTCGAGAATGCCAGCCTTGCCAACCGGCGCCGTTTCCACGGCACGTTGGCCGACCTGCCATCGCTGGAAGCGCGTGGCGATCTTTCCGGGCCGGTAATGACCATCATTGGCGATGCGGTCGCCGGCGCCAACTTCGAACGGTCCGAACCGCTTGCGGCAGCACACAGGAATGAAGGCGCGGCCAAAGCCACCAGCGAGAGAGTTCAGCCATGAAGATACTGACCGCCAACCGCCTGACGGATGGCATCGCCGTCTGGTACGCCGATGGCGGCTGGGCCGAGACGGTGGGCCAGGCCGATCTTGCGCATGACAAGGCGGCCGAGGATCGCCTCGAGGCGATCGGCGCCAAGGCTCATGCCGACAATGAAGTGGTCGACGTCAATCTGATCGACGCGGAAGTCGTCGACGGTGTCGTCGAGCCGGTGCGGCTGCGTGAAAAGATCCGCGCCGCCGGCCCGACCATCCGCGGCGATCTCGGCAAGCAGGCCGAGCGTGCGGCATAGCCAGGTTTGAGTGAAACGGGCGGACGCGCCCTGAAAGACGAAGCATGTACCGTTACGATGAGTTCGACCACGATTTTGTCCAGGCCCGCGTCGCCGAGTTCAGCGACCAGGTCCAGCGCCGGCTGTCCGGCGAGATATCAGAGGACCAGTTCCGGCCGCTAAGGCTGATGAACGGCGTCTACCTGCAGCTGCACGCCTATATGCTGCGTATCGCGGTGCCCTATGGCACGCTGAACGGCAAGCAGCTGCGCATGCTCGGTCACATCGCCCGCAAATACGACAAGGGCTACGGCCATTTCACCACGCGCCAGAACATCCAGTTCAACTGGCCGGCGCTGTCGGACATTCCGGCGATCCTGGCCGATCTGGCGAGCGTCGAGATGCACGCCATCCAGACCAGCGGCAACTGCATCCGCAACGTTACCGCCGACCACTTCGCCGGCGCCGCCGCCGACGAGGTCGCCGATCCGCGTCCCTATGCGGAGATCCTGCGGCAATGGTCCTCGGTGCATCCGGAATTCTCGTTCCTGCCCAGGAAATTCAAGATCGCGGTGACCGGGGCAGAGCGCGACCGAGCCGCCATCCAGACGCATGATATCGGCCTGCACCTGAAGAAGAACGCCGCCGGCGAGCTTGGCTTCGCCGTCTATGTCGGTGGCGGCCAGGGCCGCACGCCGATGGTGGCAAGGAAAATTCGCGACTTCCTGCCGGAAGCCGATCTTCTGTCCTACTGCACGGCGATCCTGCGCGTTTACAACCTCTATGGCCGCCGCGACAACAAGTACAAGGCACGCATCAAGATCCTGGTGCACGAGACCGGCGTCGAGGAAATCACCCGCCAGGTCGAGGCCGAGTGGCAGGAGTTGAAGGACGCCGAGCTGAAGCTGCCGGATGCCGATATCCGCGCCATCCAAGCCTATTTCGCGCCGCCGGCGCTCACCGATCGGCCGGAAGGCGACCAGGCGGTCAAGCTGGCGCGCCTCGATTCCAGGGGCTTTTCGGAGTGGCTCGACCAGAATGTGGTGACGCATCGTCATCCCGACTACGCGGCGGTGACGATCTCGCTCAAGGGCATCGGCGAGGTGCCGGGTGATGCTTCGGACAGCCAGATGGAGGCGGTCGCCGACATCGCGGAAAAATACGCCTTCGACGAGCTGCGCGTAAGCCATGAGCAGAACCTGATCCTGCCGCATGTGGCGCGCGCCGACCTCAAGGCGGTCTATGACGCGCTGGTCGATATCGGGCTGGCGACGGCCAATTCCAATCTGATATCGGACATCATCTCGTGCCCGGGCCTCGACTACTGCGCGCTGGCCACCGCACGCTCGATCCCGATCGCGCAGGAAATCTCGCAACGCTTCGCCTCGCTGGAGCGGCAGCGCGAGATCGGCGAACTGAAGCTGAAGATCTCCGGCTGCATCAATGCCTGCGGCCATCACCATGTCGGCCATATTGGCATCCTCGGCGTCGAGAAGAAGGGCTCCGAGCTCTATCAGGTGACGCTGGGCGGGTCGGCCGACGAGAACACGTCGGTCGGCGAGATCATCGGCCGCGGCTTCTCGTCGGAAGAGATCACCGACGCCATCGAGCAGATCGTCGAGACCTATCTCGGCCTTCGGCTCAACCCTCAGGAAAAATTCATCGACGCCTACCGCCGTGTCGGTCCCGCGCCGTTCAAGGAGGCGCTCTATGCTGGCGAAACCAAGGCCGCTTGACCATATAGCCGACGCTGATGACGGCGTCGCCGCCAAGGCGGCGGGACTTGACGCGCTCTACGGCCATCTGAAGCCGCTCGAGATCATCGAGCGCTCGGCCCGCGAACTGTTTCACGACGAGATATCAGCCGTGTCGTCCTTCGGGGCGGATTCGGCCGTGCTGCTGCACATGATCGCCGAGATCGACCGCACGCTGCCGGTCATCTTCCTCGACACCGGCAAGCATTTCGAAGAGACGCTCGGCTACCGCGACGCGCTCGTCGCCGATTTCGGGCTGACCAACATCCAGGTCATCAAGCCCGAGGAGGCGGCGCTCGCGCGGATCGACCCGACGGGCAATCTGCACCAGAGCAACACCGATGCCTGCTGCGACGTGCGCAAGGTCGAGCCGCTGGCGCGTGGCGTGGCACCCTTCCGCGCCTGGTTCACCGGCCGCAAGCGTTTTCAGGCCTCGACGCGGGCAGCGCTGCCGGTGTTCGAGGCGGTCGGCCCGCGCATCCGCATCAATCCGCTGGCGCACTGGACGACCTCGGACCAGGCCGACTACATGCGGGCGCATGCGCTGCGCGAGAATCCCCTGGTCGCTTATGGCTATCTGTCGATCGGCTGCTTTCCGTGCACGCAACCGGTGCAGCCGGGCGAGGATGCGCGCAGCGGCCGCTGGGCCGGTCATGCCAAGACCGAGTGCGGCATTCACCTGTCGGGACTGGAGAAGTCGCTGACCGACGCATCACTATAGGGTATGCTGATATCCAGCCGGCCTGCGAACGGCGACCTCCCCGGAGGCCGCCGGTTTTGTGCGGGAGGGGCTCTCAGCGGACCTGGATCTTGGGACTTTAGGAATTTTGATGACCGAAACGACGACACCGGAGACCCGGCTCTGGACCCCGCAGGGTTTTCGCGAGGACGAGTGGGCCCATGCCGAAAGTGCCGACGCGCTTTCGGGCAATGGCCGCTTCATCCTGCCGCTGCAGGCGTTCCTCAACCTTGATCCCGAGGTGCGCCGGTCCGCCAAGGAGCGGCTCGGCGTGGTGCTGCAGCCGGGCGATCAGCTCGAGAAGATAGCCGACCTGCTTGACCAGCTGTCGCTGGTGGCGCTGGTCTTCCCGGCCTTCAGCGATGGGCGCTCCTTCTCCAAGGCCGAACTGCTGCGCGGCCGCTACCACTTCGAGGGTGCCGTTCGCGCCACCGGCCAAGTGCTGGTCGATCCGTTGCCGCATATGCTGCGTCTCGGCTTCGACGAGTTCGAGATTTCCAACCCGGTGCTGCTGAAGCGCCTGCAAGAGGAACGCACCGGCGGCTTGGGGCTTTACTACCAGCCAGCCGCCGTGCCGGAGCCCAAGGGCCCGAAATATTCCTGGCGGCGCGTTCGCAGCTGACGTTGGGGTAATTCCACCCATCTTTACATAGGCCGTAATCGAGCCTTCTCTTGGTCATCCGGACGGAAACATCCGCCGGGTGCGAGGGAGGAAGTCATGGATTTCGACTATGTCATCGCCGGCGGCGGGTCCGCCGGGTGCACGCTTGCCGCGCGGCTGTCCGAAGATCCATCGAAAACGGTCTGCCTGATCGAAGCCGGCGGCGCGGGCAGCAACCTGCTTATCCGCGCGCCGGCAGGCATCATTGCATTGTTGCCGGGCCGGCCAAAGATCGACAACTGGGCGTTCGAGACGGTGCCGCAGCAGGGCCTTGGCGGCCGCAAGGGTTACCAGCCGCGCGGCAAGGCGCTGGGCGGATCCAGCGCCATCAATGCCATGCTCTATACGCGCGGGCACCGCGGCGATTACGACGAATGGGCCGAACTCGGCTGCGACGGCTGGTCATGGGACGAGGTGCTGCCGTATTTCCGGCGGGCGGAAGGCAATCAACGCGGCGCTGATGCCCTGCATGGCGGTGACGGGCCGCTGCGGGTTGCCGAGCAGCAAGAGCCACGTCCGCTCTCCCGGGCCTTTGTCGAGGCCTGCGGCGAAAACCAGATCCGGCGCAACGATGATTTCAACGGCGCCGAACAGGAAGGTGCCGGACTTTACCAAGTGACGCAATTCTGGGGCGAACGTCGTAATGGCGAGCGCTGCTCGGCGGCCGCTGCCTATCTGCGACCGGCCATGAACAGGTCGAACCTTACCGTCATCACTGGTGCGCATGCCACGGCGGTCATCCTCGATGGCAAGCGCGCCACCGGCGTGCGGTATCGCGCGGGGAAGGGCGAAGCCATCGCGAAAGCCAGGCGCGAAGTGATCGTCTGTGGTGGCGCCTTCGGTTCGCCTCAGCTCCTGTTGCTATCGGGCATTGGTCCGGCCGCCGAGCTTGCCATGCATGGCATTCCGGTCATTCATGAACTGCCCGGTGTTGGCAAGAACCTGCAAGACCATCTCGATTTCATCATGGGCTGGACGTCAAGGGATGCCGACATGATGGGCATCGGTCTGCGCGGCCTACCTGGCCTGCTGCGGCACATGCTGCGCTGGCGGAAAGATGGCGGCGGTATGATCGCCACGCCCTATGCCGAAGGCGGTGCCTTCCTCAAATCCGATCCGGCGATGGAACGGCCCGACCTGCAACTGCATTTCTGCATCGCGATCGTGGATGATCATGGCCGCAAGCTGCATATGGGATATGGCTTTTCTTGCCATGTCTGCGTGCTGCGGCCACATTCGCGCGGCGAGGTCGGGCTGTCGACTCATGATCCCATGGCACCACCGCGCATCGATCCGCGCTTTCTTTCGGACGAACGCGACGCCGGGCTTTTGCTCAAGGGTGTCAGGATGATGCGCGGTATCCTGGAGGCGCCGGCGCTGGCCAGATATCGCCACAAGGAAATCTACACCGCCGGTGTTTCGAGCGACGCGGAGTTGATGTCCCACATCCGTGCCCGCGCCGACACGATCTATCACCCGGCCGGCACCTGCAAGATGGGCGTCGACGACCTGGCGGTGGTCGATCCGCAATTGCGGGTCCACGGGCTTGAAGCCTTGCGGGTCGTCGACGCCTCGGTGATGCCGACGCTGATCGGCGGCAACACCAACGCTCCGACCATCATGATTGCCGAGAAGGCGGCGGACATGATCAAGGCCGCCGCCTGACCGCGGCTCTGGTCGAACCAGCGAAGCTATTTTCGTCCGCCGAGAAGCGCCTTCGGTCGTGAAGGCGGAAAACTGGTCATACCAATTTGGCAATTTGCGCTTTCCCTGCGACCCTCCTGCCCTTAGGATAGGGAACATTATTTCGAGACCCGAAATAAATTTGGCCACAAGGGAGGAACCAGAAATGGCTGGCAAGAAAATATTGATGCTCGTTGGCGAGTTCAGCGAGGAGTATGAGATTTTCGTCTTTGAACAGGCCATGCATGCCGTCGGCCACATCGTGCATGTCGTCTGCCCGGACAAGAAGGCCGGCGATATCCTCAAGACTTCGCTGCACGATTTTGAAGGCCACCAGACCTACACGGAAAAGCCCGGCCACGACTACATCCTCAACAAGACGTTCTCCGAGGTGGACCCGGCCAAGTATGACGCCGTCTACGCGGCGGGCGGGCGCGGTCCCGAATACATCCGCATCGACAAGCGGGTGCAGGCGCTGGTGCGGCATTTCCACGAGGCCGGCAAGCCGATCTTCACCATCTGCCATGGCGTGCAGATCCTGATTGCGGTCGACGGTGTGGTGCGGGGCAGGGAAGTGGCGGCGCTCCACTATTGCGAGCCGGAAGTGACGCTCGCCGGCGGCATCTACATCGACGTCGCGCCGACCGGCGCCCATGTCGACGGCAATCTGGTGTCGGCCAAGGGTTGGCCGGGCCTGTCCAACTTCATCCGTGAGTGCCTGAAGGTGCTTGGCACCGAAATCCGCCATGGCGAGATCCTGATGCGCGAAGAGCGCCAGGCCGCCTGAACAGGGGTTTGCTTCCGCCGCCGCGCCACGGCGCGGCGGTCGTCGTTCTACATCGTCGCCCGTGCCTCGCGGAACGACACCAGCTTCCGGCGATTCTCGTCCCACAATGCCAGTTTGACGCAGCGCAGGCTGTCGAGCAGCGTGACGCGACCGATGCCGCGCAGTTCCGGATAGTCGCGCAGCACTTCCTGCAGCCGGTAGCAAGGCACCTTGGCGGAGAGGTGGTGGACGTGATGAACGCCGATATTGCCGGTGAACCAGTTCAGCACCGGCGGCAGGTCGTAATAGGACGAGCCATGCAAGGCGGCATGCTGGAACTCCCAGTCGTCATCCTTTGCCCATTCCGTCTCCTCGAACTGGTGCTGGACGTAGAACAGCCAGATGCCTGCCGAGCCGGCGAGAATGACGATCGGCAGATGGACGACCAGGAACGCACCGGGACCGACGGTCCAGATAAGCAGGGCCGCCGCTAGCGCGATGGCGAGATTGGTGGTCATCGACGACACCCAGGGCGTCAGGCCGCCGCGCATCATGCCGATGGGCAGCCTTTGCGAGAAGATGAACAGCCAGATGGGTCCAAGGCCGAACATCACCAGTGGATGGCGATAAAGGCGGTAGGCGAGGCGCCCGCGCCAGGACAATTGCCGGTATTCGGCAACGGTCAGCGTCGTGATGTCACCCATGCCGCGCTCGTCGAGATTGCCGGCGCTGGCATGATGTGTCGCGTGGGCGCGCCGCCAGCAATCGTAGGGTGTCAGCGTCAGGACGCCGAGCGCGCGGCCGATCCAGTCGTCGGCATAGCGGTTGGCGAAGAAGGACCCATGGCCGCAATCATGCTGGATCATGAAGATGCGCACCAGGAACCCCGCTGCCGGAAGGATCAGGATCAGCCCCCACCAATGGCCATAGGCATAGGCAGCCGAGGAGAGCGCCCACAGCGTGGCGAACGGGATGAGGGTGATGGCGAGTTCGACGGCGCTGCGTCGCCGGTCCGGCTTCTTGTAGCGCGCCAGGACCTTCAACCAGGCACGCTTGCTGTTGGCGACCGCATCGGGGGAAATCATGTTCATCAGGAAGCATAGGCACGGCATGTGGCTACCGCAAGGCAGCCATCACGCAAAATTACTGCGCGTAATTGTCGCGTAAAGAGCTACTGCCGCCGCAATCTGGTACCGCCATCCTCGACCCGATCGAGGCGGTCGAGCAATTGCCTGAAGCGGTCATGAGTATCGGTTTCGATACGGAAAGCCGGCAAGGTACGCAGAAAACGCGTCATCGCCTCGGCACCGAACTGGCGCCTGACTTCTGCGGCGAGCCTTTCTGCCTTTTCAGCCTTGTTGCGGGTCATCATTTCAAATCCTGTGTCGGCTCCGAAACTCCTCCAGTAGGGGAATGGTTCCCGCATCACGCTTCCGTGGCAAGCTAAGCCGGCAAGTACGGTAAACTTTGAATTAAAATCTAAGCATCGCCATTGATCACGACCCAGGTCCGGCCCAAGGCTCAATGATCGCTTACCCCTTGATTTTTGGCTGCCAAACCTCGATATCGGGCACAAAATCCATACCATTCGAGATGACGGGAAACGGCGATGAGCGACCAGGCAAAAGACGAACGCGCGCCCAGTGAAGCCGAGGCGACCGAGGCCAATGCCGAGCGGACGGAAGGCAGCATCGATGGCGACTATGAAGCGCTTGTGCGACTGCTGAAGGAAAATGAAGAGCTGAAGGACCGCGCGCTGCGCGTCGCGGCCGAGATGGAGAACCTGCGCCGCCGCACCGCGCGCGACGTACACGACGCGCGCACCTATGCGGTTGCGAATTTCGCCCGCGACATGCTGTCGGTGTCGGACAATCTGCGCCGCGCGCTGGACGCCATTCCGGCGGAGGCGAAGGCCTCGGGCGACGCCGGCTTCAAGGCGCTGATCGAAGGCGTCGACCTGACCGAGCGCGCGATGCTGTCGGCGCTGGAACGGCATGGGGTCAAGAAGCTCGCGCCGGAAGGCGAGAAGTTCGATCCCAATTTCCACCAGGCCATGTTCGAAGTGCCCAATCCCGATGTCCCGGCCAACACCGTCGTCCAGGTCGTGCAGCCGGGCTATTCGATCGGCGAGCGCGTGCTGCGTCCGGCCATGGTCGGCGTCGCCAAGGGCGGCCCGAAGATTGCCGCCGAGGCGCCGGTCGAGCCGGGGCCGGTGAATGAGCAGGCGGAGAAGGATGCGTAGTTAGGGGTAGGGCAGTAGGGAATAAGGCAGTCGTATCAATCGTGCGGCTTCGTGCTATGCATACGCCCAATTCCTAATCCCTAAGCCTACTCCCTTACCGCCATGCATCCCATCGCCCTACTCGACTATGCCGGCGTCGCTGTTTTTGCGGCGACCGGGGCGTTGGCTGCTTCGCGAAAGCAACTCGACATGATCGGTTTCCTGTTCCTTGCTAGCGTCACCGGCATTGGCGGCGGCACGTTTCGCGACCTCATCCTCAACGTGCCGGTCTTCTGGGTTGGAAACCGCGACTATGTGCTGATCTGCGCGGTGGTGGCGATCCTTGTCTTCTTCACCGCGCATCGCGTCGAATCCCGCTACAAGCTGCTGTTGTGGCTCGACGCCATCGGGCTGGCCGCTTTTTCAGTGATGGGTGCGGCCAAGGGCCTGGCGATCACCGGTTCGCCGGTGGTTTCGATCATCACCGGCATGCTGACCGCGACCTTCGGCGGCATATTGCGCGATCTGCTTGCCGGCGAACCATCGGTGCTGCTGAGGCCGGAGATCTACGTCACGGCCGCTCTGGCGGGCGCCGCCATCTTCACATTTGGCGACGTCGCCGGATTGCCCCAGATCGTCTCGGGGTTGGCCGGCTTCGTCGTGGCGCTCGCCGTGCGCGGCGGCGCGCTGCGTTTCGGCTGGTCGTTTCCGTCATACAAGAGCCGGCCAGGCCGGCGGCCGGAGGATATTCCGTAAGGAAGGGAATAGGGAGTAGTCAGTAGTGCGTAGTCAGCGAAGCGTGAATCGTAGCGTCTTGCCTACTGCCCTTACGCCGCAAAGCGCTGCGCTTCCCCGCCATAGTAATTGACGTAGCGGGCGCCGATCTCCTTGACCGGCATCACCACGAAGACATCGACGGTCGAGAATTCGCGGTCGATGACGCAGCCGTCGCCGATGCGGGCGCCGACCCTCAGATAGCCCTTCACCAGAGGCGGCATCGCCGCGATCGCCGCCTTGGTGTTGACCGCCTCGATCGGCATCAGGTCCATGGAACAATAGCGCCCGGACACCGCGCGCACGTCCCAGGCCGAATTCGTGCGGCAGTGATGGGCGAGATAGGTGAGCGCCTCGGCATGCGCCGCCGGCACGGTACCGTGGAAGGAAGCGCAGCCGGTCATCACGCCGATTTCGTAGTGATTGATGTAGGCCCAGATGCCTTGCCACAGCGCCTCGATGGTGCGCTTCGAGCGGTATTCCGGCAAAACGCAGGATCGGCCGAGCTCGAGGAAACGCTGGCCGGGATGGCGGGCGATGAGCTTGGTCAGCTCGAATTCGCCTTCGGAATAGAAGCCCCCGGCGGCGGCCGCGATTTCTTGCCGCAGCAGCCGGTAAGTGCCGACGATGCGGCGGTGTTCGGGGCCGGAAATCGAATTGTCGAAGACGAGCAGATGATCGCAAAGCGGATCGAATCGGTCGGCGTCGCGGCGGTCCTGCGCCTGGAACAGGTCCTTGCGGGCGCCAAGCTCGTCATAGAATACGCGGTAGCGCACTTCCTGCGCGGCCGCGATCTCGGCCTCGTTGCGGGCGAGCCGCACTTCGAGATTGCCAATACGGCCGAGTGCTGCGCCCTTTATGACGGAATCGACATTACGCCCGCCGAGCAAGGCGCTGCTGGCGTTCGGCCGAGTGTCACATTCCGGCATAACTGTATGCACGAGTGATTCTCCTTCGAGCCATCCCTCTTGGCACGGGGATACGGTGTAGGTGCAACAGGATTGTGACAGTACCGTGATAAGGCGTCGCGGGCAATACTTCGTCGGCTGGCGAAAACGGTCAACCGGCTACGTTAGGTGAGGAGGAGCGAGGCGCCTTTCGTTTGCACGGATCAACTCGCCGCGCTTCAAACCCTTGTTTTGATGGGGGTCGCCCTCGATAAATCGGGGCCTCTTTGGGTTGGCGTGCATCAGCCGCCCAGCTGGAAAAAAGCGGATCAGGCCGCAACCTGGCCCTCGACGGCGTTGACGAGCGCATCCGGGTCGAGGGGCTTGGTGACGAAGCCGCTGGCGCCATGGGCAAGCACCGCATGGCGCGTCTTTTCCTGGCTGTCGGCCGACAGCACCATGATCGGCACGGGCGGCGCCGATGTCTCTTCCTCATGGCGGCGGATCGCGGCAATGGCATCCAGCCCGTCCATGACCGGCATATGCAGGTCCATCAGCACCACGTCGAAGCGGTGCTTGTGCCCGGCGCTGGTGACGGCCTCGACGGCGGCCTTGCCATTGCCGACTACCTTGACGCGGTGCCCCGCCTTCAACAGCGTGGCGCGGGCCAGCATGGCATTGATGTCGTTGTCCTCGGCGATCAGCACGGACAAGCCCAACTGGCGGTCGCTTGAAGCGCGCAGCGCAGGGGTGCGGCGCTTTTCCGGCTGCGGCTGGGCAAGGGCCGGCGCATGGCTGGTCAAAAGAACACGCAAAAGTGTTCCACCGCGCACCGGCCGGGCCAGGAAGGTCGCGTAGCCGCTGGCGCGGAATTCGCCAAGCAGGCCGCGGTCGGTCGGTGCGATCAGCGTAACGGCTTCGCAATCCAAAAAGCCGACTTGGCGCAACCGTTTGAGCACTCTCCCATCGCTCTCCTCCATGGCCGCGTCGACCAGAACCACGTCGCAGCCGTCGGCGAAGGAGGCGGCCTGTGCCACCGTGGTGGCGATGGCGGCCGCGCCGCCATTGGCGCGGATGGTGCGGGCGATGGCGTCTGCCTCGACGGCGTTCCTGGACAGGATCACCGCGCGCCTGCCGGCAAGCACGTTCTGCCGGCCCTGAGGCGCCTCGGTGGCCTCCGTGGCCGGGATTTCGAAGACGAATTCCGACCCTTGGCCAAGCCGGCTGGACACCGAAATCGTGCCACCCATGGCAGCCACCAGTCGCTTGGAGATGGCAAGTCCGAGCCCCGCTCCGCCATGTGCGCGCGTCGAGGTGCCGTCGGCCTGTTCGAACTCCTCGAAGATACGCTCCATGTCCTCTTCGCGCAGCCCGGGACCGGTGTCGGTGATGGTGAAGCAGATGCGGTCGGTGGTCTCGGTGCGGGCGCGCGCGATGCTGACCAGCACACCGCCGCCGTCGGTGAACTTGATGGCGTTGCCGATCAGATTGAGCAGCACCTGCCTGACCCGGCCTGGATCGGCTGTGATCAATTGCGGTACATCCGGTTCGACGTGGCAGCCGAGGCCAATACCCTTCGCGAAGGCGCGGGCGGCGAGCAATTCGATGATGTTGTCGGCGATCTCGCGCACCGACATGGGCTGCGGTTCCGGATCGAAGCGACCGGCCTCGATCTTGGAATAGTCGAGCAGGTCCTCGATCAGGGCGAGCAAGGCGCTGGCCGAGGTCGAGATGGCGCCGACATAGGTCTGCTGTTCCGGCGACAGGCTGGTATCGGCGAGCAGCCTGGCCATGCCCATGATGCCGTTCATCGGCGTGCGGATTTCATGGCTGACCGTGGCGAGGAAGCGCGATTTGGCCTGGCTTGCGTATTCGGCGCGCTCGCGCGCGGTGATGAGCGAGGATTCGGCGCGCTTGCGGGCAGTGATGTCGCGGGCGATGGCGCGATGCGATGCCGTGCCGCTGTCCTTGTCGCGCACCGACAGTTCGATCCAGGAGAACCAGCGCGGGCCGCTTGGCGTGCGGATGGCGACATCGGTGGAACTGAGGCACTCATGGTCGGAAAAGGCGGCATCGGGGACGATGCCGACCTCGATGCCAAGTTCGGCCAGGGTCTTGCCGGCAAGATCGCGCTGATCGGCTTCGACCAGATCGGCGAACACCTTGTTGGCATAGACGATGTGGCCGTCGCGATCGCGATGGATGACGAGGTCGCCCAGCGCATCGATGAGACCGCGAAAGCGCTCCTCGCTTTCCTGCATTTCCCACATGCGGTCGGCCAGCGTCTCGATTTCGGCGCGGCTTCGGGCGGTGGTCTCGTCCAGCATTACCACGGTGCGGTGGGCGCTGCGTCTGGCATGGAAATGCATGGCCAGGCCGGCGAGGCCGGTTGCCAGCAAGGCGAGGCTGATGAAGATCGGCGCCCCGGTCAGATGCGCGAGGCCCGCCAGGACCAGGATGGCGACGAAGGTGAGCAGCGGCAGGCCTTCCCGCCTGAC
The DNA here is from genome assembly GCF_007003945.1 of Mesorhizobium sp. WSM4307. Lineage (NCBI taxonomy): Bacteria > Pseudomonadati > Pseudomonadota > Alphaproteobacteria > Hyphomicrobiales > Phyllobacteriaceae > Mesorhizobium > Mesorhizobium sp. WSM4307. Next base: position 118,506 of record NZ_VFTB01000008.1, read on the forward strand.
CAATTGTTGCTCGGGCACCAGCGGCGGTGCGGCGATGAACCGCCGCGCCGCCGCTGGTGCCGCAACCGCATCGACATCGTCGCCCTTGTTTGCCTGTCGGCTGTCGGATTCCGCGATCATGCGAAACCCTTGCCAGACAGAGATTATGGAAAATTGCGGCGGATCGTTCGAATTTTAGCGGATAGGCGTTTTTGTCCCGGCAGCGGCGGATTCGCCACCGGATTAGGCGATCCATCCGCTGGCTGGAGCCCGCGAGGCGGGCTTACATGTCGACGACGACGCGACCGCGGATCTTGCCGTCGACGATGTCGCGCGCGGCATCGATGATATTGTCGAAGCCGATGGTCGTGGACAGGCTGGCGAGCTTCTGCAGGTCGAGATCGGTGCCGATGCGCCGCCAGGCCTCGAGGCGCACGGCCTTCGGCGCCATCACCGAATCGATGCCGAGCAGCGAGACGCCGCGCAGGATGAAGGGGGCGACGCTCGACGGCAGATCCATGCCGCCGGCCAGGCCGCAGGCCGCGACCGCGCCGCCATAGGAGGTCATCGACAGCACATTGGCCAGCGTGTGGCTGCCGACCGAATCGATGCCGCCGGCCCAGCGTTCCTTGGCCAGCGGTTTGGCGGGCTGGCTGAGCTCGTCACGCGAGATCACCTCGGCGGCGCCGAGATTTATCAGATAGGGGCTTTCGGCATTGCGTCCGGTCGACGCAATGACGTGGTACCCGAGGCTGGACAAGATGGAGACCGCGACCGAACCGACGCCGCCGGCTGCACCCGTCACCACCACCGGGCCGCGATCAGGCAGGATGCCGTGCCGCTCCAGCGCCATGACGCAGAGCATGGCGGTATAGCCGGCGGTGCCGACCGCCATCGCGTCATGGGCGCTGATGCCTTCCGGCAGCGGAACCAGCCAGTCGCCCTTGACGCGGGCACGCCCGGCATAGGCGCCGAAATGCGTCTCGCCGACACCCCAGCCATTCAGGATGACCTTGTCTCCCTTGCGCCAGTCGGGATTGGAGGACGAGATGACCGTTCCGGCGAAGTCGATGCCCGGCACCAGCGGCCAGCGGCGGACCACCGGCGCCTTGCCCGTAATGGCCAGCCCATCCTTGTAGTTCACCGTCGTCGCCTCGACCGCGACGGTGACGTCACCCTCCATCAGGTCGGCTTCGGTGAGATCCGTCACGGCGACCGACTGTTTCTTGTCGGCGTCGCGCGAGACGAGGATGGCTTTGAAGGTTTCGGACATCTTTTTCTCCGCGAACTTGCTTGGCGTCCTTGACTGTGCGGCGATGGCCGCGTGGGGTCAATCTTTGGAAGATTTGGCGTTCGAAGCTTTGGGCTCGCGACGCCAGCCGATGAGTTCGTCGAAGACGACCAGTGCCGCGCCCACGGAAATGAAGGCGTCGGCGAGGTTGAAGATGGCAAAGGACCAAACCGGCGTGTGGAACAAGATGTAGTCGATGACGTGGCCGTAGACGGCACGGTCGATCAGATTGCCCAGCGCGCCGCCGGTGATCAGGGCAAAGCCGGTGCGGGCGATGACATGGCCCGATGGCGTGCGGGTGGCGAGGTAGAGCACGAAAGCCACGACCATAACGGCGATGACCACCAGGCCGGTATCGCCGAAGGAGGAGAACATCGAGAAGGCGATACCGGTGTTGTAGGTGCGAAACAGCGCCAGGAACGGCACCAGATCGAGCTTTTCCTGGAAGGGCAGGCCGGCCTCGACCAGATGCTTGATCCACTGATCGAGCGCGATGGCCGCGACGACGAGCAGCGCGTAGGGGGACCATGATCTCACGGGCGGGCAACCTTCATTGCTGGTCGGCGATTGGTTCGAGCCTCAGCGCGCCGCGCCGGATCTCGAACAGCATGATGCCGGTGGCGACGGCGAGATTGAGCGAATCGGCGCGGCCCGCTTGCGGGATCCTGAGCAGCCGGTCGCAACTCGCTGCCAGGCTTTCAGGCAGGCCCTGTTGCTCATTGCCCATCATCAGCAGCACAGGCCCACGGGAAAAATCGACCGAGCGGTAGTCGACCGCACCCTTCAGATGCGTGCCGGCGACAAGGCCAGAAAATCCGCCGCGCCAGGCAAGGAAGGCCTCGGTCGTTGCCTTCGCCACCGGCACGGCGAAGATCGAACCCATGGTGGCGCGCACCGTCTCCACGGAAAACGGGTCCGTGGTGTCGCCGACCAGGATGACACCCTTGGCGCCGACGGCATCGACGGTGCGGATGACGGTGCCCAGATTGCCAGGGTCGCGCACCCGGTCGAGCGCCACCCAGACATCGCCATTGTCGGCGCGGATGTCCTTCAGCGCCAGGAATTTTTGCGAGAAGACGCCGACCACCATTTGCGGATTGTCGCGGCGGGTGATGGCGACAAGCACTTTTTCCGAGACTTCGAGCACCGTGCCGCCGGCGGCAACCGTGCGCGCGGCGACCTTTTCCACCGCCGGGTTGCCGCGCCCGGCCTTGGCGAACACAAGCGTCCTGATCTGCCAGCCCAGGTCGAGCGCATCGATGACCAGCTTCAGCCCCTCCGCCATGAAGGCGTTCTGCTGGTCGCGGAATTTCTTCAGGGCGAGTGCCTTGATGTCCTTGATCAGCGGATTGGCGAGGCTGGTGACTTCCTTCACCTGGCCAGGTGCGCCCACATGCCGTTCGTTCATTCAGGCCACCCAACGCGAAAACAATGAGGTCGAAAGCGCCCTGCCAGCGGACTTTTCGCGAATGATCAGCTCACCCGATTCAACCCTGCCGCCCATGCCGGCGAAGGTGTCGCGCATCAAAGCGTGGATGGCGAAGAAGGAGGCGCGGATCGAATAGGCGGTCAACACCACGGCAAGCGGCTTCGGCGTCAGGATCGCGCGACAGAGATCGGTCAGGGCAGGCAGATCCTCGAACAATTGCCAGACCTCGCCCTTGGGGCCACGGCCATAGGCCGGCGGGTCGAACAGGATGATGTCATAGCGGCTGCCGCGGCGCTCCTCGCGCTCGGCGAATTTCACCGCGTCGTCGACGATCCAGCGGATCGGCTTGCTGCCCAGCCCGGCCATCTCCTGGTTTTCACGCGCCCAGCCGATCGCCTTCTTCGAGGCATCGACATGGGTGACCTCGGCGCCGGCGCGGGCCGCCACCAATGAGGCGAGGCCGGTATAGCCGAACAGGTTCAGCACCTTGACCGGCCGCCTGGCCGCCGCGATCAGCCCGGCCATGTGGTCCCAGTGCGAGGCCTGTTCGGGAAAGACGCCGACATGGCGAAACGAGGTGAAACGGCCGAGATAATCGATGCCGTTATGCTTCATCGGCCAGGTCTCGCCGAGCGGCATCTTCGGGAAACGCCAGCGGCCGATGCCTTCTTCGTCGGTGTCGCCGGTGAAGATGGCGTCGGCACGCTCCCAGTCCCTCGCCGGCAAGGCCTTCTGCCAGATCGCCTGGCCCTCGGGCCGCACGATGCGGTAGGGGCCATATTGTTCGAGTTTCTGGCCGGCGCCGCTGTCGAGCAGCGCATAATCGGCATTCGGCGCCACTTCGAGAATCAGCGGAAGCTGCTCGGCGGGCAGGGCGCCGTCACGGCGGGCAAGGATGCGCGGCGCGGAATTCGGTGCGGGCTGGCTGTCCGGGCTGCCGGCCTGCTTTTCCCGTGGCCTTGCCTCCGACCTTGCCGCACCACGATTGTCGTGCGCACGCGCCTGTTGCGCGCCGTCTTTCGCGGGCGGGCGGCCGTCGCGGCGTTTGTCGCGAAAAGACTTCAAGAAGCAGCATCTCCGGCGGTTCGGCCCGCTTCTGCCACAGCTATGCCCTTCGGCGCAACAAAACCCGCGCGACATTGCGACGGCGGCGCGGTGGCGGGCGGTTCAGCCGCGCCTGATCGCAAGCAGGGCGAGAGCCAGCGAAATGAAGCCGGCGGTTTTGAATGCCGTGACAGCCATGTGGCCGGTTTCCCAACGCAGCCGGATGGCTTCGAAACCATCCGGGATCGGGCCCGGCACCCAGGTGGCGAGGACATCATTGGCCGGTTTGACGAGAACGAACCACAACACGAGCGACAGCGCGTAGAGCAAGGCGGCTACGAGCGCGAACCAGAACGCCGGGCGATCGTCGCGCAGCAGCCAGGCTAGCAGTCCGGGGCAGGCGATTGCCGCGATGTCCAGCGGCGCGCCAATCACCGCGAAGAGCAGGAACTGGCCGTTGAAAACGGTGGTCTCGCGCCAAAGGGCCGGCGACCACTGGGTGAGCCGGGGTGCCGATTCCAGGACGTGGGCGAAAGACGGCCCGAGGCTGAGTGCGGCGACCATGGCAGTCAGCACAGACCAGAACAGCAGGAAACCGTATATCTGCATGCCGGAACAACGGTCCCTCGTCCGAGGAGTTCCGAGCCATCAAGCCGCTTGCGGCGCCAAGCATGGCGGCCCTATCGTTCGTCGCCAACGGATTGCCATTGATGTCCCGCTCCGAACGCCTGCTCGACCTGATCCAGTCGCTGCGCCGGCACCGCTGGCCGGTGAGCGGGCAGGCGCTGGCCGATGAGCTCGGGATTTCGATCCGCACGCTCTACCGCGATATCGCCACGCTGAAGGGGCAAGGCGCGCCGATCGAGGGCGAGGCGGGACTGGGCTATGTGCTCAAGCCCGGCTTCATGCTGCCGCCGCTGATGTTCAGCGACGAGGAGATCGAAGCCATCGTGCTCGGTTCGCGCTGGGTTGCCAAGCAGCCGGACCAGCGTCTTTCGGCCGCTGCCGCCAATGCGCTGGCCAAGATCGCGGCCGTGCTGCCGGAGGATCTGCGCGAGGATCTCGATGCCTCGACCCTGTTGGTCGGGCCGCAGATGACGGCCATTGAAGGCATAGATCTTGGCGTCGTGCGGCAGGCCATCCGCCACGAACGCAAACTCGGTTTTCTCTACCGCGATGCCGGTGGTGCTGCTTCGCAACGTATCGTCTGGCCGTTCGCGCTCGGCTTCTTCGACAAGGTGCGGGTGGTGGTGGCGTGGTGCGAGATGCGACAGGATTTCCGGCATTTTCGCGCCGATCGCATATCCGGCCTCGACGCCGTCGATGCGCGCTATCCGCGTCGCCGCCAGGCGCTGCTCAAGGAGTGGCGGGCAACGCTCGACAAGCCGCGCGGGCCATGATGCCTACTGCCAGAATCTGACAGTAGCTTGCCCTATATCAGCCAAGTCGAAACGTTGAAACAGCTTGGAGAGCAGTCATGGTAAGCCCGAATTTCGTCATTCTCTATGTCGACCAGCCGCTCAAGAGCGGTGCCTTCTACAGCGCGCTGCTGGGGCGCGAGCCGCTCGAAAGCGCGCCGGCCTTCGTGCTGTTCGTGCTCGACAACGACTTCAAGCTCGGCCTGTGGTCGCGCCATACGGTCGAGCCGGCGGCGGCCGCGGCCGGTGGCGGCGCCGAGATCGTGTTTGCGCTGGAGACGCCGGATGCGGTCGACGCAACCCACGCCGACTGGTCCGGACGTGGCTTGGAGATCCTGCAGACGCCGACCGACATGGATTTCGGCCGCACTTTCGTTGCGCTCGATCCCGACAACCACCGCCTGCGCGTCTACTGGCTGTCCGACGGGCAACAGGCCGATGGAGAGCAGAAATGAGCGCGTATTGGATCGCCGTTGCGTCGGCCGAACATGTCCGGCGCGGCCGAAAGGACGGTTTCATGCAGGTCAATCACGGCAAGGCGGCGCCGCTGCGTCGCGTCAAGCCCGGCGACGGCATCGTCTACTATTCGCCGACCACAGTTTTGCGCGAAAAAGACGGCCTGCAGGCATTCACGGCAATCGGCACGGTGCGGGAAGGAGAACCCTATCAGGGCGACATGGGCGGCGGCTTCACGCCGTTCCGGCGCGATGTCGAGTGGATGGCGGCTGAAGAAGCGCCGATCAAGCCGTTGCTCGAACGGCTGGACTTCACCGCCGGCAAGTCGAACTGGGGATATCAGCTGCGCTTTGGCCTGTTCGAAATCACCGATCACGATTTTCGTCTGATCGCAGAGGCGATGGGTGCTGCAAAGAAACTTGCAGAAGCTAGGGCTTGAGAGCCTTGTAGACGGCAATGCCCGCTGCAAGGTCCTCGAGTGCCGCGCCAACCGACTTGAACAGCGTGATCTCGTCAGGGCTCTCTCTGCCCTTTTTCCGGCCGCGCGCCAATTCGTGCAGGTCGGCGACGATGGCGTCCGTCTTCAGCACGCCCGAGGCCAGCGGCTGGACGATGTCGCCGGCTTCCTTGGTGGCGCCGGCGCGGGTGTCGACATACACGCGGGCGCGGGCGATGGCGTCGTCATCACTTTCACGCATCGTCGGGGTGAAGCCGCCGACCAGGTCGACATGGGTGCCTGGCCGCAACAGAGCGCCCTTGATCAGCGGCGTGGTGGTGATCGTCGCCGAGGAAACGATATCGGCCTCACCAAGCTCGGTATCGAGGTCGGTCGCGGTGCTGGCCGCAAAGCCATCGGCGCGCAAATCGGCCGCGACTTTCTCGGCGTTTGCCGGGGTGCGGTTCCATATGCGGATGGTTTTGATCGGCCGCACGGCCGAATGCGCCTTGGCGAGGAACGGCGATAGGGCGCCCGCGCCGACCACAAGCAGCCGCGAGGCGTCGTCGCGGGCAAGGTAGGAAGCCGCCAGCGCCGAGGCGCAGGCGGTGCGCCATTGCGTCAGCCGCTGGCCGTCGATCAGGGCTTCCGGTTCGCCTGTCGCGCCATTGAGCAGGAGATAGAGCCCCATCACGGCGGGCTTGCCGATGGCGTTGTTGTCGGGCGAGACGGTGACGATCTTGACGCCGATATGGCCGCCGGAAGACGTGCCGGCGGCGTTGAAATCGGTCCATGCCGGCATCAGCAGCAAGGTCGAGGCGGCACCATCGGGCCGTTCGACAGCGTGATGATGCCTGACCGGCTGCACCGCACCTTCGCGGAATGCCGCGCGCAACGTCTCGACCAGTCCGGGAAAGGTCAGCGCACTGTCGACCTCGGCGGCCGAAATGGTCAGCATGAACAGCTCCGCGGAACGAAAGGCGCCGGCCGGCCCATCAACTGGTCGGCTTTGGCAATGCCGACCCTTGGGCCGACCCTTGGGCCGACCCTTGGGCCTGTCCTTGGGCTGATCCCTGCGGCGCTGATGGCGCGCGGCTGACCGCCTGGCGCAGGTTTTCCGCCTCGACGCCGCGCTGGCGCGCCAGTTTGCGGTAGCGGCCCTGCTTGACCCAGGTCGCCAGGCTGCCGACGATCATGCCGATGGCAAGCGCCAGGAACAGGAAAATGAACAGCGGCAAGGTGAGCGTCAGCTTCGGATTGCCGGGATTGAACGGATCCAGCGTGAAGGCGACGAGTTCGCGGTTGGCGACGGCCAGCGCGATCAGGATGATCGCCAGGGGCACGAAGACCACGATGAGCATGAAACGATTGAGCATTATGTTTTCCGTCGGAAGTTGGCGCTGCGCCTACTTGCCGCCGTTCAGCCTTTCGCGCAGTTCCTTGCCGGTCTTGAAGAACGGCACCCATTTCTCCTCGACCTCGACGGATTCGCCGGTGCGCGGGTTGCGGCCGGTACGGGCGGGACGGTTTTTCACCGAAAAGGCACCGAATCCGCGCAACTCGACCCGGTTGCCTTCGGCGAGTGCGTCGGTGATCTCGTCGAAGATCGCGCCGACGATGTTTTCGACGTCGCGCAGGAAAAGATGCGGATTGCGCGTGGCAATAATCTGCACAAGTTCGGACTTGATCATCAGACGGGTCCCCGTGAAAGCAGTTCGGTCGAAATTATGAGGATGATTTTATTGGCTTTTTCAGCTGCCCCAAACCGCGCTCAAGGGTGCCAGACAGAAACGAGGCCGTCAAGAAACAAGCGGTCGGCGCCAAGTTCGTGGATGACATCACTGCTGTAGTCCGGCAGGCCAAGCGCGCTGCCCACCGTTTTTACCATGGCTTTTGACCACAGGAAGCTGCCGCGCCGCTCCGTATCCTTCCATTCGACCACCTTGAGCTTGGCGTCGACACCCTTGGCCGCCAGCCAGTCGATCGCCTCGGTTTCGCCGCCGACGGCGTCGATCAGCCCGTTGGCGACACCCTGGCGGCCAGTAAAGATCGATCCGTCGGCCAGCGCCAGCGCCTGTTCGTGGGTCATCTTGCGGCGTTCGGCGACGATGCCGACAAACCAGTCGTAGCTGTCGAGGATGAGCTTGCGGACCATGGCGCGCTCGTCGTCATTGGTCGGCTTGAAAGGAGAAGGCGAAGCCTTGAGCGGCGAGGATTTCACCTCCTCCAGCTTGATGCCGAGCTTGTCCATCAGGCCGCTGACGTCGGGATACTGGATCAGCACGCCGATCGAGCCGACGATCGAGGTCTTGCGGGCGACGATGTGGTCGGCCGCACTTGCGATCATATAGCCGGCCGATGCGGCGAGCGTGCCGACTTCGGCCACAACCGGCTTGTCGGCGGCGACCTTGCGCACCTCCTCATAGATCGATTCACCGCCGACGGTGGTGCCGCCGGGTGAATCGATCGCGAGGATCACGCCCTTCACCTTCGACGACTTGCGGATGTCTTCCAGACGCTTGATCAGGTCCTCGTCCTCGGTGATCGTGCCTTCGATCCTGACCTTGGCAATATGGTCGACAGCCGAGCCGCCGAGATCGTCGCGATAGAACCAGGCCGACAGCGCGATCACGCCGAGGGCCACGATGCCGATGGCCGCAACACGCCAGAATGTCAGCTTGCGCCGCAAACGGCGGCGGTCGATCAGGTCGTCGGCTCTCAATGCCATGGTCAGCCTCACGGTCGGCGGGAAGAGACGCTTTTAGACCATGATGTCGTCATCGGGAAGCAGTTCCGCTTGCCTGTGGCGCGGCAATCGCCCGCGGCGATCCAAACACTGTCCTTTTTGTGACTGGCCTGTGCAAGGCACGCGAGGTAAGGGGAAGAACAGCGGTGATGAAAAAAAGGCGCAGGCGCGCCCATTTCTGCTATGAAGTACCGGCTGTTGTGCCGACCTCGTTTTCGTTTGTACAACCACAGTTGTCACATTTTTGCGGTTTTCGTGGGCTTGTGCTTGCTTGAGAGTGCCGGCCCCCCACCTATAGGCGGTGTTCCTTGGCGGGCAGGGTCTAGAAGAAAGCAGTCATGTTAGCGCGATCGAATGAACCGACCAGCCCCGAGACGGCGTTGGCTCCCCCGGCGGATGGCTGGACGCGGGGCGATGCGTTCGACCGCGCCCAACGTCATTCGCGCCGCGTGCGCGTGCTCAAATTCGCCGTGCCCCTGGCCGCGGCGCTGATCGCCGTCGCCTTCCCGATCTATTCCTATCTGGCCGCCCCCGTCTCGGTCGCGGTGCAGTCGGAAGGCGCCGCCTTTTCCAACGGCAAGCTGGTGATGGCCAATCCCAAGCTCAACGGTTTCACCAAGCAGAAGCAGCCCTATTCGATGACAGCCCTGCGGGCGATCCAGGATGTCAGCACGCAAGGCATCATCGAGCTCGAAGGCATAGACGCCAAGGTGCCGGTCGGGCCGGACAATGTCGCTGCCATCAAAGCCTCGCACGGTATCTACGATCGCGACGGCAATACGATGAAAATGACCAGCGACGTCATGATCACCACGACCGACGGCATGCAAGCCAAGTTCAAATCGGTCTTCCTCGACATGGGCAAAGGCACTATGAAGACGGACGACCCCGTCGACGTCAGCAGTGGCGGGTCGCAAATCACAGCGGATTCCCTGTCGGTCCAGGACAATGGCAAGATCCTGGTGTTCGAGAAGAGGGTGCGCGTCAACATCGATCCCGCCAGCGTGAAGGCGGCTGAGGCAAAGGGCGAAGAATCGAATGTGGCACAATAGTTCGACACGGCTTGCGGCCGCAACTTCGGTGCTGCTCCTGCTGGGCCTTGTGCCGTCGGTGGCGCAGTCGGGTGCCAGCAGCCAGGTGTCCGGGCTCAAATTGTCCGGCGACAAGCCAATCCAGATCGAAAGCGACAAGCTGGAGGTGCGGCAGGCCGAGAACCTCGCCGTGTTCACCGGCAACGTCACTGTCGTCCAGGGGCCAACCCTGCTCAAGGCCGGCAAGATGATGGTGTATTACGTCAAGGATCCCAACGCGGCCGCCAAGGGTACCGAAGCGGCGGGTGCCGCGATGACCGGCTCCGCCAACATTGACCACCTCGAAGTCAGCAGCAAGGTCTACATCAAGTCGAATGACCAGGTTGCGACCGGCGACAATGGCACCTTCGACATGAAGACGCAGGTGCTGGTCCTGTCCGGCAAGGAAGTGGTGCTGTCGCAAGGCCCCAACGTGCTCAAGGGCTGCAAGCTGACCGTGCAAATGAAGACTGGCCTGGCCAATGTCGATGGTTGCGGGGGACGTGTCATCATGTCGATGACCCCGCCGAAATCGGATGCGCCAAAGGCGGGAGCGACGAACCCCTGATGGCCAGCCTGTCATCGCTGACGGCGCGTCTTCCGGGACGTGCCGCAGCCAAGGTTTCGGCTCCGGCCACGATCACCGTCGACAAGACGAAGTTCAAGGGAACCTTGATCGCCAAGGGCCTGACCAAGAGCTACAAGGGCCGCAAGGTGGTCAGCGGCGTCACGCTCGGCGTGCGCGCCGGCGAGGCCGTCGGGCTGCTCGGCCCAAACGGCGCCGGCAAGACCACCTGTTTCTACATGGTTACCGGCCTTGTGCCGGTGGATGAAGGCACGATCGAGATCGACGGTTTCGACGTCACCTCGATGCCGATGTATCGTCGCGCGCGCCTCGGTATCGGCTATCTGCCGCAGGAGGCGTCGATCTTCCGAGGCCTCAATGTCGAGCAGAATATCCGCGCCGTGCTCGAAGTGGTCGAAAAGGATCGCAAGGTGCGCGAGCGCAATCTCGACGAACTGCTCGAGGAATTCCACATCAGCCATCTGCGCAAGGCGCCATCCATGTCGCTCTCCGGCGGCGAGCGGCGGCGCCTGGAAATCGCACGCGCGCTGGCGACGCGCCCGGCCTACATGCTGCTCGACGAGCCCTTTGCCGGCATCGACCCGATCGCCGTCGCCGATATCCAGCAGCTTGTGCGCCATTTGACGGCGCGCGGCATCGGTGTCCTCATCACCGACCACAATGTGCGCGAGACGCTCGGGCTGATCGACCGTGCCTACATCATCCATGCCGGCCAGGTGCTGACCCATGGCCGCGCCGACGAGGTGGTGGCGAACCCGGATGTGCGGCGGCTTTACCTCGGCGAGGGCTTTACGCTCTGACCTTTTTTCTCATGCAATTCCGGCTGGAGGATCGTTTCCGGAAATTTGCCTTAGGCGTGAAATTTGTTTCCTGGCACGATTTTTTGCGTGTCGCGGGCTGATTTTTCGCGATTTTGCTCCGAGATAACGCTCCGGTAAGCGGCTTTTGCTAGGCTTTGCCTTGACAAGCAAAAGCCGGGCCAGTTTTTATGGCCGGCTGCCGAATTCGTTTCGGGAGGCGCGGACGCGTAGAGGAGGCGTTTGAAACCGAACCATGGCGTTGGCGGCGAAATTACAGCTCAGACAGTCCCAGTCGCTGGTGATGACGCCGCAGCTGATGCAGTCGATTCGGCTGCTGCAGTTCACCCATGTCGAGCTTGAGCACTTCATCGACGAGGAGATCGAGCGCAACCCGCTTCTGGAGCGCGCCGAGCCGCAGGACGACGCCGCGAGCGACCAGGTGCAGAAGATCGAGGCAGAGCCGCAAGCGGCCGCCGAGGGCGACTGGTTCGAGAACGAGGCGGGGTGGAGCGCCGAGGCGATATCGGAAAAACTCGATACGTCGCTGGAGAACCTGTTTCCCGACGATCCCGGCATCAGCGAGCGGCTCGGACCCGACCTGACGGCGCAATGGAAATCGGCATCCGGCAATGGCGGCGGCTCCTCGTCCGAGGGGCTCGACGCCGGCGACATGGCGGCGAGCGCCATCACCTTGCGCGACCATGTCGGCGAGCAGATCGCCCTCGCCTTCGTCGATCTCGCGGCGCGGCTGATCGCAGGCGAACTCGCCGATGGCCTCGACGAAACCGGCTATGTCAGGGCTGATATCGAGGAGATCGCCGCGCGTCTGGGCACCGACGCAGCGAGCGTGGCCAAGGTGCTGGCGGTGTGCCAGACCTTCGAGCCGACCGGCCTGTTCGCCCGCGACCTTGCCGAATGTCTTTCGCTGCAGCTTGCGGCGCGCGACCGTCTCGACCCGGCGATGAAGGCCCTGGTCGCCAATCTCGAGCTCTTGGCGCGGCGTGATTTCCAGACGCTGAAGCGGATTTGCGGCGTCGACGAGGAGGATCTGCTCGACATGCTGGCCGAAATCCGGGCACTCGATCCGCGCCCGGGCATGGCGTTTTCGGGCGGCGCTAGCGACGCCATCGTCGCCGATGTCGAGGTGCGCGCGGCCAATGACGGCAGCTGGACCGTCGAACTCAACGCCGAGACGCTGCCGCGCGTGCTGGTCGACCATATTTATTTCGCCCAGGTGTCGCCGCATGCGAAGAACCAGGCGGAAAAGGATTTCCTGGCCGAATGCCTGCAGAACGCCAACTGGCTGACGCGCAGCCTCGACCAGCGGGCAAAGACGATCCTCAAAGTGGCCTCGGAAATCGTGCGCCAGCAGGATGCATTCCTGGTCCACGGCGTGCGCCAGCTGAAGCCGCTCAATTTGCGCACGGTGGCCGACGCGATCGGCATGCACGAATCGACCGTCAGCCGCGTTACCGCAAACAAATACATGCTGACCCCGCGCGGCGTGTTCGAACTGCGCTATTTCTTCACCGCCTCGATCGCCGCGTCGGGCGGCGGCGACGCGCATTCCTCGGAAGCGGTGCGTGATCGCATCAAGCAGCTGATCGACGAAGAAAAACCTATCGATGTACTTTCGGATGACGCGATCGTCGACATGCTCAAAGAGAGCGGCGTCGATATCGCCCGGCGCACGGTCGCCAAGTATCGGGAAGGCATGAATATTCCGTCGTCGGTGCAGCGCCGGCGCGAGAAGCGGGCGCTCGCCAGCGCCGGGCGCTAGGCCCCTGCGATTTTCCACAGCGGCCGAGCTTCATTGACAAGCCTCGGGGAAGTGGCTAGAAGCCCGCCCGCATGAGACGGGCCTGATGCCCGCTAGCGGATGGTCCGTCACGACAATGGCCTCGGGATGGTCAAAAAGGCGGCTTGTGATCAACCGGAAAGTTCGGATTTAAATCGGCGCGAGTGACGCCGCAAAGCTTGTGCGCACGGATCACGAGTATAAACTCGGGCCAGTTTGAAGCCTGAGCAAGGAAGGTCAGTTTTCAGATGAATCTGCGCATATCGGGAAAACACATGGATATCGGCGATGCGTTCCGCACACGCATCAACGATCGTGTCGGCGAAGCGATCGGCAAATATTTCGATCGCGGCTTTGCGGGACACGTCACCGTCATCAAATCGGGCTCGCGCTATTCGGCGGATTGCATGATCCGGCTGGATTCCGGCGCCTCGTTGCAGGCCACCGGCGATGCCCAGGATCCGACCCTGGCTTTCGAGGCCGCGGCCGATCGGCTGGAGACCCGGCTTCGGCGCTACAAGCGCCGTCTCAAATCGCACAATTCAGGCAATGGCGATTTGACCGACATCGCCTATACGGTGATGGCGCCGCTTGCCGATGACGACGAGGAGATGCCGGAGGATTTCGCGCCGGCCATCGTCGCCGAATCGACCATGACGCTGAAGACCATGTCGGTGGCCTCGGCGGTAATCGAACTCGATACCAAGGACAGTCCGGTGTTCGTTTTCCGCAACGCCGGAACCGATCATCTCAATATCGTCTATCGCCGGCCCGACGGAAACATTGGCTGGATCGACCCGTCCACGACCAAGGTCGCACAGGGATAAAAGCCAGCCGCACGAGGGGTGGGGACTGGCCACGGCAGGCGAACAAGGGATTTTCAAGCATGGATCTGAGCGATCTTATCAGCGTTCCGGCGATCTTGCCGGCGTTGAAGGCGAACTCCAAGAAGCAGCTTCTGCAATTGCTTTCTGAACGGGCGGCGGCAATTTCGGGCATTCCGGAGAGGGAAGTGTTCGACACCATCCTGCAGCGTGAGCGGCTGGGCTCGACGGGCGTCGGCAATGGCATCGCCATTCCGCATGGCAAGCTCGCCGGCGTGAAGCGCATCGCCGGTGTTTTCGCCCGGCTGGAAACGCCGGTCGATTTCGAGTCGCTGGACGACCAGCCTGTCGATCTGGTGTTTCTGCTGTTGGCGCCGGAAGGGGCGGGCGCCGATCATCTGAAGGCCTTGTCGCGCATCGCGCGCGTGCTGCGCGACGCCGACACCGTGGCCAAGATCAGGGGGACGCGCGATGCCGCGGCGATCCACGCGCTGCTGTCGGACACGCAGGCCTCGCACGCCGCCTGAAGCCGGATTTTGAAAAGACTTGCCAAGGGCCGCCGCGGGCGGCCCTCTTCGTGTCAGCCAACCGGTCGCTTTTAGTGAATGGCGACGGTGGTCAGGTCGTTTTCCATGGCGCCGGCCAGCGCGCGGTCACGCGCGTCGGAAAGCAGGATCGGCTGGCCATTGGCGGCAAACAGCGCCCACAATTCCAGGCCGGGCGCGATTTCACCGATGTTGGGGAAGCGGCCGAGCAACTCGTCGCTCGAGACCTTGCGCAGATAAGCGACCGAGCCTTCGCCGAGATGGGCGAATTCACCGCTGGTCATGGTGATATTCTCGTCAGTCCTGGTCATTTCAAGCCTCCTTGGCGCGAGGACGCCGCTCAAGGCCATCCCGCATGAGAGCCGTCGGTGAAGATCAGTCTTTCACCGATATATTTATTTTCCGTACCAGCCGTTCGGATTCCGGCCGATCGAGGTCGATCGACAAAAGGCCGTTCTTCAGCTCCGCCGCGATCACACGCATGCCGTCGGCCAGCACGAAACAGCGCTGGAATTGGCGCGCGGCGATGCCGCGATGAAGGAATTCGCGCTCGGTGTCGTCGGTCTGACGGCCGCGCACGACCAGCTGGTTTTCCTCCGTTGTCACATCGAGATCGCTTTCGGCGAAACCGGCGACGGCGAGTGTGATGCGCAGCCTTTCGGCCTTGCCGTCGGCACCGCTGAGGCGCTCGATGTTGTAGGGAGGGTAGCTATCACCGGACTTCGCCAGACGCTCCAAGGTCTTTTCCATGGCATCGAAACCAAGGAGAAGCGGGCTGGAGAAAGGCGTCATTCGGCTCATGTTACACTGTCCTCTCAAGAGCGACATAAACTGGAAAAACCCGGATGGCATTTTTCCCGATGGCCTTGATATGGTCCGCCCCGCGACCAAGTTCAAGCCACCACAAGACCCGCCCAAAAAGACCAAGCCTTGGACTCACAGGAATAATCGACATGGCGCTTGAAACGACGCGCGGATGCAAGGAGAAGCGCCGGGGTCGTTCTTCAGGCGTGCGATCGATCCGGTGAGCTCACGGCCTCCCAAACAAGGAATTGAAATGCCCCAACCACGCAAGATCATCATCGACACCGATCCCGGCCAGGATGATGCCGTCGCTATTCTCTTGGCGCTCGGCAGCAGCGAACTGGAGATCGTCGGCATCACCGCCGTTGCCGGCAACGTGCCGCTGAAGCTTACCGAGAAGAATGCCCGCAAGATTTGCGAACTGGCCGGCCGCCCGGAGGTCAAGGTCTATGCCGGCGCTATCCGTCCCCTGGCGCGCACATTGGTCACCGCCGAGGAAGTGCATGGCAAGACCGGCCTCAACGGGCCGCAGCTGCCCGAACCGACGATGAAGCTGCAGGAGCAGTATGCCGTCGACTTCATCGTCGAGACGCTGATGAAGGAAGAGAGCGGCACCATCACGCTCTGCCCGCTCGGGCCGTTGACCAACATCGCGCTGGCGCTGATCCGCGAACCGCGGATCGCGCCGCGCATCAAGGAAATCGTGCTGATGGGGGGCGGCTTCTTCGAGGGCGGCAACGTCACGCCCGCGGCCGAATTCAACATCTATGTCGATCCGCAGGCCGCCGATCTGGTGTTCAAGGCCGGCATCCCGATCGTGATGATGCCGCTCGACGTCACCCACAAGGCGCTGACCACCACCAAGCGCACGCAGGCTTTCCGCGCGCTCGGCACCAAGGTCGGCATCGCGACCGCCGAGATGCTGGAATTCTTCGAGCGTTACGACGAGGGCAAATACGGCACCGATGGCGGCCCGCTGCACGACCCCTGCGTCATCGCCTACCTGTTGAAGCCGGACCTGTTCAAGGGCCGCAACTGCAATGTCAGCGTGGAGACCGCCTCGGAACTGACCATGGGCATGACCGTGATCGACTGGTGGGGCGTCACCAAGCGGGAAAAGAATGCCATGGTGATGCGCGACATCGACCATGACGGCTTCTTCGCGCTGCTGGTGGAGCGGCTGGGCCGGCTGTAACACTTCCGCCGATCGATGCAGACGGTTTGCCCAGAGGCATAGAGCTTCTGGGCATGTCTCACTCGGGAAACCGGTAGAAGACGACGCCATTGTCGCGCGTGACGCGTTCGATGCCCGCATCTGACCCAATCAGATGCGGGCGGTCGTCGTCGATGAGCACAGACGAGCCATCGTCGAGAACAAGCACATAGAGGATGTACTTACCGTCTCTCCATTGGGCACTTTTGATCGTTGCATCGATGGCACCGACAGACCGAATCGGGCTTGCGTCGTTGGCCCATTTGTTCGCCGCCAACATGAGCATAATCGCAAACGCACCGATGAAGAGGATCACGCCAGGCGCATTCCTCTTCAAACCATCCCAAGTCCAAAAGACAGGCATGAATCCCCCGATAGAGATTCATGTGGTGGTGGGAGAGCAGACTTTCAATCGGTTGCTATGCGAGGGCGCTGCAACTCTTCGCGTCGCCCGGCTCGCGGCCGCCGTTACTTCGACCTCGAAAACGCCAGCCAAAGGCCACCGCCGACCAGAAAACTGCCGCTGATCCTGGACATGAGCTTGATGCGGTGGGCCGACAGCAGGCGCCCGGCGCGGCCGGCGGCGAGTGCGTAGGTCGAATCCGACACGGCGGCAAAGATCATGGCGGTGAGACCCATGACGACGATCTGCAGCGAGTAATTGCCTTGCGGCGCGATGAACTGCGGAAAGAAGGCGCCGAAGAACACCAGCGTCTTGGGGTTGCTGAGCGCCACCACCAGGCCCTGCAGGAAGAAACCGCCGCGCGGCTTTCTGGCGGTTCCGTCGGCATTCAGCGTGCCCTTGGAGCGGAACATCTGCACGCCCATCCAGATCAGGTAGGCGGCGCCGATCAGCCTGACCCATTCGAACCAGTGGCCCATGCCCGCGATCAGCGTGTTGAGGCCGATGCCGACAATGGCGATCATGATGGCAAGCCCGGCCTGCGTGCCGGCGACATTGGCCAGACCGGCGCGGGTTCCGTGCCGGATGCTGTTGGCGATGATCAGCGTGACCGTCGGTCCCGGCACCAGGATGATAACGATGCAGGCGAGAACATAGGCGGCGTAAAGTTCCAGCGACATGATCTTCCTCAAAATGCTGCCAATGCGGCGTGGCAGGCGACAATTAATGCATGCGGGTAACCTCCGCGCAAGCCTGACGCGAAACGCCGGGCCGTTGCACGTGCGTCAGGCGCCGGCCTGCCAGGGCAGCGTCGCCTCATAGGCGGCGGCGGCCCTCAGTACGGCGAGGTCGCCGCGCGGCCGGCCGATCAGCTGCATGCCCATTGGCCGGCCCTTGTCGTCGAAGCCGACCGGCACGTTGACCGCCGGGCAGCCGCCCAGCGTGGCGAAGGCTGAAACCTGCATCCAGCGGTGATAGCTGTCCATCGGCCGTCCCGCGACCTCGCTGGGCCAATGCATGCCGACTTCGAAGGGGAAGACCTGCGCGGTGGGCAGGGCGATGAGATCGAAGCGGTCGAAGATCGACAGCAGCATCTGATGCCAGGAGGTGCGCACCACCGAGGCCGCGCGGATCTGCGGCGCCGTCAGCCGCATGGCGTTCTCGATTTCCCATATGGCTTCCGGCTTCAGCACACCGCGCTTGGAAGGATCGTCGTAATGGACCTTGAGGGCGCAGCCGCTGCTGGCCTGGCGCAGCGTCACGAAGGCCTGCCACAGCGCTTCGAAGTCGAAATCCGGGAGCAAGGGTTCCGCCGGGAAGGATGCATCCGCGAAGCGGCCGAGAGCCGCCTCGCACAGATCGAGGATGCCAGGTTCGACTGGCAGATGGCCGCCGAGGTCGCCGAGCCAGGCGACGCGGCCGCCAGTCGATGGCGGTGCAAGCCCTTCGAGAAACGAACCCGGTTTCTCATAGGACAGGGGCGCCTGCGGATGGTAGCCCGCCTGCACGTCGAGCAGCAGCGCCATGTCGGTGACGTTGCGGCCCATCGGGCCCTCGACGCCCATCTGCGCATGGAAGACCTCAAGATCGGGTCCGGCGGGTACAAGCCCTTGCGATGGCCGGAAGCCGTAGACATTGTTCCAGCCTGCCGGATTGCGCAGCGAGCCGCCGAAGTCGCTGCCATCGGCGACGGGCACCATGTCGAGCGCCAGCGCCACCGCCGCGCCGCCGCTCGATCCGCCGGCGGTGAGCGCCGGATCGAAAGCGTTCAGCGTCGGCCCGAAGACGTTGTTGTAGGTGTTGGATCCCAACCCGAATTCGGGAACATTGGTCTTGCCGATGATGATGGCGCCGGCGTTGCGGATGCGCTCGACGAAGAAATCGTCTTCCTGCGGCACGAAATCGGCAAAGATAGGCGAGCCGAAGGAGGTCCTGAGCCCGGTCGTCGAGGCGAGGTCCTTGATGGCGATCGGCAGGCCGAAGAGCGTCCCGGTTTCGCTCGCTTGCCTGGCATCGGCTGCATCGGCCTCGCGCAGGATATCGTCGCGGTCGCGCAACGAGACGATGGCGTTGACCAGCGGGTTGACCGCTTCGATGCGGTCGAGGAAGGCCGTCACCACCTCGCGCACGGACAGTTTCTTGCGGCTGATCGCGCCGGCAAGGTCGATGGCGGACAGGCGGCAGATATCACCGGCCGGCGGCACGGCATGTTTCGTCCCGGGGCGCATCACTTTCAATGGGTTTCCAGCAAGGCTTGATCGACATCCTTGGCCAGCGGGATCGCCGGCTGGGCGCCGGGCTTGAGACATGCGAGCGAGCCCGCCGCAGCGGCGCGTGCCAGTGCCTTGTCGAGGGCCAGGCCGGCAGACAGGCCGGCAGCGAAGTAGCCGCAAAAGGTGTCGCCGGCGCCGACCGTGTCGACAGGCGTGATCTTCATGGCCGCAAGGGTGAGGAACTCGCTCGGTGTCGCTGCCATGACGCCGTCGCCGCCGAGGGTGACGACGATGGTGCGGCCGGTTTTCGCGGCGAAGTCGCGCATGCGTGCCGCGCGGTCGCGGCCGTTCAGCGCCAGCGCCTCGCCATAGAGGTCGAACTCGGTCTCGTTGGCGACGGCATAATCGGTCTTTCCGAGGAAAGCCGCCGCGTCGCCCTGGAAAGGAGCGGTGTTGAGCACGGTGATGGCACCGGCCGCCCGTGCCTGGTCGAGTGCCGTATCGACGGTCGCCAGCGGGATCTCGTGCTGGAGCAGCACGACATCGCCCTTTTGGAGGAAGGCCTTGGAAAGGTCGCCGGGCACCACGGACGCATTGGCGCCGGGGACCACGGCGATGATGTTCTCGCCATCGGCGCCGACCATGATCAGCGCCGTTCCGGTCGAGGCAAAGGTTTCGCCCACGCCCGACAGGTCGACCCTGGCCTCGCGCAGCAACGCCAGTGCCTCGCCGGCGAAACTGTCCTTGCCGACGGCGCCGACCATGCGCACCTGGACGCCGGCGCGCGCGGCAGCCAGCGCCTGGTTGGCGCCCTTGCCGCCCGGCGCCGTGGCGAAACTGGAACCGCTCACCGTTTCGCCGGGGCTCGGCAAGCGGTCGACTTTGGCGATAAGGTCGAGATTGATCGAGCCGATGACGACTATCAAGAAAGTGCCTCCCTGCCAGCGCTGGCCGGAAATCAGGATCGACTTTCGGAAAGCACGATATGGATCGAGATCCACAATGTGGATCGAGATGACGAGCTGCGCCGGTGCATCCGTATCGATGCGCCGTCACCCCGGTTGTGCGGGAAGCTAGCGCTTCCTGCGATGAGTTGCCAGACCATGTGGATATCAAAAGGCGATTTGTCGCCTCACTCGCAGCGCACGGTGACGATGCCCTGATAGGTGCCCGCGGGAAAGACGCCGCTCGACTTGGTGGCGGTGAGATCGACCTGCAGGGCGTGGGTGCCGTTGGTGACCCTTTGCGGCACGCTTCCGTTGATGTCGACCCCCGTGCCATCGAGCCGGAAGACCGAGGCGAAGGTGACGTTGGTGCCGCCGCCGGTCGGCGCGGACGAGAATGCGGCAGGCGCCGGCGCCGAAACCGAATAGCAGTCCAGCAGGTTGAGCAGGGTGCACAGAAGCGAGCTCGCCACCACGGTGGCGCTGGCGCTCGATCCGCCTGCCTGTTTGGAACCCAGTATGCTTATGGCAGGATTTGCGGTCATCGTCCCCGATGCCCCGACCATGATGGTGCAGGTGCCGATGATCGCCGCCGGTGCGGGCTGGCTGAAGCCGGCAAGGGCTGCTATCGTAAGCAGCGCGGGGCTATTTTTTCTTCTTCTTCTTGCCATCGCTGTTTCCGGTCCTGATGGTCCAGCCTTCGTTGGCCCATCCAGGTGATGCGGCCGCGGTCGCGGGAGCGCTCGTGGCCACGCTTCCGGTCGGGCCGTCGCCGCCGAGGCCCATTTTGAGCAGTTTCAGCTCCATCTGCAGGCGCTGGACCTCCAGTTCATACAGCCGGCTGCAGTCGAGGCGTTTCGGCGTACGCCCGATCGGGATCACCACCCGGCCGTAGGTGGCGACGCCATTGTCCGTCTGGTTGTTGCCTCTGATAACGCCGAGATCGACATAGGCACCAGAACCGGAAACGGCGGAACGGCAAGTGGTGCCGTCCGCGGCATGGACCTCGTCCTGGCCCTGGGGCAAGGTGACACCGGGCAAATTGAAGCCGTTCTCGTTCTGGTTGAGATTGTAGATCTGGTCCTGGGCCTGAGTTGGAACGGTGCTTGTGACAGCAACCGCGAGTGCCAGCGTCAGGACTTGCGGTGCCCAAAGAACTTTCCGCATATCTGCGCCCTTATCTGCGTCTGCTGGTTGGGGAAGGGGATGCTTTCCGTACAGATACGCACTTTACGCTCGGCGGCGCCGCCGAAGGGCACGACCACAAGGACGGGACGGGAGGCCTGGGCGCCGAGCTGGAAGGCAGCCGGTGATATCCTGGCGTCCACCGGCTGAAAATCCTGATCGTAGACGTGGATTTCGATCTTGATCTTCTGGTCGTATGGATTGGCCGGGAAGACGCGGACCGCGAAGACGTCGGTGAAACTGTTGACCTCGCCGCGCATCGGCGACATCGACTGCGCCGCCGCGGCAGCAGGGATCAGGCCGACGGCCAGCGCCGTCGCCAGGGTTCGAAAAGGTGTCAAGGATGCCTCCTTCCCCGGGCGCTACTCGCAGCGAAGCGTTACCGTTGCCTGATAGTTGCCGTTGGCGAAGCGGTTGCTGCCGCCCTTGGTGCCGGCGAGATGGACCGAAACGAGGTCGGCGCCGGGTGTGCTGATGGCGGTAGCGGAACCGGTCTCGACGATGGAGTGCGCACCGGCGGAAGAGTAGGTTGGCGTCCAGGTGGTCGACGTCGTGTCGGCCGACGGCACTGTCGTGGCGGTAACCGGATCGACGCTCAGCGACACGCCGCCTGTCGTCGTCAGCGTGACGGTTCCGGCAGAGCCGCCGCTGTTGTGGGAACTGAGGGTCTGGAGGTCGGGACTGACCGTCATCGTGCCATTGGTGGCAATGACAAGCGTGCAGGTCGGGGTGATCGTGCCATTGAAAATGACATTTTGCGTCGCAGCCGATGCAGGCTGGCCCAGACACGCGACCAGCAGGGTTGCACCGAAGGCGGTGCGAAACAACTTCATCGAGACCTCCTATTAAGTCGGATCGCCCGAATTAACAGGAGTCATGATCGCTTTATCGTGGTTAATTTAGTGTAAACTTAAATAATTCTCGGAAATAACATCTTATAAAGAACCGAAGGTTGTCACCGGTTGTAACGTGAATTTCCGATAGAATCCAATTAATACTTTCTGCTATCCAAGATCTGTAAATTTCTTCGCCGGAAACTGGAAAAACGATATTTACGACGACACTTGGCCCGCCTCCCAGCCAAGGATGGCGCGCTTGCGGGTCAGGCCCCAGTGGTAGCCGGTGAGGTCGCCGGACTTGCCGATGGCGCGATGGCAAGGCACCACGAAGGAGAGCGGGTTGGCGCCATTGGCGGCGCCGACCGCGCGGCTGGCGCTTGGCGCGCCGATGCTGGCGGCGATCGAGGAATAGGTGCGGGCCTTGCCCATCGGGATCTGCAGCAGCGCCTCCCAGACGCGAACCTGGAAGTCGGTGCCGATCATGACGACGTGCAGCGGCTGGTCGGGGCGCCACAGCGTCGGATCGAAGATGCGCGCGGCGTAAGGACCGGTCGCGGCCAGGTCCTCGACATAGATGGCGTTCGGCCAGCGGCTGGACATGTCGGCGAAGGTGGCGCGCTCCTCGCCGGGGTCGCAGAAAGCGAGGCCGGCAAGCCCGCGGTCAGTGGCCATGATCAGGGCGGTGCCGAAAGGCGAGGGATGGTAGCCGTAGCGCATCGTGAGGCCGGCGCCGCGTGTCTTGTAGTCGCCCGGCGACATTGCCTCATGGGTGACGAACAGGTCATGCAGCCGGCCAGGGCCGGACATGCCCAGTTCGAACGAGGTTTCGAGCAGCGGCATGCCGGAATCGAGCAGCCGGCGGGCGTGGTCGAGCGTCACCGCCTGCAGGAAGGCTTTGGGCGACAGGCCGGCCCAGCGGGTGAAGAGTTTTTGCAGGCCGGTTGGCGTCTCGCCGACTTCCTCGGCAAGCTCCTCGAGCGAAGGCTGGTCGCGATAGTCGAGGCTGATCTTCTCGATGGCGCGGCGCACGATCTCGTAGTCGCTGCCTTGTGGCGTGATGTCCTTTTTGAGGACGGCTGTCTGTGTGCTCATCGAACTGTCTCCTTGGCCAGGAATATCGCCCCTCGGGGCGGCGATCGCCACCCGAAACTTGCCTTCTTGCCGTGCATACCCAGATAGACTCGGGGTTTCGAGAGCCTGTTCCATCCCGATGGGTCGGGACGGGGCTCTCTCTTTGTGTTCGAGCATGATCTTTTCCGAAAACCGGTATCCACTTTTCGGGATCATGCTCATGCCAGGAGTCGCTCATGGCTGGCGAGAAAGTGCATTTGACCGGGGCAAAGGAAACCTTGCTGATGACGCTGTACGGCAAGGCGCTGGAGAGCCGGCTGCCCCATTCGCTGCTTGGGGATCATTTCGCCGACGAGGCGGTGCACAAGATCGACTATGATTTCTCCAGGCTCAAGGTCGACGAGAATCTCGGCATCGGCCTGGCGATCCGGGCCAAGACGCTGGACGTTCGTGTCGAGGATTTTCTGGCGAGAAATCCCGGCGCCATCGTGCTGCATCTGGGCTGCGGGCTCGATACGCGCATCTTCCGTGTCGATCCGCCGCCAGGCGTGGACTGGTTCGATGTCGACTATCCCCAGGTCATCGAACTCAGGCGAAAACTTTACCCGTCCCGCGACCGTTATCATCTCATCGCTTCGTCGGTGACCGAGCCTGGCTGGCTGGCCGAAGTACCCCGCAACCGCCCCGCCATCGTGGTGGCAGAAGGGCTGACGCCCTATCTTCCCGCAGCCGAAGGGCTGCGCCTGGTTTCGCGGCTTGTCTCGCACCTTGCCGGCGGCGAGCTGATGTTCGACGCCTACAGCCGTTTCGGTCTGACGCTGCTTCGTCTCAATCCCACCATCAAGGCGACTGGCGCAGAGGTTCACTGGGCGATCGATGATCCGCACGAGCTGGAACTGGCGGTTCCGAAACTGCGGTTCGTCGAGGATATTTCCGCCTACATGCCCGAACACGCCGCCCGCATGGGCTGGTCCGCCAAACTTTTCGTTCGCCTGTGGAAACACATTCCGGCGCTGCGCAAGGTCGGCAGGCTTCTGCGCTATCGGTTCTAGAGCAATTCCAGGAAAAGTGTGAACGGTTTTCCGTCCGGAATTGCGTCAAAACAAAGAGCCGTTCAGCGCGCCTTGGCGGTCGCCAGCGCGCGCGAAAAGGCGGTGGCAAAGCTCTCGCGGGACTCGGGATCGAGAAAGCCGCCGATCGGCACGTTCCGGCCTTGGCCTTCGACCGTCATTTTGGTGATGCCGATCTCGGCGTGGCGGGCGACCGAAAACCGTGCCCAGAACGGGTTGAAGCGGTGAGCTTCCGATTTTCCGGAAGGGGCCGTCTTGCGGATGTCGAGGGTGGTACGCGAGACCGATACCTCCTCGCGGGCGCGGGCGGCGCGGTAGTTGACACGGAAGGCGATGTAGACGGCGACCACGTCGAGACCGAAGAAGCCAAATACCGGCCATGCGCCGCGCGACAGGAAGAACGCGCCGGTCGCCAGCCAGCCGAACGACAAAGCGCCCATCAGGACCAGGAAGCCCGTCCTGCCCAGCGACCGGTGCGGGGTCAGCAATGCGTGAAAGAAGGGCTCGTCAGCCTGGAACGAGGCGTTTGTGTCGCTCATGACAGGATATTATAGGAAGGAAATGGCGAGCCCCAAGTCCAAAGATTCTTCCATGCTCGAAAAAGACCTGCCAGCCGGACGACGTGACGGCTCGAACGCCAAGCCGTGCTCGCGGCCGGTGCGGCGGACGTCACGCTACAGTCCGGCCGAAGTGCACGAGATCTTCCGCCGCTTTTCCGTCCAGCGGCCGGAGCCGAAGGGTGAGCTCGAACATGTCAACGCCTTTACGCTCCTGGTGGCGGTGGTGCTCTCGGCGCAGGCGACGGACGCCGGCGTCAACAAGGCGACAAGGGCCTTGTTCAAAGCCGCCGATACGCCGCGGAAGATGCTGGCACTGGGCGAGGCCAAGGTCGGCGATTACATCAGGACCATCGGTCTGTGGCGCAACAAGGCCAAGAACGTCATCGCGCTGTCGGAAGCGCTGATCCGTGACCATGGCGGGGAAGTGCCCGACGACCGCGATGAGCTGGTGAAGCTGCCGGGCGTCGGGCGCAAGACCGCCAATGTCGTGCTCAACATGGCCTTCGGCCAGCATACGATGGCGGTCGACACGCATATTTTCCGGATCGGCAACCGGCTCGGCCTGGCGCCCGGCAAGACACCCGAACAGGTCGAGCAAGGGCTGCTGAAGATCATCCCGGACGAATATATGCGCCATGCGCATCACTGGCTGATCCTGCATGGCCGCTATGTCTGCAAGGCGCGCAAGCCGGACTGCCCGGCCTGCGTCATCGCTGATATCTGTAAGGCGCAGGAGAAGACGACCAGCATTCCGGCGCCGTTGGTGCCGATCGCTCCGCTCGATCCACTGGACGCGGTTCAGGCCCAAAGCTGACCGGGCTTCAACTCTCCTCCACGAACACTTCTTCGCGCTTCTTCTTGACCGAGGGCAGGAAGACGATGACGAGCACGGCCAGCGCCACCAGTAGCAGGCCGGCGCTGATCGGCCGCGTCACGAAGGTGCTGGGGTCGCCGCGCGACAGGATCATGGCGCGGCGCAGGTTTTCCTCGAGCAGCGGGCCGAGCACGAAGCCGAGCAGCAGGGGAGCCGGTTCGCAGCGCAGCTTGGTCAGGACATAGCCGAGCAGGCCGAAGAAGGCGACGGCATAGAGATCGAAAGCATTGGTGTTGACGCTGTAAACGCCGATCGAGCAGAACGCCATGATGATCGGGAAAAGCACGTAATAGGGGATCGTCAGGAGCTTCACCCAAAGGCCGATCAGCGGCAGGTTGAGGATGATCAGCATCAGATTGCCGATCCACATCGAGGCGATGACGCCCCAGAACAGCGCCGGCTGCTCGGTGGCGACATTGGGACCGGGCACGATGCCCTGGATGATCATGGCGCCGATCATCAGCGCCATCACCGGATTGGCCGGAATGCCCAGCGTCAGCATCGGGATGAAGGAGGTCTGGGCGCCGGCATTGTTGGCCGATTCCGGTCCGGCGACGCCCGCGATGGCGCCCTTGCCGAATTCCTGCGGGGTTTTCGACACGCGTTTCTCGACCGTGTAGGAGGCAAAGGCCGCAAGCACCGCACCGCCGCCGGGCAGGATGCCCAGCGCCGAACCGATGATGGTTCCGCGCACGATGGGTGCTGCCATACGCTTGAAGTCGTCGCGGGTCGGCATCAGGCCGGAGACCTTGCTGATCAGCACCGAGCGCTCATGCTCGGTTTCAAGATTGCGCAGGATCTCGGCGATGCCGAAGACGCCGACCGCCACCGCGACGAAATTCAGCCCGTCGGCATATTCGCGGATGCCGAGGGTGAAGCGCGGCGCGCCGGTGTAGATGTCGGTGCCGACGATGCCGAGCAGCAGGCCGAGCACGACCATCGCCAGCGCCTTGACGATCGAGCCG
Organism: Mesorhizobium sp. WSM4307; assembly: GCF_007003945.1. Classification (NCBI taxonomy): domain Bacteria; kingdom Pseudomonadati; phylum Pseudomonadota; class Alphaproteobacteria; order Hyphomicrobiales; family Phyllobacteriaceae; genus Mesorhizobium; species Mesorhizobium sp. WSM4307. The sequence continues at coordinate 145,069 of NZ_VFTB01000008.1, forward strand.
TGAGCAAGCGCGATGGAGGAGACTAGGCCGACGATCATCAACGAAAAATACTCCGCCGCGCCGAACCGCAGGGCTATCGCCGTCAACGGCGGGGCAAAGACGGCGACGAGGAAGGTCGACACCGTGCCGGCGAAGAACGAGCCGATCGCGGCGATCGCCAATGCCGCCCCGGCGCGGCCCTGGCGGGCCATCTGATAGCCGTCGATGGCGGTGACGGCCGACGAGGATTCTCCAGGCATGTTGATGAGAATGGCGGTGGTCGAGCCTCCATACTGGGCGCCGTAGTAAATGCCGGCGAGCATGATGAGGGAAGAAACCGGGTCGCCGATCTGGAAGGTGATCGGCAGCAGCATGGCGATGGTTGCGGTGGCGCCGATGCCGGGCAGGACGCCGATCAGCGTGCCGAGCAGGACGCCGATCAGGCAGAAACCGAGATTGGCCGGCGTCGAGGCGGTCGAAAAGCCGAGCGCGAGGTTGTTGAGCAAGTCCATGTCAGCGCCTCACAATGCCAGCCATGAGGGCAGCCAGGGGCCGAAGCGCTGGAAGGGCAGGCCGAGCGCGTAGCTGAAGACGAGGATCGAGAACAGCGTCAGGCCAGCCGACAGCACGAGCGCGGTGAGCGCCTTCATGCGGCAGCTGGCGAAAGCGGCGATCAGCGCCGTCAGGAAGATCGACGGCACGAAGCCGAGGCCGCGCACCGTCAGGCCGAAGAAGATCGGCGCCGGCAGGATGAACAACATGCCGCGCCACGCCATGGGGCCGATCGGCTCGCCCTCGACGCTTATCGCCTGGATCAGGATGATGGCGCCCAGCAGGATCAGCACGATCGCCAGGACCAGCGGGAAATAGCCCGGTCCCATGCGTAGCGCGGTACCGATTTCGAGGCTGAGCGACTGCAGCGCGAAAAACGCGCCGAAGAAGATGAACAGCGCGGCGCACAGGCCGTTGGTCCTGTCGATTGCGAAAGGTTTCATGGCGGTCCTTCCTGACCCTTGGAGCGGGCCTGCCGTTGCAGGTGAAAACGGATCGAAGCGAACGGGGCGCCGCTGGCGCCCGGTTCAAGCCATCAGTCGGCGTACTGGCCGGCGGCTTCGATGATCGGCTTCCAGCGCGCGATCTCGCTTTCCAGCTTTGCCTTCAGCGCCGCCGGCGTCGCGTCGGCCTCCGATGACGGCCTGGTGCCGAGTTCGGCGAAGCGGGCGATGACGTTCGGGTCCTTCAAGGCGACCTGGAGCGATTTCGACAGGCGGTCGGTGATCTCGGCCGGCGTGCCCTTCGGCGCATAGAGGCCGTGCCAGATGCCGACCTGCACCGCGGGGAGGCCGGCTTCGATCGTCGTCGGCACATCCTTCAGCACGTCGAGGCGCTCCGGCGAGGTGACGGCATAGGCCTTGATCGTGCCGCCCTGGATCTGCTTGGTGGTGTTGGTCGTCTGGTCGCACATGATGTCGACCTGGCCGCCGAGAAGATCGGTCATGGCCGGGCCGGTGCCCTTGTAGGGCACGGTGACCAGCGGCGTGCCGATGGCGCTCATGAACAGCATGCCGCACAGATGCGAGGCCGCACCGATGCCGGCATTGGCGACGGTGATGCTGTCCTTGTTGACCTTGGCGTAGTCGACAAGCCCTTTCAGATCGGTCGGCGGGAGTTCCTTGCGGCCGACGATGGTCATCGGCACTTCGGTCACCAGGCCGACATATTCAAAGGCGTTCAGCGTGTCGTAGGCGAGTTTTCTGTAGAGCGTGGCACTCGTCGCCATGCCGATATGATGGAGGAGCAGCGTGTAGCCGTCGGGATCGGCATTGGCGACGCGGCCCGCGCCGAGCGTACCGCCGGCGCCGCCGACATTCTCGACGATGACCTGCCGGCCGAGATCCTTCGACACGGCTTCCGCGACGAGCCGGGTGACGGTGTCGGTCGGACCGCCGGCCGCGAACGGCACGACAACGGTGATGGTGCGTTCGGGATAGGATTGTGCGTCGGCGGTGAACGAATAAAGCGTGAGGGCCGCAGCGGCGGCCAGAGCGGCAACAAATTTTCGCATCGTAATTCTCCTCCCGGGATATGAATAAACCGCTGCGCGGAACTCCTCTCAATGCCGGCCGCGAATGAAACAACAACCAGCGCAGGCCAATAGATTGCAATCGGACTCAAATGGCAAACCGGGATATCCGCGGCAGCCGGCATGCAACGGATAGATGTTCGAGCCAGAAGGCCGGATCCGAAACGGTCGATCGTCGAGCGGCTTCGGCAAATGCCGATTGCGGACCTCTGTCCGCTCTCGTTCTATTCCAGATCTATTGGTAGCCGTAACCGCGCGCCATCGCCGCCGCGAACACCGGGATCAGCAGGAAGACGAAGGCCTCGGCGCGGATATAGGTCTTTACCGAGGCCAGTTCGCCCGCCGGCACGGCGAAGGAGGGATTGGCGCTGGCCTGCCGGTTCCAGGAAATGAAGCGCACGGTCGGGATGATCGAAAGCAGGCCGACAATGCCGAACGCCGCCATCTTGGCCCAGAACATCCAGTTGTAGATGTAGAACTCCCATCCCTTGAGGCCCCAGAGGACACGGCCGATGCCGACGATGATGATGAGTGAGGCGATGATACCATAGTGGCGGTCGATGCCGGCGAGTCGCTTGAGGGTTACGGCGGGCAGGTCGCCGCGGATCAGCACGAATTCGGCGCCGATGATCCCTGCCAGGGAAAACACCAGCAGATGATGGATAATGGCAAGCACAAGGTCGGTCGTGTCCGTTTCTTCCCTGGGTTGAGCACCAGCCCCGCGTCTGAAAAGGTCGCGCCGCAAATGTGCTGAATCAGCCTGCCGGGAAATTAACACCGTCGGGCAGAATTCCCATAGAAAGCTGCTCCCTGGTCATAGGCGGCGTTGACGCTCGGTCCAGGCACGTTAGGTTCGCAGGCATGACCGGACTGAAACGCCCCCTGAATCCGATGCCTGACCTGATCCACGCCGTCTTGACGGAACGCGGGCTGATGACTGCCTGTGAGGCCCGGCCGGACTACCAGAAGAACGACTATCTCGGCTGGATTGCCCGCGCCAAGCGCCCGGACACCAGGCAGAAGCGGCTCGACCAGATGCTGGACGAATTGCAACGTGGCGGTGTCTACATGAACATGGCCTGGCGCGGCTAAAGATCTGCTTAGGCCGCTGTTCTGGATGATGGCGCGTCTTCCGCTGGCCCTTGCACCGCAGGGGCAATTTGCTAAGCGCGGACAAGATCAGCAAGGCAAATCCAATGAACAACCGCAAAGTGACCGTCACTCCCGTCATCGAAACGCAGCGAACCATTCTGCGGGCACACCGGCTGGAGGATTTCGACGCCTATGCAACGATGTGGGGCGACCCCGCCGTCACCCGCTTCATCGGCGGCAAGCCGCGCACGCGCGAGGAAAGCTGGATGCGCTTCCTGCGTCATGCCGGCCTGTGGTCGCTGCTCGGCTACGGCTTCTGGGCGATCGAGGAGAAGGCGACGGGCCGCTTCGTCGGCGAGGCCGGGTTTCACGACCTGAAGCGCGGCATGGAACCGTCGATCGAAGGCATTCCAGAGGCCGGATGGGCGCTGGCACCGGAAGTGCACGGGGCGGGCCTTGCCACAGAGGTCGTCGGCCGTGTGCTGGCCTGGGGCGAAGAAACCTTTGGACGGGTGAAAACCGTCTGCATCATCGATCCCGAGAATACCGCCTCGTTGAATGTCGCTGATAAGGTCGGCTATCGCGAGGTGTTGCGGACCACCTATCATGACGCGCCGACCGTGCTGCTGGAGCGGCTGTCCTGAACCTGGATTGCAGATCAGGTAGACTAGCCCGCCTTGCGGCGCAGCTTCCGCGCCAGATCGGCCCATGGATCGACGCTTTCGGCGGCCGGCGTGACGCCTCGGCCTAGCAGCACCGTCGAGGCATCGAACGGCGTCGGTCTGGCGATCCCATAGCCCTGGGCATAGTCGACGCCGATGGTCTTCAGCGCGGCGACGATACCGTCGCTCTCGACGAACTCGGCGATGGTACGCTTGCCCATGACCTTGCCGATGTGGTGGATCATCTCGACCATGGCGCGGTCGATGCGGTCGTCCAGCATGTCCTTGACGAAGCTGCCGTCGATCTTGAGGTAGTCGACCGGCAGGTGCTTCAGATACGCGAAGGACGACATGCCGGAGCCGAAATCGTCGAGCGCGAAGCGGCAGCCCAAGCCGCGCAGATCGGCAATGAAACGCATGGCGTTGGTGAGATTGGCGATAGCGCTGGTTTCGGTGATCTCCAGGCAGATCATGGCAGGCGAAATGCCATGGATGAGGAATTGCTCGCCCAGGAAGCCGAGAAAGCTTTCGTCGCCGAACGTCGCGCCGGAAAGATTGATGGCGCATGTTGCGATGGGCGGCGTGCGCGGATCGGCCTGCCGGGCGGCCAGGATGCGGAAGGTGTTGCGCACCACCCAGCGGTCGATCGACGGCATCAGGCCATAGCGCTCGGCCGCGGGAATGAAACTCTGCGGGGTGACGAAGCTGCCGTCTTCGTCGGTCAGCCGCAACAGGATCTCTATATGCGCTCCCACCTCGACGATGTCGTCGTTGAGCGGCCAGATTTCCTGCGCATGAAGCCGGAAACGGTCTTGCACCAGCGCGGCGTGCAGACGCTGCACCCAGGCCATCTCGCCGAAACGCTCGCGCAAGTCCACGTCGCCCTCGCTGTGGACCTGGACGCGGTTGCGGCCCTTGTCCTTGGCCATGTAGCAGGCGACGTCGGCGGCCCGCAGCGTTTCCGCGATCGTCACCTGCGCATTGGCGATCTCCACCATGCCGATACTGACGCTGGTGTTGAACGTCCTGCCATCCCAGGCGAAATGCAGATTCTGCACAGCCGCGCGCAGCCGTTCGGCGATGTCGCACGCTTCGTCGGCTTCACAATCGACGAGCAGCACGCCGAACTCGTCCCCGCCCAATCGTGCCAGCACGTCGCCCGGCCGCAATTCGCAGGTCAGCAGCGCCGAGATCTGGCGCAGCAACTGGTCGCCCGCCGCATGGCCGCACGTATCGTTGACAAGCTTGAACTGATCGAGATCGAGATACATCAAGGCGTGCTGCCGGGGCTGGCCCTGCAATTCGACGATTGTCCTTTCCAGCCGGCTTTCGAAATCGCGCCGGTTGGCGAGCCCGGTCAACGCATCATGCGAGGCCTGCCACGAAAGCCGCTCGATGTAATCCTCTTCTCGCGTCATGTCGTGGAAGGCGAGCACGGCGCCGACGACCTCGCCGGAAACGAGCAACGGTGCGCCGGTCAATGCGACGGGAACAACGGAGCCGTCCGGCCGCTGCAGCAATTGTGGACGGGCGCTGGAACGGCGCGCTTCGCCGGCCAGGAGACGCTCGACCAACTGCGTTTCTTCAACGCCGGTGCCCTTGTCGATGAGGCGAAAGAATGCTGCGATGGGTTTGCCCCTTGCAGCGCCGAGCGGGCAGGCCAGCAGTTTTTCGGCAACCGCATTCATGTAGTCGAGCCGCCCGTCGCGGCCGGTGCTGACGACGGCCTGGCCGATCGAAGCCAGTGTTATCTGGGCGCGCTCGCGCTCGGCATTGAGCGCCAGCTGGAAGGCCTGGCGCTGCGCAAGGAGCTTGCGCGTGCGCCACACGGCAAGCAGGATCAACAATGCGGCAGTGACGAGATTGGCAAAGGTAAGCAGCATCTGGATGAAGCGCGATCCCTCGCCGAGACTGTCCGAGAAGGCCTTGGACAATGGAGTGACCTGACGATCGAGCCGATGAATTTCCGCCTTCCAGGCGCTGATCTCGGCTGTCGACGCCGGCCCCTTGCCGAGTGTCGCATGCATCGTATCGCCGAGCCGCTGGATGGCGAGGATCATTGTGTCGGCCGCCGCCCAGTGCCGAATAGCGGTATCGAGATAGCTGAACTTCCGGAAATTCTGGAACAGCCAGATCAGCCCGGCAACGTCGTCCGCGTGGTTTCTGCCTTGCAGAAAGCCTGTGCGCGCTGCCTCTGCATCGGGTTCGGGCTGCTCGAGCGCCAGGCGGGCCGAGCGGTCGGCAAGCGGAACGGCGATCGCTTCGCGATACTCGGTGAAGAACGCCTCATTGCCGGTATCCGCATAGAGGCTGAGGAAATAGATGGCGTGCTTTTGCCCCTTGGACCACTGGCTTTCCCCGCCGACATAGGCGCGAACCGCCGAAAGCGTGTACAGGCTGAGGCTGGCGACCAGCGCCTGGACGAGGACGACGGCGATGAACGGCCAGACGAGCCCGAGAAGACGGGGGCTGGCGTCCAGCGATGATGGCGTCTTCGAATTCACGGACGTGCCATGATCCTGTCAGCGCGTCTGTCCGACTGTTTCACCCGTCGGTTAAGACGATTCTCTGCCCCTCATGTCGCGCAAATGGCGACGACAACCGCTTATCACGAGGGACTTAACAGCCAATAAATAGCTCCGTTCGCTTTGAAGCCTTTTCTTGAGTTGGGTGACTGAATATTACGCAGCGTCAATTGACTGTTTGAACTTGAATCGGTTTGTATTCGAAGCTTATCAGTCCTTTTCGGCCTATAACCGCGCGGGTTAGGGCAGGGTCTCCGCTGCAAGACATGCCTGTTCGAGCATCGAGGCATCCTCGCCGAAGGCTCGAGTGGCGCGGGCCGCCGCCTCGAGCAGCGGCCGTTTCATGCGCTGAAGGAAGGCGGCATCGACGTGCGTGCTCGGCCCAGCCAGCGTCAAGGCGCCGAGCAGGACGCGTCCCGGTCCGAACACCGGTGCCGAGACGCCCGCCGTCTCGGGGTCCCGGTCGCCGACGGCGAGGCAGGTCCGGCGTATGGTCTCATAGGGCTCGCCCGCCTCGCCGGAAAATGCCGCAAGCACGCGTCCGCCCGAACCGACGAGCAAAGGCAACAGGTCGCCCTCGCGTATGGTGTAGCGGATCGGGTGCTTGGATTCGACGCGGTAGAGACAGGTGCGGACGTCGCCCGAGCGGACATAGAAGGCAACACTCTCCCAGCTGTGCTCGGAAAGGTCGCGCATGATCGGCAGCAGGATGTCGACCGCCACGACCGAACGCTGATAGAGCGACCAGGCCGCACTGCTCGGCATCGCGCTGGGCGCTGCCGTCGACCATGGGCCGCAGGCGTCGTCGATCACCATCGCCCGCATGGCGGCAACCTGCGGTGTCGGCAATGCACTCGGCGACGTGCATGGCGGCGCCGGCGAACAGGCGCTGTCCTTCTACGGTAATATCGCCAAGGCGATCGATGGCGGGGCGGCGTTGGGGAAGGCGGTCTCGGCACGGCTCGACCGGTTCTTCGTCGAGGAAAGGGGTTATGTGCCAGGGCTCGGCCACCGCTTTCACCCGGTCGATCCGCGCGCACCGCGCCTGCCGGAACTGACCCGCGAATTTGCCGCGCGTGGAGTCGTCAATGGAGGGTTCGCCGACATCGCCGAGGCGATCGAGGCGGAGGTCGCACGCCGCAAGGGCAAGGGGATACCGCTCAACATCGATGGCGCCACGGCCGTCATCTATGCGAACTCGGCTTCCCGCCGCCGCTGACGCGCGGGCTCTTCGTGCTGTCACGTTCCGTCGGCATCCTGGCGCACGCCTGGGAACAGTCGCAGCAAAGCGAGCGCAACAAGGGGCCGCTGCCGCGCGAATGGTTGTGGGTCTATACCGGCATGCCGGTACGCCCTCTTCCCGAAAAGGGTGGTAGGAGCGGCTGAGGAATTGTCCTCAGGTTGCATCGGTCGGCGTGGGCTGGGGAAGTGTCAGGGTCTTCACCAGCGTCGAAAGATCCGGTTCGTCGATCAACATCGCCGCGTCGGCCGGCGTCAGCCATGCCCGCTGTCGCCGCTTGGCCTCCTGCCAGTTGGCCAGTTCCTCGGTCACTTCAAGCAGGTAGACGATGACATCGACATGGACAAAGCGGTTGGCCAGCCGCTTCCAGTAGGAATAGGTGCCGGCCGGGTGCTTCAGGGTCTTGCCAAGCACGCCGGCTTCTTCCATCGCCTCGATGGTGGCGGCCTTGCGTCCGTTCTTGCCTTTCATCGGCCATCCCTTGGGGACGATGAAGCGCCTCGTCGTTCTCGACGTGACCAGCATCACCTCGAAACTCCCATCCGCGGTCAAGCGAAAGGGGATCGCCGCCACCTGGCGGATTCTTTCCCCTTTCTTGGCCCGGCGTGCGGCCTTTTTCTTCGTGGTTTTCATCTGCAATAGTCCAGTCGGTCAGTGCCCCATAGCGTGACGCGGCGCCTTTGCAAACCCAAACTGCCGCAGGGGCACCCTCAAGGTCCCCTACCATGTAAGTCGGCTAAATAAAAGAAGCCCGCCTGTCAGCGGCAATTGCTCACGGCCGTGCTGCCGATGATCTGCGTCTGGCAGCCCGGCCTGACCCGTGGCACGACCGGCGGTGGCTGCTGGACGATCACGCGGTCCTGGTCGCGGTACTGCTGTTGCTGCTGCTGGAATTGCTGCCGCTGAATGCGGCTCTGCAAGGCCTGCAGATCGTTCTGCTGGATCGGCGCGTTGCTGTTGATCGCGGGATTGGCCACCTGAGCGGAAGCGTGCAGCGCAAAGCCGGCTAAAAAAGTAGCGGCCAGCACCGCCGACGCAAGTCTCATCAATAGTCGGCGCGCCGACATCGGCACATTCTTGCTAAAAATCCTGTTCATTCCCGCAATATAGGGTGTTTGTCCGGCGATGCCATGGCGGTCCATCGGTCGCCTTGAAATCAATCGTGACCCCGCCCTGTCCCGGCCATCCGGCCAGCGGCCACGGATTGCAGGCGACGCCAGCGCTGGAGACCGGCACGGACATCGCGCCAGCATCGCCTCTATCGAAGGCCCGGGGGCAGAGTTCTTCTCCAACACAAGGAGCGGAGATCGAAGGCCGCTTCGCGGTGGCGGAGAATCTGCCCGGCAACCTCGCATTGCACTTGACGCAAGCGATCGATTCGCCGCTCTATCGGGTCGGCGCCGGCCTCGAGCTGAATGGCGCCGGCATGTCCGCCAGGGACAATGGCGCCTTCGGGGAAACGGTCAAACAGAATGCAGTCAGCGCGCCTCTCAAGGTCAGTTTCCAGGCTGGCTCGAGGCGGAGCCGGGCGGGAGAGGTCTTGATGAGGAAATACGCGTATTTGGTTGCGATGCTGGGTGCGGCCTGCATCGCCGGTGTGCCGGCCGTGGCCGCGCAGACCAAAGGCGACAAGGTGGCGGCTCCGCCCGCCGCGGCCGATGCGCCACAACTGCCGGGCGGGGCATCGGCCTTGTCCGAAACCCATGGCGACTGGACGGTCAATTGCCAGATATCGGGCACGAACAAGGTCTGCAGCCTGTCGCACCAACAGTTCAACAAACAGAGCAACCAACGGCTGCTGGCGATCGAGCTGTCGAGCAAGACCGGCGACGAGGCGACAGGCACTCTTGCCCTGCCGTTTGGGCTGGCGCTCGCCAAAGGCGTCACCCTGACCATCGATGACCAGAAGCTGGACGGCAGCCTGGCATTCAACACTTGCCAGGCCGTCGGCTGCCTGGTGCCGGTGGCGTTCGACGCCAATGTCACGCCGCTGCTCAAGAATGGCACGACGCTGAAGATCGACGCCTTCGCGGCGGATACGGGACAAGCGGTGAGCTTTTCCATTCCGCTCAACGGTTTCGGCGGCGCGCTCGCCCGTACGGCGGAGCTCTTGTCAAACTGACGGCTCAGTCCGGAATCTGATGCGCGGCGTCCAGCTGGCGTCGCGTGTAGTCTTTGATGTTCGCAATTCCCTAGGGAAGGCGCTGCGCGCTTTTCCAGGGAAAACCGCTCACACTTTTCCTGGAATTGCTCCAATACACGTCAAACGACGATCGTTTTCAGCCGCTCGGCAATGAGGGTGGCGAGCCGCGCCGCCACCTCGTCCTTGGTCATTTCGGGCCATTCCTCGACGCCGGCCTTCGACACGATCCGCACCCGGTTGCGATCGCCGCCCATGACGCCTGAAGGGCCGATGCCGCTTTCGTGCGACACATCGTTGGCGACGATCAGATCGGCGCCTTTCTTCGCGAGCTTGGCCTGGGCATTGCGCAAGAGATCCTGCGTCTCGGCGGCGAAGCCGACGACCAGGCCGGGTCGCTGGCTGTGATGGCCGACGCCGGCAAGGATGTCGGGGTTCTCCACCATGCGCAGCACCGGCGGTCCTTCGCCCGCCACCTTCTTGATCTTTTCGCCGGCCGAATTCTCGCTGCGCCAGTCGGCGACGGCGGCGACGAACACCGCGGCATCGGCGGGCAAAAGCTGTTCGACCGCATCGCGCATTTCCTGCGCACGTTCGACATGAATAGTCCTCACGCCAGCCGGGTCGGCGATGCTCACGGGACCGGAGACGAGGCGCACATCGGCGCCAAGCCTTGCCAATGCGGCGGCGATGGCGTGGCCCTGCTTGCCGGAGGAACGGTTGGCGATATAGCGCACCGGGTCGATCGGCTCATGCGTCGGGCCGGAGGTGACGATGATCCTACGCCCCGCCAGCGGCTTGGGGCCGGCATCGAGCAGCGCCTCGACTGCGGCGACGATCTCCAGCGGTTCAGCCATTCGGCCTTCACCGGCCTCGTTGCTTTCGGCCATCTCGCCCCTGGCAGGGCCGACGAAAGTGACGCCGTCCTTGCCCAAGGTCGCGCGGTTGCGGCGGGTGGCCGGATGCGACCACATTTTCGGATTCATCGCCGGCGCCATCAGTACCGGCTTGTCGGTGGCCAGCAGCACAGTGGAGGCCAGATCGTTGGCGTGACCATTGGCGAGCTTGGCCATCAGATCGGCGGTGGCGGGAGCCACGACCAGAAGATCGGCCTCCCTCGACAGCCTGATATGGCCGACATCGTGCTCGTCATTGCGGTCGAACAGTTCGGTGAAGACGTGGTCGGCCGACAGCGCGCCAACCGACAGCGTGGTGACCAATTCCTGCGCTGCGGCAGTCATCACCACCCTTACTGCCGCACCATGCTCGCGCAGCCGGCGGATCAGGTCCAGCGCCTTGTAGGCGGCGATGCCGCCACCGATGATAAGCAGGATGCGCTTGCCGGAAAGCGTGCCCCGCGGAAGGATCTTGCCCGCAGGGGCCGCAACCGCGGTCGCCGCACTGTGCATGCTGGTCAGTTCGCGCAAGGTGTTTTCGATCTGGTCGATGCGGCCGGATCCGATCTGACCGTCGACGGCGGCCCGGATCATCACCCTGGCCTGCTCCTCCATGGAGCGGTTGTTTTCCGCCGCCAATCGGCGCAGCAGCTCCTTGACCTCATCGTCAAGGTTGCGGATCGTGATGCTTGCCATGTGATTGCGCTTTGCTCATGCCGGTCGAAGGCGATGATAGCAATGCAATCAATTTGCCGCAAGTTGCGCTCAACCTTCGTTTTTCAGGTCTAAAGAATCTTCCATGCGATATGGACCAGCGTCAGCGCGATCACCCACAGCGCGACGCGGCCGGAGCGGCTGTAGCGCGCCTCGGCCTTGCCGATGGCACGCGCCGTGGTCTCGTCGAAACGCAGGCCGTGCTCGGCCATCAGGTCGATCTCGCGCGACAGCCGGTCGGTGCGGGCGGCAAGCTCCGGCGCCTGGCGGGCGAGCGTTAGCAGCGCCTTGGCGCCGTCGCGCGCATCGATCATCATGCTGCGCGGGCCAAGGTTTCCTGCGATCCAGCCGCCGACCACCGGCTCGGCGGTCTTCCACATGTTGAAGGCCGGATCGAGCGTGCGCGCCACGCCCTCGACCACGACCATGGTCTTCTGGAGCAGGATCAGTTCCGGCCGTGTCGCCATGTCGAAGAGTTCGGTCACCTCGAACAGCAGCGTCAGCAGCTTGGCCATGGAAATGGTCTCGGCCGGCTGGCCGTGGATCGGCTCGCCGATGGCGCGGATCGCTTGCGCGAAGGCCGCGACATTGTGCTGGCGCGGCACGTAGCCGGCCTCGAAATGCACTTCGGCGACGCGCAGATAATCACGCATGATGAAGCCGTAGAGGATTTCGGCGAGGAAGCGGCGCTCCTTCTTGCCGAGACGTCCGGCAATGCCGAGATCGACGGCGACGATGGTGCCGTCCTCCTCGACGAACAGATTGCCCGGATGCATGTCGGCGTGGAAGAAGCCGTCGCGCAGCGTATGGCGCAGGAATGACTGGACGAGATTGGCGGCGATCGCCTTCAGATCGTGGCCGGCCTCCTCCAGGCCTGCGATGTTGTTCATCTTGACGCCGTCGACCCATTCCATGGTCAAAACGTCACGGCCGGTGCGCTCCCAGTCGACGGATGGCACGCGAAAGCCCGGATCGTCCTTGGTGTTCTCCCCAAGTTCGGAGAGCGCCGCCGCCTCGAGGCGCAAATCCATCTCGATCTTGGTTGTCTGCGCCAGCGTCTCGGTCACCTCGACAGGCCGCAGGCGGCGCGAGGAGGGGATGTATTTCTCCTGCAGGTGGGCGGCGAGGAAATAACTTTCGAGATCCTGGAAGAAGCGGCGGCGCACGCCGGGCCGGATGACCTTCACCGCGACCTTGGCGGCAGCGCCATCATGGATGGCTTCGGCGGCATGGACCTGGGCGATCGAAGCGGCGGCGACGGGGTCGCCGAACTCGGCGTAGAGATCACTCACCTTGCGCCCGAGCGAGGCTTCGATGGCCGCTACCGCCTCAGTTCTCGGGAAGGTGTGCATCTTGTCCTGCAACATGGCGAGATCGAGCGCCATGTCGTTGCCGACGACGTCGGGCCGCGTTGCTAGGAACTGGCCGAGCTTGACATAGGACGGGCCGAGCCGGACCACCGCCTTGGCCAGCCGGTCGCTGCGCTCATAGGCGAGCGCGCGGCGGCGGGTGAACAGCCGCGCCAGCCGCCAGCCGAATTTCGGCAGGCCTGACAGTTCCTCGCCCGGCAGGGCGGCGATGACGCCCTCGCGCACCAGCACCCAGCCGGCCCGCGCGAGCCTGAAACCGGCGCCGACGCTGCTCATGGCCGCACCAAGGCCGGTTCTTGAGGCCGGCATGAGCCATATCGAGAATGGGAAATGCGGGCCAGCCTCAAAGCTTCCAGCCCGAATGAAGCGCGGCAATACCGCCGGAATAGTTGCGGAAGGAAACACGGTCGAAACCGGCGCGGGAAATCATTGCCGCGAAATTCTGCTGGTTGGGGAATTTCGCGATCGATTCAACCAGATAGGAATAGGGCTCGCCGTCGCCGGTAACCATCTTGCCGATCTTGGGGATGGCATTGAACGACCAGGCTTCATAGGCCTTGTCGAGCAACGGCATCTCGACCTCGGAAAATTCCAGGCACAGGAACCGGCCGCCGGGCTTCAACACGCGGAACGCTTCTGCGAGCGCGACATCGATGCGCGGCACGTTGCGGATGCCGAATGCGATGGTGTAGGCGTCGAAGGTGGCGTCGGTGAAGGGCAGTTCCTCGGCATTGGCCTCGACGAAATCGGTGTTGCCGGACAGGCCTTTCTTTTCGGCCCGGTCGCGGCCGACAGCGAGCATCGAGCCGTTGAGGTCGAGCACGGTGGCGTGGGCGCTGCCATGGCTGGCATCGACGATGCGGAAGGCAATGTCGCCGGTGCCGCCGGCCACATCCAGGACCTTCCAGCCCGGCCGCTTCGGCGGGTTGAGCCAGGTGACCATGGCATCCTTCCACAGCCGGTGCAGGCCTGCCGACATCAGGTCGTTCATCAGGTCGTAGCGATTGGCGACCTTGTGGAAAACATCGTTGACCAGGGACTGCTTCTCGCCTTCCCCCACACGCTTGAAACCATAGGAGGTTTCCATGCCGCCCGCGGCCGTGGTTCTCTCAACTGACATTTTTTTGATCCGTCATAAAACCGGCGGGACCATAGCCGATCGATGCTGTGGGCGCTATTGTTTAAGGCGCGGTGTTCAGCCGCGCTTCCAGGTGGTGGGTTTTCAAGACCTGGACTGACCGACGGGATGTTTGAATGCCTTTGAAAGCGGAACTGCACTGCCATATTGAAGGGGCAGCGGCGCCAGAGCTCGTCATCCGCCAGGCGCAGAAATACGGCGAGGATGCCTCGCCCTATATCCAGAACGGTTCCTTCGTCTGGCACGATTTTACGTCCTTCCTCGCGGCTTACGATTTTTCCGCCGATCTGTTCCGCACCGAAGAGGATTACGCGCGGCTGGCCGATCACTATCTGACCAGTCTTGCCCGCGATGGCGCCATCTATTCCGAAGTCTTCACCTCGCCGGACCATGCGACGAAAGCCGGGCTCTCGCCCAAGGCCTATACCGATGCGCTGGGCGAAGGCATGCTGCGCGCCAAGGCCAAGACCGGCATTGAGGGCCGCATGATCGTCACCGGCGTGCGCCATGTCGGCGTGGAATCGATCGAACGGGCGGCACGCTTCGCGGCGCGCTGCGGGAATCCGCTGGTCACTGGCTTCGGCGTTGCCGGCGACGAACGCGTGGGCGAGATGGAGGACTATGTCAGGGCTTTCGAGATCGCGCGCGAGGCCGGGCTCGGCATCACCATCCATGCCGGCGAGCTGACGGGCTGGGAGACGGTCCAGGCGGCGCTTGACCATATCCGCCCCTCGCGCATCGGCCACGGCGTGCGCGCTATCGAGAACCCGGATCTTGTCCGGCGCATCGCCGACGAAGGCATCGTCCTGGAGTGCTGCCCCGGCTCCAACATCGCGCTCAAGGTGTTCGACAGTTTTGCCGACCATCCGTTTCCCGCCTTGCAGGCCGCCGGCTGCAAGGTGACGCTCAACTCCGACGACCCGCCCTATTTCTGGACCTCGATCAAGCGCGAATACGATATCGCGGCGGAGCATTTTGCCATGAACGAAAAGGCGCTTGCCGCCGTCACCAGAACCGCCATCGAAGCCGCCTTTGTCGACAGGAAGACCAAGGCGGCACTTTTAGCCCGGCTGAACGGCGCGGCGCGCTGATTTTCTTCCGACAAAGCTGTGGTCGATGGCGGCCAAGCGGTTCCTTGGCCGGTCCATAGTCGCTAGGGTCGTTCCAGCTGCCTGAAGCGCGTCCGCGCGCCGGGCGACACGCATCAGGAGAACATCATGAAGGGCGTCACCGTCGTCGACCATCCGCTTGTCCAGCACAAGCTGACCATCATGCGCAAGAAGGAGACGTCCACGGCCGGTTTCAGGCGGCTGTTGCGCGAGATATCGCTGCTGCTCGGCTACGAGGTCACGCGCAATCTCGAGCTGACGACGACAACGATCGAAACGCCGATCGAGACCATGGAAGCGCCGACGCTGGAGGGCAAGAAGCTGGTGTTCGCTTCGGTGCTGCGCGCCGGCAACGGGTTGCTGGAAGGCCTGCTTGACCTGGTGCCGGCGGCGCGCGTCGCCCATATCGGCCTCTATCGTGACCACGAGACGCTGGAGGCGGTCGAATATTTCTTCAAGGCGCCAAGCGATCTCGCCGACCGGCTGGTGATCGTCGTCGATCCGATGCTGGCGACGGCCAATTCGGCGATCGCGGCTATCGACAAACTGAAAGGGCGCGGCGCCACCAACATCCGCTTCCTCTGCCTTTTGGCGGCGCCCGAAGGCATCGAGCGTTTCACCAAGGCGCATCCGGACGTTCCGGTCTTCACGGCCTCCATCGACCGCCAGCTCAACGAGAAGGGCTACATCATGCCCGGCCTCGGTGATGCCGGCGACCGCATGTACGGGACGAAATAGCAGCAGGCAAAATTCCTGGTACTGTTTACCGAATATTTACGCAACGGCGCGGTTTTAGCCCCCGTTAAAGCGGCAAATACCATGCCGGGGCTAAACGATTGGCTCTCACGAAGGCCGATCCATGCTGCGCAAGCTTCTCATCCTCAGCGTCTTTGCCGGGACATCGGCATCGATCCCGGTCGTCTATCAGTCGAATCCGCGGATGTTCGAAGACCTGCTGAAATCGACGGTGACGGCCAGGCCCGAGGTCGAGGCACAACCGCAGGTCAACCTGGCGTCGGTTCCCGACAGACCGGCGGCGCCGCTGGCGACCGGCCGCAAGGTCGTCGTCACCGCGGACGGGCGCGGGCATTTCTCGTCGACCTTCAAGCTCAACGGCCGTCAGGTCGACGGCATGATCGACACCGGCGCCACGCTGGTCGCCGTCAACACCTCGACGGCACGCAGGATCGGGCTGTCGCTCAATCCGTCCGATTTCAGCCATGAGGTCAACACCGCCAACGGCTCGATCAAGGCGGCGGTGGTGACGATCGACCGCCTGCAGATCGGCAGCATCAGCGTCGACGGCGTGCAAGCCATCGTGCTCGACGACAGGGCGCTCAGCACCAATCTGATAGGCATGAGCTTCCTCAGCCGGCTCGGCAAATATCAGGCCGAAAACGGTACGCTGCTGCTCATCCAATAATCAACCGCGCGGCAGGATCCGCCGGATGACGGTTTTGTCCGCCGGCGGCTTCGAGGTGCCGATCGCATAGGCCGAAACCACGGTGGCGGCGGCCGCCTCGGCATCGGAGGGCGAGCGGGCGTGGACCAGTGCCAGCGCGTCTCCGGCATGGACTTCCGCGCCTATGGGCAGCAGCCTGGTGATGCCGACGCTGGGGTCGATCTTGTCGTCAGGCCTCGTGCGCCCGCCGCCCAGGCCAACCACCGCAAGGCCGATGTCGCGGGTGGCGATGCCGGTGACGAAGCCGTCCGTCGTCGCCCTGACCGCGAATTCCGTGGCTGCCACGGCCAAATATTTTTCCGGCTTCTCGATGAAATCGGCGGGGCCGCCGAGCACCGCCACCATGCGGGCGAAGGTGGCGGCGGCGCGGCCGCTGGTGAGCGTCTCGGTGGCGCGCCGCAAGCCATCCTGGTTGGACGACACCAGTCCCGTCGACTGCAGCATTTCGGCGGCCAGCGCCAGCGTCACATCCTCCAGCCGCCGGTCGCGCAGACGGCCGGTGAGGAAATCGACGGCGCTGCGCACCTCGACGGCATTGCCGGCGGCCGAGGCCAGCGGTTCGTTCATGCCGGTGATCAGCGCCGAGACCTTCAATCCGGCGCCGCTGGCGACCTCGACCAGGCTGTTGGCGAGCGCGGTCGCGTCGCGCGACTTCTCCATGAAGGCGCCATTGCCGACCTTGACGTCGAGCACCAGCGAGCCCAGACCGGCGGCCAGCTTCTTGGACAGGATCGAGGCGGTGATCAGCGGGACCGACTCCACGGTGCCGGTGACGTCGCGTATGGCATAGAGCCGGCGGTCGGCGGGCGCCAGATCGGCGGTCTGGCCGATGATGGCGCAGCCGGTTTCCAGCACCGCCTGACGAAACAACGCGAGATCGGGCTGGGTGATGTAGCCGGGGATCGCATCCATCTTGTCCAGAGTGCCGCCGGTATGACCAAGGCCGCGGCCCGAAATCATCGGCACATAGGCGCCGCAGGCGGCGACGATCGGCGCCAGCATCAGCGAGACATTGTCGCCGACGCCACCGGTCGAATGCTTGTCGGTGACCGGGCCGGGCAGGTCCGACCAGTCGAGCACATCGCCGGAATCGCGCATGGCCAGCGTCAACGCCACGGCCTCGTCGCGGTTCATGCCGTTGAAGAACACCGCCATGGCGAAAGCCGCGGCCTGGCCATCGGTGACGGCGCCCGAGGTCACGCCGCCGATGAAGGCAGCGATTTCACCGGCCGAGAGCCTGTGACCGTCTCGCTTGTGGCGGATGATTTCCTGCGGAAGCATCAGCTCTCCAGCAGTCCGTCGCGGAACACTCTGTGCAGGACCGTTGCCAGCCGCGACCCGCCGACCGGCGCCATGTCCTTGGTCTCCTGGTGCGAAAGCTCGGCTCCGGTCATGCCGGCCGCCAGATTGGTGATGACCGAACAGGCGGCGACGCGCAGGCCAAGGAAGCGGGCGAGAATGACTTCAGGCACGGTCGACATGCCGACGGCGTTGGCGCCCATGATGCGCGCCATGCGGATTTCGGCCGGCGTTTCGAAGCACGGGCCGGAAAACCACATATAGACGCCCTTGTGCAGCGCGGTGCCGGTTGCCTTGGCGGCGCGTTCGATCGCCTTGCGGATGCCGGCATCATAGGCTTCGGTCAGGCCGACGAAGCGGCGGTCGCTGGGCTCGCCGATCAGCGGATTGCTGCCGGAGAAATTGATGTGGTCGGTGAGCATCATCACCGAGCCCGGCGGCATGTCCGGGTCGACCGAACCGGCGGCGTTGGTGAGGATCAGTTTGGTGATGCCGATGCCGGCGAGCACTTCCAGCACCGGGCGCATCGCCGCCGCGTTGCCGTGCTCGTAATAATGGGCGCGGCCGGACAGCATCAGCACCGGCTTGCCGGCAAACAGGCCCGCCACCACTTCGCCGGCATGGCCGCTGACGCCGCTTCTGGGAAAGCCGGGCAGGTCGGCATAGGGGACGCGGATCGGGTGCTCTATCCGGTCGACAAGGACACCGAGGCCCGATCCCAGCACCAGCGCCGTCGACGGCGCCAGGCCGTCCAGCCTTTCGATGAGATGGTCCACCGCCTTTTCGGTCATTGCAGCCCGCTCTTCATTTGAGCCAATTCCTCATTTCAAGATGTCGCCGCGGAAACCATAGGGCAGCATGTCACCCATGGTCACGGTCTCGGCCACGCCCGTATTGTCGCAGAGGTAGAGTTTTGTGTCCGGTTGGCAGAATTCGGCCAGCCGCTGGCGGCACCCGCCGCAGGGCGAGCATTTGGCCATGCGTTCGGCAAGGACGGCTATTTCGACGATCTTGCCGCCGCCGCCCATAATGTAGTGGCCGAGCGCGGTGGTCTCGGCGCACCAGCCTTCCGGATAGGAGGCGACTTCGATGTTGGCGCCGGTGAAGACGCGTCCGTCCTCGGTGCGCAAGGCCGCGCCCACCGGAAATTTCGAGTAGGGCGCATAGGCCTTGGCCATGGCGGCTCTGGCCGCTTCGAACAGATCATGCGACATTTCAGTTGTTCTCTCCGATGATCGTGTCCAAAACCCGGCGCGAGGCACGCGCCGGGCCGTCAACCCTTAAAGCGCGTCGCGTCGAAACGGATTCAGGCGATGCGCTTTAACTCTCTGTTTTATGCATGTCGTTCTCCCAAAACCGAGGTCACTTTTGGGCGACATGCATTAGCGTTCCTTGACATAGGGCACGCCGCCGGCACGCGGCGGGATGGCTTTGCCGATGAAGCCGGCGAGCAGGATGACGGTGAGGATATAGGGCAAGGCCTGCATGAACTGCACCGGCACCTTGCCGATGATCGGCAAGGGTGATCCCTGCAGGCGGATCGCCGCCGCGTCGAGGAAACCGAACAGCAGGCAAGCGAACATGGCGTTGACCGGCTTCCACTTGGCGAAGATCAGCGCTGCCAGCGCGATGTAGCCCTTGCCGGCGGTCATATCCTTCACGAAGCCGCCATTCTGCACCATCGACAGATAGGCGCCGGCGACGCCGGTGAGGATGCCGGTGCAGATCAGGGCGCGGTAGCGCAGCCAGGCGACCGAAATGCCGGCGGTGTCGACGGCGGCCGGGTTCTCGCCGACGGCGCGCAGCCTGAGGCCGAAGCGGGTGCGGAACAGCACCCACCAGGTGAACGGCACCATCAGGAAGGCGAGGTAGACCAGCAGCGAATGGCCCGAGATCAGTTCCGCATAGATCGGCCCGATGATCGGCACGTCCCTGACCGCCTCGGCGCCGGGCCAGACAATCGCGTCGAACCGTTCGCCCGGCTGCAGCGCCGGCGTGCGCCCGCCCTGCTGGAACCAGGCCTGACCGAGGATGATGGTCGATCCGGCGGCGATGAAATTGATCGCCACGCCGGAAACGATCTGGTTGCCGCGGTGGGTGATCGAGGCGAAACCGTGCACCATGGCGAAGGCGATCGAAATCAGGATCGCCATGCCGAGGCCGACAAAGGCCGAATGGAACACGGAAGCAGCGGCGGCGCCGGCGAAGGCGCCGACCAGCATCTTGCCTTCCAGCCCGATGTCGAAGATGCCGGAACGCTCGGAAAAGAGGCCGGCGAGGCAGGCGAGCAGCAATGGCACCGACAAGCGGATGGTCGAGTCCAATATCTGCACGATGGCGATAAAGACATCCATCTCAGGCGCCCTTTCCCTTGACCGCTTCCATGCCGACCGACCTCGGACTGAACGAGGCGAACAGCGCCTGGATGTAAGGCCTGAACATGTGTTCGAGCGCGCCGGCGAACAGGATCACCAGACCCTGGATGATGACGATCATGTCGCGGCTGATCGCCGGCATTTCGAAGGCAAGTTCGGCGCCGCCCTGATAGAGCATGCCGAACAGGACCGCCGCTAGCACGATGCCGACCGGATGCAGGCGCCCCATCAGCGCCACGGCGATGCCGACGAAGCCGGCGCCGGAGACGAAGTCGATCGCGACATTGTGCTGGTCGCCCATCACCGGATTGAGCGCCATCATGCCGGCCAGCGCGCCCGAGATCATCATCGCGGTGATGATGATGCGGGTTTCCGAAATGCCGGCATAGCGCGCCGCCTTGGGGCTATGGCCATAGGTGCGCATCTCATAGCCGAGCTTGGTGCGCCAGATCAGCAGCCAGACCAGGAAGGCCATGAGCAGCGCCAGCAGGAAGGTGACGTTGAGCGGCGCCGAGCGGATCTTGGCGCCGAACAGCTCGATGATCCAGTTGAGTTTCGGCAGTTCGGCGCCGGCAAGGAAGTTGCGGGTCTGCGGTGCCTGCGACCCCGCCGGCTTCAACGCTCCGACCAGCAGATAGACCATGATCGAGGCGGCGATGAAGTTGAACATGATGGTGGTGATGACGATGTGGGAGCCGCGCCTGGCCTGAAGGTAGGCGGGGATCAGTGCCCACAAAGCGCCCACAAGTGCCGAAGCGACGATGGCCATCGGAAATGTCAGCCACCAGGGCAGCACGCTGTCGAACGACAGGCAGACGATGGCGATGCCGAGGCCCGCAATGTAGGCCTGTCCCTCGGTGCCGATGTTGAACAGGCCGCAATGCGCCGCGACCGCCACCGAAAGCCCGGTGAAGATGAAGGTGGTGGCATAGAAGAGGGTGAAGGCGATGCCCGTTCCCTTGCCGAATGCGCCCTCGACCAGGATGACGGCGGCGCGGAACGGGTTCTCGCCGACCAGGAGCACGACGAAGCCGGCGACGATGAAGGCCACCGCCAGGTTGATCAGCGGGATCAGCCCATAGTCGGCCCAGGCCGGCAGTTTGGCGTATGGCGTGCTCAAAGTGCTGCCTCCTGGCGCTCGACGCCCGCCATCAGCAGGCCAAGCTCGCCCTCGGTCGCTTCCGGACCGCGCTCGCCGACGATGCGGCCGGCAAACATCACGAGGATGCGGTCGGAGAGCGAGCGGATCTCGTCGAGTTCGACGGAGACCAACAGCACCGCCTTGCCCTGGTCGCGCATGGCGATCAGGCGCTTGTGGATGAATTCGATGGCGCCGACGTCGACGCCGCGCGTCGGCTGGCCGACGATCAGCACGCCCGGATCCTGTTCCATCTCCCGCGCCAGAACGATCTTCTGCTGGTTGCCGCCGGAGAAGTTCGCCGTCTTCAGGCGTGGATTGCCGGGCCGGATATCGTATTTCTCGATCTTGTCCTTGGCGTCGGCCATGATGGCATCGACGTTGAGGAACGGCCCTTTGAGATAGCGAGGGTCGTCGTGATAGCCGAGGATGGAATTCTCGTTCTCCTCGAAGGCCAGCACCAGCCCGACATGATGGCGATCCTCCGGCACGTGCGCCAGCCCTCGGTCGCGCAATTCGCCGGGGTCGGCGGCACCCGTCAGGTCGATCGGCTTGCCGTCGAGCATGACCGAGCCTGAAACGGCATGCCTGATGCCGGAAATCGCCTCGAGCAGTTCGGATTGGCCGTTGCCGGCGACGCCGGCGATGCCGACGATCTCGCCGGCACGCAGGTCGAAGGAGATGTCGTCGACCATGGTGACGCCACGCGAATCCTTCACCGTCAGGTTCTTGACCGCGAGCTTGACGGCGCCGGCTTCCGCTTCGCCCTTTTCGACCCTCAGAAGCACCCGGCGCCCGACCATCAGTTCGGCCAGTTCGCCCACCGTCGTCTTGCTGGTTTCGCGCGTCGCCACCATCGTGCCCTGGCGCATGACCGAGACATTGTCGGTGATGGCCATGATCTCGCGCAGCTTGTGGGTGATCAGCACCACCGTCTTTCCCTGTTCCTTCAATTGCTTGAGGATGCGGAACAGGTGGTCGGCCTCGGCCGGCGTCAGCACCCCCGTCGGCTCGTCGAGGATCAGGATCTCGGCGCCGCGATAGAGCGCCTTGAGGATTTCGACGCGCTGCTGCAGGCCGACCGGCAGTTCCTCGATGATGGCGTCGGGGTCGACTTCGAGCCCATACTCCCTTTCGAGGCGGTCGAGTTCGGAGCGTGCCTTGGCGATGCTGCTTTTCAAGAGGGCATCGCTTTCGGCGCCGAGAATGATGTTTTCCAGCACCGAGAAATTGTCGACCAGCATGAAATGCTGGTGCACCATGCCGATGCCGAGCGCGATCGCGTCATTGGGGGTCTTGATCGATGCCGGCTTGCCGCCGACATGGATTTCGCCGCTGTCGGCCTGGTAGAATCCGTAGAGGATCGACATCAGCGTCGACTTACCGGCGCCGTTCTCGCCGACGATGCCGTGGATGGTGCCGCGCGCGATCTCCAGATTGATGTCGCGGTTGGCGCGTACGGCGCCAAAACTCTTGTTGATGCCGATCAGTTCGATTGCGGCTTGCGCCATGCAGCCAGTCCCACTCTTATTTTTTTATCGCTTGGTCAAAATGCCTAGCATGACGCCCGGCCCGTGCCAATTGGCCGGAGCAGTATCCACTCTCGGCAAATCCCGGTGCGCTTGTCAATTTCCAACGTGTCCGCAGGCTTCATATTCGCTAATATGACGGCGTCGAAATTCGCATCACGACGCAAGGCATTGTGGTGCAAGATCAGGGACTGCGAATGAACATGCCCGCCGACCGGCTGACGACGCTGGAAATCCGCGCCGCCGAGCAGGAAAGGACCATCGAGGAACTGTCGGGACAGATCGCCGAGCAGTGGACGGTGATCGAGCGCATGCAGCGCAAGCTCGACGCGCTGACCGATCGCTTCCTGGCGCTGGAGGAGCAGGCGGCGCCCGACGTGCCGGTGACCAAGCCGCCGCATTGGTGAGGACGAGGGGAGGGAACAAGCCATGGTCGGTGAAAGGGATCGTATCGCGCGAGCCGGCGACTACGTGCTCGGCCTGATGAACGATACCGATCGCGAACGGGCCGAGCGCGATCTGGAGATAGACCCTGCCTTCCGCGACGCGGTGCTGCAGCTTGCCGAACGCATGCATGTTTTCGACCGCGCCGAAAAACCTGCCTTGCCTGCCAATCATTGGGCGCTGGTGACGCAACGCCTCGCCGAATTGCCGCAGATGCGCAGCGTTGGGCTCGGCAATGATGCCAAACCGCAAACGGTGATCCGAAGCCTGTCCCGGTCACCATACGGCGTTGGCGTGCATTCGCTTGGCGGTCGGCGCGGATTTGTCGTCGCCGTCGTGCTGATCGCGGTCTTCGCGCTCGGCTATTTCGTCGGAAAACTATAGGCCGACGCAAAACCGCCGGGCTTTCACCCGGCGGTTCGCAAATCAGTCTCTGCCGATCAATAAGGGCAGGCGTTGTCTGCCGTGTAGTCGTGCACCTGAATCTTGCCGGAGATGATGTCGGCCTTGGCCTTCTCGACCGCCGCCTTCATCTCGTCCGTCACCAGCGCCTTGTTGTTGTCGTCCATGGCGTAGTCGACGCCGCCTTCCTTGAGGCCGAGATTCTCGACGCCACCCTTGAAGGTGCCGTTCTTGCCGTCCATGAAGGCGGTGTAGACGGCAATGTCGACGCGCTTCATCATCGAGGTCAGCACCTTGCCGGGCTGCAGGCCGTTCTGGTTGGAATCGACGCCGATGCCGAGCTTGCCGGCATCCGCCGCCGCCTGCAGCACGCCGACGCCGGTGCCGCCGGCCGCGGCGTAGACCACGTCGGCGCCCTGGTCGATCTGCGTCTTGGCGATCTCGCCGCCCTTGGCCGGATCGTTCCAGGCGGCCGGGGTGTCACCGGTCATGTTCTGAATGACGTCGGTAGCGCCGGCCGACTTGGCGCCGCCGACATAGCCGCATTCGAACTTGCGGATGAGCGGGATGTCCATGCCGCCGATAAAGGCAACCTTCTTGGTCTTCGAGGCCATCGCCGCCATGATGCCGACGAGATAGGAACCCTCGTTTTCCTTGAACACCAGCGAGCGGACATTGGGCATATCGACGGCATCGTCGATGATGGCGAAGTTGAGGTCGGGATAATCTTTCGCGACCGCTTTCAGCGCATCTTCCCAGGCAAAGCCCGCCATGACGATCGGGTTGTGGCCGTCCTCGGCGAAGCGGCGCAGCGCCTGCTCGCGCTGCGAGGCGTTGGACACTTCGAACTCGACATAGGGCGTGCCGGTCTCGGTCTTGAACTTCTCGGCGCCATGGAAGGCAGCCTCGTTGAAGGATTTGTCGAACTTGCCGCCCAGATCATAGAGGATGGCCGGCTGGACATCCGCGGCGAAAGCCGGAAGAACCATTGCGGTTGCGGCCAGGAGGCCGAGAACGATACGTTTCATGTGATCCACACCCTGTCGGTTATTTTTTCCGTTACGCCCCGCCTGCCTGCCCGGTTCTGCGGCCGGCATGCGACGTCAGCCAGGAGTGTATTCCCCTCCCGCTCGGCGGCAATCTGGCACGGCCCGAAACAAAATTCACGCGGAATTTTGACCTTTTGGAAAAGCGTGCCGGGGCAGGCCGCGCCGCAGCTCGATCTTGCCTGGCGAACCTTTGCCGATCAGTTGGCGGCGAATTGGCCGGTGCGCCGCTGGCGCCTGTAGCCGATGGCGTAGAGCAGGAAGGCCAGCACCGCGAACACGGCAAATCCCGGCTGGTCGAGCACCCAGGCGATGGCGCCATCCCACAAAAGCGGGCTGGCCTTGGCGCGGACGAAGGTTTCGAAGGCCGCCCGCGTTTCCGGCGACACCGCCAGCCAGCTGGCATTGAGCGGGGTCAGCACAAGCGCCGAAGCCGCCACCGTGCGCGTCGTGTCGAGCACCGCCATGATGACGGAGACCGACAGCGCGACCATCGCGGCAAGGCGGAAAATGAAGCGAAACATCCAGGTTCTCCCCCGGCCGATCCTGGATGCTTTCCCAAGGGATCTCCGGCACGTGTCCCGAAACGAGAAATAGAATTTGTCTGGCCCGCCCGCAACCGCGATACGCGAATTTGAAGGCCCGCGCTTTTCTGTCCCTATGCCACGGGCTTGCGCCTGCGCCGATGGACGAGCCAGACGGCGAGAATGCCGCCGCCAATGGCGCCGACCACCAGCCCGGCCAGGCCGATGAAGGCGGCGAAATAGCCGCAGCCACCCTCGAAGCAGCTCACCTCGGCGACATCGGCGATCACCGAGCCGGCGAAGAAGCCGACCAGGGCACCGATGACGGCGCCCAGAATGATGCCGAGCAAGGCGGCGATGATGGAAACGAAGACCGGCGGCGCTTCGGTTTGCGGCCTGGCGTAGACGGTCCCGGCGCCGGAGCCGGGGCGCAACAGGTAGATGCAAAGCAGGCCGATGCCGATCTCGATGGCGGTGATGCCGAGGCTCCTGGCGGAGAAGGCGAATTCCGGCACGGTCAGCACATAGGCCTGTCTCGCCAGCACCCAGACGATGGTGGCGATCTGCCAGATGGTGAAATGGCGGGGGAAACGCCCAGAACGGCCAAAGGCGAGGCCGAGCAGGTAAAGCCCCCACAGGATGGTGATGACATTGGCGACGAGCCCGCCAACGAGGAAATAGAAGATCCTGTCGGGCAGGCCGGAATTGCCGACCAGCCACCATGCCGACGCCAGGCCATAGACCGACCACGCCATGACGAAGATGAGCCAGCCCACCGGGACGTAAAAAAGGTCGCCGCCCGGGCGGCCGGCCGGCGCCTGCCCACTCGGTTGTTCGCTGCTCGATGTCATGTCCGGACGATGCCCCCGCAAAGCCTCTGCCTCACTCGACAGGTGGCCGGCGGCGAAGTCAAGCGCGGCGGCTCTTGCGGGCTTGCCTGTGCACATCATTCGGCGCCGGCGCCCCGGAAACCGGTGCGAGGGCGGCCCCGCGAACCGCCATGTGGCCGGCAAAGCGAATAGAGCGCCGTTATGGCTTGGCATTCGGCGCGGGATCGACTAGATGAGCCCCGCGCCTGTTGCTTCGACGGCTCAGGTGCCGGGGAAGGATGTCCGCTGGTTGGGCGGCATCCATGGCGTGGGCATTCCGCGCCGCTGCCCCCAGGAGATGCATCTCCCCAACCCGCGCGGCGAAACCGGCCGGCGCGAAGGCACGGACGGAGAGGTGGCCGAGTGGTTGAAGGCGCACGCCTGGAAAGTGTGTTTACGGGAGACCGTAACGCGGGTTCGAATCCCGCTCTCTCCGCCAGTCTCCTGCTGGCACCTTAAGTAACTGATTTATTTACGCTTATAAGCTGCCTTGGAATTCCGATGCCCCACGCTGGTGCCCCACGATTGCCGTTGGAGAATGGCGCTCCCGTCCGCTAATTGCAGCAGACCCTGCGAACATACGTGTTACCGTTGGTCGAATACGCGTCATTCGGGATGGCGCCTCTATCTTTCATCTCCTTGGTTAGACTCTTGGCCATCGGCTCTGCAAAAGTGTCTTTAAGCGTAATCGCGAACCAACCGTTAGTAACGAGGTAGGCGGAAAGCGGCACTGACGAGGAACGAACATATGACTCCGCCTCGGCGAGGTTGTCGAAGCTCTTAACCTGGACGTGAAACTCTCCGAGGGGCCCGCTGTCGTACTGGTCAACATGGACCCATGTGTCGTGCATATAGCCTACCTGATTTCCCGACTGCACTCGATACCAGCGGCCACTGTTCCCCAGGATCGTTACGGAGCTCCCGTTCCTAAGCACCGCGACACTCACCGACTTTCCATCCGGTTGTGCCTTAACTGGGGCTGAACCCTTTGGGTGCTCTATGTGTCCCGAGCGTGCTGGCGGGATGGCAAGGGACGAGTTGTCAGGCGTTGGTGGCAAAGACGCGACTTGTGGCTGTGGCGGTGCTTGGGGAGGGGGTGGCGTCTGGGATGGCACTTGGTCGGCAGCTGGTTGCTGAACTCCAGGTTCCAACGTGACTATCTTGTATTTCGTCATCTCGCTTTTGGAGAGATACCTGATATCGTCGCTGTCATACTGAAGCGAAAGCTGAAGTAGCGCGGGATCGACACCCATCTCAATCATGTAAGTGATTATATCAGCTGTCATTTGTTGGACACCGGAAACCGCGTCTTTAGTGTTCAGCGAAATGTCGTTGCTAAATGATGATCTGTGAACGCCGATGGAGCCAGCCTCGGCGAATCGCATTACTCCTCCAAAGAAGGCTAGAGAACAGGCCGAGGCGCACTCCACAGCTCTGAATTGGATGGTGGAAAGTCCAAGCCTGCGGATGAGCCGCCCAAGGTCCATTGCCTTTTGGATGTTGCCGCCGGGCGATTGGAAGGTGACCGCGACTGAGGCATTGGACCGCGCCAGATTCTCAAAAGTCGACAGATCATCCTGATATGCAAAGTCACCTGAAACGACGATATAGTGGATTCCAGCGTCCGTTTGCCCCGCCTGGAACTGCAAAGCGGCATGTGCCGCTGGAGCTACCAGCAGCGACAAGGTAACATACAAAAGGACTCTGAGGACGCGATACATAGCCCAAAATAACCCCAAGCCTATGTGTAGCTCCGGTCGACCAACTCTGTCGAATCATACTTTTTAGTTTCAAAGAAGCCCCTCACGGCGCGGTCTATTCATCACCAAGAGCAGACGGCGGAGTGGGAACCAATATCGCGCTCTGCGGCAGGATAAGAGCCGCTCAGCAGCGTGTCATCGAGGCCAGAGAGCGCCTGACGAAGATCGATCCACTCGCGAACTCCAGTTCTACATAATTCGGGCTTCGTTCGGCGTCACGAGCAAGGCGGTGCGCGCCACGGCGCGGTCACCGAGGTTGTGACTTTCTCCACGCTGGTTATCGTCACCGTCTTGCGGTCTCCACAGTTCCCGTTCCAGCATCACGGCAAGCATGGCCAGCAAGCGCGGTGCATTGTGGGCGGCCTTGTGCTCGACAAGAACCGGTCGTCGTGCAAGCGCTCGACGGCTTCGGCCAGGGCAGGCCAATGATTGTTCGGTTGGCGGATGGTGGCGAGCGCTTGTGCCGGCTCCGGGCAAGGTTGCATAGTCCAACAAGGCGACTCAGCGTGCTGTGCGCATCGGCTCGGAGCAATCGTGATTGGACTTTATGACATCTGGCCCGCTTTCGTGGTCGTCGCGCTGCTTTGGCCGCTTGCGGGCATGCCGCTGTTTCAGCGGGTAGGTTTCGAATCGAACTCCTCCAGGGTGCGGGCAATAGACGGAATGCGAGGCTATCTGGCGCTTGCCGTCGTGCTTCACCACGCCGTCATCTACCATGAAATGCTGGCGACCGGCGCATGGAAGTATCCGCCTTCGGCTTTCTATGGCCCACTGGGACAGGTGGGCGTATCCTTGTTCTTCATCATCTCCGCCTATCTGTTCTGGGGGAAACTGCTGTCGGCAAAGTCCTCCGTGGATTTTCCGACCCTGTTCCTCAAGCGGGCTTTCAGGATCGGGCCGCTCTATGTTCTGGCCGTCGGTACGGCGATGGCTTTGGAGGTCGCCGATGGCGCGATCGACTATTCGGCCTTCGCGACCTACGAGCGGGCATTTTTCAATCTGCTGTTCGGTGTCTTCGGCTATGTCCCGCTTTCGAGTTCCCGCGTCTGCGTATTAGCCTGCGTAACCTGGACCTTGCCCTATGAATGGCTGTTGTATTTCAGCCTGCCGATCGCGGCGATATTCAGCCGGCATCCGGTGGCCCGCATGGGCTTGCCAGCCTTTCTCCTGGCGTTTTCAATTCTCATGTCAGTGAACGGGGGCCGCCCCGCCTACGGCTTTCTGGGGCTTTTCGCGGGCGGAATGTTGTGCGCAACGCTTGAAGCGCAAGGCCTGCTGGTGAAGTGGCATCGGCATGCCTTGTCCGCCGCCGCCCTGGTGATGCTGGTGTGTATCTTCGCCGTTTATAAGACTGCCTACGCGCCGGGGCCGATGCTGCTATGCATTGCCACCTTCTTCCTGGTGGTGACGGGCGCTGATTTCTTTGGTCTGCTGACGGCCTCCCGCTCAGTGCGGCTGGGCGAGATCAGCTTTGGCATCTATCTCTTGCAAGGGCTTGCCTTCGTCTCGACGTTCTCCATCGCCCCCCTGCGGGCCTTCGCCATGGACAATGCCGCCCAATATTGGCTCGTGATATTGATTGCGATGGTACTTCTGGTTCTCATGGCGCTGGTCGCGCACCTTGTGATCGAAAAGCCGGGCGTCTCGCTGGGAAACCGTCTTGCGGCAGTTCTTCGCCTGTCGACGCAGCGCGAGGTGCGTGAGACGACAGCCGCTGACGCAGCGCAGCCCTGGCGCACCGCGGACGTCTCACAAGACAGTCTGCAGGCCGCGCACAACGCCCAAGAGCGATGATTTCCGGGCCATTCGAACGCTGTTTGGCCTGGGCTGACGCGAACGATGCGGGCATCGCGATCAGAGCACGACCGCCGCATTTCATATGAAATGCTCCCGGCCCGGAACCTCTTGGCCCGCAGCGCGTTTCACGGCGTCCCGTCCGTGGACCAGCCCGGATATTTCTCCTGGCGCTGCTATAATCAGGAGCCTGCTTCATGTACGACAAGCTGTTTCATTCACCGGTCGCACTGACCGTCGGCCTTGGCTTCAAGCGCGAGATTGCCTCGCTGGCCGAAATGCACGATTTCCTGACCGATTGGACGACCTCGCGCCGTGGCCCCCTCCATCGCAATGCCGTGGAGGCGTGCGGCCTTGCGCTGGAAGGCTGTATCACCAGGGACGAGGCGCGCCATGCGCTCGTCGAGTTCGCACAAGCAACCGGCATCCTCTGGCCCGAAGTCGAGCCGGACATCGTGGCGCGCGCCGTCGCGCGCGGCTATGGCGGCTACGCCGCCTGAGTTTGAGGCCACCTCCCGTCGTGGCGGCTAACGCCGCCACCACCGAAAGCCCGGCTTGGCCTTCCCGAGCCGGGCTTCGCTTTGTTGCAAGGCGATCACAAGGATCGCCGTCATCTGCCGATGATGTTTTGCCCAACGGTGTAGGCGATCAACCTTTCGAAGGCGCGCGCCGACGCGTCGGCTTGGGCCTCGTCGGATCGGGCTCTTGCGATGACTGCGCTGCGAGGCGCAGCTCTCTCAATCTGGCTGTCTTCGCTTCGCGGGCCGCCCGCTCGGCGTCGAGTACGATCTGCGATTCACGCTTGGCGCGCTCATCGCGCTGGGTGTCGACTTTTGCACGGACCATGTGCTGCTAACTCCATTACGAACCAGCGTTGATTTGGAACAAATCGCCGCCTCCATCATCTTCCGGCCCCGCATGGTGCAGCGTTGCGGCGGGGGCGGCGATTACAAATGATGGTTGGAAGGCTTTTGTCATCGATGTTCCGGGATAGAGAGGTGTCAGTCACACCAACCTGACGAGACGACGAGCGACGCCTCGAATATCTGGTGTCCCTCCTCGTCGCGTACCTTGACGGTGATGGCGGTGTGGCCGTTTTCGATGATCTCGTCGCGGACGATGTCGGGCAGAATGCGGATCGCTTCGCGCCGTAGGCGTTCGCGGGTCTCGAAGACCTGGCCGTCATCATCGACCGTCAGACCGTCGCCATTGTAGAGGTCAAGATAATATCGAGGCATGATGGGCTGAACCTCAGACTGATGAGATGGCGAAATATTCAACCGACAATTCGCGGACCAACCAGTTGTTCCGTCAGAGGGGCATTTGCCGCGGAACAAGCAGGCGCTAACAAATGTTAATGCTTAGCAGCGGCCAACGGCGTATGCAGCCGAAGCCGCCTTTGCTTCCGACAGAACAAGATGGCGATCGGCTGTCGAAGCCCTTTCGCCGGAGATTGCGGTGCTTGAATCCCTCTATCTGAACCTGGGGCAGCATGACGCGCTGTCAGACGCCGAGAAGGCGCTGCTCGCCGGCGCCATGACGTTCGAGAGGCATTTCGCCACCGGCCAGGACATCGTCGCATCGGGGTCGCGTCCGACTTATTCGACGCTGATCCTCGATGGGCTGGCGGCGCGCTACAAGGTGCTGGAGAATGGCGGCCGGCAGTTCACCTCATTGCAGGTGTCCGGCGATTTCGTCGATCTCCACGCTTTCCTGCTGAAGACCATGGATCACGGCATCGTCGCTCTGTCGCCCTGTCATGTCATGTTCGCGGACCATAGCCGGCTTCGCGCCATCACCGAGCAGGCGCCGCACCTGACCCGGCTGTTGTGGCTGGACACGCTGGTCGACGGCGCCATCCACCGCGAGTGGATCGTCGCCATGGGGCGGCGCTCCAAGACCTCGCATCTGGCCCATCTCGTCTGTGAACTCTTCGTGCGGCTGCAGGTCGTGCAGCGGACCGGTGGCATGAGCTTTCACCTGCCGCTCTCGCAGGCTGAACTGGCCGATGTGCTAGGCTTGTCGGTGGTGCACATGAACCGGGTTATCGGCGCCTTGCGCAAGGTCGGGGTCGTCAACTGGGCAAACCACACGGTGACCATTCTCGACTGGCACCGGCTGCAGGAAATCGCCGAGTTCGATCCCACCTATCTCAGCATGATGCGGGAGCCGCGTTAGTTTATTCCAGACGCGGCTCCCCGATCCTGTGGGCGAGACGTTCAAGCCGCTTCGGCTGCTACGTTGACCGCCGTCTCCGCGATCTTGGTCAGGGCCTCGTCCGTGGCCTTCTCTTCCTTCAGCGTTGCTTCGAGAAGCGTCACGGCTTCGTTCAGGCCGAGTTCACCGCCCCACGTCCTCAGCGTGCCATAGCGTGAGATCTCGTAGTGCTCGACCGCCTGCGCGGCGGCCAGCAGACCGGCATCGAGCGCGGGAGATCCCTTGTACTCCTCCATGATCTCGCCGCCTTCCTCGGTGATACCCATGATCGCCGCACAGGTCTTGCCGACCGGCTTCTTGCCGATCACGCCGAAGACTTTCTCCAGTCTGGCGACGTGGCCCTCGGTCTCGGTGCGGTGCTTTTCGAAGGCGGCCTTCAGCTCGGCGCTTTGCGCGGCCTTGGCCATTTTCGGCAGTGTCGCCAATATCTTCTTTTCGGCGAAATAGATGTCCTTCAGCGTGTCATGAAACAGGTCGTCGAGCATTTTCTGCTTTGCCATCGTCATATCCTCTGATGCGTGAACCCTCAGGGCGACAATCTCCCGCAGAATGATTCGTTCCATCCGCGCCGCATAGCGCGGTCGAGCGGTCCAACCCGACAAATCCTCATCGGGACGCCATCTCCCCCGACACCGACGGCCGGCAAAACCTTTATAAAATTCCTATTTCTTTCCGCCCCGCGCCGTCTCGAACGTTTATGGCGAACGGGTCCATATTCCGCAGGGGAAAAACGTCGAACGCCGCCAATCGGAATGCGGCGCGCCGTTTTCACGTAATTGCAAGCCTACTCCGGCAGTTGCCGAATAGAAAAATCAAAGCAAGGAACAAGCACAATGGACATCGTTGTTCTCGGGATAGGGGCTTTGTTTTTTGCCCTGTCCTTAGCCTACGTCAAAGCCTGCGACAGAATTTGAGCTGAAGGATCGAGCCATGCTTTTCGATTACATCCTCGGCGGCGGCGTGACCTTGTTCCTGCTCGCCTACCTCACATACGCCCTCGTTCGTCCAGAACGCTTCTGAAGGCACGGAAAGCCACAAGCCATGACACTGAACGGTTGGATACAGATCCTTGTCTTCTGCGCGATCATCGTTTTGCTGACGAAGCCGCTTGGCTTCTACATGCACCGCGTCTTCAACGGCGATCGCACGCCGCTTTCACCGATCTTCGGCCCGCTCGAGCGTGGGCTCTACCGCATTTGCGGCACCAGCGAACGCGAGGAACAGCACTGGACCGCCTATGCGGTGGCCTTGCTGCTGTTCAACCTTGCCGGGTTCCTGGTGCTTTATGCCCTGCAGCGCCTGCAGGGCAGTCTGCCCTACAATCCCGCCGGCATGGGCGCGATCGATCCGGCGCTCGCCTTCAACACCGCCGCCAGTTTCGTGACCAACACCAACTGGCAGAACTACGGTGGCGAAAGCACGATGTCCTATCTCCTGCAGATGGCCGGGATGACGGTCCAGAATTTCGTTTCGGCGGCCACCGGCATTGCCATCGCGATTGCACTGATCCGAGGCTTTGCCCGCGCCTCCGGCAAATCGATCGGCAATTTCTGGGTCGATATGACCCGCTGCACGCTCTACGTACTCCTGCCGCTCTGCATCGTGCTCACCCTGGTCTATGTCCGGCTCGGCATACCGCAGACGCTTGGGCCGTATGTCGACGCCACCACGCTGGAAGGCGCCAAGCAGACCATCGCGCTTGGCCCGGTGGCCTCGCAAGTCGCCATCAAGATGCTCGGCACCAATGGCGGTGGCTTCTTCAATGCCAATGCCGCGCATCCGTTCGAAAATCCCGACGCCATCTCCAACCTGATCCAGATGGTGACGATCTTCGCGCTGGGTGCCGCGCTGACCAACGTCTTCGGCCGCATGGTCGGCAACCAGCGCCAGGGCTGGGCGATCCTGGCATCGATGGGCGCGCTGTTCATCGCCGGCGTCGCCGTCTGCTACTGGGCAGAGGCCGCGGGCAATCCGCTGATCCATGCGCTGGGCATCGACGGCGGCAACATGGAAGGCAAGGAAACCCGCTTCGGCATCGCTCTGTCGGCGCTGTTCGCCGTCATCACGACGGCCGCTTCCTGCGGTGCGGTCAACGCCATGCATGACAGCTTCACCGCGCTCGGCGGCATGATCCCGCTCATCAACATGCAGCTTGGCGAGGTCATCGTCGGCGGCGTCGGCGCCGGCTTCTACGGCATCCTGATGTTCATCGTGATTGCGGTCTTCGTTGCTGGCCTGATGGTTGGCCGTACGCCCGAATATCTCGGCAAGAAGATCGAGGCCAAGGAGGTCAAGATGGCGATGCTGGCCATCCTGTGCTTGCCGCTCGCCATGCTGATCTTCACGGCGATCGCCGTTGTCCTGCCGAGCGCCGTGGCCTCGATTGCCAATGGCGGTCCGCACGGCTTCTCCGAGGTGCTCTACGCCTACACCTCGGCGGCGGCGAACAACGGTTCGGCCTTTGGCGGCCTCAGCGGCAACACGCCCTGGTACAACATCACCATCGGCATCGGCATGTTGATGGGCCGCTTCCTGGTCATCATCCCGGCGCTCGCCATCGCCGGCTCGCTGGCGGCGAAGAAGACCGTGCCGGCTTCGGCAGGCACCTTCCCGACCGATGGGCCGCTGTTCGTCGGGCTGCTGATCGGCGTCATCGTCATCGTCGGCGGCCTTACCTTCTTCCCTGCGCTCGCCGTCGGGCCGATCATCGAGCACCTGGCGATGATCCATGGGCAAACCTTCTGAGGCGGCCATGCCCTTGTTCAGCAGCAAGCGTCGCAAGGCCAGGCCGCCGGCCGACAGCGAGGGGGAGGCCAAGCCTCCTCCCTTCCCGACCGTGTCGACGTTCCTGGGCATTGCGGCCGTCATGATCGTGATCTGGCTGCTGGTCTACGGCCCACCCTTTTCGGCATCCAATCACCCGGTGCCGCCCAACAACAGCGAAGCCGGAGCTTCAAAATGAGTCACACAAAATCAGCCAGCATCGTGGATGCCAGCATTCTTTGGCCCGCCATTGGCGGTGCCTTCCGCAAACTCGACCCGCGCACGCTGGCCCGCAACCCGGTGATGTTCGTCGTCGCAATCGTCTCGGCGCTGACGTCAGTGCTGTTCGTCAGGGACCTCATCACCGGCGGCGGCGACCTGCGCTTCACATTGCAGATCATTATCTGGCTGTGGTTCACCGTGCTGTTCGCCAATTTCGCCGAAGCGGTCGCCGAGGGGCGCGGCAAGGCGCAGGCCGACTCGCTGCGCAAGGCGCGCACCGAGACCCAGGCCAAGCTGCTGGCCGGCGAGGACCGCTCCAAA
Source organism: Mesorhizobium sp. WSM4307 (assembly GCF_007003945.1). Lineage (NCBI taxonomy): Bacteria > Pseudomonadati > Pseudomonadota > Alphaproteobacteria > Hyphomicrobiales > Phyllobacteriaceae > Mesorhizobium > Mesorhizobium sp. WSM4307. The sequence goes on from NZ_VFTB01000008.1 coordinate 180,182, forward strand.
TTCAAGCTGGTGCCCGGCACCAGCCTGAAGGTCGGCGACATCGTGCTGGTCGAAGCCGGCGACATCATCCCGTCCGACGGCGAGGTGATCGAAGGCGTGGCCTCGGTCAATGAGGCGGCAATCACCGGGGAGTCCGCACCGGTCATCCGCGAATCCGGCGGCGACCGTTCTGCCGTCACCGGCGGCACGCAGGTTCTGTCCGACTGGATCCGCGTGCGCATATCAGCCGCGTCCGGCCACACCTTCCTCGACCGCATGATCTCACTGGTCGAAGGGGCCGCGCGCCAGAAGACACCGAACGAGATCGCGCTCAACATCCTGCTCGTCGGCATGACGCTGATCTTCGTGCTGGCCACCGCGACCATCCCGAGCTTTGCCTCCTATTCCGGCGGCTATATCTCGGTGACTGTGCTGGTCGCGCTGTTCGTCACCTTGATCCCGACCACCATCGGCGCGCTGCTCTCGGCCATCGGCATTGCCGGCATGGACCGCCTGGTGCGCTTCAACGTGCTGGCCATGTCGGGTCGTGCCGTGGAAGCCGCCGGCGACGTCGACACGCTGCTCCTCGACAAGACCGGCACCATCACGCTCGGCAACCGCCAGGCGACCGAATTCCGCCCGGTCAAGGGCGTCACCGAGCAGGAACTGGCCGACGCGGCGCAACTCGCCTCGCTCGCCGACGAGACGCCTGAGGGGCGCTCGATCGTCGTGCTGGCCAAGGAGAAATACGGCATCCGCGCCCGTGACATGGCGACATTGCACGCCACCTTCGTGCCCTTCACGGCGCAGACCCGCATGAGCGGCGTCGACATCGACGGCTCGTCGGTACGCAAGGGCGCCGTCGATTCCGTGCTTGCCCACGTCAATCAGTCGACGGTCGCCGCCCACGGCACGCGTCCCGGCAGCGATACCGTCAGGGATCTCCAGGCGATCGCTGACGAGATTGGCAAGTCTGGCGGCACGCCGCTGGCGGTCGAGCGCGATGGTCGCCTGCTCGGCGTCGTCCACCTCAAGGACATCGTCAAGGGTGGCATCAGGGAGCGCTTTGCCGAGTTGCGCAAGATGGGTATCCGCACGGTGATGATCACCGGCGACAATCCGATGACGGCAGCGGCGATCGCGGCGGAAGCCGGCGTCGACGACTTTCTCGCCCAGGCAACGCCCGAGGACAAGCTGAAGCTGATCCGAGACGAACAGGCCAAGGGCAAGCTGGTCGCCATGTGCGGCGACGGCACCAACGATGCGCCGGCCCTTGCCCAGGCCGATGTCGGCGTCGCGATGAACACCGGCACGGTCGCCGCCCGCGAGGCGGGCAACATGGTCGACCTCGACAGCGATCCGACCAAGCTCATCGAGATCGTCGAGATCGGCAAGGCGCTGCTGATGACACGCGGCTCGCTGACGACCTTCTCCATCGCCAATGACGTTGCCAAGTATTTTGCCATCATCCCGGCGATGTTTGCGATCTTCTACGTCGCGCCGGGACAGACGACCGGCCCGTTGCAGGCGCTCAACATCATGCATCTGGGCACGCCGCAGAGCGCCATCCTGTCGGCCATCATCTTCAACGCGCTGATCATCATCGCGCTGATCCCGCTGTCGCTGAAAGGCGTCAAATATCGCGCCATCGGCGCCGGCGCGCTGCTCCGCCGCAACCTCCTCGTCTACGGCCTCGGCGGCATCATCGTGCCGTTCGTTGGCATCAAGGCGATCGATATGATCGTCACCGCCCTCGGCCTCGCTTAAGGAATAGATCCATGCTCACCCAGATAAGACCCGCGGTCATCATGATCGTCTTCTTCACGGTCCTGACCGGACTGATCTATCCGATCGGCATGACCGGCATTGCCCAGGCGCTGTTTCCGCACCAAGCCAATGGCAGCCTGATCGAGAAGGACAAAACGGTCATCGGCTCCGAGCTGATCGGCCAGGTCTTCGCCAGCGACAAGTATTTCCATGGCAGGCCTTCGGCGGCCGGCAATGGTTACGATGCCACCGCCTCCGGCGGCACCAATCTCGGCCCGACCAATCCCAAGCTGATCGAGCGCATCAAGGGCGATGCCGAGAAGCTGAAGGCGGAGAATCCGAACGCACCGGTCCCAATGGATCTGGTGACGACGTCGGGCAGCGGCCTTGACCCGCAGATCAGCCCGGAGGCCGCCTATTTCCAGGTTCCGCGCGTGGCCAAGGCCAGGGGCATCGACGAAGCCAAGGTCAAGGCGCTCGTCGACGGCCAGGTCGAGGGCAGGGAGCTCGGCTTCATGGGAGAGCCTGTCGTCAACGTGCTGGCGCTCAACCTGGCGCTCGACGCGGCTAAATAGGTGATGGAGAGGTCCGGGGATCGACAGCATCCCCGGACCTCGCCATGATCGATCCTGATGCCGGACGACAGAAGCAACGAAAACCGACCTTCCCCCAACGCGCTGCTCGAGCACGCCGAGCGGGAAGGACGCGGCCGCCTGCGGATATTCCTCGGCGCCGCGCCCGGTGTCGGCAAGACCTACGAAATGCTGATGTCGGGCCGTGCCAGGCTGGCGGACGGCATCGATGTGGTGATCGGCGTCGTCGAGACGCATGGCCGCAGGGAAACCCAGACCCTGGTCGAGGGTTACGAAGTCATCCCCCGCCGCAAGATCGACTACAAGGGGCGCGTCCTCGACGAGATGGACATCGACGCCATCCTCGCCCGGCGCCCCGCATTGGTTCTGGTCGACGAGCTCGCCCACACCAACGCGCCCGGCAGCCGCCACCCCAAGCGTTATCTCGACGTCCAGGAGATCCTGGCGCGCGGCATCGACGTCTACACGACGCTCAACATCCAGCATGTCGAAAGCCTGAACGACGTCGTCGCGCAGATCACGCGGGTCAGGGTGCGCGAGACGGTTCCCGATTCCATCATCGATCAGGCCGACGATGTCGAAATCATCGACCTGACGCCCGACGACCTGATCAAGCGGCTGGAAGAGGGAAAGGTCTATTTCCCCAACACGGCGCAGCGCGCCATCGAGAACTATTTTTCGTCGGGCAATCTGACGGCTTTGCGCGAACTGGCGCTGCGCCGCACCGCCCAGCGTGTCGACGAGCAGTTGCTCAATCACATGCAGTCGCACGCCATCCAGGGCCCATGGGCCGCGGGCGAGAGGGTGCTCGTCTGCGTCGACGCGCGTCCGGGCGGCGCGGCCCGCATCCGCTACGCACGCAGGCTGGCCGACCGGCTTCGCGCGCCGTGGACGGCGCTGCATGTCGATACGCCGCGCTCGGCCGGCATGTCCGAGGAAGACAAGGACCGGCTCGCCACGCTGATGCGCCTTGCCGAGCAACTCGGCGCCGAGGTGACGACCATTCCCGGCCAGAACGTCGCGCAGGACATCGTGCGCCACGCGGCGGCCAACAATTTCACCCATATCGTGGTTGGCAGGCCGACCCGGTCGCGCTGGCGCGAACTGATCGAGGGCTCGCTCACCTATGATTTGATCCGCAACGCCGGCGACATCAGCGTCCACGTCATTTCGGGGACCGAGCGGGATGCCGAAGCGACCTCGAGAAGGGTCAAGGCAGCGGCCGAGCAGAAGCAATTCCAGATCTGGCCCTATCTGCTGGCCACGACCTATGTTGCGGGTTCATTGGCCGTCAGCGCCGTCCTCGACCAGTTCCTGGACGTCCGCAATCTGGCGATCGTCTTCCTCCTGGCGGTGCTGACATCGGCGGTGGCCGGCGGCCTTTGGCCGGCGCTCTATGCGTGCTTCCTCAGTGCCCTTGCCTTCAACTATTTCTTCCTCGAGCCGCGCTACACACTGACGATCCGGGATCCCGAGAGCATCGTGGCGCTCGCCGTCTTCCTTGCCGTGGCGGTGATCGCCAGCAATCTCGCCGCGCGCATGCAGCGCCAGGCCGTCGCCGCCCGCTCGCGGGCACGGGCCACCGAGGACATCTACCTCTTCTCCAGGAAGCTCGCCGGCGCCGGCACGCTCGACGACGTGCTGTGGGCCACCGCCTTCCAGATCGCCTCGATGCTGAAGCTGCGCGTGGTGTTGCTTCTGCCCGAAGACGGCACCATCACCGTCAAGGCAGGCTATCCGCCGGACGACACGCTGGCCGAAGCCGACATCGCCGCAGCCCGCTGGGCCTGGGAACACAACCGCGCCGCCGGGCGCGGCGCCGATACGCTGCCTGGCGCCAAACGCCTTTATCTGCCTTTGCGTACCGGGCGCACCGCGATCGGTGTCGTCGGTCTCGACAATGACAAGCAGGGCCCGCTGCTGACGCCCGAGCAACAGCGCCTGCTCGATGCGCTGGCCGACCAGGCGGCGGTGGCGATCGAACGCGTCCAATTGGTCGCCGATGTCGACCGCGCCAAGCTCGCCGCCGAAGCCGACCGGCTACGCTCGGCCCTGCTGACCTCGATTTCGCATGATCTGAAAACGCCGCTCTCGGCGATCATGGGAGCGGCGGGCACGCTCAAGGAATTCGCGCCGGATCTGCCCGAGCCGGACCGGGCGGAGCTCCTGTCGACGGTGATCGACGAATCGGAGCGGCTGAACCGCTTCATCGCCAATCTGCTCGACATGACCAAGATCGAATCCGGGGCCATGGAGCCGAACTATGCCCTGCATTATGTCGGCGATATCGTCGGCACGGCGCTCAACCGCGCCCGCAAGATCACCAGCGAGCACAAGATCGAGGTCGATATTCCGCCCGACCTGCCGATGCTGAAGCTCGATCCCGTGCTGTTCGAGCAGGTTCTGTTCAACCTTCTCGACAATGCGTCGAAATATTCGCCGTCCGGCTCGACGATCCGCGTGCAGGGATGGGCCGACAATGGATCCGTCATCGTGCAGATCATGGATGAGGGGCCGGGTATTCCGGGGCATGATTTGGAACGTGTGTTCGACACCTTTTACCGGGCGCGCAAGGGCGATCAGGTGCGCGCCGGCACCGGCCTTGGCCTGTCGATCTGCCGCGGCTTTGTCGAATCGATGGGCGGCACCATCTCGGCCGCCAACCGGACCGACCGCACAGGGGCTGCGTTCACCATCAGGATCCCGATGCCGGCGGAAGCACGCGATGCCGGCAATCGCGGCGAAGAGACCAGCGTGGATCGGCCTTCATGACAAATTCGAATGTCAGGATACTGGTCGTCGATGACGAGCCGCCGATCCGCAAGCTGCTTCGGGTCGGCCTCGGCAGCCAGGGCTATGTCATCAGCGAGGCGCCGAACGCCAAGGTGGCGATCGAACTGATGGAACAGGAAAAGCCGGATCTGGTGCTGCTCGACCTCGGCCTACCTGGCATGGGCGGTCATGAGCTCCTGCGCAAATGGCGTGACGAGGGCCTCGACATTCCCGTCGTCATCCTCTCCAGCCGCACCGACGAGGCCGGCATCGTCAATGCGCTCGAACTCGGCGCCGACGATTATGTCACCAAACCGTTCGGCATGAACGAACTGGTGGCGCGCATCCGCGTGGCGTTGCGTCACAAGTTCCAGCAACAGGGCGAGAAGCCTGTATTCCAAAGCGGCGACCTCAGCGTCGATCTGGTCAAGCGCATCGTCAAGGTCGAGGGCAAGGAGATAAAACTCTCGCCGAAGGAATACGACATATTGCGCATCCTGGTGCAGCATGCCGGCAAGGTGCTGACCCACCATTTCATCCTGAAGCAGATCTGGGATGATTCGACCGACGTGCAGTATCTCCGGGTCTATGTCAGGCAGCTCCGGCAGAAGATCGAGAAGACCCCCGACCAGCCGCGCTACATCACCACCGAGACCGGTGTCGGCTATCGGCTGCGTGTCGATTGAGACAGCTCGAATTGAAGTTCTAACTTTTTGTTTTGACGCAATTCCGGGCGGAAAACCGTACACACTTTTCCTGGAATTGCTCCAGTCAGACGACGGCTTCCAACGGCCGAGTTGCGGCCACCGACGTCCGCAAGGCGGCGAGACAGCCGAGGATGCCAAGCGGGACGAAGGCAAGGAACAGCCAGCTCGCGACATTGGCCGCCGCGTCGTGGTTCAAGCCTTGCGAGAAGCCGCTGGCATTGGCGACGATGCCGGCAAGGGCGGCCCCCACGGCGTAGCCGATGCGCTGCATGGTCGGCACCGCGGCCGAGGCGATGGTCTGCTCGTCGTCCGGGGCGGAGGCGACGATGACGCGGGTCAGGAACGGCCAGGCAATGCCGAAGCCGCCGCCCTGCAGCAAGGCGCAGACCAGGATCAGCGGGATCGAGCCCAGGGGTATCGTATAGGCAAAGCCGGCGATGCCCGCCGCGATCATCAGCGCGCCGGTAACAATGATCAGCCGTTCACGCTGCGGCGGCGCGTTGGCGACGAGGATCGACAGGATCGACCAGGCGATCGATTCGGCGGCGATGATGTAGCCGGTGGTCAGCAGCGGGATGTCGTGCAGGCTGGTCAAAAGCAGCGGCCCGTAGACGCCGAAGGAGCAGGTCGCGACGGAAAAGGCGGCGACCATGGTCATGCCGGCACCGACCGGAGTGCGCCACGAAAACAGCCGCGCCGGGAACAGCCGCGAGCGCGGCTTCAGCGCGTCGATGGTGAAGAACAGCGCGAGCCCGGCCAGGCCCAGCACGATCAGCAGAGAGGAACGCAGCAGGGCGATGTCGATGCCGGCCGAGGCGATCAGCACCACGGCGACGGCCAGGCAGGCAAGGGCGGCGAAGGGGAAGGGCGGGGTCTTGCCGGCGCTCGTGCTGGGTTTCTTCGCCTCCGGCGTGTTGAGCACGAGGAAGCTTGCCAACGCCATGGCGGTACCGCCGAGGGTGAAGACGCCGAAGGCCCAGCGCCACGACAGGAATTCGGTCATGATAGCGCCCAGCAACGGGCCGCCGAACGCCGCGACGCCCCAGATCGCCGACATGATGCCGAAGAGCTGCGGCCAGATGGTGCGCGAAAACAGCCGCTCGACCGAGACGAAGGCGAGCGATACCAGCGCGCCGCCGCCCAGCCCCTCGATCAGCCGGCCGGCCAGGAACAACTGCATGGAAGGCGAGGTGGCGCAGATCAGCGCGCCGGCGGCGTAGAGCAGGGCCGCGACCACCATATTGGTGCGCAGCGCCACGTAGCTCACCAGTCGCCCGGCGGCGGCACCGGCGACGATGGCGCCGAGCTCGTAGATCGCCAATGACCAGCCGACGAGCTGCACCCCGGCCAGTTCGCCGACCATCGCCGGCATGACGGTTGCCACCATCGTCTCGTTGGTGGCGTGCAGCAGGATGCCGAGGCTGATGAAGCAGAAGCGCGCCAGGTCGCCGCTCGCCCACAATGCGCGCCAGTCGACCCTGTTTGTGCTGATTTCAGTCATGTCCACCCCATGCTTTTGCATATCGCGATGCCGGCGCATGGCACCAGAAGCCAGCAAGGCTTTCCGGCAGGACCATGCGCGGCAACAGCGCCGGATAGCGTGCCCATCGGGGGTGCCGGTCCGGTCGGGCTGGGCTTGTAGGACCTCAACCGCGGTTGAGCTCAAGCGGTTTTTTCAAGGCGGTCAGTTCTCGGTGCTGCGCAGCTGGAACTGGCTGACGCCGATGGCGAGATTGATGCCGGTCTGCGTCTGCAGGCTGAGCGGCTGGAGGGTGAAGGCCTGCGAGGAGCCGCCGGCCAGGAGATTGGCGCCGGCGCCGACGGCGGCCGTCACCTCGGCGCTGGCGCCGATATAGTCGCCCGCCAGCGCACCCGGCGCGTAGATGTTCTTCAGCGGCGTCAGCACCAGCCAGCGCATCACCGACTGTTTTGTCGTGCCGATGTCGAGGCCGTATTTGTTGACCGCGCCAAAATAGGCCTCCGGCGCGAAGCTCTTGTCGGTCGGCGTGAAGGTGCAGCTCAGATCCTTGGTCGAGCCGAAGATGAAGCCGGTGCCCCCGCCAATGGCGCATTCAAGGGTACCAAGTTCGATGCCTCGGTCCTGCGCCTGCGCCTGTGTCGCGCCGAGCACGAGTACGATCACGGCAGCGGCGATGGCTGTCTTCGGCATATCGTTCCCCTCAAAATCAAACGGCGCGGAACCATCCTATATGGTTCCGCGCCGTAAGGTAGAGAGGAGCGCGTGGCTCCGTTCGATCACTTCAGCGAATGAATCAGCTGAAGCGAGGTCACGGCCACGGCGAGATTGACGCCGGTCTGTGCCTGGACGCTGAGCGGCTCCAGCATGAAGGCGCCGTCGAAGCCGCCGACCAGCAGGTTGGCGCCGCCGCCGGTGACGACGCTCGCCTCGGCATTGACGCCATAGTAGCTGCCGGCAAGGTCGCCCGCGTCGCGGTCACGGGTCGCGGCAAGAACCGCCCAGACGAGCTGGCCCTGATGCGTCTGGCCGAGATCGACACCGATCTTGGAGATGACGCCGGTGTAGATCTCCGACGGACCGTGGTGGTAGGGACGGAAGACGCAGGACACGCCCTTGTTGGAGGCGACGATATAGGCGGTGCCGCCGTCGATGGTGCAGTCGAGAGTGCCGAGCTGCAGCTTTCCGGCGCTGGCCGGAGCGGCAGCGAACACGGTCGTTGCAAGGGCAGCGGCGCTGACGAGTTTCTTGATCATGGGAGGGTCCTTTCGCAAATCGCTTGGAATAACGGCTCGAGTGACCAGACCGTTCCGCTGAAAACTTGGCGCGAACAAGGCAAGGGTTAACGGCTTGGTGCGGGGGTTAACGCGCGGTTGCCGGATGGGCGGCGATCTTCAGCGCGGCGTGTCCTTTCGGACACGCCGACGTCGCCATAATGCTTAGCCGGCTCTGCTAACGCCGATATCAGCTGACGCGGGCGAGGCCGTCCTTGGCCGGCTGGTAATTGGGGTTGAGGCGCACGGCTTCCTTATAGGATTTCGCCGCCTTCGCCTTGTCGCCGCGCCGCTCGTAGATGAGCGCCTGATTGGCCCAGGCCTCGGCGTTCTTGCCGTCGAGCTTGATGGCCATGTTGAAGTCGGAGAAGGCGTTGTCCTCGTCGCCCGTCGCCAGATAGGAGAGGCCACGGCCGTTGTAGGGCTCGGCGGCATCCGGCGCCAGTGAGATGGCGGTCGAGAAATCCTCGATGGCGAATTTGTGCTGGCCCTGGCTTTGATAGATCAGGCCGCGATTGTGGTAGGCGCGGGCGTCCGTCGTGTCGAGCTGGATCGCCTTCTGGAAATCGTTGAAGGCGTCCTGGGTGCGGCCCGCCTTGCGGTAGAGATTGCCGCGGCCGATATAGGCGGCGTCATAATTGCCGTTGATCTGGATCGACTTGTTGTAGTCGTCGAGCGCGGCCGCCTGATTGCCGAGGAAGCGCTGGATGAGCGCGCGGTTGGAATAGGCCTGGTAGAAATTCGGATTGAGCTGGATGGCCTGGTTGAAGTCCTTGAGCGCCGCCTGATACTGGCCACCGCGGCCATAGGCCGAGCCGCGCACATTGTAGCCTTCGGGATCCTGGGGATTGCGCTGGATGACGGCCGACAGCGAGGAGATGTTCTCGCTCGACCCTTGCGCCTTGTCGATGTTGTTGAACTCGCCGGTCGGGCCCGATGTCTGGCAGCCGGCCAGCACCAATCCGGAAAGCAGGGCTGCCGTCAGGGCGAAACCACGCAATGCGGTCCCGCGCTCCACGCTTATTGCGTTCATGTCTGCCCTGTCCTCACTTATGCCGCGTCGTTCAGGTCCGGATCCCCCCTCCGGGCCGGGTCACAATCAAAATAAAAAGGTGGCGGCGATTCCGCATCGCGCCACCTTGGTATCCTTCGAAAAGGACGAAATATTGGCGATAATCAGCGCGGCGGACGCGCTGCGCCAGCAGCACCACCGGCAGCCACCGGACGCGGCGTCATCGGCAGCAGGCCTTCGCGCTGGGCGCGCTTGCGGGCCAGCTTGCGGGCGCGGCGCACGGCTTCTGCCTTTTCGCGGGCGCGCTTCTCGGAAGGCTTCTCGTAGTGGCCGCGCATCTTCATTTCGCGGAAAATGCCTTCGCGCTGCATCTTCTTCTTGAGCGCGCGAAGCGCCTGATCAACGTTATTGTCGCGGACGAGTACCTGCACGGGCAATCCTGTCTTTCGGGTTTGATATCAACAGGCAAGTAGCCATAGCCACTAGCCTCCGCGGCGGTCGACACCACGAATTGTGGCGGCTGATAGCAGAATCAGGCCGCGCTGTCCACAGCCGAAATGCAGGACAACAGCCAAATTGCCACGGTCGCCCCGAGATAGGGCGCCAACTACGCCGTGGCCAGGTGCAGCCGTTCGAAATCCTCGAAGAATTCGCCGTAGTCACAAGTGATCTCTTCGCCGGCGGCAATGTCGCGGGTAGCTGTCGCGCCGCCATATTGCGAAAAATCGGTGTTCGGCGTCGCCGAATGGTTCATGAAGCGGCCATTGTCGACCTCATAGACCATGAAGCCCGGCCGATCCGGGCTCGGATAAGCATAGCGGTCGAGCAATTCCTTCAGAGGCTGGGGTGCGGCCTCGTATTCGTCCATCGGGATCAGCCGGTCGAAATCCGGGTTAAGCCGCCAGATCGACGCGCCCTTCCGGATTGGCTCGGCGGCGAACATGCCGACGCCCTCGATCGCGCTCGCGGCCACATAGGTTCGGATCAGCATCATGGTTTCGGGACCCGTTTCGACAGGAAACGGAATCGCCAAATCGCGCGGAAAAAGCAAGACCGGCTGCCTGCGTCAAAGCGGTGAACCGGCCTGTTCGCCGCAAAAAAACTTCACGTCCGGTTGATCGAGACCCCGCCATCGGCGAACAGCGCGGTTCCCGTTGTGAAGCTCGAGGCATCGGAGGCGAGATAAAGCGCCGAGCGGGCAATCTCCTCCGGCTGCGCCATGCGCTTCAGCGCATGGATGCCTTCGACGAAAGCGCGGGCTTCGGGCGTCGTTGTCGTTGCGCCCGGTGTGTCGGTGCCGCCCGGCAGCAATGCGTTGACGCGCAGGCCTTTCGGCCCGTATTCGGCGGCCAGCACCTGTGTCAGGCCGATCAGGCCGGCCTTGGCGGCGGCGTAGGCGGCCATGCCCGGCATGCCGGCAGTGTAGCCGACAAAGCTCGAAGTGAAGATCAGCGAGCCGCCGCCGCGCTCCAGCATGGCCGGTATCTGATACTTCGCGCCGAGAAAGGCGCCGGTCAGATTGACGTCCATCGTCTCGTGCCATGCCGTCGGCATCATGTCGGGCAGGGGCGCCATCAAGCCGACGGCGCCGGCATTGTTGAAGGCGATATCAAGGCCGCCGAAGCGTTCGACCGCCAGATCGACAAGTGCCTTCGCATAGGCTTCGTCCCTGACGTCGCCGGCAAGCGCGATGGCCTTGCCCTCCACGTCCGATATCTCGGCGACAAGCGTATCGAGCTCGGCCTGGCGACGGGCGGCGACGACGAGCCTGGCCCCTTCCTCAGCGAAGAGTTTTGCCGTGGCGCGGCCGATGCCGGAACTGGCGCCGGTGACGATGGCGATCTTGTTGGCGAGTGCGAGCATTTTTGGCATCCCTGTTTTTCGCGCCAGTCTGGCCGGCAATCGGGATGTTGGTCGCAGATGGAGCAGGTCGGAGCCACCCGATACCTGCGAAGGTCGCGTCGTCCTGACTATTGCTTCAGCAGCCAGCCCAGCCGGTCGTGCGAAAATGCGTAGCTGATGGCTACGAGCAAGGCGACGACGATGCCCGCGGTCGTGTGACCCGCGGCATAGAATCCGGCAGCGCCGCCGAACAGGATGACCAGTTCGAGCGCCAGCCGCACCGTGCCCGGAACCGGCACAGGTGCGCGTCCCGACCGGCTTGGGTCGTTGAGCACCGCGAAAGTACCCCAAAGCAGGGCCGCAATGATCGGCAAGGCCAAAGCGAGGACCCAGCGCCACCATCCGTCGGAAAGGTGCCAGCCGGCATTGCCGAGACCGAGCAAGGCGGCAAGCTCCAGCAGGAAGCGCAAGGTCAGATTCCACCAGGCATTGCCCATATTCGTCCTCCAGAATCGCCCGACGGATAATGTGGCTGAACCCAACCACGGCAGCCAGCCCGCATGGGTCTTTTTCGTCGTGGCGCAAAACGGCAAGCGCCGTCGCAAACAGCGCAAGGGTGGAAGCGCTGTTTCGCTAGTGATACACCTCGCGCACCGGGCCGAACAAAAGCCCGGCTGCAATCCGCGAGATCTGTTGGCGCGAGGCTGGGACGTTGAAAAAATATTCGGTATTCGCCATCGCCCGCGAGGCCATGCGCGGCCACAAGGGTTGGGAGGAACAATGGTCCTCGCCTGAGCCCAAGAAGGAATACGACGTCATCATCGTCGGCGCCGGCGGCCATGGCCTGGCCACCGCCTACTATCTCGCCACGGTGCATGGCATCACTAATGTCGCGGTGCTGGAAAAGGGCTGGCTCGGCGGCGGCAACACCGGCCGCAACACCACCATCATCCGCTCCAATTATCTCTATGACGAAAGCGCCGGCATCTACGACCATGCGCTGAAGCTGTGGGACGGGCTTAGCCAGGAGCTCAACTACAACGTCATGTATTCGGCGCGCGGCGTCATGATGCTGGCCCACAATGTGCACGACATCCAGGTGCTGAAGCGCCATGTCCACGCCAACCGGCTGAACGGCATCGACAATGAATGGCTGTCGCCTGAGCAGGCGAAGGAATTCTGCCCGCCGCTCAACATCTCCAGGGATGCGCGTTATCCGGTCGTCGGTGCCGCGCTGCAGCGGCGCGGCGGCACGGCGCGCCATGACGCGGTCGCCTGGGGCTATGCGCGCGGCGCTTCGGCGCGCGGCGTCCACATCATCCAGAATTGCGAGGTCACCGGCGTCAAGCGCGCCGCCAACGGCGCGGTCACGGGCGTCGACACGACGCGCGGCTTCATCGGCGCCAAGAAGGTCGGCGTGGTTGCCGCCGGCCATTCCTCGGTCATCATGAACATGGCCGGCGTGCGCATGCCGCTGGAAAGCTATCCGCTGCAGGCGCTGGTGTCGGAGCCGGTCAAGCCGGTGGTGCCATGTGTGGTCATGTCGAACACGGTGCACGCCTATATCTCGCAGTCCGACAAGGGCGAGCTGGTGATCGGCGCCGGCACCGACCAGTATGTCTCCTATTCGCAGACCGGCGGCCTGCACATATTGCAGCATACGCTGGACGCCATCTGCGAGATGTTCCCGATCTTCACGCGCATGAAGATGCTGCGCTCGTGGGGCGGCATCGTCGACGTGACGCCCGATCGCTCGCCGATCCTGGCCAAGACGCCGGTGCCCGGCCTCTACGTCAATTGCGGCTGGGGCACGGGCGGCTTCAAGGCGACGCCTGGTTCGGGCCATGTCTTTGCCCACACCATCGCCAGGGACGATCCGCATCCGATCAATGCGCCCTTCACCATCGAACGCTTCCGCACCGGCCGGCTGATCGACGAGGCGGCGGCGGCGGCAGTGGCGCACTGATGATGGCGCAGATGGCTGTCGCGATGCCGCTGATGCTGGCGGGGGAACAAGGCATGTTCCACATGCCTTCGGCTGAAGAGGTGCGGCTGCAGCCGATCACGCGCGCCGGCAACGAGGCCGGATGGCCGTTTTCGGTCGACGAGGGAATGCTCGCTTGCGTCTGGGGCGGCGGCCAGAAAGTTGTGATGTTCTTCGAAGGCCGGCCGAAGGGCCTGGATGAAGACGAGGATTTCAACCCGCGTGGCGTCATCGTCACGACCGACCCGATGCAGCTGACGCTCGGCAACATGGCCAACCGCGCCCTGTTTCGCGATTCCGCTGACGTCGAGGAGCGGCTGCGGCTGGTCGCGCCGTTCGTGACCATGGGCCAGAAGCTTTGCGACCAACCCCCCGGCGCCCGCGTCGGCCACGGCGAATTGTAGGAACAAACAGAATGCTTCTCATCCGCTGCCCCTATTGCGAGGAAGAGCGCCCGGAGCTCGAATTCCGCAACGCCGGCGAGGCGCATATTGCGCGCTCGACCAACATTGCCGGCGAGAGCGACGACGATTTCGAGAAGTTCTTCTTCATCCGCTCCAACCCCAAGGGCATCATCTATGAGCGCTGGCGGCACATGCATGGCTGTGCGCGCTTCTTCAACGCGGTCCGCGACACCGTCACCGACAAGTTCGTCATGACCTACAAGGCCGGCGAACCCAAACCCGCCAAGCTGCCGGGAGTTGCCAAATGAGCGGCGCGTTCCGCATCCCGAGAGCCGGTCGCCTCAGCCAGGCCAAGACCGCGCGGTTCAGCTTCGACGGCCAGTCCTATACCGGCATCGAGGGCGACACGCTGGCCTCCGCGCTGCTTGCCAATGGCGTGCATCTGGTCGGCCGCTCCTTCAAGTACCATCGGCCGCGCGGCTTCCTGTCGGCCGGCGCGGAAGAACCCAATGCGCTGGTGCAGATCGTGCGCGACGACGCGCGCAAGACGCCGAATGTACGCGCCACCGTGCAGGAGCTCTATGACGGGCTCGCAGCCAATTCGCAGAACCGCTGGCCGTCGCTGTCCTTCGACGTCGGCGCGGTCAACGACCTGGCATCGCCGCTGTTTTCGGCCGGCTTCTACTACAAGACCTTCATGTGGCCGAAGGCCGCCTGGAAAAGCCTTTACGAGCCGAAGATCCGTGAAGCCGCCGGCCTTGGCGTTTCGCCCGACAAGCCCGATCCCGACCATTATTCGTCGCGCTACGCGCATTGCGACGTGCTGGTGCTGGGCGGCGGTGCGGCCGGCCTCGCGGCGGCCTTGGCGGCAGCGGAAACCGGCGTGCGCGTCATCCTCGCCGACGAGCAGGCCGAATTCGGCGGCAGCCTGCGTTTCGAGACAGGTGCGAAAATCGACGGCCAGGACGGTTTCGTCTGGGCGCAAGCGGCGATCGCCAAGCTCACAGCCATGGACAATGTCCGTGTGCTCTCGCGCACCACGGCCTTCGGCTATTACGCGCAGAATTTCGTCGGGCTGGTCGAGCGCGTCAGCGATCACCTGAAGGCACCCGGCCATGATTTGCCGCGCGAGCGGCTGTGGCAGGTGCGGGCCAAGCGCGTGGTGCTGGCTTCGGGCGCCATCGAACGCCACATGGTGTTCGCCAACAACGACCGACCGGGCATCATGCTGGCGAGTGCCGCGCGCACCTTCCTCAATCACCATGGCGTGGCGGTCGGCAGGAATGTCGGCGTCTACACCGCCAATGACTCGGCTTACGCCGCGGCGATCGACCTGAAAAAGGCTGGCGTCAACATCGCGGCGATCGTCGATCTGCGCGACAACCCGACCGGTCCGGTAATCGACGAGGCGCGGGCGCTCGGCATCGAGATCAATTTCGGCCGTGCGGTGATCCGTGCCGGCGGCAAATTGCGCGTGTCCTCGATGACCGTGCAGCCGAAGAATGGCGGCGGCGAGCGCACCATTTCCGTCGATGCGATCCTGATGTCGGCCGGCTGGACACCGTCGGTGCATCTGTTCTCGCAGTCGCGCGGCAAGGTCGCCTTCAACGACGAGACCAAGCGCTTCGTGCCCGGCACCTATGCGCAGGATTGCGTCTCCGTCGGCGCCTGCAACGGCACGGATGGCTTGTCGGCGACGGTGGACGAGGCCTATGCGGCCGGGGCCAAGGCGGCCAAGGATGCCGGTGCGAAAACCGCCAAGGGCGCCAAGCCGAAGGTCGACGCCTCGGAAAGCTGGTCGCGCGGCATGCTGGGCGCCGCGCCCGGCGCCGGCCCGGACACGACGGTGAAGGCCTTCGTCGACTTCCAGAACGACGTCACCGCCAAGGACATCCGCCAGGCGGTGCATGAGGGCATGCGCTCCATCGAGCACGTCAAGCGCTTCACCACCAACGGCATGGCGACCGACCAGGGCAAGACCTCCAACATGCACGGCCTGGCGATCGCCGCGGAGACGCTGGGCAAGCCGATCCCCGAGGTCGGCCTGACGACCTTCCGCGCGCCCTACACGCCGGTCACCTTCGGCGCGATCGTCAGCCATGCGCGTGGGCCGCTGTTCGACCCGACGCGCAAGACGGCGACGCATCCGTGGGCCGAAGCGCAAGGCGCGGTCTTCGAGGATGTCGGCCAGTGGAAGCGTGCCTGGTATTTCCCGAAAGCCGGCGAGGACATGCATGCCGCGGTCGACCGCGAATGCGTTGCGGTCCGCACCACGGCCGGCCTGTTCGATGCCTCGACGCTCGGCAAGATCGAAGTGGTCGGGCCGGATGCGGCCAAGTTCATGGAACTGCTCTACACCAATCCGTGGGAGAAGCTCGAGCCCGGCCGCTGCCGCTACGGCATCATGCTGCGCGAGGACGGCTTCATCTACGATGACGGCGTCGTCGGCAGGCTGGCGCCGGACCGTTTCCATGTGACGACGACGACCGGCGGTGCGCCGCGCGTCATGAACCACATGGAAGACTATCTCCAGACCGAGTTCCCGCATCTGAATGTCTGGCTGACCTCGATCACCGAACAGTGGGCGGTCATCGCGGTGCAGGGGCCGAAATCGCGCGACATCATCGCGCCCCTGGTCGAAGGCATCGACATGTCCGACGAGGCGCTGCCGCACATGTCGGTGCGCGAAGGCAAGATCTGCGGCGTGCCGACAAGGCTGTTCCGCATGTCGTTCACCGGCGAGCGCGGCTTCGAGGTCAATGTGCCGGCCGATTACGGCCAGGCCGTCTGGGAAGCGCTGTGGGCGGAAGGCCAGAAGCACGGCGCCACCGCTTACGGCACGGAGTCCATGCACGTGCTGCGCGCCGAGAAGGGCTACATCATCGTCGGCCAGGACACGGATGGCACGGTGACGCCGAACGATGCCGGTCTCGACTGGGCGGTCGGCAAGAAGAAGACCGACTTCGTCGGCATCCGCGGCATGGCGCGGCCGGACCTGGTCGCCAAGGGCCGCAAGCAACTGGTCGGCCTCAAGACCAAGGACCCGAAGGCGGTGCTGGAGGAAGGCGCGCAGATCGTCGAGGATCCGAAGCAGGCAATCCCGATGAAGATGATCGGCCACGTGACGTCCAGCTACTGGTCGCAGAATTGCGGCCGTTCGATCGCGCTGGCGCTGGTTGCCGGCGGCCGCGACCGGATGGGCGATACGCTCTACGTGCCGATGCCGAACGGGGTGATCGAAGTGGAGGTTACCGGCATGGTGTTCTTCGACGAGACGGGAGGCCGCCTCAATGGCTAAGGCTGCTGCAAAGAAGACGGCTGCGGCCGCATCGCCTTCGGTCGACCGCCGTCCGGCATTGGCTGGACGCAGTACGACAGCGACGGGCGTGAAGGTTGAAGTCCTGCCGCCAGCCGGGCGCATCTCGTTGCGCGCGCCGGAGGCTTCGGTCGCGGCGCTGTCGAAGGCGCTTGGCCTGACCTTGCCGAAGAAGCCGAAGACTTCCGCGTCGAAGGGCGGGCGCACCGCTTTGTGGCTCGGCCCCGACGAGTGGCTTGTCATCGACGAAGGCGGAAACGATCCGCTCGCCGACTGTGCGACGGTCGCCGCGCTTCATTCGGCTGTCGGCATCTCACACCGCAACATCGCGATCTCCGTCGCCGGTCCGGCGGCCGAAGCCACGATCAATGCGGGCTGCCCGCAGGACCTGTCGCTCGACGCCTTCCCGGCGGGCGCGGCTTCGCGCACCATCCTCGGCAAGGCCGAGATCGTGCTGTTGCGCACGTCGGACGATGCCTTCCGGGTCGAGTGCTGGCGTTCGTTCTCGGACTATGTCTTTACTTTCCTGTCCGAGGGAGCCCGCGACGCGGCTGGCTGACCCGGAACGTTTTGCCGCCCGCGTTCGTTGTGCGGCGACAGGTCGAGGGAGAAGTGTCGATGCCGTCGAAGTCCGCGCCGAAATCGCCGCAGTCGAAAGCCAAAACCGACGCGGTGCGCTCGCTTGAACATGAGCGGCATCGCGAGGCCGACGCCGAAGAGGAACTCGAGGAAGGCTTGGAGGACACGTTCCCGGCCAGCGATCCTGTGTCCATCACCAGTTCGGCGATCCCCGGCGCGCCCGCCAAGCCGGGCAAGGCCAAGACCGTTTCTGGTCGAAAAACCCGCAAGCCCTGATTTTCAGCAATTTTGGTCGACAGGCATCTTTCCAAGGCATCGCCAGTTGGGATATTCAAAGCGCTTTGGAGGAGGAAAAATGCCGATAAAAGCTGTTGTCTGGGGCGAGAACGTCCATGAACAGACCAATGCCGCCGTGCGTGACCTCTATCCGTTGACCATGCATGGCACCATTGCCGCGGCGCTCAACCAGGACAAGGGCATCGAGGCAACCACCGCCACCTTGCAGGAGCCGGAGCACGGGCTGAGCGAGAAGCGCCTGGCCGCCACCGACGTGCTTTTGTGGTGGGGCCATGCCGCGCATGGCGAGGTCAAGGACGAGATCGTCGAGCGCGTGCAGAAGCGGGTCTGGGAAGGCATGGGGCTGATCGTGCTGCATTCCGGCCATTACTCGAAAATCTTCAAGCGGCTGATGGGCACGCCCTGTTCGCTGAAATGGCGCGAGGCGGGCGAGCGCGAGCGTGTCTGGGCGATCAACCGTGGTCACCCGATCGCCCAAGGCATCGGCGAATGCCTGGAGATCGGCGAGACGGAAATGTATGGCGAGCCCTTCGCGGTGCCGGAGCCGCTGGAGACGGTCTTCGTCTCCTGGTACGAGGGCGGCGAGGTGTTCCGTTCCGGGCTGACCTACCAGCGTGGCGCGGGCCGCATCTTCTATTTCTCACCCGGCCACGAGACCTATCCGATCTACCACAATGAGGGCGTGCAGCAGGTGCTGCGCAATGCCGTGCACTGGGCGCACAATCCGGCACCCACATGGTCCGGCATCACCAATGCGCCGAACGTGCCGACGGACAAGGCCAAGGAGAAGATCGTGCAGAAGGGCCTGCGCCTGCATGCCGATGGCGATAAGGGGTTGAGTTGATGGGGAACCTGATCTGATGCATCGCCTGCTCTTGCTCGGCACCGGCTGGATCGCCGGACATCATATCGAAGAGTTCGCAAAGGTTCCTGGTTGCAGCATCGTCGCCTGCGTCGATCAACTGCCTGGCCGCGCCGCGGCGTTTGCCGCTGCCAACGACATCGGCGCTTCTTTCGAGAGCCTTGAAGCGGCGATCGCCTGGGGCGATTTCGACGCCGCCATCAACGCCACTCCGGACGGTGTGCACAAGGCGACGACGCTGGCGCTGCTTGCAGCGGGAAAACATGTCTTTTGCGAAAAGCCGCTGGCACCGAACCATGCCGATGCGCTTGCCATGACCGAAGCGGCCGAGGCCGCCGGCCTCGTCAACATGGTCAATCTCACCTACCGCAATTCACCGGCGATCCAGGAAGCAAGGCGTCTGGTGTTGGCGGGCGCGATCGGCGAATTGCGCCATGTCGAGGCGAGCTACAAGCAGAGTTGGCTGGTCAGCAAATCCTGGGGCGACTGGCGCGTCGAGGACAAATGGCTGTGGCGATTGTCGACCCGGCACGGTTCGACCGGGGTTCTGGGCGATGTCGGCATCCACATACTGGACTTCGCCACCTATGGCGCGGCCCAGGATATTGTCAGCCTGCACGCCGACCTAGTGACGTTTCCGAAGTCCGAAGGCGACCGGATCGGCGACTATGTGCTGGACGCCAATGACAGTGTGGCGATGACGGCACGGCTGGCATCCGGCGCGCTGGCGACGATCATGGCGAGCCGCTACACAACCGGCCATGGCAATGACCTGTCGCTGACGCTGCACGGCACCAAAGGAGCGCTCAAGGTCGAGACCGATGGCAAGGCAGCGCGGCTGTCGGCGTGCCTGGGTGAGGATGTCGATGTTCAGCTCTGGCGAGAGCTGGCCCTGCCGGATGTCAAGCGCAACGCCCGGCGTTTTGTCGACGCGCTGGATGCCGGGCAGAATGGCGCCCCGTCCTTCCGGCGCGCCGCCGACATTCAGAAGCTTATCGACGCCGCCTTCGAGAGTTCGGCGAGCAGGCTGCCGATCTCGGTCGGCTGACATCCGGCCATCGCAGCGGTTGGCAGTCTTGGCGCCTTCAGCACCGCGTCCAGCGGCAAGGTCGGCTGCGCACGAACTCAGGCGCAGACCCTGGGCTGGCTGCGAGTCTCGTCCATGCCCGGGGAAACCCCGGGCGGGTATGCGGTCGATCTTAGAACGCGCTCGGCAGGATCCAGGGATTGATGCTGATCCCAAGGCGCGGGCCCTTGCCTTCAGCGGTATTTTCCGCGGCGCCCTTCTTCTCGACCGAGCCGGTCGAGGCGCAATCCAGCTTCACATTGGTCTTGGTGTCGACGCAGGTCGCGGCCGGCAGGTGCTTGACCGGCTGGGTGGTGCCGGCGGCGAAGGCCGAACCGGAAAGTGCCAGCATGGCGGCGAGGGTGAGGAGTGTCTTTTTCATCGTCAGTCTCCGTTTTCGACGAGTGAATTTCTTTCGTACATGTACGGTGCTGCGTACAGATACGTCCGCCGATCGCGAAGTTCAAGTCAGGTTCGTACGCGTACGATAAATTTTTTGTTAACCAAGAATTTGCCCTCGGTTTGGTTCGAAAGGTGGCGAGGAAGCGTGGAAACGAAGGAGATGTCGTTCAGCAGTTGACCGGTGTGTCGGTCAATGGCGGCACGTTCTGGGTGCTGAGTGCGGCCAGTTGGAAATCGCACATGCGTTTCACGAAAGCCTGCGGGTCGCCGAAGGGGTAGAAGGGAAAGGTGATCAGCAGCGAGATCGTGCCGTGGCCGACCGCCCACAACATGGTGGCGATGGCGCGCGGATCGCCTTGCAGTTTTCCGGCGGCGACGCAGGCTTCGACCCGCGTGATCAGCACCTTCATCGCCGGGTTGGCCTCGTGCATTTCTTGAAAACTCCGACCTTCCGGCGGCCTGGTCTTTTCGGTCATGAAAACGGTGCGGTATTCATTGGGATTGCCGAGGCCGAAGGCGGCATATTCAGTCATCACCGCCTGCAAGGCCTCGATCGGATCGTCGGACGGATGCTCCTCGATGCGGCGGGCGAGCGTTTCGAAGGCGTCTTCGGCCAGCGCGAACAGGATGTCCTGCTTGTCGGCGAAATAGGAATAGACCGACATCGGCGCATAGCCGACCCGCTTGGCCAGTTTGCGGATGGTCAGGCCCTCATAGCCTTCTTCCTGAACGAGCTTATGCGCGGCTTCGACCAGTTCGGAACGCAGCTCGGCCTTCTGTTTTTCGCGGCGTTTCTGGACGCTCAGCGGCAAGTCCGGTGCCTTTCGGTGGTGTCTGGGGTTGGCGGTATCTGGGCTAAATTATATACGCTGTACGGAAACGGACAAGGGCGCCGCAGGTTCCCAAGCGGGAAGCATCAGATCGCCCCGACGCCACCGTCTATGGCCAGCGCATGGCCGGTCATGAAGGAGTTGGCCGGGTCGGCGGCGAAGAGGATGGCGGCGATGATTTCGTCGACCTCCGCCACGCGTTTCATCGGCACGCCGCGTGTCAGTTCGGCCAACGCCTCTGCCTCCGGGGCACCCGAGGCGCGCACGAAACTGTCCACCATTGCCGTCCTTGTGTGGGCCGGGCAGATGGCGTTGATGCGCACACCCTTGGTGGCATATTCGGCGGCCGCCGATTTGGTCAGCCCGACGACGCCATGCTTGGCGGCCGCATAGACCGAGAGTTTCGGCGCGCCGACCAGTCCGGCAACCGAGGCGATATTGACGATAGCGCCGCCCTTGGCCGTCGCCCCGAACTGGCGCTCCATCTGCGGGATCTGGTGCTTCATGGCATAGAAGACGCCAAGCAGGTCGATCTCAAGCACGCGGCGGGCCTCGTCCGACGCAACCTGCGGCAGGCGCACGAAACTCTGGACGATGCCGGCATTGTTGATGGCGACATCCAGCCTGCCGAATCTTTCGACCGCCAGCCGGACCAGTTCCTCGGACAATTTTTCGTCCGCTACGTTGCCGGCCAGGAACGCCGTCTCGGCCGGCAAGGTTGCGGCGAGATCGGTGAGCGCCTTTTCATCGATGTCCGACAGCACCAGCCGCGCGCCCTCGGTGGCAAAGCCTTTCGCAGCACCCCGGCCGAGGCCGCCGGCGGCGCCTGTGATCAGCACCGTTGCCCCGTCAAAGCGGCCCATAATGGCTCCCCGTCATGTCTGCTTGTCGATCAGTCTGGCGGCGAGATGCGACAGCAGCTTCACCGCCTCGCCATAGGTCCTGGCCTTTTCGGGATTGGAGGCATTGCCGTCCAGCGCGCGCTTGTAGACGCCCTGGCAGATCGCCGCCAACCGGAAGAAGGAGAAGGCGAGGAAGAAGGTCCAGTTGCCGATGCCGCTGAGGCCGCGCTGCCGGCAGTAGGCAGCGACGTAGTCTTCCTCGGAAGGCAGGCCGAGCGCGGCGCGGTCGACGCCGCCGAGGCCGCGAAAGCCGGAAGCATGCGGCAGGCGCCATTGCATGCATTGATAGGCGATATCGGCAAAGGGGTGGCCAAGCGTCGACAACTCCCAGTCGAGCACCGCGATGACCCTTGGCTGGCCCGGCGCGAAGATCAGATTGTCCAGCCGGTAGTCGCCATGCACCAGCGATATCAGGCCGTCATCGGCGGGCAGGTGCGTTTCCAGCCAGGCGATCAGTCGGTCCATGTCGGCAATGATGGCGGTTTCGGAGGCGCGGTACTGGCTGGTCCAGCGTGCCAGCTGCCGTTCGAAATAGTTGCCCGGCCGGCCGAAATCGGAGAGACCCACCGCGTCGACATCGACATCGTGCAGGGCCGCGAGCGTGCCGTTCATGGCGTCGTAGATGGCGGCGCGTTCTTCGTTGTCACGTGCCTCGGGCAATGCCGGATCCCAGAAGATACGGCCGTCGAGGAAATCCATGACATAGAACATGCGGCCGATCGGCGAGTCCTCGGCCGATAGATGCAGCATTTCGGGCACCGGAACGGCGGTGCCGGCAAGCGCCTTCATCACGCGGAATTCGCGGTCGACCTGATGCGCCGATTTCAGCAACGGCCCCGGCGGCTTGGCGCGCAGCACATAGCGGCCGCTGGCCGCCGTGATGAGATAGGTCGGGTTGGACTGGCCGGATTTGAATTTTTCGATTGAAGCAAGCCCGGAAAAGCCGGGTATTTCCGCCTCGAGGTAAGGCGCAAGCGCTGCCTGGTCGAGCGCGTTGGGGTCGATCATGCGGTCTCGGGCTGGCGCTCGATCAGCGTCAGCGTCAGCCAGCGGGCGGTCAGGGCCGGTTTCTTCGAGCCCTCGATCTCGATCGTCACGTCGTGCGCCGTCTGCACCCAGCCCGAGGGTCTCACCTTGACGTCGGCCAGCACGAAACGGGTGCGGATGCGCGCGCCGGTCTTCACCGGCGCCAGGAAGCGCAGCGAATCGAAGCCGTGGTTGACGCCCATCTTGCTGTTTTCCAGCGGCGGCATTGTCTCGAACGTCATTGCCGACAGCAGCGACAGCGACAGGAAGCCGTGCGCGATGGTGCCGCCGAACGGCGTCTCGCGCTTGGCCCGCTCGGGATCGCAGTGGATGAACTGGTGGTCGTCGGTGGCGTCGGCGAACTGGTCGATCATGCGCTGCGTCACCACCCGCCACGGCGAAACGCCAACCTCCTTGCCGACACTGGCCAGAAGCACATCGAGACTGATCGGTTCCACGCTCATGTCCTCCAGTTCACCTCCGGCTTCTACGGCCGGAAAATGTCATTCCTTGAACAAGGTCAATCCATGCTGCACCGACTGCCCGCCGTCGATCGGCAGGATGGCGCCGGTGACATAGCTGCCTGCACGGCTGCACAAATAGAGCGTTGCGCCGGCAATGTCATCCGGTGCGCCGATACGGCCGATCGGAACATGGTTGCCGACATGTTTGGCCTGCTCATCCGTACCGGTGGCAAAGGCCGTCATGCGGCTCTGGAAAGGGCCGGGGGCAAAGGCGTTGACGGTGATGCGGCGGGCGGCGAATTCGAGTGCGAGCGTACGCGTCAGGTGATGCACCGCGGCCTTGGACGCCGTGTAGGAATAGGCGTCGTCGGCCAGCGGCTGCGTCCCCATCACCGAACCCAGATTGATCACCCGTGCCGGATCGGCGTCGCTTGCCGCGGCCTCGAGCAGCGGCAGCAACTCGCGGGTCAGGTGGAAGACGGCGGTGACATTGACGCCGAGCACCTTGGCCCATGCCGAATAAGGAAAACTCTCCAGCGGCGCGCCCCAGGAAACGCCGGCATTGTTGATCAGGATATCGAGCTTGGCGGTCCGCGCCTTGACCTCGGCGACAAGTGCGGCGATGCCGGCTTCGCTGGAGACGTCGCCGGCAAAGCCCTCGGCCCGGCCAGGGGCGCCAAGTCCGTTCAACGCATCGGCGACCCTGATGCAATCCTGGCCCTTGCGCGAAGCGATCATCACGCTGGCGCCGGCCTTGACCAGCGCTGTCGCCGCCATGCGGCCGATGCCGGTCGCCGCGCCCGTCACCAGCGCGGTCTTGCCGGCCACCGAAAACAGCTCGTCGAGATAGGCCATTCCAATCCTCCGCGCTCTGCCCTGGGCAAAGAGTTCGCGTTGACAAGGCTATCCGAAGTACGGTCATCCTTGCCACGGGTAAATTGCCGGGCCTCTATGAAGGGTTAGCGACCGATGACGGAGATGAATCTCGGCATGACCGAGCGGCTGAAGCCGATCCACGCGCGCGTCGCGGCCATGGTGCGTGACGAGATCATGCCGCTCGACAAGGAATTCTTGGGCGAAGTGGGCAAGGCAGGCGACCGCTGGGTCTACAGCCCACGCCAGGGCGAAATCCTCGAAGGGCTGAAGAAGACCGCAAGGGAGCGCGGCCTGTGGAATTTCTGGCTGACCGGCTCGGAACGCGGCTATGGCCTGTCCACCGTCGAATATGCCTATCTCGCCGAGGAAATGGGCAAGGCGCATCTCGGCGCCGAAACCTTCAATTGCTCGGCGCCGGACACCGGCAATATGGAGGTGCTGGAGCGCTACGGCTCGGCCGACCACAAGAAGGAGTGGCTTGAGCCGCTTTTGGACGGAAAAATCCGCTCGGCCTATCTGATGACCGAGCCGGATGTCGCCTCGTCCGACGCCACCAACGTTGCGATGCGCTGCGAGCGGCAGGGCGACGACTATGTGCTCAACGGCGAGAAATGGTGGGCCTCGGGCGCCGGCGATCCACGCTGCGCCATCTACATCGTCATGGTGCGGACCGGCGGCGACGGCGAGCCGCAGCACCGCCGCCATTCGATGATCCTAGTGCCTTCGGACACAAAGGGCGTGACCAAGGTTCGGGCCATGCAGGTCTATGGCGACGACGACGCGCCGCATGGCCATATGCACCTGCGCTTCCACAATGTCAGGGTACCGGCAGCGAACCTGATCCTCGGCGAGGGCAGGGGTTTCGAGATCGCGCAAGGACGGCTCGGTCCCGGGCGCATCCATCACTGCATGCGCGCCATCGGCCAGGCCGAGATGGCGCTGGAGATGCTGTGCCAGCGCTCCGTGCGCCGCGAGGCCTTCGGCCAGAAGCTGGCGAAACTCGGCGCCAATTTCGACATCATCGCCGAATGCCGCATGGAGATCGAGATGGCCCGGCTGCTCTGCCTCAAGGCGGCTTGGATGATCGACCAGGGCGATGCGCGCGCCGCTGCCCCCTGGATCAGCCAGATCAAGGTCATCGCGCCGCGCGTCGCGCTGAGGATCACCGACGAGGCGGTGCAGATGTTCGGCGCGCAAGGCATCAGCCAGGACACGCCTCTGGCGCGCTCGTGGACGCATCTGAGGACATTGCGCCTGGCCGACGGGCCCGACGCCGTGCATCGCCGGCAAGTGGCGCGGACGGAGCTGAAGAAGTACACGCAGGAGAAGCTCTGAGCAGGCGCTCGGTCAACTGCGCTATGGGCCTTCTGCCAACAACAAGGAGTGTCACCGATGACCATTCCCTCCGAAATGAAGGCGTTGCTCCTGGTCGGCGACGGCTACACCAAGACGCCGAGCGGCAGCGCGCTCGCGTCGATGGAGCCCTATCTCGAGCCGGGCCGCATCGCGGTGCCTACGCCGGGCCTGAGCCAGGTGCTGATCAGGGTCAGCCTGGCTTCGATCAACCCATCCGACGTCGCCTTCATCAAGGGTCAGTACGGCCAGCCGCGCGTCAAGGGCCGGCCAGCCGGCTTCGAGGGCGTCGGCACGGTCGTTGCCGGCGGCGACGACCCCTATGCCAAAAGCCTCGTCGGCAAGCGCGTCGCCTTCGCCACCGGCCTTAGCAACTGGGGCTCGTGGGCTGAATATGCCGTCGCCGAAGCGGCGGCCTGCATTCCGCTGCTCGACACGGTGCGCGACGAGGACGGCGCGGCGATGATCGTCAATCCGATTACCGCCATCGCCATGTTCGACATCGTCAAGCAGGAGGGCGAAAAGGCCTTCGTCATGACCGCCGGCGCCAGCCAGCTTTGCAAGCTGATCATCGGCCTGGCCAAGGAGGAAGGGTTCCGGCCTATCGTCACCGTGCGCCGCGATGAGCAGATCGCGCTGCTGAAGGAGATCGGCGCTGCCCATGTGCTCAACGAGAAGGCGCCGGATTTCGAGGCCACGCTGCGCGAGGTGATGAAGGCGGAGCAACCGCGCATCTTCCTCGATGCGGTCACCGGGCCGCTGGCTTCGGCCATCTTCAACGCCATGCCGAAGCGCTCGCGCTGGATCATCTATGGACGGCTCGATGCCGACGCCACCATCATCCGCGAACCCGGCCAACTGATCTTCCAACACAAGCATATCGAGGGCTTCTGGCTGAGCGAATGGATGCGGCAATTCAAGGAGCGGCGCGGTCCAGCGATCCTGGAAGCGCAGAAGCGCTTTTCCGACGGACGCTGGTCGACCGATGTCACGGCTGTCGTGCCGCTCGCCGAGGCGATCGCGCGGGTGCCGGCGGAACTGGCCAAGCCCAACGGCAAGGTTTTCATTCGGCCTTGATGCTGTTCGAAGCAACGCCAGAGGCGCGAATACGAGGCCGTTCAGAGGTTCTTCCCGGTCAGAAGCCGCGGCGTCCAACCATCCGCGGCGGCCCGCGGAGATGATGGCCGCGTCTTTCAGCCCCTATGCCACTTCGCTTTGTCCGTGATATGCCGCCATCGAAATGCCGGACGGTGCGGGCAAGGGCTTGTTCCGGAATGTGTGGGGTGCCTTTGATGACGATTTCCAAGCCGGTTTTCGACCGTCTGGGACTTGGCCTGTGGATGGGAGCGTTCCTGGTCGTCCTTGCCATGATCCTGTGGTCACCCGACACGCGTTCGGTGTTGCAGGCCTACAGATACGGCAGTCAGGAATTCCTGGCCGGCCGGCCGCTCTACGATATCCAGTCCGAGATGGGATATCTCTACGCCCCGGCCTTTGCCGCGCTCTATGTTCCCATACTCGAGCTCGGACCGCATCTGGGTGGACTGGCGTGGCATATCATCGGTTTCGCGGTGCTGACCTACGCCGCGATGCGGCAGGTGCGCAGGCTCGGCGGCGGGGAATTGCCATGGCTGCTTTCCTACGGCCTGTTCCTTGCCTTGCCGATGGCACTGGGGGCGATCCGCAACGGCCAGGCGACGATCCTGCTGACCGGCGCCTGTTGGCTTCTCACCTTGTCGGCGCTCGAAGGGCGGCGTGCAGAAACCTTCTTCTGGGCTTCGGTCGCCATCATCGCCAAGCCGACCGCGATCATCATGCTTTTGCTGGTCGGCGCCCTGCGCCTGCGGCTGATACCGGTGCTGGTGCTGGCGGTGCTGTTCGTGCTCGCCTTGCCCTATGCGTTCGCTCCCGCGAGCTATCTCAACGACCAGTATCGTGTCTTTGGCGGGATGCTGACCTCGATGGCTGTCGACAATACCAGCCACTTTGTTCCCACCGACTTCACGGCGCCCTTCACCACAATCGGCTTGCCCCTCCCGGAATTCGGCGCAACCATCGTGCGTATCGTCATGGCCTTGTTCACGCTTTCATTCGTCATCTGGTTCGATCGCAAGCTCGAACGCGGGACGGCTGGTCTTGTCATCTTCCTGGCGGCGACGTTCTACATGTGCGTCTTCAACCCGCGCGTCGAGCCCAACACCTATGCCATGATCGCCGTGCCGGCCGGTCTCGCTATCGCCTTGTTGTGGCGCGAGGAACGGGGCGGCGTCCTGGCTTCGGTGCTGTCCGTGATGCTGTTCCTGACCGGATTGACGGGCGTCGAACGTCACATCCATGATTTCCTGTACCCCTGGTTCCGGCCGATCGCGGTGACCCTCATTGCCGGTCCCCTGATCTGGTGGTTCTGGGCCAGGGCGCGAGGCAAGGTGAGGGGAGTCAAGGTGATGAATGAAAGGCCTGTCGCAAATGGCTGAGGCGCGGCCCATTCTCGATATCGTCGCGCCGTTCTTGAACGAGGCGCAGTCGGCATCGGCCTTTGCCGCATTGCTCGACAAGCTCGAAGCGGAAGTGTCGCAGCGTTTCGGCATGGAAGTCCACAAGATTCTGGTGGACGACGGCAGCCGAGACGATGGCGCCGAGCGGTTTTCTCAGGCGCTGTCGGGTTCCTGGGAGATCGTCCGGCTCAGCCGCAATTTCGGCAAGGAGGTCGCGGTGCTCGCCGGCCTCGACCAGTCGCGCGGCGACATGGCGCTGGTCATGGACGCCGACCTCCAGCATTCGATGGACATCAGCCTGAAGATGATCGCCGAACTGGTGGAAAATCCGGATATCGACGTCGTCTACGCACAGAACGACCGCCGCGAGGCCAGTTGGCGGCGCAGCCAGCTGGCGAAGCTGTTCTACAGCCTGATCAACAGCAGCCAGCGTTTCGACATTCCAGAAAATGCCGGCGACTTCCGCGTCATGCGTGGCGCCGTGGTGCGCGCACTGACCAGCCTGCGTGACAAAAGGCGCTTCAACAAGGGCCTGTTCGCCTGGGCCGGCTTCCGCCAGAAGGCCATAAGCTATTCGCCGGAAAACCGTGTCACCGGCAAGTCGAAGTGGAGCCGGCTCAACCTGATCGCCTTCTCGCTGGAAGGGTTTACGTCCTTTTCTGTCATCCCGCTGCGCATCATCAGCCTGAGCGGGATGCTGGCGGCGCTGGCGGGGATCCTCTACGGAGCCAAGGTGTTCTTCGAGGTGCTGTTCTACGGCATCGCCGTCCCCGGCTATCCCAGCCTCATGGTCGCCGTCGTCCTGCTCGGCGGCCTCAACCTCACCTTGCTCGGCCTGATCGGCGAATATGTCTGGGTCACGCTTTCGGAAAGCAAGGACCGCCCGATCTATATCGTGCGCGACGTCGTGCGCGGCGTTTCGGACAGGCCGCCAGGCGCGTCCGGCGCATGACGCGGCGCATCCGCCTGATCGCCGACGATTACGGCCTGGCGCCCGGCGTTTCCGCCGGAATTCTCGACCTGCTCGATCGCGGCCGCCTGACCGGCACCAGTTGCATGACCGGCTTTCCGGAATGGCGTGATGCGGCGGCGCGCATAAAGCCGCTGCGCGGCCGCGCAGCGGTGGGGCTGCACTTGACCCTCACCGACCAGCCAGCCGTCACCGGCCGGTCGAGCCTGGCGCCGGAAGGCCGGCTGCCGCCGCTGCGTTCGCTGGCGCTGCCGGTGCTGCGCGCAAGCATTGACGAGCGCGATGTCCATGCCGAGCTGGACGCGCAGCACAGCCGCTTCGTCGAGGCGCTTGGCCGCCAGCCCGACTTCATCGACGGGCATCAGCACGTGCATTTCCTGCCCGTCGTGCGCACATGGCTGCGGGGGTGTTTTCCCGAAGCCGGCGGCCGGCCGGCGCTGCGTGGCGCTCCGGCGCTGGGCGATGCCGTCGTCGCGCCGAAGGTCGCGGCAATCGCCGCCGTGGCCGCCGGCTTCAACCGGTCGATGGCACGCGCCGGCTTTACCCTTTTCGAGCCGCTCGCCGGCATCTATGACTGGCGGCAGCCCGAACGGTTCGCGCCGGTTCTGCAGGCCGCCCTCGAGGCGCTGCCGGAACGAGGCCTGTTCATGTGCCATCCCGGCCATGTTGACGAGACGCTGCGGGCGCGCGACCCGATGCAAGGCGTGCGCGAGGTGGAATACGCGGTGCTGGCCTCCGACGCGTTCGGTGCGAGCCTCGCACGCGCCGGCGTCGAGATCATGGACGGCAAGGGATGAGCGGCGCCGACCAGCCCCGGCGTTCGACCGGCAGCAAGATCGTGCGCTTTGCCATTGTCGGACTGGCGAACACGGCCATCGACCTTGCCGGCTTTTTTCTGCTGCTCAAGCTGCATGTCCCGCCGCTGCCGGCCAATGTCGTCTCATGGTCGATCGCCGTCATCTTCTCTTTCTTGGCCAACGGCTTCTGGTCGTTCGAGCGCAACCAGGCCATCCGGCTGCATGACGCCTTCCTGCGTTTCGTCTCGCTTGGTGCGTTGATTTCGCTCGGCGTCTCCAGCCTGTCGATCGCACTTTTTGCCGGTATTGCCGGCGTGTGGCCGGCAAAGATCGGCGGTGTCATCGTGGCGGCGGTGCTGAATTTCCTTGCCGCGCGCTGGTCGATCGAAGGCCGGTTGCTGAAATAACGGCTACTGCGCCGGCTCCACACCGACATAGGCGGCTTCCTCGAGCTCGCGCTTCAGGCGTGTTTCCTCATGGGTCTTCGGTGTGACGAAGCGGCCAAGCAGGAGATAGGCGACCGGCGTCAGGAACAGTGTCGAGACGGTGGCCAGCCCCAGCCCGCCGACGATGACCCAGCCGAGCGCCACGCGTGCCTCGGCACCCGCGCCCGCCGCCAGCACCAGCGGCACGCCGCCAAGTATGGTGCAGATCATCGTCATCATCACTGGCCGCAGGCGGATGGTCGAAGCCTGCTCGATCGCCTCGCGCACGCCGAGCCCGCGATCGCGCAGCTGGTTGGCGAACTCGACGATCAGGATGCCGTTCTTCGCCATCACGCCGACCAGCAGCACCAGGCCGATCTGGCTGTAGGCGTTGAGGCTGGTGCCCGACAGCAGCAAGGCGAAGATGGCGCAGGCCAGGCCGAGCGGCACGGTCGCCACGATGATGACGGCGCTGACGAAGCTTTCGAACTGGGCGGCCAGCACCAGGAGGATGATGACCAGCGCAAAGCCGAAGATGGTGACCATGGCGCTGTTGGTTTCGCCCAGCGTGGCGGCTTCGGCCAGCGGCAGGATGCGGCTGCCCGGCGGCAAGAGCGGCGTGGCGATCGCCTCGGCGCGGCCCAGCGCGTCGCCAAGCGCGGAATTGCCCGAGAGGTTGGAGGTGATGGCCACCGATGGCTGCTGCTGTTCGCGCGACAGCGATGGTGGCACGGCGCGTTCGGTCAGCGTGGCTATGGTCGACATCGGCACGAAGCGGCCGTCTCCCGTCTTCAGGAAGACGTTTTCCAGATCGGTCGGATCGTTGATCGGATTGGTGGTCGAGACCAGTTTCACGCCATAGCTGCGGTCGGCGATGTAGACGTCGACGACATCGTTGCCGTCGAGCATGGCCTGCATGGTGTTGGCCAGCCCCGTGATGTCGATGCCGAGGTCTGAGGCGCGCTCGCGGTCGATGGCGACGGCCAGCTGCGGCTGCGTCGGGTCGATCGACAAGCGCGGCGTCTGGAAGCCCGGATCCTTCTGCATCTCGGCGATGATCTTCACCGCCGCGTCGCCGAGCGCCTTGCGGTCGTTGCCGACCAGCGCAAATTGCAGGCCGTTGCCGGCGCCGCGGATGCCGAGGCTGTTGGGCTGCACCGGGAAGATGCGCACGCTCGGCACCTGCCTGGTCAGCTGGCTGATCTCGGCCATGATCTCCTGCTGGCTGCGGCTGCGCTCGTTCCAGGGCGCCAGCGTCATCACCATGAAGCCGGAATTGTAGGAGCCGTTCTGGCCGGCATTCTCGAAGGTCGAGCGGATCTCGCCGGAATCGCGCATCGGCTGGATCAGCTTCTCGATCTTCTGCATCTGCTGCGTCGTGTAATCGAGGCTGACGCCTTGCGGCGCATTGATGCGCAACAGCACGGCCGCGCGGTCCTCGGTCGGCGTCAGTTCCTGGCGGATGGTGCCGAACAGGGTGAAGGCAGTGCCGGCAAACAGCACCGCGACCAGGACCACGATCCAGGGCGCATCGAGGCAAGCGTGCAGGGTGCGCCTGTAGGCGGTATTCAACACGCCGCCGATACGGGCGCCGAAGCCGTGGCCGCCCTCGTGGTGAAGTGAGGCGCCGGTCAGCATGCGCGAGGCGAGCATCGAGCAAAGCGTCAGCGCCACCACGCAGGACAGCAGCACCGACATGGCAAGCACGAAGCCGAATTCGCGGAACAGGCCGCCGGTCTGGCCGGGCAGGAAGGAGATCGGCACGAAGACGGCGACCAACGTCAGCGTCGTGGCAACGACGGCGAAAAACACTTCCTGCGCGCCGAGCACGGCGGCCGCACGCGGCCCCATGCCTTCGTTGCGCCGTCGCACGATGTTTTCAAGCACAACTATGGCGTCGTCGACGACAAGGCCCGTCGCCAGCACCATGGCGAGCAGCGTCAGGATGTTGACCGAGAAGCCGGCCAGATAGATGGCGGCGATGGTGCCGATCATGGCGACCGGCATCGACAGGCCGGGGATGAGCGTGGCGCGCCAGTCGAGCAGGAAGATGTAGATGACGATCAGCACCATGGTCACCGACAGGCCGAGCGCGATCTCGACCTCGTGGACCGCGCCCTTGACGAAGACGGCGTCGTCGCTGGTGATCTTGATCGCCATGCCCTTGGGCAGGTTTTCCTGCAGCTTGGCGACAGCGGCCTGAACGCCGGTCGAGATGTCCAAAGTGTTCGATTCCGCCTGGCGGATGATGCCGATGCCGATGCCGGTCTTGCCATCGGAACGCAGCGTGGTCTGGCCGACATCGGGGCCGAGCGTGACGGTGGCGATATCGCGGATGCGCGTCGTGCCGCCGATGATGATGTTTTCGAATTCCCCGGGCGTGGTCACGTCCGCCGTGGTGCGGACGATGAGGTCCTGGTTGGTCGTGGTGATCGATCCGGCAGGGGAATCGAAGGCGACCGACGCCAGGGCTGTCCGGAGGTCGGCGACGGTGAAGCCGAGGCTCGCGAGCTTGTTCTGGTCGACGTCGATGCGGAAGATCTTGTCGCGGTCGCCATAGACCTGGACGTCGGCGACGCCGGGCACGGCTGCCAGTTCGTCCTCGATCTGATCCTGCACCACCACGGTCATGTCCTGGACCGACATGTTGTCGGACGTCACAGCAAGCCGCATCACCGCATCGGAATTGGCATCGGCCTTGACGATGCGCGGCGGATCGGCGGTGTCCGGTATCTGGTTGGCGACGCGGCCGACGGCATCGCGCACGTCGGAGGCCGCGACGTTGAGGTCGACGCCGTCGTTGAATTCGATGGTGACGCGGCTCTGGCCGAACGAGGAGGAAGACGAGATCGACTTGACGCCGGAGACGCGGGCGACGGCACCTTCGATCGTGTCGGTGAGCTCGCGGTCGACGGTTTCGGCCGCGGCGCCCTGGAAGGTGGTGGAAACGGTGACCACGGCGCGGTCGACGTCCGGAAGTTCGCGGATCTCGACGCCGTAGAAGGCGGCGAGGCCGGCAACCGCGATGAGGACGTTGAGCACGAAGGCCATGACCGGCCTGCGGATGAACAGCGCGGTGAAGCCGGTATCGCCGGCGGCGTTGACGGGTCCGGTCATGAGCCTTCGGCGGTGTCGGCGGCGCGCTGCTCCTGGCCGGCGATGCGGACCTCGCCGCCCTCGCTGACGCTCTGCGTGCCTTCGGTGACCACCATGTCGCCGCTGTCGATCTCGGCATCGATCAGCACGGTCTCGGTGTTGCGCTGGATGATGCGCACCGGCACGCGCTTGGCCTTGCCGTCCTCGATCTGCCAGACATAGGCGCCGTCCGAGCCCCACAGGATCGCCAGCGGGCTAACGGCCGGGTAGGTCTCGCCAGGGAATTTCATGGTGATGGAGAATGACATTCCGGCGCGCAGCGAATCGGCGGGATTGGCGATCTTGGCCTTGACCAGCAACGTGCGGCTCTTCTCGTCGATGTGGTTGTCGATGGCCGAGACCGTGCCGGTATAGGCGCTGCTCGGATTGGCGATCGGCGTCGCCGTCAGTTGCGCGCCGACCTTGACGGCGGCGGCGAAGCGCTCGGGCACCTGGAAATCAACCAGGATCGAGGAGCGGTCGTCGAGCGTGGCGATGGCCGACTGGTTTGTCACGTAGTTGCCGGCCGAGATCGGCAGGATGCCGACGGTGCCTGATATTGGCGCCAAAATGGAGCGGCGCTGCAGCGCAAGCTCGGCGTCCTGCAGCGCCAGCTTGGCGCCCGCCAGAATCACCTCTGCATCAGCGACGGCGACCGGCGTCGCGGCATTGGAAGCGCGCAGCGATTTGACGCGGTCGAGCTTGGACTGCGCATCCTGCAAGGCGAGCTTGGCGCGGTTCTGTGCGATGATCTCGGTCTCGGAATCGAGCGTCGCGATCATCTGTCCCTTGTCGATATGGCCGCCGGATTCGACCAGCAATTCTGCAAGGCGGCCGGAACTGTAGGGATTGACGGTCACCGAAGCGTTGGCGCGGCCGGTGCCGATCGCCTGCAGGCGGTCGTTGATGACAGCCGAGGCGGCCGGCGATGCAACGATGGTGGCAATCCGGAGGCCGTTGCGCCCTGCCTGCCGGGAGCCAGCCGCCGCAGTGTGCTGCGCCGAAGGTGTCGCGCCATAAGCCCAGTCGATGCCCCAACGCGCCAGCACTTGAGGAGCGCCGGGGTAGAAGCGCGCCCACACAGCCGCTGCTGCGACCACGACCACAAACGCAAGGACAATCTGTTTCCAGCTCGGCATCGACACTCCAGCGGCAAGAATCGCCTGCCGGTTCCAGACGGAAGCGGATGCAGCGACGATACGGGCTGGCGGCGAAAACCGGCCACGCCACATCCCGGTATCAGCGGTTTATGGCAATTATCACGCAATCGTGCACATTAAATCTCGGTAACGTGAATTCGAGATGCCCGCCTGGAACGGATGCGATTGGCAGGTGACCTTGCTAACGCAGACCTTCCATCTCGCGGATGCGCCGGGCGCCGTCGGCCTCGAGCTGTCTGGTGACGGCGCCGATCAGCGTTTCGGCGACGACGAAGAGCGCGGCCGAGGAATCCCAGGCGGAAGGCACCGCGGTTCGTCCGGCGATGACATGGCGGGCAAACCGGGCGATCGGCGACAACCACTGGTCGGTGAACAGCACGATCTGGACGCCGCGCTGATGCGCCTTTTCGGCGAAGCGGACGAGGCTGTCCTGGTAGCGCCGGATGTCGAAGATCACCAGAACGTCGCGCTTGCCCATGTCGATCAGCCGGTCGCGCCACATGCTCTCCTGGCCGGCTAGGTGAAAGACGTCGGGCTGGATGACGGCAAGGTGGGCGGCCATGTAGCGCGCCAGCGGATCGGTGAAGCGGCCGCCGATGAGGAATGTCTTGCCACGCCGGTCGGCAAGTCGTGCCGCGATGTCCGCCAGCTGCTTGTCGGAGAGGTGGCGAAAGGTCTCGCGCATATTGTCGAGCGTCGCTTCCAGCATCGGCGAGACCGTGCCGCCGCCGGGCGAGGGCGGGTTGAGCGTTCGTATTGCCGGCGACTGCAGCTGCGCCGCCAATTCGTCCTGCAGGCTCGACTGGAACTCCGGATAGTTCTGGAAGCCGAGCCGGGCCACGAAGCGCAGGATCGTCGGCGAGGAGACGCCGGCCGCAGTCGAGAATTCGGCGACCGTCTTCAGGCCGATCATCGGATAGCTGGCGATCAGCGTCTGCGCCGCGCGCCGTTCGCCGGCCGGCATCGTGCCGATGCGGTCGGCTATCAGTTCGGCAATGCTGGAAATCATCTTTTCCCCCACCCCTTGGCCTGGCCCATGAGATCGCATTTGACAAAGCCTGGTAAACTGTATGAAATCATCCATAGGGACGCAATGAGGCAAAATACGTAACATACGATACAGCGCTCCCCGGGGACGACAGACTATGGAGAAAGCACGGCCCGCCAGCCTTGCATCGCCCGATACCGTGAGGGTCACGAACCCGGGCGGATCGAGCCCTTTCGTGCTGACTTGCGACCACGCCTCCAATTTCCTGCCCGCCGAATTCGGCACGCTCGGCCTTGCCGCCGAAGACCTGTCCCGCCACATCGCCTGGGATCCAGGCGCGCTGCCGGTGGCAACGCGCATGGCGCAAGCGCTCGATGCGACGCTGGTCGAAACCCGCATTTCGCGTCTGGTCATCGACTGCAACCGGCCGCTCGACGCGCCGGACCTCGTGCCGCCGGTCAGCGAGACGACATCCATACCGGGCAATGCCGGCCTGTCGGAAAAGCAGCGCGCGGCACGGATCGCCCTGTCATGGCAGCCATTTCACGGCACCATCGAACGCATCGTCGAGGAACGGCTGGCGCGCGGCCAGGAGACCCGGCTGGTGTCCGTGCATTCCTTCACACCGGTCTACAAGGGCCGCGACCGGCCCTGGCATATCGGCATCATCCATGACGAGGATCGCCGGCTGGCGTCGCCACTGATATCGGCGCTCAAGCGGCTTGCCGGCATCACCGTCGGTGTCAACGAGCCCTATTCGCCGGCCGACCGCGTCTATTTCACGCTGGAACGGCATGCACGCTCGCGCGGGTTGCCCTGCGCGATGATCGAAATCCGCAACGATGAAATCTCCGGTGAGACCGGGCAGCGGAAATGGGCGGATCTGCTCACCGGCATATTTTCGAATCTGGAGCCCGAGGAGGCCAGGGGCTCCCGACAACGCGCCATGGGAAAGTCAGTTCAATCGGCCAGCTAAAAACCAAATAGGGGACTAAAATGTCAGCGCAAGACTACACAGAAGTCGACAAGCACGAGGACCTAAAGGTTCTCCACGGGATGGGCTACGCCCAGGAATTGTCGCGAAGCATGAGCCGCTTCTCGAATTTCGCGATATCGTTCTCGATTATTTGCATTCTGTCGGGCGGCATCAATTCCTTCGCCCAGGCCATCTCGTCGATCGGAGGCGCCGGCGCCGGCATCGGCTGGATCGTCGGCTGCGCCGTGTCCGGATTCTTCGCCCTTGCCATGGCGCAGATCGCATCCGCATTTCCGACCGCGGGCGGCCTCTACCACTGGTCGTCGATTCTTGGAAACCGCTTCACCGGCTGGCTTACCGCCTGGCTCAATCTGCTCGGGCTGATCACCGTGCTCGGTGCCATCAATATCGGCACCGCATTCTTCTTCGTTGGTACGTTCGGAAGCTGGTTCGGCATCACCGGCACGCCGGGCGAGATCGTCGGATTTGTTGCCATCATCACGGTCATCCAGGCGCTCTGCAATCATTTCGGCATCAGACTGACTGCCATGCTGACGGATGCCTCTGGCTTCCTGATCCTCGGCGCCACGGCCGTGCTGATCGTGGCCTGCCTCGTGTTTGCTCCGGCGATCGACGTCACGCGGCTGTGGACCTTCACCAACTATTCCGGCGATGCCGGCGGCGGCGTTTTCCCGCAGTCGGATTCCATGACCTATCTGTTCCTGCTCTGCCTGCTGCTGCCGGTCTATACGATCACCGGTTATGATGCGTCGGCGCACACTTCGGAAGAAACCCTGAAGGCGGCGCACTCCGTGCCGCGGGCGATCATCTCGTCGGTGCTGTGGTCGTCGCTGATCGGCTGGGTGATGGTTTGCGCGATCACTCTGGCCATTCCGGACCTGGCGGCAGGTGCCAAGCAGGGCTGGAGCGTGTTCTTCTCGACCATGGACACAATCCTGCCGGTTTGGCTCAAGGAACTGCTCTACCTTGCGATCCTGATCTCGCAGTTTCTGTGCGGCCTTGCGACCGTCACCTCCGCCTCGCGGATGCTGTTTGCGTTCTCGCGTGACGGCGGCATGCCCGTCGGATCGGCCGGACTGGCGAAGGTCTCGCCGAAATATCGCACTCCCGTCAACGCGATCTGGACGGCCGCGATTCTTGAGATCGTCTATGTTTTCCTGGCCCAGTTCATCTCGATCGGCGGTACAAACATCTACACCATCGTCGTCAACTCGACGCTGGTCTTCCTGTTCCTGTCCTTCACCATTCCGATTGTGCTCGGCATGATGACTTTCGGAACCGCCAAATGGCCGAATCCCGGACCGTGGAATCTCGGCAGCGGCCTGTTCAAACTATTCTGCCTCCTGTCCGTCATCGGCATGGCGATTATCTTCTACATCGCCGTCCAGCCGCCGAACGACAAGGTGCTCTACATTACCATCGGCTTCCTCGTGCTGACCGCGGTGCTCTGGTACGGCTTCGAGAACCGCCGCTTCCAGGGGCCGCCGATTGGCGACCAGATCGCAGCGCGTCAGGCGGCGATCAAGGCCGCCGAACAGGCGGTCGGCGAGACCGGAAACTGATACTTTTCTTCATGACCATGGCCGGCATCGTGCCGGCCATGGTTTCGTTACTCCCTCTCAATCGACCAGCGCTGGAGTGCCACAGGAATGGCCGGAAATTTCTCGTTCGATCAGTTGAAGAAAGCGGTCTCCGGCGGTGAGATCGACACGGTGCTGGCCTGCATCGTCGACATGCAGGGGCGGCTCGCGGGAAAGCGGTTCCTGGCGCAGTATTTCGTCGATTCCGCGCATGACGAGACGCATGGCTGCAACTATCTCCTGGCCGCCGACATCGATATGGAGCCGGTGCCGGGCTACAAGGCGGCAAGCTGGTCGAAGGGCTATGGCGATTTCGTCATGAAGCCGGATCTCGCCACGCTGCGGCGCATTCCATGGTTGGAAAAGACGGCGCTGGTGATCTGCGACGTGCTCGATCACCACGACCATGAGGATTTGGCACACTCGCCCCGCGCCATCCTGAAGAAGCAGGTCAAGCGGCTCTCCGAGCGCGGCTATATCGGCTACTTTGCCTCCGAGCTCGAATTCTACCTGTTCAGCGAGACCTACGACTCGGCCCGCAAGAAGCACTGGCAGGGCCTCGACACCGCCTCGCCCTATATCGGCGACTACCAGATCGGCATCACCACCAAGGAAGAAGGCGTCATGCGCCGGCTTCGCAACGAGATGGAAGCGGCCGGCATTCCGATCGAGAACTCCAAGGGCGAATGGGGTCCCGGCCAGGAAGAGATCAATGTGCGCTATGCCGAGGCGCTCGACATGGCCGACCGCCACGTCATCCTGAAGAACGGCGCCAAGGAGATCGCCGAGTCCGAGGGCAAGGCGATCTCTTTCATGTCCAAGTACAATTACGGGCTCGCCGGCAACTCCAGCCACATCCACAATTCGCTGTGGAGCGCCGACGGGAAGACGCCGCTGTTCTTCGACAAGAAGGCTGACTGGACGCTGTCGACGCTCGGCCAGCAATGGGCGGCGGGGCAGTTGAAATACGCCAAGGAGTTCACCTGGTTCCTGGCGCCGTACATCAATTCCTACAAGCGCTTCCAGGCGGGCACCTTCGCGCCGACCAAGATCATGTGGAGCGAGGACAACCGCACCGCCGGCTTCCGCCTGTGCGGCGAGGGCACCAAGGGCATCCGCATGGAATGCCGCATCGGCGGCGCCGACCTGAACCCCTATCTCGCCTTCGCGGCGCTGATCGCCGCCGGCCTTGCCGGCATCGACGAGAAGCTCGAACTGCAAAAACCTTTCGTCGGCGATGCCTATCAGGCTTCGCGCCTCCCGGAGATTCCCAAAACGCTGCGCGACGCCACCGAGACGCTGGCCAAGTCGAAGATGCTGAAACAGGCGCTCGGCGAGGACGTGCTCGAACATTATGTCCACACCGCCAAGTGGGAGCAGTTGGAATACGACCGCCGCATTACGGATTGGGAACTGCACAGGGGGTTCGAGCGGTACTAAGATGGATTGGAACAAGCGCCATCGCGGCTACGACATGTCGGCGGCGGAATGGGTTGCGCGCGTTCCAAATGAACTTGACGTTGATGCCGTCGGCTTGTGGCAGATAATTCCGGTCGGGCGGCACGAATTCGGTCTCGACGGTGTGGACTTGGAAACGTTCACTAAGGCGGCCCTGAAGGGCCTCCTGGCAAAGGGAGCGATCCCGATTACCGGTCGGGACAAGATCTGGGTGGCGGAACACAAGTATGGGTCAAGACCGGAAGAGATAATCGAGACTGTCGTGAAAATTTGGCTGTCGAAAAATATGCGCGAACCAGACGTTGGAGACGTCTGGTTCGGCACGTCGGTTGTGTTGGAAGAATGAAGTTCAGGAGCGTTTAATTGGAAACCGTAAAACTCAAATCCCCAATCGATGGTTCGATCTATGCCGAGCGGCCCGTGGCAACGGACCAGGCGGTCAACGCCGCGGTCGAGCGCGCCAAGGCGGCGCAGGAGAAGTGGGCGCAGGTACCGATCGTCGAGCGCGGCAAGTACATTCTCGCGATGCTCGAAGCGCTGGTGGCGATGACCGACGAGATCGTGCCGGAGATCGCCTGGCAGATGGGACGTCCGGTGCGCTATGGCGGCGAGTTCGGCGGTGTCAAGGAACGCAGCAATTACATGGTCGAGATCGCCGAGCTGGCGCTGAAATCCGTGCCGGCCTCAAACCCGAAGGATGGGTTTCGCCGCTATGTGAAGAAGGATCCGCTCGGCGTCGTCATGGTGATCGCGCCGTGGAACTATCCTTACCTGACCGCCGTCAACACCGTCGTGCCGGCGCTGATGGCCGGCAATGCCGTCATCCTCAAGCATGCCGCACAGACGCTGCTCGTCGGCGAGCGTTTTCAGCAGGCCTTCGACAAAGCCGGCCTGCCAAAGGGCGTGTTCCAGAATGTCGTGCTCAACCACGCGCAGACTGAAAAGCTGCTCGGCTCAGGCAAGATCGACCATGTGAACTTTACCGGTTCGGTCGGCGGCGGCCGCGCCATCGAAAAGGCGGCGGCCGGCACTTTCATGACGCTCGGCCTCGAGCTTGGCGGCAAGGACCCGGCCTATGTGCTGCCCGACGCCAAGATGGACCATGCGGTTGCCAATCTGGTCGACGGTGCCTTCTACAATTCCGGCCAGTGCTGCTGCGGCATCGAGCGCGTCTACGTGCACGAGAAGGTCTATGACGAGTTCGTCGAAGGCTTCATCGCCGAGACGAAAAACTATGTCGTCGGCAATCCGCTGGAGCAGGCGACGACGATGGGGCCGATGGCGCAGGCGCGTTTCGCTGACCTGATCCGCGAGCAGAAGGCCGAAGCGCTGCGCAAGGGCGCCAAGGCGCACATCAACATGAAGGTGGCTGACGACAAGGCCGGTTCGCCCTATCTGGCGCCGGAAGTGCTGACCGAAGTCGACCACCAGATGAGCGTCATGCGCGAGGAAAGCTTTGGCCCGATCGTCGGCATCATGAAGGTGCGCAACGACGAGGAGGCGATCGCGCTGATGAACGACAGCGCCTATGGGCTGACCGCCTCGATCTGGACGCGCGATACCGAACACGCGGTGGCGATCGGCAACCGCGTCGAGACCGGCACGGTATTCATGAACCGCTGCGACTACCTCGATCCGGCGCTGGTCTGGACCGGCGTCAAGGACACCGGCAAGGGCGCGGGACTGTCGGCCATCGGCTACGACAACCTGACTCGGCCGAAATCCTTCCACCTGCGCGAAGCCATCTGATTTTTCGAAAGACAAAAAATGTCCAAGCTGATCTCCAAATGGAACTACCCCACCACCGTCCGTTTCGGCGCCGGGCGCATCAAGGAACTCCCAGAGGTGCTTGCAGCCACCGGTATCAAGCGGCCGCTCTTCGTCACCGATCCGGGCCTGGCGAAACTGCCGGTCGTCGCTTCGACGCTGAAAATCCTCGACGACGCCAAGGTGCCTTACGGTGTGTTTTCCGAGGTGAAGCCGAACCCGGTCGATTCCAACCTCACCGCCGGCATCGCCGTGTTCAAGAAGGGCAAGCATGACGGCGTCATCGCCTTCGGCGGCGGCTCGGCGCTCGATCTTGGCAAGCTGATCGCCTTCCAGGCCGGCCAGACGCGGCCGGTGTGGGATTTCGAGGATGTCGGCGACTGGTGGACGCGCGCCAATTCGGATGCGATTGCCCCGATCATCGCCGTGCCGACCACGGCCGGCACCGGGTCGGAAGTCGGCCGCGCCGGCGTCATCACCAATGAGGAGACCCACACCAAGAAGGTCATCTTCCATCCGAAGCTCTTGCCGGCGATCGTCATCGCCGATCCGGAACTGTCGGTCGGCATGCCCGCTTTCATCACCGCCGGCACCGGCATGGATGCGCTTGCCCACTGCCTCGAGGCCTATTGCGCGCCGGGTTACCATCCGATGGCCGACGGCATCGCGGTGGAGGGCATCCGGCTGGTGTTCGAGAACCTGCCGAAGGCCTATGCCAACGGCAAGGACCTGGTCGCGCGCGCTCATATGATGAGCGCGGCCGCCATGGGTGCCGCCGCTTTCCAGAAGGGGCTGGGTGCCATCCACTCGCTGTCGCATCCGATCGGCGCGCTCTACGACACCCATCACGGCATGACCAACGCGGTGTTCATGCCCTATGTGCTCGCCTTCAACCGTGACTCCATCGAGGAGCGTATCGCCCGGCTCGCCGCCTATTGCGGCATCAAGGGCGGCTTCGACGGCTTCGCCAAGGCGATCATCAAACTGCGCAAGGAGTTGAAGGTGCCGCACGCGCTGCCGGGCCTGATCAAGGGGCTCGACATGGACAAGAAGCGCAAGGCGCTGATCGCCGACATGGCGGTGGTCGATCCGACTGCCGGCGGCAACCCCGTCAAGCTGACCAAGAAGGCGGCGCTGACGCTGCTGGAAAACGCCATCGCCGGCACGATCTGAGACGCTTTCCGCATGGAAAATTGATCTGAAAAAGGGGCAGAAAAACAAGGGGAGGAGATGAAGGGCAAGGCACAAACTAATTAGCCGGAAAAAGAATCGCGAGGCGATTGCTACAACCGGTTAAAAAGAGTTTACTTTTTCGCACTGCGAGCAGCCGGTTTCACAAAGCTTTCATCTGGCTGTCACATGAAAACGATACCGCATCGCAGGCGTCCAACGGCGTCAGTTCAACGGAGAGAACACATGTTCAAATTCACGGGGAAGGTGCTTTCCCTTTCGGCCGCGACCCTGATGGTGTCGTCGGTGATTTCGTCCGCGGCTTCGCTGGATGATCTCGTCAAGGCCGCGAAGGCCGAAGGCCAGCTCACCACCATCGCGCTGCCGCATGACTGGTGCGGTTACGGCGCGGTCATCGACGGCTTCAAGGCTAAGTATCCGGAAATCACCATCAACGAACTCAACCCCGATGCCGGTTCCGGCGACGAGGTCGAGGCGATCAAGGCGAACAAGGACAACAAGGGTCCGCAGGCTCCCGACGTCATCGACGTCGGCCTGTCTTTCGGCCCGTCCGCCAAGAAGGACGGTCTGATCCAGGCTTACAAGGTGTCGACCTGGGACTCGATCCCCGACAGCGCCAAGGATGCCGGCGGCTTCTGGACGGGCGATTACTACGGTGTGCTTTCCTTCCAGGTGAACAAGGACCTGGTGAAGGTATCGCCGACGGACTGGGCCGACCTGCTGAAGCCGGAATTCGCCAACTCGGTCGCTCTTGCCGGTGATCCGCGCGCTTCGAACCAGGCCATCCAGGCGGTATATGCCGCTGGTCTCTCGTCGGGCGCGGCGGCTGGTGAAGCTGCTGGCACCGCTGGCCTCGACTTCTTCAAGAAGCTCAACGCCGCCGGCAATTTCGTGCCGGTCATCGGCAAGGCCGCGACGCTGGCCCAGGGCCAGACCCCGATCCTCGTCACCTGGGACTACAACGCGCTCGCCGGTCGCGAC
The DNA here is from genome assembly GCF_007003945.1 of Mesorhizobium sp. WSM4307. Taxonomy (NCBI): domain Bacteria; kingdom Pseudomonadati; phylum Pseudomonadota; class Alphaproteobacteria; order Hyphomicrobiales; family Phyllobacteriaceae; genus Mesorhizobium; species Mesorhizobium sp. WSM4307. Next base: position 223,910 of record NZ_VFTB01000008.1, read on the forward strand.
ACGCTGAAGGGCAACCCGCCCGTCGACGTGGTCGTGCCGAAGACAGGTGTCGTCGCCGGTGTCTACGTGCAGGCAATCAGCGCCTACGCACCGCACCCGAACGCAGCAAAGCTCTGGCTGGAATACCTGTATTCCGACGAAGGCCAGATCGCCTGGCTGAAGGGCTATTGCCACCCGATCCGCTTCAACGATCTCGCCAAGAACGGCAAGATCCCGGCTGACGTGCTGGCCAAGCTGCCGCCGGCCGAGTCCTATGCGGCCGCGGTGTTCCCGACGCTCGACGAGCAGGGCAAGGCCAAGGAAGCCATCACCAAGAACTGGGACGCCGTTGTCGGCGCCAACGTCAAGTAACAGTTGAGATCCACCGGGCGGCTTCACGGTCGCCCGGTTCTTTCTCTCGAAGACGGTAGCCGGCGCATGACCGATATCTCAATGTCCGACCCCGCTGTTACCGGCAAGACGGCGCCTCCCGCCGAGGCGCGCAGCGTGAGGCTGCCGACGCAATGGCTCGGCGTCGCGCCATTCTTCATCTTCGCCATCATGTTCCTGATCTTGCCCACGCTCTACCTCATGCTGGGCGCATTCCAGAACGATGCCGGCGAATTCACACTCGAAAACATAGTCGCATTGGCGCAGCCGTCGATCGTTGCCGCCTACTGGATTTCGATCAAGGTCAGTCTTGCCTCATCGCTGATTGGCGCCTTTGCGGGTTTGGCGATTGCGATCGCCATCGTGCGCGGTGGCCTGCCGGACTGGATACGCTCGGCGACACTGACGTTTTCCGGCGTGGCCTCGAATTTCGCCGGCGTGCCGCTGGCCTTCGCATTCCTCGCCACACTCGGCCGGCTCGGCCTCGCGACGGTCATACTGAACACCCTGTTCGGCCTCAACATTTACGCACACGGCTTCAACATCCTGTCGTTCTGGGGCCTGACGCTGACCTATGTCTACTTCCAGATCCCGTTGATGGTGGTCATCATCGTGCCGGCCATTGACGGGCTGAAGAAGGAATGGGGCGAGGCCGCCGCGACGCTGGGCGCGACCGTGTCCCAGTACTGGCGCATGGTGGTCATTCCGGTGATCTGGCCGAGCTTCCTCGGCACCGTGATCCTGTTGTTCGCCAATGCCTTCGGCGCCATCGCCACCGCCTATGCGTTGACCGGCTCGTCACTCAACATCGTGCCGATCCTGCTCTATGCCCAGATTCGTGGCGACGTGCTGCACAATGCCCATCTCGGCTATGCCATTGCCTTCGGCATGATCCTGATTACCGGTCTTGCCAATGTCTTCTACATCTGGTTCCGCACCCGTTCCGAGAGGTGGCTCAAATGAAGGCTGGCAGATTCTGGGCCTGGGTCGTCTTCGCGCTGGGCGCGGCCTATTTCTTCATCCCGTTGATCGCGACGGTGGAGTTTTCCATGCGCATGCGGCGGGGTGCCTATTCCTTTGATGCCTACAAGGTCGTGCTGGGCGACGCACGCTTCCAGGCGACATTCGGGTATTCGGTGCTTGCCGCCGTTTTCACCATCATTCTCGGCGTACTGATCGTGGTGCCCGCCGCCTATTGGATCCGGCTGCGCCTGCCGCAGCTGCGCCCGATCGTCGAGTTCATCACCTTGCTGCCGCTGGTCATCCCGGCCATCGTCATCGTCTTCGGATACATCAGAATGTATGGCTCGAATTCGCCGTTGCCGTTCCTGGCGACCGACACGGGCACCAATGCCTTGTTGGTGATCGGCTATGCCACACTGTCGTTGCCCTATATGTACCGCGCGGTGGATACAGGACTTCGCACCATCGACGTGCGCACTCTGACGGAAGCGGCGCAGATTCTGGGCGCCGGTTGGGGGACGATCGTCACCCGTGTTATCCTGCCCAACGTGTTGATCGCGGTGTTGTCGGGTGCGTTCCTGACCTTCGCGATTGTCATTGGCGAATTCACCATGGCAAGCCTGCTCAACCGGCCGGCCTTCGGCCCGTATCTGCAGAACATCGGCGCCAACCGCGCCTATGAGCCGGCAGCGCTTGCAATCATTGCCTTCGCCATCACCTGGGGTTGCATGTCACTGATCCAGATCCTGTCCCGCTTCGCGCCGAAATCGGCGAACCGCCCGAACTGATCGAAAGAACACCACCATGGCCGACCCGTTCCTCTCCATCCAGCACGTCCGGAAATCCTTCGGCGCCACCACGGTCGTGGAGGATTTCAATCTCGACGTCGAGCCGGGTGAATTCGTCTCCTTCCTCGGGCCGTCCGGCTGCGGCAAGACCACCGTGCTGCGTATGGTCGCCGGCTTCGAAGAGCCGAGCGCCGGCAAGATCGTCGTCGCCGGCAAGGACATCACCCGGCTGAAGCCCAATCAGCGCAATGTCGGCATGGTGTTCCAGGCCTATGCGTTGTTCCCTAACCTGACCGTCGCGCAGAACATCGGCTTCGGCCTGAAAGTCGCCGGCATGCCCAAAGCGGACATCGACGCCCGCGTTGCCGAGATGCTCGGCATCATCAAGCTGCCGCAGATGGCCGACCGCTATCCCTACCAGCTCTCGGGCGGCCAGCAGCAGCGCATCGCGCTGGCCCGTGCGATCGCGCCGAAGCCGAAGCTGCTTTTGCTCGACGAGCCGCTGTCGGCGCTCGACGCCAAGGTGCGCGTGTCGCTGCGCGAGGAAATCCGCTCGATCCAGAAGAAGCTCGGCATCACCACCATCTTCGTCACGCATGACCAGGAAGAGGCGCTGTCGATCTCCGACCGCATCGCCGTCATGTATGGCGGCAAGGCCGAGCAGGTCGGCACGCCGTTCGAGATCTACAACCGGCCGGCAACCAAATTCGTCGCCAATTTCGTCGGCACGCTCAACGTGCTCGAAGGCAAGGTTACCGACGCCGCGGCCGGCACGGTTCAGGTCAACACGCAGGAAGTCTCGCTCAAGGGCAAGCTCAACGGCTCGAAGTCCGGCGACACGCTGTCGCTGGCGCTGCGGCCCGAGGCGATTTCGCTCGGCCGCCAGCCCGGCCGCGATTCCAGCCTGATCGGAGAGATATCCGAAGTGCACTTCCTCGGCTCGGTGATCCGGGTCCGCGTCGGCATCGGCGGCAACACGGTGTCGCTCGACACCTTCAACAACTCGGCCACGCCGCCACCCGCGGTCGGTGAGAAGGCCGAGATTTCGTTCTCATCGGGCGACATGCTGGTCTTGCACTAGCGGAGCGAACGTCATTCCGCGGCGGTCTCTAATGCGCCGAACAACGCGTCTTGATCGTCGATGCTCGCAACCCTCGATGCCGTGGGTTCGATGTCTGTAGTGACGAACCGTCGGCGCCGCCCCTCAGGTCACTTTTAAATCCCAGGGCAGGCCAAGGCTTCGACAATCAACAGTATCCTGCCGAGGGGTACTGCCAACAGTCGCTCTTCGCCGCTACGATGAGCCATGGCCCTTTTTGAACTCACCCTTGTCCTGCTTTTGACGGCTGTCGCGCTGACGGCGCTGTCGCGGCGGCTGGAGGTCCCCTATCCGTCGCTGCTGGCCCTGGCCGGGGTCGGCATCGCCTTCGTGCCTGGCGCACCGATGATCGAGATCGATCCGGAACTGGCGCTTGCGCTGTTCATAGCGCCGGTGCTTCTCGATGCCGCCTATGACACGTCGCTGCGCGACCTGAAGCGCTACCGGCTGTCGCTGCTGCTGCTGGCGCTTGGCGCCGTCGTCTTCACCACTGTGGTGGTTGCCTTCGTCGGCTGGAAGATGGCCGGCCTGCCGATCGCCGCGGCGATCGCGCTTGGCGCCATCGTCGCGCCGCCGGATGCCGTGGCGGCGAGTGCCGTTCTCGGGCAATTCAAGGTGCCGCACCGCATCACCGCCATCCTGCAGGGCGAAAGCCTGCTCAACGATGCCACCGCACTCTTGATCTACCGGCTGGCGGTTTCGGCAGCACTCGGCTCGATCATGCTGAGCAACGCCATTCCGGTGATCCTGCTGTCAACGATCGGCAGCCTGATTGGAGGTTATCTGCTTGGCCGCCTCTCGCTCTTGACGCTGACCCGCATCGAGGATGCGGCGAGCAGCACCGTGGTGCAGTTCGCCGGGACATTCGGCGTGTGGATATTGGCCGACAAGCTCGGTCTTTCCGCCATCATCACCATCGTCGTCTACGCCATCACGATTGCGCGCAGTGCACCGCGCCGCATGTCGGCGAGACGCCGTGTCAGCACCTATTCGGTCTGGGAGTCGGCGGTGTTCGTTCTCAACGTTTTGGCTTTCGTGCTGATGGGCCTGCAGGCACGGTCGATCGTCGGCCGGCTTTCCGGCGAAGGGCAGGGCGAGGCCTTTCTGTTTGCCGCGACGGTGCTGGTTGTCGTCATCGCTGCGCGCCTCGTCTGGGTGGCGAGTTATGTTGCGATCATCCGATGGCTTGCCCGTCTCGGCGGCGAAGACAGAAAGCGGGATTTGCCGACATTTGGCGGCGCCGTGCTGGTCGGCTGGTGCGGTATGCGCGGGCTGGTGACGCTGGTGGTGGCCATTGCCCTGCCTGCCGGCTTTCCCGGCCGCGATCCGATCGTGCTTGCCGCCTTCGCGGTGGTTCTGGGTACGCTGGTGCTGCAGGGGATGACGCTGAAGCCTCTGCTGCGGATACTCAACTTCGATCCCGACAGAACCGTCGACAATGAGGTTGCGCAGGCGCGCGTTGCCGTCATGCAGGCCGCACTTGACGTGTTGAGCCGCAAGACATCGGCCGCGGCGGCTGTCGTGCGCGAGCAGTACGAGGCTCAGCGCGTGATCGCGGAAAACCCGGAGGACGCACAGGCGGCAACCGAATACGACCGGCTGCGCCTCTACGCCATCAACCGCCAGCGCGACACGCTGGAGGAATTGCGCAGCAACGGCACGATCGGCGACGAGGCCTATCACCGGCTGGAAGAAGAGATCGACTGGGCGGAACTGGCGGCGTCGCCAGCGGGCCGGTTCCAGCCGTTGACGACGGATTAGAAGATCGCGCGGCGGGGCAGGGGAGGCTGCTGGCACAAGCCGCTTGCATTCTCCTGCACATTGCAAGCAATCCACTGAGCCGCTACTGCCATCGCCGAAGGTGAGCCGGATAAGCAATGAAGCTGGTCAGCTACAACATCCAGTACGGGTTCGGCAGCGACGGCCGCTATGACCTTTCGCGCGCGGCGCGCATCGTCGACGGCGCCGATGTCATTGCCCTGCAGGAGGTCGAGCGGCACTGGCAGCGCAGCCATTTCGACGACCAGCCGGAGCTGCTGTCGCGCCTGCTGCCGGACTATCACTGGATCTACGGCCCGGCCTTCGACATGGACGCCAGCGAGCGGCGGGACGGTCGCCTGGTCAATCGGCGCCGGCAGTTCGGCACCATGGTTCTGTCGAAACTGCCGATCGTCTGGACGCGCCTGCATGCGCTGCCGATGCGCCGGACGCTCAGGCCGCTCAACACGCGCAACGCGGCGCTCGAATGCATGATCGGCACACCGGCCGGCCCGGTGCGTGTGCTGTCCTTGCATCTCGCCCATATCGCGGCGGAAGAGCGGCTGGAGCAGATCGACTATCTGCTGGCCGAACACCGCCGTGCGCCGTCCGAAGGCGGGCCGTGGAGCGGCATCGATGACGAGCCTTCGCGCAACTGGACCAGCGGCGAAGCCGAGCCGGAAAATCCGCTGGCGGCGATCTGGATGGGCGATTTCAACATGGAGCCGGGCAGCGCCGAATACCGCCGCATCGTCGGCAGCACGCCCTATCATCGGGGTGCTGCCTATCTCGACGGCTTCGTCGATGCCGCCGTTGTGGCGATCGAACCCGCTGATGACTTCCACACGCATGAGAAGATCATCGACGGCAGGCTGGCAAAGCGCCGGCTCGACCACTGCTTCGTCGGCGGTATGTTCGCGGGGCGGGTCCGCTCGGTCGCATCCGATACAGGCGAGGTGGCGTCCGATCACTTCCCGGTCCGGGTCGACATCGATCTCGAAACGCCACTCGGCTTGGGAGGTCGATAGACCCGAAATGACGCTTTTCGTCTTCTTCGCGGTGCTTGCCGCAGCCGCCATGCACGCGATCTGGAACGCGCTGGTCAAGGTGCATCTCGACCGCTTCCTGTCGATCACGCTGATGACATTGGGCATGGGGTTTGCCGCGCTGTTCGTGCTGCCTTTCGTCGAGTTCCCGAAGGCCGCGGTCTGGCCGTTCATTCTCGCTTCGGTGGTCTTCCACATGGGCTACCGAACCTTCCTGATCGGCGCCTACAAGGCCGGCGATTTCGCCCAGACCTATCCACTGGCGCGCGGCACGGCACCGCTGCTGGCCGCACTTGGTGGCATCGTGGTGGTGCAGGAGGTGCCGGCGCCGTTTGCCATTCTCGGCATCCTGCTTTTGTCGGCCGGCACGCTGGTGATGTCGTTTCGCGGCGGCGCGCATCTGGAGAGGCTCAACCTGCGCGCCGTCGGCTTTGCGCTCGGCACGTCGATCTTCATTGCCAGCTATACATTGTCGGACGGCAGCGGCGCGCGGCTGGCGGCGACGGCGCAAAGCTACGCGGCCTGGCTGTTCGTCTGTGACGCGACATGGGCGCTGGTGCTGTGCCTCATCTTCCGCGGGCCGCAGTCACTGCCCGTGCTGGCGCGCGACTGGAAGGCCGGGCTGTTCACCGGCGTGCTCAGCGGCGCGGCCTACTGGATCGTGATGTGGGCGATGACCAAGGCGCCGATCGCCTCGGTGGCATCGCTGCGCGAAACGTCGATCCTGTTCGCCATGCTGATCTCGGTCTACGCGCTCGGCGAGAAGATGACGGGCTGGCGCGGCGCCGCCGCGCTCAGCATTGTTGCCGGGGTTATCGCGCTCCGGATGGGTTAGGCCGCACTCAACCCAGGACTGTCATCACCTGGCCGCGCCGCTCCGGGCTGAAGCGGATGACGACGATGATGCAGACGGCGACCACGCCGGCGAAAAGCGCCAGCGCATAGCCGTAGCTGCCTCCGGCCGACTCCGCTATGCCCGCCTGATACGGACCGCCATAGGATGCGGCAAGGTTGCCGGCCTGATAGATGAAGCCGGGCAAGGTCGCGCGGACCGCCCCCGGCGACAGTTCGTTGAGATGAACCGGGATGACGCCCCAGGCGCCCTGGACGGCGACCTGCATGACGAATGCGCCGATGGCCAACATGAAGGGCGTGGTGCTGTAGGCCCATAGCGGGATCGACGGCAGGGCGATCAGGCAGGCGAGCGTGATGGCGTTGACGCGGCCGATCCTCTCCGACAGCGCGCCGAAGGCCAGGCCGCCGACGATGGCGCCGATATTGGCGACGATGGTGATCCAGCTCACCGTGTGCGGATCGAAGCCATGCTGCTTCTTCAGGAAGGTCGGGTAGAGGTCCTGCGTGCCATGGCTGAAGAAATTGAAGAACATCATCAGCACGACGGCATAGAGCGCGACGCCCCAGTGCTTCTGCAGCGTTTCCAGGAGCCCCGGCTTGACCGATTTCCGCGCCTCGGCGAAGGCCGGCGATTCCGGCACGTGCGAGCGGATGAAGAGCACGATCAGCGCCGGCAAGAAGGAGAGCAGGAACATGGCACGCCAGCCGATCGTGTAGCCGCCGATCGTCTGCTGGTAGAGCAGGCCGTAGACCACCGCCGCCAGGAGGTAGCCGGCGGGATAGCCGCATTGCAGGATGCCCGATACGAAGCCGCGCGCGCTGGGAGGGATGGATTCCATCGCGAGCGAACTGCCAAGCCCCCATTCGCCGCCCATGGCGATGCCGAACAAAGCGCGCAGGGCGAGGAAAATGCCGAGATTGGGCGAGAAGGCCGCGAGCGCGCCGATCACCGAATAGCTGACGATGTTGAGCATGAGGATGGGCTTGCGCCCATATTTGTCGGCGAGCATGCCAAAGAAAAACGCGCCGATGAAGCGCGTCGCCAAGGTCAGGAACAGTGCCTTCGAGACTGCCGGGACATCGGTGTGGAATTCACTCGCAATATCGGTGAGCAGGAATGTCAGAAGGAAGAAATCAAAAGCGTCGAGCGTCCAGCCCAGGAATGAGGCCAGAACGGTTTTCTTCTGCTCGGCAGTGAGATTCAAGGCGTCCTCCTTTGGTGCCCCCAAAGGAACGATATGTCGCCCCGCTCGCAAAAGAGAACAGCGATCAGCCGGAACCGGCGGTCACTTTTTCGTAAGGTCGAGGTCGAAGACCATCAATCCGTCCGTGCCGCCTTCGAGTGCGGCGACCAGCCGGGCGCCGGCGCGCTGATGGGCTTCATGGACGAGATAGGCGTCGCGGGCGGCGGCATCGCGGAAATCGATGGTGAAGCCATGGCCAAAGCCGCGGGCAAAGGGCTCGGGGCTGACATTGGCACTGAAGTGGACCGTGTCCATGCCGTCGATAACCTTTCGAAGCGCCTCGAGGTCGGCATGGATCGCCGTGCGCTCGCTTTCGGGGACATCGCCGCGAAACCGGGCGAAGACACAGTGCCTGATCATTTCTCCATCCCTTCAAGCAGCCCGGTTGCCGGAAAACACAGCCGGCGGCAGGGGTTCGCGGCCGAGGATCAGGTCGGCACCCTTCTCGCCAACCATGATGGTCGGTGCATTGGTATTTGAGGAGGGCACGCGCGGCATCACCGAGGCGTCGCAGACGCGCAAGCCTTCGATGCCGCGCAGCCGCAAATCCGGCGTCACGACAGCCATCTCGTCATGGCCCATGCGGCAGGTGCCGACAGGATGGTGATCGGTCTTTGCGCTGCGGCAGGCGTAGTCGAACAGTTCGTCGTCGGTCGCCAGCGACGGGCCGGGCAGCACTTCGCGCAGCACGTAGGGCTGAAGCGCCTTCTGCCGCATGATCTCGCGCGCCAGCCGCAGGCCCTTGATCGACATGGCGCGGTCATAGGGATCGGACCAGTAGTTGGGATCGATCAGCGGATGGTCGGCCGGGTCGGCGCTCTTCAGTCGCACCGTGCCGCGCGAGCGCGGCCGCAGGAAGGCCGAGTTCAAGGTGACGCCCGGATTGTTCAACTTCTCGACGCCGGCCTCGATGCCGGAGCCCAGGCCGAGATGGAACTGGATGTCGGGCGAGGCGGCGGTCGGGTCGGCGTACCAGAAGCCGCCGGTCTCGAACAGGCTGGAGGCCACCGGCCCCTTCTTCAAAAGCAGATATTGCAAGCCGGCCCAGGCCGTGCGGTGCAGCTTGGCGTAGTTGTCGTAGGTGTGGTCGCCAGTGCATTCGGCGATGACGAACAGATCGAGATGGTCCTGCATGTTGGACCCGACGCCGGGCAGGTCATGCACCGGCGTCACGCCGACCGATTTCAGGTGGTCGGCCGGGCCGATGCCCGACTGCATCAAAAGCTTCGGCGAGCCGATGGCGCCGGACGAGACGATCACCTCGCGCCCGGCGCGCAGGATCTTCTTCTCGCCACCTGGCCGGTCGACGACTTCAACGCCGACAGCGCGGCCGTTCTCGACGACGATGCGTGTCACCAGCACATCGGTCCGGACGGTGAGGTTCTTGCGGGCGCGGATCGGCTTGAGATAGGCGACCGAGGCGGAGGAGCGCCGGGCATCCTTCTGGGTGAGCTGGTAATAGCCGACGCCTTCCTGGGCAGCGCCGTTGAAGTCGGGGTTGAAGGGAATGCCCATCTCCTGGCCGGCGCGGAAATAGGCTTCGCAGATCGGCAGCGGCGAGATCGGGTTCGACACGCCGAGCGGTCCCTGGTCGCCGTGAAAATCGTTGGCGAAACGCTGGTTGTTCTCGGCGCGCTTGAAGTAGGGCAGCACGTCGCGATAGCCCCAGCCGGCGAGACCCTCTTCCTTCTCCCACGCGTCGTAGTCGCGGGCATTGCCTCGCGTGTAGATCTGGGCGTTGATGGACGAGCCGCCGCCGACCACCTTGGCCTGCGTGTACCAGAAGACGCGGTCCTTCATGTTTTTCTGCGGCACGGTGGACCAGCCCCAGGACGCAATGCCCTTGGTCATCTTGGCGAAGCCCGCCGGCATATGGATGTAGGGGTGCCAGTCCTTGCCGCCGGCTTCCAGCAGCAGCACGGAATTCAAGGGATCCTCGCTCAGCCGGTTGGCCAGAACACAGCCGGCCGGGCCGGCGCCCACGATGATGTAGTCTGTCATGTCGTTTCCACCTATAGCCGCGGCACGGAGAGCGCGCCGTCGACATTGATGATCGAGCCGGTCGAAAAGCCGAGCCTGCCGGCGGCAAGCGTCGCCACCACCGCGCCGATGTCTGACGCTTCGCCCCAGCGTTTGGCCGGCACCAGCCCGCTGTCGATCAAGGCATCGTATTTGGCGGTCACGCCTGCCGTCATGTCGGTGCGGATGATGCCCGGACGCAACTCGAACACGCCGATATTTTCAGGGGCGAGCCTGAGCGCCAGGTTCTTCACCCACATGGAAAGCCCCGCCTTCGATATGCAGTATTCGGAGCGCTCCGGCGAAGCCATCTCGGCGCTGACCGAGGTGACGGTGATGATCGATCTTGCATGGCCGCCGGGTGTGGCCAGCATTGCCTTGGCGACGGCCTGGCTGAGGAAGACCGTGCCGCGCAGGTTGATATCAAGCGTGCGGTCGAAATTTTCGGGCTTCAGCTCCAGCAGGTCGCCGCGCACCACGGCGCCGACGCCGGCATTGTTGACGAGACAGTCGATGCGGCCGAAGACGCGCATCGCGGCATCGACCAACACGGCGTGGCCGTCGAGATTGGCGACGTCACAACTGACATAGGCGAGTTTCGCACCGCGCGCCGAGATATCTGCGTCGAGCCCGTCAGGCGCCTGTTCGGCGAGGTCGGCAACCAGAATGTCAAAGCCTGTATCGGCCAGCGCTTCCGCGCAAGCCAGCCCGATCCCGCGCGCGCCGCCGGTGACGATGGCTGCGGGGCGGGTCATGCGGCAAGCTCCACCTTGCGGATATGGTCAGCCACCCGCAACGCCTGGGCGGCGATCGACAGCGCCGGGTTGACCGCAGCCGAGTTCGGCAAAAAACTGGCATCGACGACGAACAGGTTCCGGTGGTCGAACGACCGGCAGAACGGGTCGAGCGGCGCGGTCGCCGGATCGTCGCCCATCCTGACCGTGCCGCACTGGTGCGAGGGCGTGCGCTTGTCGAAGGGGCGCGACAGCACGATGGGGTAGCCGCAGGCGCGGAAGTTTTCGCGCATCACCTTGGTCAGTCCGTCGAGCGACTGCATGTTGGAGCGCCGCCACTGCATGACTATGTCCTTGCCGTCGACCATGATGCGGCTTTCGGGATCGGGCAGGTCCTCGCACATCAAATACCAGTCGACGGCATGGCCGGCCATGAAGTCGAGCACGAATTTCGGCATCGTCCTCACATTGGCCTTGAGCATGTTGCCGTCGATCTTGCCGAGCAGCTGGACATTGCCGAGCGGCTTGCCGCCCCTGCCGTCCGACAGATAATAGTCGTTCAGCATCAGCGTCTTCTGGTAGACGGCATCGTTCCTGCGGCGCGGATCGATCGCCAGCATGGCACTGGAATTGTGGTTCATGAAGTTGCGGCCGACCTGGTCGGAGCGGTTGGCGAGGCCCTTGCCGCCTCCTTTGCCGTTGCCCGGTGAGGGCGAGCGCAGCAGGATGACGGCGGAATTGACCGCGCCGGCGGACAGGATGACCAGTTTCGGCGACACTTTCTTCAGTTCGCCGTTCTGCCGGTAGTGGATCGCGGCGATGCTTTTGCCGTCGGGCGCCGCCTCGAGATACTCGACGTAGCAGCCGGTCTCGAGCCGGATGTTGCTGTCCCCAAGCGCCGCCGCCAGTGGCGCTGTCTGGGCGTCCATCTTTCCCAGGCCGGTGTTGGGGAAAGCGTCCCAGCCGGTTCTGCCTTCCTTCAGCCAGGTATCGATGTCGACGCCGAGCGGCAGCGAGGCCGGATGCAGGCCGAGGCCCTTCAGTTCAGCACGGGCGCGCGCGATCGGTGCTTCGTCGGGCACCGGCTTGAAGGCGTAGGGGATCGAGTGGAACGGTTCGGTCGGATCCTCACCCAGCGTGCCGCGCACGCGAAACAGCTGCTCCGCCCTGGAATACCAGGGCTCGAACTCGTCGTAGGAAAACGGCCAGGCGGGCGAGACGCCGCCGTAATGCTCCATGGCCGAAAAATCTTCCTTGCGGTAACGGATCAGCACCGCGCCGTAGAATTTCGAATTGCCGCCGACATAGTAGTAATTGCCGGGGTTGAAGGCGGCACCGCCGGCCTCGCGCCACATCTCCTTTGGGCGATAGTGGCCGTCGACGAAGATCGAGCGGGTGTCGCGGGCATGCGGGGTTGCCGGCAAGGGCTCGCCACGCTCCAGCATCAGGATCGAGGCGCCGCTGCCGGCCAGGCCGGAGGCGATCGTGGCGCCGCCAATGCCGGAGCCGATGATGACGATGTCCGGATTTGCCATGGCCGTCAGCGGATGCGGCTCTCGGTCGCCGGATCGAAGAACACCGCCTTGGTCAGGTTGAAGGCGAGCGGCGTGCTGGTGCCAGGCTGGATGTTGGCGTCGGCGCGCAGCCGTGCCACCACGCCCTTGCCGCCGAGATTGGTGACGGCGAACGTGTCGGAACCGGCCGGCTCGACGACCTCGATATGCAGGTCGGCGGTGGCGATGTTCGAGGCGTTGCGCTCGGCGCCCTCCGGATCGGTCAGCGCTTCCGGCCGTACGCCGAAGATGATCGGCTTGCCCTGGAATGCCGAGAGACCTGCTGGCGCATTGGCCATCGGCAGCGTGATCGGCTCGCGGGCCTCACGCTGCAGAACGACGGAGAGCGCATTGCCCGATGTGGTGATGGTCGCCGGGATCAGGTTCATGGCCGGCGAGCCCATGAAGTCGGCGACGAAGAGATTGGCGGGGTTGTTGTAGATCTCGGCCGGGGTGCCGAACTGCTGCACCTCGCCGTCGCGCATGACGGCGATCTTTGTCGCCAGCGTCATCGCCTCGATCTGGTCGTGGGTGACGTAGACGATGGTGGTGCCTGTCGTGGCGTGCAGGCGCTTGATCTCGATGCGCATGTCGACGCGCAGCTTGGCGTCGAGGTTGGACAAAGGCTCGTCGAACAGGAAGAGTTTGGGGTCGCGCACCAGCGCCCGGCCCATGGCGACGCGCTGGCGCTGGCCGCCCGAAAGCTGGCTCGGCTTGCGCTGCAGGAGATGACCGATCTGCAGGACCTTGGCCACCTTGTCGATCGCCTTCTGGCGCTCGTCGGCCGGCACGCCGCGCATCTCCATGCCGAACGAGATGTTCCCGGCCACCGTCATGTTCGGGTACAGCGCGTAGCTCTGGAACACCATGGCGATGTCGCGCTTCGAAGGGTGCAGATCGTTGATGGCGCGGCCGTCGACGCGGATCTCGCCCTCGGTGATCTGCTCCAGGCCGGCGATGGTGTTGAGCAACGTGGACTTGCCGCAGCCGGATGGACCGACCAGCACCAGGAAGCCGCCCTTTTCGAGCTCTACATCGATGCCCTTCAGGATCTCGACATTCCCGAAGCGCTTCTTCAGCCCATCAATTTCCAGAAAAGCCATGGTCGTTCCTTCTGAATTGGTCAGCCTTTGACCGCGCCGGCCATCAGCCCGCGCACGAAATAGCGGCCGGCGACGACATAGACGATCAGGGTGGGCAGGGCGGCGATCATCGCGGCCGCCATGTTGACGTTGTATTCGACGACGCCGGTCGAGGTGTTGACGACATTGTTGAGCGCCACCGTCATCGGCATCGCATCGCCGGTGCCGGCATAGGCCGAGGCGAACAGGAAGTCGTTCCAGATGTTGGTGAACTGGTAGATGACGGTGACGACGAAGATCGGCATCGAGTTCGGCAGCATGATGCGGCGGAAGATCTGGAAGAAGGAGGCGCCGTCGACCTGCGCGGCCTTGATCAATTCGGTCGGGAAGGCCTCGTAATAGTTGCGGAAGAACAGCGTGGTGAAGCCGATGCCGTAGACGACGTGGACGAAGACCAGATTGACCGTCGAATTGCCGAGGCCGAAGCTGGTTCCGACGGAGTTCTGCAAGGTCACGCCGAAGCGGCCGACGCTGCCAAGGATCGTCGCCATCGGCAGCAGCACCGACTGGAACGGAATGAAGCAGGCGAACAGCATCAGCCCGAACACCAGCGTCGCGCCGCGAAAGCGCCATTTGGTCAGCACGTAGCCGTTGAGGGCGCCGAGCATGGTCGAGATCAGCACGGCCGGAACCACCATCTTGATGGAGTTCCAGAAATAGCCCTTGATGCCGGCGCAGGTGAGGCCGACGCAGGTCTCGCCCCAGGCCTTCAGCCACGGGTCGAAGGTCGGCGCCTTGGGCAGCGCCAGCATGTTGCCGTTCTGGATCTCGTCCATGGTCTTGAACGAGGTGACCAGCATGACGAACAGCGGCATCAGGTAGAACAGCGCGAACAGCGCCAGAAGCCCGTAGATGACGATGCGGTTGACGAGCTTGGTGTTGATGCCGCCGGAGGCCTGGCGGGCAGGGGTGGCGACGGCGCTCATCGCGGCTTCTCCCTGAGTTCCGAATAGAGATAGGGCACGATGATGGCGACGATGGTCATCAGCATGATCACCGCACTGGCCGATCCGACAGCCATTTCGTTGCGCTTGAAAGTGTATTCGTACATGAAATTCGAAGGCAGCCAGGCCGAGCCGCCGGGGCCGCCGGACGTCAGCGCCACGACAAGGTCGTATGACTTGATGGCGAGGTGGGCGAGCACGATGAAGGCCGATAGGAAGATTGGCCGCAGCAGCGGGATGACGATGCGGCGGTAGAGCTGGAAGGTTGTGGCGCCATCGATCTGCGCTGCCTTCATGATCTCGCCGTCAATGCCGCGCAGGCCGGCCAGGAACATCGCCATGATGAAGCCGGAGGCCTGCCAGACGCCGGCGATGACCACGGTGTAGATGACGAAATCCTTGTTCTTGATCCAGTCGAAATGGAAGCTCGTCCAGCCCCATTGATGCAGCGTCTGTTCGAGGCCGAGGCCGGGATCGAGGAACCATTTCCAGGCGACGCCGGTGACGATGAAGGACAGCGCCATCGGATAGAGGTAGATCGGCCGCAGCACGCCTTCGCCGCGGATCTTCTGGTCGAGCAGGATGGCCAGGAACAGGCCAAGCGCCAGGCAGATCAGGATGTAGAGAAAGCCGAAAATGCCCATATTGGTTATCGACGTGTACCAGCTCGATGGCGGGTCGGTGTCGAAGGTCCAGCCCCACAGCCGCTGATAGGCGCGCGAACCTGTGATGACGTAGGACGGGAAGGTCTTGGAATTGGTGAAGGACAGATAGATCGTCCACAGGATGAAGCCGTAGACGAAGACGATGGTGATGGCGAAGCTCGGCGCCAGAACGATCTTCGGCAAGGCGTCCTGCAGGCGCGAGCGCACCGAGGTGCGCGACCGCTCCGGCGTCAGCTTGATCTGGCTTGTTGCTACTGTGCTCATGAGCTCCTCCCGTTTCGGGTCGTCCGTGCGCCGCCGTCAGGCGGCAAGGCGGCCCCGTGCATACGGGTCTTCGGTCGGCATGGTGTCGAGCCGGCCAATCCTGAGATAAAACCTTCCCCGCCGAAGCGGGGAAGGTGATTTCGAGCGTTGCGCTTACTTGGCGTCGTCGATCGCCTTGACCAGTTCGGTCACGGCCTCGTCCGAGGTCTTGATCTGACCATGGACGAACTTCGAGACCACGTCCTTGTAGGCATTGGCGACAGCCGGCGGGGCGCCGTAGCCCTGGGCCAGCGAGCCGAACAGCGTGCCGCCTTCGTTGGCCGCCTTCAGGTCGGCGATGCCCTTCTTGCCGCAAGCGTCGAAGTCGGTGTCCGGAACGTCGGTGCGGGCCGGAACCGAACCCTTGACGACGTTGAAGGCCGACTGGAAGCTCTTCGACAGGGTGGCGGTGGCCAGCGCGACCTGGGCGGCCTTGCGGTCGTCCGGAACGTTGAACATGCCGAACATGTCGGAGTTGTAGATCACCGAGCCGTCGGTGCCCGGGAAGCGATAGCACAGGAAGTCGGTGCCCGGGGTCTTCTTGGCGGCGTGGAACTCACCCTTGGCCCAGTCGCCCATGACCTGCACCAGGGCATCGCCCTTGATGACCATGGCGGTGGCAAGGTTCCAGTCGCGGCCCGAGAAGTTCGGGTCGACATAGGTGACGAGCTTGGCGAGGTTGTCGAACGACTTCTTCATCGTGTCGGACTTGAGCGAAGCATCGTCGAGGTCGTTGAAGGCCTTCTTGTAGAACTCGGGTCCGCCGGTCGACAGCACGACGGAGTCGAACATGGTGGCTTCCTGCCAGTTCTGGCCGCCGAGAGCGAGCGGGATCACACCCGCGGCCTTGGCCTTGTCGAGCAGGGCGACAAAGTCGTCGAAGGTCTTCGGCTCGGTGCCGCCGATCTTGTCCATGACGGCCTTGTTGATCCACAGCCAGTTGACCGAGTGGACGTTGACCGGAGCCGCGACCCACTTGCCTTCATAGACCGAGAACTTCTGCAGGGCCGCCGGAACCGACTTGTCCCAGCCTTCCTTCTTCGCCGTCTCGGTCAGGTCGCCCATGACGCCGGCCGCGGCATAATCGAGCACGGTGTAGCCGAGCATCTGCGAGGCGGTCGGATAGTTGCCGGCCGCGACCATCGCCTTCAGGGCGGTCATGGCAGCATCACCGCCGCCGCCGGCGACAGGGACGTCCTTCCAGGCATAGCCTTCCTTGGCCAGGTCGCCCTTCAGCACGTTGAGGGCAGCCGCTTCGCCGCCCGACGTCCACCAATGCAGCATCTGCACTTCCTTGACGTCCGCGGCGTGCGCCGAGAACGCAAAGCTCGTCGCAAGAGCCGTTCCGATAAGCAGTTTGCGCAACATGTACTTCCTCCCTTGTTGCATTACACGACCGGTGGAAGCCCACCGGGTTCTTCCCAACTCAGCCGACCCACCATCCGGTGCGCTGGCCGCGATGAAACTGGATTGTCTTTTCCTCGGTATAGTCCTCGACGGCGCGTTTGCCGAGTTCGCGTCCGAGACCGGACTGCTTGTAGCCCCCGAAAGGCAGCTCGGGATAACCTTCCATGAATGTGTTCACCCAAACCGTCCCCGAACGCACCCCACGCGCCACCGACATGCAGGTGTCCATGCTGGCGCTCCACACGCCTGCAGAGAGACCATAGGGCGTGTTGTTGGCGATGTGCAACGCCTTCTCAATCGATTCAAAGGTGAGCACTGAGAGCACCGGTCCGAACACTTCCTCACGCGCAATGGCCATGTCCTCGGTGACGCCACGCAGGATGGTCGGGTCGAGATATTGGCCGGCATTGGAGGCCAGCTGCTTGCCGCCGCTGAAGACATTGCTGCCTTCGCCCGCCGCTGCCGCAACGTAATCCGTCACCTTGGCCAGATGGTCGGACGAGATCATCGCGCCGACCTTGGTTTGCTCGTCGAGCGGGTCGCCGACCTTCACCCTGGCGGTGAGTGCCTTGACGGCGCTGAGAAAATCTCCGGCGATCGCCTCGTGCACGATCAGCCGGCTGCCGGCATTGCAGCATTCGCCGGCATTGAAGAAGCCACCGAACACCGCCGCGTCGGCGGCGGCCTCGAGGTCGGCATCGGGAAAGACGATCTGGCCGTTCTTGCCGCCAAGTTCCATCGAGACCTTCTTCAGCGATTGCGCGGCGGACGCCATGGTCATCTTGCCGACGCGGGTCGAGCCGGTGAACGACACCATCTCGACCAGGGGGTGGCCGACCATCGGCGCGCCGACATCGGCGCCCAGACCGGCCAGGATGTTCACGACCCCGGCGGGCAGGCCGGCTTCGAGCAGGATGTCGCCCAGCACGAAGGTCGAGGCCGAGGTCATTTCGCTCGGCTTGACCACTGCCGTGCAGCCGGCGGCGAGCGCGAAAGGCAGTTTCTGGCTGACGATGAGGAACGGGAAATTCCACGGCGTGATGATCGAAACGACGCCGATCGGCTCGCGCACGACCACGCCCAGCATGGCATCGCCGAGGTTGGCGTAGCTCTCGCCATGCAGTGTGCGGGCGAGCGAGGCGGCATAGCGCCAGATGTCGACGGCGCCGCCGATCTCGCCGCGCGCCTGGGCGATCGGCTTGCCGGATTCCAGCGCGTCGAGCCGCGCGATGTCTTCCAGCCGTGTCTCGATCAGGTCGGCCGCCCTGAACAGGATCGCGGCGCGCTCGCCGGCCTTCATGCGTGGCCATGGGCCGGTCTCGAACGCCTTGTGCGCGGCCTGCACCGCCGCTTCCACCTCCGCCTCGCCGGCTTGTGCATAGCGCGAAACGGTGAAGCCGTGGCCGGGGCTCTTGCGTTCCAGCGTGCGGCCGTCGCGAGCATCGACGTGCTTGCCGTCGATCAGCAGCCGGTAAGATTTCGGCGCGGCTGAGGCCTCGGCGGGCATGGCGATGTTGAGGGGTGCGTTCATCAGAGGGTTTTCTCTAGCTTCTTGAAAATGCTGGCTTCTGCTTGGTTTTGAAGGCGTCAACGCCAGCCTTGAGGTCGCCGGTAAGCGCGATAAAGCCGCTGGCCAGCGCTTCGGCAGCGGCCGCACTTTCCTCGCCCTCGGCCACCGCGATCATCAGCTTGGCCGCTTCCGTTGCCAACGGGCCGCGCTCGGCGATCTTTTCCCCCCAGCTCTTGGCACCGTCGAACGCCTTGCCGGTTTCGGTCACCCGGTCCACCACGCCAAGGGCCTGCGCTTCGGGAGCGAGAAGTATATCACCACCCAAGGCCATGCGCCGCACCGTCTGTGCGCCGAAGCGGCGCACGGCGCGCTGCGTGCCGGACCAGCCGGGCACGACGCCGATCGAGGTTTCGGGGAAGCCCAATTTCACATGCGCCTCGGCGACCCGGAAATCGCAGGCGACCGCCAGTTCCAGCCCGCCGCCCAGCGCATGGCCGGACAGCACGGCGATGGTCGGTTGCCGCAGCCGCGCCAGCCGGTCGAAGACGCGGTGGCCGTAGCGCACCCATTGCACCTGGAAATCGGCAGCACTCATCGCGCCCCAGGCCTCGACATCGCCGCCGGCGCAAAAGCCCTTGCCTTCGCCGCGCAAGAGCACGACGCGGACGCCTTCGGCCAGCTCTGCCTCGTCGAGCGCGGCTTCGAGCGCGCGCAGCATCGGAATGTCCAGCGCGTTGAACTTTTCCGGGCGGCGCAGCGTGACGATGCCGATGGCGCCGTCCTTTTCGAATGTAACGAGGCGCTCAGCCATGCGCGCCTCCGAGCGAGGCGCCGCCATTGAGCGACAGGCCGATCGGCCCGTCCTGGTAGAGCGCCGCCGGCGTCACCTTGAGGTCGTTGGCGACACCGAGCGGCATCTCGGCCTGCGCCAGGACATCGCGCCCGAGGTCGATGCCCGGCGCCAGCTCGGTGACCATCAGGCCGTCGGGCGTCAGCTTCATCACGCAGCGCTCCGTGACATAGGTGATGTCCTGGCCCTGGGCGACGGCGCGCTTGCCGGAAAACGAGATGTGCTCGACCTCGTTGACCACCTTGTTGACCTTGCCCTCCTGGTCGATGCGGATGCCGCCATCGGCCAGCGAAAGCTTGGCACCGGCATTGAAGAAGCCGGAGAAGACGATCTTCTTCGCCCGCGCGGTAATGTCGACAAAGCCGCCGGCGCCGGCGGTGACATGCGGCCGCGCCGACAGTTTCGACACGTTGACCGAGCCGTGGCGGTCGATTTGCAGGAAAGACAGCAGCGAGGCGTCGAAACCGCCGGCCTGGAAATAGATGAACTGGTGCGGCGAGGGCATGATCGCCTCGGCGTTGGAGGCGCAGCCGAACTTGAAGTCGAGCAGCGGCACCCCGCCGACCGCGCCCTGCTCGATCACCCAGGTGACCTTGCCGTGCTGGCCTTCTTCCAGAAGGATGCGCGGCACATTGGCCGAGATGCCGAAGCCTATGTTGACGGCCATGCCGTCGCGCAATTCCATGGCGACGCGGCGCGCGATCACCTTCTGCACGTTCATCTCGGCGTTGCGGAAGGTCGACAGCGGCCGGAAGATCTCGCCCGAAATCGCCGGGTCGTAAGGCGTCAGCGTCGTCTGCAGCTGGTCGGGCGCCACCACGATATGGTCGACCAGCACGCCCGGCACACGCACATCATGCGGCTTCAGCGTGCCGTTCTCGACGACGCGTTTGACCTGCGCGATGACGATGCCGCTATTGTTGCGGGCGGCGAGCGCCTGTTCGAGGCCGCCGAGATAGGCGCCTTCATGCTCATAGGTGAGGTTGCCGCGCTCGTCCGCCGTGGTGGCGCGGATGATCGAGATGTTGGGCACGATCGAGCGGAAATAGAGCCATTCCTCGCCGTCGAACTGCTGTACCGACACGATCGGCTCGCTGGCCGCGGCGTTCATGGCGCAGCCCTGATGGCGCGGGTCGGCAAAGGTGTCGAGACCGACCTTTGTCAGCACGCCCGGCCGTTTGGCGGCGGCCTCGCGGTGCATGTCGAACAGGATGCCGGATGGCACGTTGTAGGCGGCGACCGAATTGTCGCCGATCATCTTCCATATCTGCGGCGGCTCGGACGAGGAGGGGCCGGAAGGATAGGAACCGCATAGCGTGCGCTTCAAGAGGCCCGGCTTGGCCAGATGATCGATTCCCTTGATGCCGTACATGTCGCCGGCGGCGATCGGGTGCAGCGTGGTGATGTTCTTGGGGTGACCTTCGCCATCGAAGCGCTCGCCGATGGCGGCCAGCACCGCGTCCGGACAGCCAAGGCCGCTCGACGACGACACGGATACCGTCATGCCATCCTTGATCAGGCTGGCTGCCTGTGCCGCTGAAACGACCTTGCTCACTTCATGCTCCCGAGTTTCGGGTCGATCTTGACGGCCTTGCCGGAGCTGGCCGACTGCAACGCCGCCTCGGCTGATGCGAGCGACCAGATGCCGTCCTCGCCGGCGGCGGCAGGCTGGCCCTTGCCGAGGATCGCGGCATGGAACCGACGCACCGATCTGACGTAGAGATCCTCGCGGTCGAAGCTCAATTGCTCCTCACCCTTGGCTGTGCGCAACAGCACAGAGCCGTCCGGTTTCTGGGTCATCACATCGCTGGCGATCAGCGAGCCTTCCGAACCATGCACTTCGAAGCCGGTGCCGGCGAATTTGGTGGTGAAACCCTCATGCGACTGGGCGATGAGGCCCGACTTGAAGCGCCAGATGCACATGGCACCGTCTTCCAGACCGCCGGCGGCCATGCCGGCCGATTGCGTGAAGGCCGAGACCTCGACCGGATCGTCGCCGAGCACGAAGCGCAGCGTGTCGGCATCGTGGACTGTGATGTCGAGCACCACGCCGCCGCCGGCTTCCGGTTTGGTGATGCGCCAGCCCTGCAGATTCTCCGGCAGATAGACGGAATGGAAGACGCGCGCGGCGATTGGCTTGCCGATGCGCCCCGATGCGATGGCGTCACGCATGGCGCGATGCGCGCCGGCGTTGCGCAGATGATGGTTGGTGCCGAGCACGATGCCGGCCGCCCTGGCCGCCGCGACCATTTTGCGCGCGTCGGCGCTGGTCAGCGCCAGTGGCTTCTCGCACAGCACATGCTTGCCCGCCGCGATGGCGGCAAGCGCCTGTTCGAGATGCAGTTCGTTGGTGGTCGAGATGTAGACGGCGTCGATGTCGGACTTCAGCAAGGCATCCAGCGTAGACACCGCGGCTGGAATGCCGTTTTCCCTGGCATAGGCCGCCGCGCGTTCCGGATTGGAACTCATCACCGCCGCGATCTCGCCGCCCTCTTGCGCGCGAATGGCGTTGATCATGAATTGCCTGGCGATCGTGCTGGCGCCGATCAGCCCCCATTTGACACTCACGCGGCGCCTCCCGTTCCCGTGGGCCTGTTTCGCGTGCGGAGATCCGGACCGCAGCTTTCCCTGACCACGAGATTGACCGCGCCGATATGGTCTTCGGCCCGCGTGGTGCGGGACTGGATCAGCTTGAGCATGACGTGGGCGGCGCGCTCGCCGAGGCCGGCTGTGTCCACCGCGACGCTGGTCAGCGCCGGCATGTAATGTTCGGCCTCGACCACGTCGTCGAAGCCGACGACGGCGAAATCCGGTCCCGGCTCAAGCCGGCGCTTGCGCAATGCCAGCATCACGCCAAACGCGACGGCATCGTTGAAGCAGAGGGCGGCGGTCGGCGGCTCGGCCATTGTAAGGGCGGTCTCCAGGCAAGCGAGGCCGCCTCGGCGGTTTGTTTCGCCCTCGACGACCAATACGTCGCGGGCGGAGATGCCCAGCGTCTCGCAGGCCTCGCGAAAGCCGCCCAGCCGTTCCTGATAAACCACCAGATCCGAGGTGCCGCCGAAGAAGGCGAGCCGGCGATGTCCTTTGGCGATCAGATGGGCCGCGGCAAGATAGGCGCCGCGATGATTGTCGGGCGCGATAACAGGGATGCGGCTTTCAGGCAGGCGGCGCATGGCGAAGACCACCGGCACGCCCGCCAATTCCAGCCGCCGGAAAGCGCCTGGCGTGGTGCCGCGCGCCGGTGACACGATGAGACCGGCGACGCCCTGTTCCATCAGCGACTTGAGCACCTCTTCCTGGCGCACCGGATTCTCCGCCGTGTTGGCGATGAAGGGCACGATGCCGGCCGACTGGAAGACGCGTTCCATGCCGACCGCCAGCTCGGCGAAGAACGGGTTGGTGAGGTCGTTGATGACCATGCCGATGACATTGGAATGGGCCTTGCGCAGATTGGCGGCGCCGCGGTTGTAGACGTAGCCGACATCCTCGATCGCCTTGCGCACCTTGACCGCGGTTTCAGGCCGGATCAGCCCGCTGCCCTGGAGCACGAGCGATACCGTCGATTTGGACACGCCCGCCTCGCGGGCAATGTCGAATATCGTGGCCTTGGCCCGGCTGGCCATCTCGATGCGTCCTCCCAGCTTTTCTCACTCAAATCTATTGGAACGTTCTAATCACTGGTTCAATCTTGAGTCAATCGCGAATTTTTCTCAGCCGCAAAAACTGATTGTGCGTACTCAAATAGCACGGCCGGTAAGGCCTTCCGTGTTGCAACGCAGCATTTGCCGCCAGATTCGCTCCGAATCTTAAAGGTTCTTGATTTATTGGAACGTTCCATTTAATAGGCACGGCGAAGGGAGAGGTCGATGGATATTGTCTTGCCTGGCGAAGGTGGCCGCGGCGCCCGTTACGCGCTTGTCGGACAGCCGGTGCAGCCGGTGGTCGGCGCGCGGTTCTCGCGCATCGCCTATGCCGCCGCGCATGTCGTTGCCGACCCCCTCGAAATGACCGATCCATGGTCGCGGCCGGCGGTCGACTGGGACAGGACGATGGCATTCCGCCATCATTTGTGGCGGCTCGGCTTCCACATTGCCGAGGCAATGGACACGTCGCAGCGCGGCATGGGTTTCGACTGGGCCAATGCGAAGGAATTGATCCGCCGCTCGATCGCCGAGGCGCGCACTGTCGAGGGCGCCGATCTTGCCTCGGGTGCTGGAACCGACCAGCTGGCGCCGACCGCTGCCAGGACGCTCGACGAGGTGATCGCTGCCTATGGCGAGCAATTCGCTTTCATCGAAGGACAGGGCGGCAAGGCGATCATGATGGCCAGCCGTGCCTTGGCGGCCGTCGCGAAGGGTCCGGACGATTATGCGCGCGTCTATGACCGCATCTTGAGCCAGGCCTCCGGCAAGGTCATCCTGCACTGGCTGGGGGACATGTTCGACCCGGCCTTGCAGGGCTACTGGGGCAGCAGCGATTTCGAGGCCGCGCTCGATACGGTGGTCGCCATCATCGAACGCCACGCAGACAAGGTCGAAGGCATAAAGATATCGCTGCTCGATGCCGGCAAGGAGGTCGCGCTGCGCAACCGGCTGCCGGACGGCGTCGTGATGTTCACCGGCGACGACTTCAACTACCCCGAACTGATCGCCGGCGACGGCAACAGGCATTCGCACGCGCTACTTGGCATTTTCGACGCCATCGCGCCTGTCGCCAATGCCGCGCTGGCAAGGCTCGCCGAGGGCGACCGCGCCAGCTATGACGCGCTGATGGCGCCGACCGTGCCGCTGTCGCGAAAAATCTTCGAGGCGCCGACCGAATATTACAAGGCCGGCATCGTCTTCATGGCCTGGCTGAACGGCCACCAGGATCACTTCACCATGGTCGGCGGCATGCAGTCGGCGCGCGGTATCCGCCATTATGCCGAAATCTTTCGCCTTGCCGACCAGGCAGGCCTGCTGGCCGACCCTGACCTTGCCGCATCGCGGATGAAGAACCTGTGTGCCGTCGCAGGCATCTGACGATGGTTCGCGCAGAGATCCGAATCTTCTTTTGAACCAATTTCTCCCGGGACGCGACCGCCATCAGGCGTGCCGAGGTTCAGGCCATCCTTCGCCGATCCAAAGGTTTTCGCGGCTTCGGCATCGCTGCCAGGCCAGTTCGGGAGCCACCATCCGGCGAATGGATCAGGGTGACGCATTTCGCCAGCGGCAGGACGAGTTGGTTCGATGTCCAATATTGACGTTGAAGCGGCACCAATATAGCTGATAGTTTATTTGTAGGTTGCGGGGGCGACAATGAAATGTTTGGTGATTAATCTTGACCGATCAGTTGATCGGATGGCCTCGGCTACAGCTCAGTTTTCTCGTATTGGGATTGATTTCGAGCGCGTCGCCGGTATCGACGCAATGAACGGGGCTCCGTTTACCGCGCCGCCGCTGACCGAAACCGAAATCTGTTGCTTTCTCAGTCACCGCCGCTGCTGGAAAACCATCGCGGATGGTCCCGGCAAGTATGGCGCGGTATTCGAGGACGATGTTGTTTTCAGCCAGGACGCCGGCGGCGTTTTGGCTGATGACTCCTGGGTCCCGCCAGATGCCGATATCGTCAAGCTGGAAACATTCCTCAGCCGAGTAAGACTCGGGAGCCGGCACATCCCCGTCAAAAACGGATACTCAGCAAGGCGGCTTCTCGGGCAACACTTAGGTTCGTGCGGCTACGTGATTTCCAAAAGTGCCGCCTATGGCCTGCTCAGAAATACGGAACGCTTTAGGGCAGCAGTCGACGTCGCCCTTTTCAGCCCAAATCAGATGACGGCCGCGCGCAACACGGTCTACCAATTGATGCCGGCTCTCTGCGCCCAAGCGGCCGTCGTTGGCATCGAGGGACCTTTGAGCTTGATCCAACTTGCTCCCAGGCCCCATGTAAACAAGCGAATGGCCGACAGGATCCATTCAGAGGCGACGCGCATTTTCTGGTACTTGCGTAACAGGAATTTCTTATCGACAGAGAAAGTTGACGCTGTCCGGCTAGGCGGCCCCTCAGCTTACCCCAAATAAAAACGGTAGCTCACGCGGCATGTCGGCCAAGACGCTCGACAAATCGGCCTATGGGCCAAGATCCGTCGTCCACCCGGGCGGCGGATTTTGCTTTTCCCCTAAAAAGCAAACATCATCCGTTTCTGCGCCAAACGGAGGAGGGTGTCAGCTAAGTAGTTGAAAGGATGGTGGGCGTGACAGGGATTGAACCTGTGACCCCTGCAATGTCAATGCAGTGCTCTCCCGCTGAGCTACACGCCCATCCGACGTCGCGCATACACCATTTTTGGTCCGGCGCGTCAATAGCGAGAAAAAGGAAAGAAGGCGTCGTCTCGCCGCACCGGCAAACAAGTGCCGATGCCTCAACTGAAGGCGGCTCAGGCCGCCTGCAGCATCTTCTCGACCTCGTTGACGAGATCGCGCAGGTGGAAGGGCTTCGACAGCACCTTGGCGTCTTTCGGCGCCTTGGAATCCGGGTTCAGCGCAACGGCGGCGAAACCGGTGATGAACATGACCTTGAGGTCGGGATCGATCTCGGTGGCGCGACGCGCCAGTTCGATACCGTCCATCTCCGGCATGACGATGTCGGTCAACAGCAGCGAGAACGGCTCCTCGCGCAGCCGCTCATAGGCGCTGGCGCCATTGTCGAAATCGCTGACCTGGTAGCCGGCGCGTTCCAGCGCCTTGACGAGGAAACGGCGCATATCGTCGTCGTCTTCCGCCAGAAGAATGCGTGCCATGATATCCCGTCCGAATCACCCGCCCGAGACTGCCGCCCAGGCAGCCCGTTAACCATCCTGTATATGAGGCGGTGACGGTAAACATCAAGTGAATACGGCGAAGCGTTATCCGCATTCGGCAGCGCGATGCGGACGGCGAAATGCTGGACATGCGGCCGGCAAGGTGGCACTTTCATACGATGATGCATCGGTGTTTTCGGGTTCGTGCAAATTGAAGACGGCAGCCGAGGATTTTTCGGTCGTTCAACCCTTCGAAATCCGATCGGGCGTCGAACAGCGCGTCCCCTTCCTGTTCAACTCACCGCATAGCGGCCGCTACTATCCGGAACGCTTCCTCGCCATGGCGAGGCTCGACCGCAACGCCATCCGCCGTTCGGAAGATTGCTACGTCGATGAACTGTTCGGCGGCGCCGTGGCGCTTGGCGCGCCGATGCTGGCGGCGAATTTCCCGCGCGCCTATCTCGACGTCAACCGCGAGCCGTGGGAACTCGACCCACGCATGTTCGCCGAGCCGGTGCCGTCCTTCTGCAACATCCGTTCGGCGCGGGTGGCCGGTGGACTTGGCACCGTGCCCAAGCTGGTGGGTGAAGGGCTCGACATCTATTCCGGTCGCCTGCCGCTCGCCGAAGCCGTCGCCCGCATCGAGGCCGTCTACAAGCCCTATCATGAAACGCTGAAGCGGCTTTTGACCAGAACCCATGCCCGCTTCGGCTTTGCAGTGCTGATCGACTGCCATTCGATGCCGGCAAGCATCCGCGTCGGCGACAGCGGCCTGCGGCCGGACTTCATCATCGGCGATCGTTTCGGCATCTCGGCCACCGCCGCCCTGACCGAGACGGCGATCGGCCTCTTGACCGCGATGGGCTATACGGTCGCCCACAACAAGCCGTATGCCGGCGGCTTCATCACGGAACATTATGGCCGCCCGGCGCGCCATCTGCATGCCCTGCAGATCGAGGTCAATCGCGGGCTCTACATGAATGAGCGGACGTTCGAGAAAGTCGCTGGCTTCGACGCGCTAGCCGACGATCTGACGCGATTTTCAGCGGATCTGATGGCGATGCCCGACCATCACTTCATCGACCTGCCGCTGGCCGCGGAGTGAAATAGCCGGCCCGAGGTGCAGGTGTAAAAAAAGACCGCATCGTTTGCACGATACGGTCGAAGTCTAGGGAGGAAACGCCCAAGGAGGGCATGGACAGGAAACCCTGTCCGAGGCTGAGGGTATTGTGCGGTGCACAAATGTCAAGCGATGTTCAGGCTTTTTTAATTCAGAGTGATGTGGAAATTGCCTTTCGATGACGCGGATGTGACATTTGGGCAACAAGTGTCGCCGCGAATAAATCGATAAACAGGCTTGTTTTGGCGGGAAAGTGTCGGCAGAGCCCGATTGGCACTGGGCAATGCGGGAGAATCAATTGGACATCAGCATCGATTTCATGCGCCGCATCGCGCAGGCGGCAGCGGCCGAGACCTTGCCGCGCTTTCGCGCCCAGGGTGCCGTCGCAAACAAGGAAAAGGGTAGTTTCGACCCGGTCACGGAAGCCGACCGTGAGACCGAACGCGCCATCCGCGCACTGATATCGGCGCAGTATCCCGACCATGGCATTCTCGGCGAAGAGCATGGCAGCGAAAACACCTCCAGCCGGCATGTCTGGGTGATCGACCCGATCGACGGCACGCGCGCCTTCATTTCCGGCCTGCCAGTGTGGGGGACACTGGTCGGATTGACGGTCGACGGCGACGCGGTCGCCGGCATGATGGCGCAGCCTTTCACTGGCGAGCTGTTCTACGCCAACGCCTCGGGCTCGCACTATGAGGGGCCGGGCGGTCCGCGCAAGCTTGCGACCCGCAAGACGACAAGGCTCGATGAGGCGACGCTGTTCACCACCACGCCAGCGCTGTTCCAGGGCGAGGCGCGCACGCGCTATGACACGTTCGAGAAACAGGTCCAACTCGCCCGCTACGGCGTCGATTGCTATGCCTTCGCGATGATCGCCTCGGGGAGCGTCGACATCGTCGCCGATCCCGGCCTGAAACCCTATGACATCGTGGCGCTGATCCCGATCATCGAGAAGGCCGGCGGCGTCGTCACCACCTTCGATGGCGGACCGGCGGAAAAGGGCGGCGATGTGCTGGCGGCGGCGACGCCGGAGCTTCACGCGGCCGCCATGGCTGCCCTGCGCGGCTGATATCTCCGGGCTTTCTTCGAAGCAGTCGCTTCAGCGCGACCTGATCGAGCGCTGGAATGCCGCCGGCGTGCGTCCGTAGACCTGTCTGAACGACGCGCTGAAATGGCTGTGGCTTGAAAAGCCGAGGTCCATGCCGAGCGTGGTCAGATTGTCGTAGCGGCCGAGCAGGTCGAGCGCGCGCGCCAGCCGCAGGCGCAGATGATAGCGATAGAGCGGCATCGCCTCGACCTGCTGGAATATTTGCGTCAGATAGACCGGCGAGACTCCGACCTCAGCGGCAATCTCGGCCAGCCTCCAGCGCCGCGACAGATCCGACGCCAGCACCAGCTTGGCGCGGTCGACCAGTTTTTGCCGTCCGGGGCTGGCGCCCGCGACATGCGAGGTGCGCTCGCCGAGCGAGCGCCGCGCCAGCGTTAGCGCCAGCGTCTCGGCCTCCAGCGTTTCGGCGACATTGCAGCTCAGGCTGTGGCGCAGCAGCGCCACCAAGGCTTGCGCGCGCGGATCGATGCGCCGGTGCTGGCGGCGAAACGCCAGGACGCCACTGGCGAACAACTGCTCCTTCGGCGCCAGTTCCCGCAATTGGCCTTCCTCGATGACAAGGTCGAGGCAGGCGTCGCCGCCCTCGATGGGATGGCTGACCTGGTAAGCTTCCGCCTCATTGAAGAACAGAAGCTGATTGGCTTCCGCGACCGCATCATTGCGGCCGACATGGCGCACGAAGACGCCGCGATAGGGGAACACCAGATGCGTGGCAGACGTGCACTCCTCATCGCTCCTGTGACGGCATTCGCCGCTGCAGACGACATCCCGCACCCTGACGGTGCCGGTGTCCAGAAGGAGCTGAACCGTGAATTGCGACATGGCCGTTGCGTTTTCCCTCGCGCCGGAATGATTCCGGCATTGCGGTGGGTACTCTATCCAAACGGCCTGCCCAATCCTGTCAGGAGACTTCTCGACGGACGCTTCTCAGTCCCACGAGCGACGCCTGAATTCCGAATAGGCTTCGCCGCGTGACAGACCGATGTCCTTGAGCTGTTGGTCTGTCATTTCCAACAAGGCAAGCCGGCTTCGGCGCTTCTCCATCTGGCGGCTGATCCATCTCGCCGCCGCGATGCATTGGGCGTGCAAGGCCTGCAGGCTGGTTTCGGTATGGGCTGGCGGCTGGCCAGCCAGGCGTTGTGCCGCCGCGTGATCGGTGCGCATGGCTCAATCCTCGCTCACGCCGGCCGCCGAGACGCCGGCTTCGTTCAGCGCCGTCGCGCATTCCTCGCAGCAGACCTCGACGGTCTTGCCGCCGACCTTGACGCGGATCGGGTCGGCGTCCAACTGGCAATCGCAGGCGGCGCAGGTTTTCTCGGTCATGATCTCATCTCCATGGCGTTCAATTCGACGCGTTGAGATGAGCATTTCGGCGCGAGCGCCGGCTGTCAGAATCTTTAGCGGTTTGCGCGCCGCGGGAAGCGGCTGGCCGATCATCCTGACAACGGTGTGTCAGCTATGCCGGCCTGTGAGAGGACCGCGGTGCCTGTCAGGCCGTCGGATCGTCCGAGCCGGGGATGAAGGCGTCGAAGGCGGCAAGGAATTGTTCGCGGTAGAGATCGACCTCCTGCAGGATTTCGTGCTTGGAGCCGTCGATCATCAGCAGCGAGCCGAGCCTCAGGCTTCTGGCGTAGGCTTCCACCGCCCTGGTCGACACGACCTGGTCGGTGCCGGCGGCGATGATCAGCAGAGGCACCTGAATCCGGGCCATGAAGTCGGGGTCGCTGATGGCTTCCGACGCCTTCGCCGCCGCCTGCAGCCAGCGGATCGTCGGACCGCCAAGCGCCATTCGCGGATATTCTTCGTAGATGCGCGTGTTGCGGCGGTAGCGTCGCGGATCCGACGTTACCTTGTTGGCTAGGAAAGGCAGCGTGTGTCTGGGCCGTGGACCCCAGGCGGCATAGAGCCGGCCCAGCCCCAAAGCGCAGAAAACCGAACAGATACGGCGGACTGTTCGGATCGAGACCGGCAGGTCGGGCAGGGTCAGGAACGGTGCGATCAGCACCATGCGGCGCACGCGGTTCACCATGGACGGCGCGGCAAGCAGCGCGATCACGGCCCCGGCTGAATGGGCAAGGATGTAATACGGTCCGCGGCAATCGGGCAGCACGATCTCCTCGAAAAACTGCTCCAGATCGGCCGTGTAGTCGCGGAAGGACCTGACATAGCCGCGCTGGCGATCGCGGATCAGCCGGTCGGAATCTCCCTGGCCGCGCCAATCGAGGGTGGCGACGCCAAAGCCGCGGGCGGCAAGGTCGCGAATGGTTTCGAAATATTTCTCGATGCACTCATTGCGGCCGGACAGCAGCACCACGGTGCCCCGTATCGGGCGCGCGGCCGCCGGGAACAGGCCATAGCGGATCTTCTTGCGGTCGCGCGTGATGAAAAAGCCACCGGTGGCGTTTTCCGGTCGCGGATTGCCCTCGGTTTCGTGGAAAAGCGGCGTGTCGTGGAGAAGGTCCGTCATGCGGCGCTTTGTGCTCGGCGTCTTCAGGTGCCAGCCTGTCGCGGCTGGCCTCGTCAAGGTGATAGACGCCAATGCATTAAAAGCAAAGCAAATCCGGGTCGTGCCGCAATGGGAAGGCCGGAAGCCGCCCGAGGGCGTGCTTCCGGCCTCTGTCGATCCGGGAGGAAGGGACGTTAACACCCGGTTCGGCCTCGTTGCGGCATCCCTGTAAAATCCGGCGCCGCCAATCCTTGATCTTGACCTCACTCTAGCGGCGGCTGTCTGAACAGGCGCCGAAGCGCCGGTTCATCTGCCGTTCATCAAGGGGCAGGCCATTCAGTTTTTGCAGCCGGGGGAAATCTTGAAATGCATTCGAGCGCTCCCCAAATGTTGAGTGCGGTCGCCAATGTCGGGGCCGCTGGTCCTGCCGAAACGCCGCTTACGGGTTTCGCACCGGCCATACGCAAACCATGTTGCTCAACAGGAGAACACATCATGCGTCACGTTGATTTTTCCCCGCTTTACCGTTCGACCGTCGGCTTCGACCGTCTCTTCACCATGCTGGATTCGCTTGCGCAGCCCGATGGCGCGCAGACCTATCCGCCCTACAATATCGAGCGCACCGGTGAGGATTCCTACCGGATCTCCATGGCGGTTGCCGGCTTTTCGGACGAGGAAATCTCGATCGAAGCTCACCGCAACGTGCTGACCGTCAAGGGTGAGCGCAAGGACGAAGGTGACGGTGAAGGCGCCGAATTGCTCTATCGCGGCATTGCCTCCAGGGCCTTCGAGCGCCGCTTCCAGCTTGCCGACCACGTTGAAGTCGTCGGCGCCACGCTGAAGAACGGCCTGCTCTTCGTCGACCTCAAACGCAACATTCCCGAGGAACTGAAGCCGCGCAAGATCGCGATCACCTCGGCTTCGGCCAAGGCCAAGCAGATCGAGGCCAAGACCGCTGCGTAATGTAGCCCAGGAATAGAAGCGTCTCCTCCCGAGACGAAAGCGGCGCCGAAAGGCGCCGCTTTTTTGTTGTTCGGGGGCCGATTATCCGGCGATCAATTGGCCAAAGCGGTCGACTTCCTCGGCTGACGTCGCGAAGCTGGTGACGAAGCGGTAGAGCAGTTCCTCCTCGCCGATATGGCCGTCAAAGCCATGCGGCTTGTGCCAATCATAGAAGGCGGCGCCCGCCGCCTGCAGTCTCTCGGCCTCGGTCTTCTTGATCACGGCGAACACCTCGTTGGCTTGCGGCAGCCAGGCCAGCTTCGCGTGGGCCGAATCCTCGATCGCCGCCGCGAGGCGGGCGGCCATGGCGTTGGCGTGGCGCGCTGTGTCGAGCCACAGGCCGTCCTTGAAATAGGCTTCGAACTGCGCCGCGACGAAGCGCGACTTCGAAAACAGCTGGGCGGCGCGCTTGCGCAGAAAGGCCAATTCCCTGGCGCGGTCGAGGTCGAACAGCACGATCGCCTCGGCGCACCAGCAACCATTCTTGGTGCCGCCGAAGGACAGGATGTCGACGCCGCGCTTCCAGGTCATTTCGGCCGGCGTCGTGTCGAGCGCGACCAGCGCATTGGCAAAGCGGGCGCCATCCATGTGCAGCGGCACGGAATGCCGTTTTGCGATGGCCGAAATCGTCTCGATCTCATTCAGGCCGTAGATGGTGCCGACCTCGGTCGACTGGGTGATCGAAACCGCCATCGGCCGGCCCCAGTGGACGATTTCGGGCGCGAAGCGGCCAATGGTCCGCTCCAGATTGTGCGCGTCGATCTTGCCCAGTGCGCCGTCGACGGCGTGCAAGCGCGCGCCGCCGGAAAAATGCTCCGGCGCGCCGCATTCGTCCTCGATGGCATGCGATTCGCGGTGCGCGAAGGAAATGCCGCCGGGCTTGTTGAAGGTGGTCAGCGACAGCGCGTTGGCGGCGGTGCCGGTCGCCACGAAGAACACCGCGACCTCGCGTTCGAAAATCTCATTGAAGCGCCGGTAGACCGCCTGGTCGAGCGCGCCGTCGCCATAGGCGGTGGCAAAGCCGCCGGCCGCGGCCGACAGGCCGGCAACGATATTGGGATGGGCGCCTGCCCAATTGTCGGAAGCGAAGAACATGCATCTGCCTATGTCTGGGGAAGATCGGGGAAAATCAGCGCGGAGTTGAACGGTTCCACGCGCCAACCGCAAGGGCCAAGTGCCGGAAAACCGTTAAAGCCAGTCATGCCGACAAGGCAGGGATCGGCGACTGAAGCTTACGTTTTCTCTCAACTTCACGTAATTTTATGTCGTGGAAGGCTCAAGTTTTTTGTGAATCGGTCTTGTGTGCGTCGGGGAATTCTGCCATAAAAATTTAGGACAGTAGTGCTGTCTTATTTTGTCGCACAAAACAGGCTGGATTGGCGTAACATATTGGCCTCTCCGGCTGTTGCTGCGAGCGACAGGTGGACGGCCAGACTCTGGCCTGTACGATACCAGACGCGAACCATGTGGAAAGCCGCCTGGTTCGGCAAGGATTTCGCAAGACGTGCCGCAAGGATCAGGGTGAGCCAAGCGCTTGCCGAGGCAAACCAGCGCCTGAAGGGCTGGAACGGAGGACAGGACAATGACGGACATGACGCTCTCTGCGACGAACGGCCAGGCCGCGCAGACGAAAGCGGCTGCCGTCAAAAATACCTCTCGAACCGACATTGACCGGACCGATATCGGGCGAACCGGTTTTGCCCCTCGGGGCCTCTACGATCCGCGCAACGAGCATGACGCCTGCGGCGTCGGTTTCATTGTTAACATGAAGGGCGTGAAGTCGCATCAGATCGTCAAGGACGGGCTTGCCGTGCTCGAAAACCTGACGCATCGCGGCGCCGTCGGCGCCGACCCGCTGGTCGGCGACGGGGCCGGCGTGCTGGTGCAGCTTCCCGACCAGTTCTTCCGTGAGGAGATGGCGGCCCAGGGCATCGAACTGCCGCCTTCGGGCCAATATGGCGTCGGACACTGGTTCATGCCGCAGGACGCGGCGCTGCGCGCCCATATCGAGGACATCATCGCCGAATCGGCACAGTCCGAAGGACTGCCGCTCATCGGCTTCCGCGACGTGCCCGTCGACAATTCGTCGCTGTCGAAGGCGCCCGATATCGTCGCGTCCGAGCCGTTCCATCGCCAGGTCTTCATCGGCCGCACGGCCGATATTCCAGATGACGAGGAATACGAGGCCCGGCTTTATCTGCTGCGCAAGGTCATTTCGGGCCGCATCTATGCCGAGAACGACAACAAGGACATCGGCGCCTATTGCGTGTCGCTGTCGGCGCGCACCATCGTCTACAAGGGCATGTTCCTGGCCTATCAGGTCGGCGCCTATTACAAGGATCTCAAGGACCCGCGCTTCGAGACCGCGCTGATCCTCGTCCACCAGCGTTTCTCGACCAACACCTTCCCGTCATGGAAGCTGGCGCATCCCTACCGCATGGTCGCGCACAATGGCGAGATCAACACGGTGCGCGGCAACAACAACTGGATGGCGGCGCGCCAGGCCTCGGTCGATTCCGAGCTGTTCGGCAACAACATCTCGAAGCTGTGGCCGATCTCCTATGACGGCCAGTCCGACACGGCGTGCTTCGACAATGCGCTCGAATTCCTGTTCCAGGGCGGCTACAGCCTCAGCCACGCCATGATGATGCTGATCCCGGAAGCCTGGGCCGGCAACAAGCTCATGGATGCCGATCGCAAGGCTTTCTACGAATACCACGCCGCCCTGATGGAGCCGTGGGACGGGCCGGCGGCGGTCGCCTTCACCGATGGCCGCCAGATCGGCGCCACCCTCGACCGCAACGGCCTGCGCCCTGCACGCTACATCGTCACCGACGATGGCCGCGTCATCATGGCTTCCGAAGCCGGCGTGCTGCCGGTAGCGGAGGAGAAGATCGTCCAGAAGTGGCGGCTGCAGCCCGGCCGCATGCTGTTGATCGACCTTGCCAAGGGACGCATCGTGCCCGACGAGGAGATCAAGTCGGAGATCGCCACCAGGCACCCCTACAAGACCTGGCTCGCCAACACGCAGCTCATCCTGGAAGACCTGAAGCCGGTCGAACCGCGCGCGCTGCGCAAGGATGTCAGCCTGCTCGATCGCCAGCAGGCGTTCGGCTACACCCAGGAAGACACCAAGCTGTTGATGTCGCCAATGGCGACCACCGGCCAGGAGGCCGTTGGTTCGATGGGCACCGACACGCCGATCTCGGCGATGTCGGACAAGTCGAAGTTGCTCTACACCTATTTCAAGCAGAACTTCGCCCAGGTCACCAACCCGCCGATCGACCCGATCCGCGAGGAGCTGGTGATGAGCCTGGTGTCCTTCATCGGGCCGCGGCCGAACATCTTCGACCTGGTCGGCAATTCGCGCCGCAAGCGGCTCGAAGTGCGCCAGCCCATCCTGACCAATGGCGATCTGGAGAAGATCCGTTCCATCGGCCACACCGAGGACCGTTTCGACACCAAGACCATCGACATCACCTATGGCTCGAATGAGGGCGCTGCCGGCATGCAGGGCGCCATCGACCGCCTGTGCGAACGCGCCGAGGCGGCGGTCGCCGGCGGCTACAACATCATCATCCTGTCCGACCGTCAGCTCGGCCCGGACCGTATCGCCATCCCGGCGCTGCTGGCGACGGCGGCGGTGCACCATCACCTGATCCGCAAGGGGCTGCGTACTTCCGTCGGCCTGGTCGTCGAATCCGGCGAGCCGCGCGAAGTGCACCATTTCTGCTGCCTTGCCGGCTACGGCGCCGAGGCGATCAACCCCTATCTCGCCTTCGATACGTTGCTCGACATGCACAAGCGCGGCGAGCTGCCGGAAGAGGTCGACGCCTACGAGGTCGTGTCGCGCTACATCAAGTCGATCGGCAAAGGCATCCTCAAGGTGATGTCCAAGATGGGCATCTCGACCTACCAGTCCTATTGCGGCGCGCAGATCTTCGACGCCATCGGGCTGAAGTCCGATTTCGTCGAGAAGTATTTCACCGGCACAGCGACGCTGATCGAAGGCGTCGGGCTGGATGAGGTCGCGGGCGAAACCGTCAGCCGCCACACGGACGGTTTCGGCAACGATCCGGTGCTGCGCAACAGCCTCGAGGTCGGCGGCGAATATCTCTTCCGCATGCGCGGCGAGGCGCATATGTGGTCGCCCGACGCGGTCGCCACCCTGCAGCACGCCGTGCGCCAGGGCTCGTGGGAGACCTTCAAGGAATATTCCGCGCAGATCGACAGCGAGACCGCCCGCGCGCAGACCATACGTGGCCTGTTCAAGATCAGGCTGGCTGAAGAGACCGGCCGCAAGAAGGTCGCGCTCGACGACGTCATGCCGGCGGCCGAGATCGTCAAGCGCTTCTCGACCGGGGCGATGTCGTTCGGTTCGATCTCCAGGGAAGCGCACACCACTTTGGCGCGCGCCATGAACCAGATCGGCGGCAAGTCGAACACCGGCGAGGGCGGCGAAGAGGCCGACCGCTATTTGCCGCTGCCCGGCGGCGGCAAGAACCCGGAACGCTCGGCCATCAAGCAGGTCGCCTCCGGGCGGTTCGGCGTGACGGCCGAATATCTGGTCAATTCCGATGTCATGCAGATCAAGGTGGCGCAGGGCGCCAAGCCCGGCGAGGGCGGCCAGCTGCCCGGCCACAAGGTCGACGCGACCATCGCCAAGGTCCGGCATTCGACACCGGGCGTCGGCCTGATCTCGCCGCCGCCGCATCACGACATCTATTCGATCGAGGATCTGGCGCAGCTGATCTACGATCTGAAGAACGTCAACCCGGCGGCCGACGTGTCGGTCAAGCTGGTGTCGGAAGTCGGTGTCGGCACGGTCGCGGCCGGCGTCGCCAAGGCGCGCGCCGACCACATCACCATCTCGGGCTATGATGGCGGCACCGGCGCCTCGCCGCTGACCTCGCTCAAGCATGCCGGCAGCCCGTGGGAGATGGGCCTGGCCGAGACGCATCAGACGCTGGTGCTGAACGGCTTGCGCAGCAGAGTGGCGCTGCAGGTCGACGGCGGCTTGCGCACCGGGCGCGACGTCATCATCGGCGCGCTGCTCGGCGCCGACGAGTTCGGCTTCTCGACCGCGCCGCTGATCGCGGCCGGCTGCATCATGATGCGCAAGTGCCACCTGAACACTTGTCCGGTTGGTGTCGCCACCCAGGACCCGGTGCTGCGCAAGCGCTTCAAGGGCACGCCCGAGCATGTCATCAACTTCTTCTTCTACGTGGCGGAAGAGGTGAGGGCGCTGCTGGCCGAGATGGGCTACACCCATATCGACCAGATCATCGGCGACAGCGATCTTCTGGAAAAGCGCGACGTGATCCAGCACTGGAAGGCGCGCGGCCTCGATTTCTCGAAGATGTTCTACAAGCCCGATGCGCCGCACGAAGCGGTGCACTGGACCGAGCGGCAGAAGCACCCGATCGACGACGTCCTCGACCGCAAGCTGATCGAGCTGGCCAAGCCGGCACTGGAGGCCAAGCAACCGGTCAAGATCGAGGTCGATATCCGCAATGTCGACCGTTCCACCGGCGCAATGCTGTCGGGCGAAGTCGCCAAGCGCTTCAAGCACAAGGGGCTGCGCGAGGACACGATCCAGGTGAGACTGACCGGCACAGCCGGCCAGTCCTTCGGCGCCTTCCTGGCGCGCGGCGTCTCGTTCGAACTCGTCGGCGCCGGCAACGACTATGTCGGCAAGGGCCTGTCGGGCGGGCGCATCGTCATCCGGCCGCCAGAAGAGGCCAGGATCGTGGCGGCGGACTCCATCAT
This sequence comes from Mesorhizobium sp. WSM4307, assembly GCF_007003945.1. NCBI lineage: Bacteria > Pseudomonadati > Pseudomonadota > Alphaproteobacteria > Hyphomicrobiales > Phyllobacteriaceae > Mesorhizobium > Mesorhizobium sp. WSM4307. The sequence continues at coordinate 261,385 of NZ_VFTB01000008.1, forward strand.
CGTCGGCAACACGGTGCTTTATGGCGCGACCGAGGGTGAAGCCTATTTCGCCGGTGTCGCCGGCGAGCGTTTCGCGGTGCGCAATTCGGGCGTCGCCGCCGTCGTTGAAGGCGTCGGCGACCATGGCTGCGAATACATGACCGGCGGTGTCGTCGTCGTCATCGGCAAGACCGGCCGCAACTTCGCCGCCGGCATGTCGGGCGGCGTCGCCTATGTGCTGGACGAGGCGGGCGATTTCGCCGAGCGCTGCAACATGGCCATGGTCGAACTGGAGCCGGTGCCGGAAGAAGACGACCTGATGGAAAGGCTGCTGCACCATGGCGGCGACCTCGACCACAAGGGTCGCGTCGACGTGTCCGGCGACATGACCAGCCATGACGAGGAACGCCTCTACCAGCTGATCTCGAACCATGTGCACTATACGGGGTCGGTGCGCGGCCGCGAGATCCTCGACGACTGGGCGACGTTCCGGCCGAAATTCCGCAAGATCATGCCGGTCGAATACCGCCGCGCGCTGATCGAGATGGAACGCATGCGCATGGGCGTCGCGGCCGAATAGATTTGCGAGAATTGCCGGGGAGCCCAGGCTTCCCGGCCCCCTTCATCGACAGTTTGACCTCTGGCGCAAGGTTGCCATGGCTGCCTCAAGAGGTTAACGGGTGCGGCGAAAACCGCACCATCTGGACAGCAGGAACTGGACTATGGGCAAGGTGACAGGCTTTCTCGAAATCGACCGGCAGGTGCACAAGTACCAGCCGGCCTCCGACCGAATCCGGCACTTCCGCGAGTTCACGCTGCCGATGTCGGACAAGGAGGTCGAGAAACAGGCCGCGCGCTGCATGGATTGCGGCATCCCGTTCTGTCACGGGCCGACGGGCTGTCCGATCCACAACCAGATCCCGGACTGGAACGACCTCGTCTACAACAGGGACTGGGACAACGCGATCCGCAACCTGCACTCGACCAACAATTTCCCGGAGTTCACCGGCCGCATCTGCCCCGCCCCTTGCGAGGAAGCCTGCACGCTGAACCTCGAGGACATTCCGGTCGCCATCAAGACGGTGGAACAGGCGATAGCCGACAAGGCTTACGAGACCGGCCATATCAGGCCCTATCCGCCGGAGAAGAAGACCGGCAAGCGGGTCGCCATCATCGGCTCCGGCCCTGCCGGCATGGCCGCCGCACAGCAGCTCGGTCGCGCCGGCCACGACGTCCATGTCTATGAGCGCGAGAGCCGCCCGGGCGGGCTGATGCGCTACGGCATTCCCGACTTCAAGATCGAGAAGCACTATATCGACCGGCGCATCGAACAGATGCAGGGCGAGGGCGTGACCTTCCATTGCGGCGTCAATGTCGGTGTCGACAAGCCCGTCGCCGAACTGCTCGCCGAACATGATGCGGTGCTCTATTGCGGCGGCTCGGAAACACCGCGTGCGGCCAACATTCCGGGCGACGATCTCGGCGGTGTGCATGATGCCATGCCCTATCTGGTGCAACAGAACCGCCGCGTCGGGGGCGAGCCGATCCAGTCGGTGGCGTGGCCGTCGCACCCGATCATCGCCGGCGGGCAGCATGTCGTCGTCGTCGGCGGCGGCGATACCGCCTCCGACTGCGTCGGCACCGCCTTCCGCCAGGGCGCGGTGCGCGTCACCCAGCTCGACATCCGCCCGCAGCCGCCCGAGAAGGAAGACAAGCTCGCGGTCTGGCCCTACTGGGCGACCAAGATGCGCACCTCGTCCTCGCAGGCCGAGGGTGCGGAGCGCGAATTCCAGGTGGCGACGCTCGAGTTCATCGGCGAGGACGGCCAACTGACCGGCGTCAAATGCTGCGAGGTCGACGACAAGCGCAAGCCGATCGCCGGCACCGAATTCGTCATCCGCGCCGATCTCGCCTTCATCGCCATCGGCTTTGCCGGACCGGCGATGGTGGGCGTGGCGAAGGAACTCGAGGGCGAGATGAAGATCGTCACCGACAGCCGCCGCTCGCGGAATGTCGAGGCCGATGACCGCGACTACAAGACCAGCGTCGACCGGCTCTACGCGGCGGGCGACGTGCGCCGTGGCCAGTCGCTGGTCGTCTGGGCGATCCGCGAAGGACGCCAGGCGGCGCGCTCGATCGATGAAGCGCTGATGGGGACGAGCGTATTGCCCCGCTGAGTTGCGGGACGATCTCAAGAGTCCTGCGTGATTAAGGGGTGATCGCCGTCGTCGTGTCGGTCGCCGCGGCTGTCGCTGGCGGCTCTGCCTTCGGCGGCCAGGAGAAATCGTCGGCGCGGCCGGGCGCGGCCTCCGGCGCCTTGCCTTCGATCACCAGTCGCTCCCCGGGAAGAGCCGGATTGGCGTTTGCCGGCGGGGCGGCGCCGAGCAGCTCGGTGCCGCCGTCGAGCGCCGGGTCGCTGAGCAGCATGGGTGCGGTGCGGTCGATGACAATGGGTGCCGCGGCCGGCGCCGGTGCCTCGACGGGCGCGCCGGCCGGTGCCGTCGCCGGGGCCACGCTGCCCGGCGCGGCGAGGCCCAGGATCTTGGCCAGCGGCTTTTCGGTGTAGAAGGCGAGCTTGCGCTTGCCGGCCTTGGAGACGTTTATGCCGTCATCGGCCCGCAGCCGCACCGGCTGGCCGTTCATGTCGGGGCCGTTGGTGACGAAGGCGCCGTTCTCGTCGACGAAACCATCCCAGACATCGACGAATTCGCCGCCATGGTTTTCGGCGGCCTGATGGTAAATGTCGTTGAAGGCCAGCATGTCGGAGGTCATCTTCGGCACCCGGAAGGCCGGCATGCCGACCCACAGGAAAGGCACCTTGGCGGTGGCAATGGCCTTGCCGAGTTCGTCGGTGCGGCGCTCGTATTCCTTGGTCCAGTTCTCGGACCGGGGCTGCTCGCGCACGTCACCCACCTTCATCTGCTGGCGGTCGTTGGAGCCCAGCATGACGACCACCGCGGCCGGTTTCTCGGTCTCGATCAGCGATTTGATCTGTTCGGGCCAGTTGTAGAAATCATCGCGCACGAAGCCCGACGAGCCATTGCTGCGCACGACGATCCTGACGCTTGGATTGTCGGCGAAGGCGGTGTCCAGGCCCTCGGCAAGACCTGTCGCCATGAAGTCGCCGACCACCAGCACGGTGCGGGCGTCCGGCGCCTTTTCGACCGCGGGGGTTTCAGGCTCCGCGGGCGGACGCGGGGCGCGCTTTTTCGCCTTGGCCTTCGGTCTTGCCTTCTGGATGTCGAGCGGCGGCTCGACCCGCTCGCTGCGGCGCGGAAACAGAAGGTCACGCAACGACCATCCACGATCTTGCTGCGGCTGCTCCTGCGCCATGGCCGGCACATGGAAGGCGCCGGCGGCGCCGATCGCCAACAGGATGATCGCCAGAAAAAGGATCGGCGTGCGACGAGCAAGGATCGCGATACGCGCGGCCGAAACCAATCACTCCTCCATCCCCTTGCGCCTGGTCCGGCAAACCGGAGCCGGTTTTGCGGCCGGGCGCAAGTTCAAAGTGCCATGGCGCCTGATATGCGCGCCCCAAAATACGCGCGGCGCCGTGGCCGGCTCTATTTTTGCCTGAGCCATTTGAGCACTTCCATGCTCGGGTAGCCGTCCTGGCTCAAGCCGACCTTTGCCTGATAGGCCATGATGGCGGTCTTGGAGCCGTCACCGATCTTGCCGTCGAACTTGCCGTCGTAAAGGCCGTGCTGCGAAAGCCGCTTCTGCAGCTCCTGCCGTTCCTCGAAGGTGAGCTTGGTGAAGGGTCGCTTCCAGTCCTGGACAAGGCCGTTGCCACCGGCGATCTCGTCGGCAAGAAGGCCAACGGCCAGGGCATATTTGTCGGCGTTGTTGTAGGCCTTGATGACCGAGAAATTCCGGATCATCAGGAAGGCTGGCCCGCCGCGGCCGTCAGGCACTTTCAGCGTCGCCTTGTCGGTAAGGTTCTTGAACGGCTTGCCGCTGGCCCTGACGACGCCAAGCGCCTGCCATTGCGCCAGCGACTTCGCTCCGCCCGGCAGCTTGCCGGCCGGTATGGTGACTTCGTAGCCCCAGGTCTTGCCGGCCTGCCAGCCATTCTTCTTCAACAGATTGGCTGATGTCGCCAGGGCATCGGGGATGGAATTCCAGATGTCGCGCTTGCCGTTGCCGTCCATGTCGACGGCATAGTGCTGGTAGCTGGTGGGGATGAACTGGGTCTGGCCCATGGCGCCGGCCCAGGAGCCCATCAGATGGCTTTCATCGATGTCGCCGGTCTGCAGGATCTTCAGGGCTGCGACCAGCTGGGTGCCGGCATATTTCGACCGCTTCGGATCGCCATAGCCCAGCGTCGCCAGCGACCGGATGACGTTGCGCATGATGTCGTCGCGCTTGAGGATCTCGCCATAGTTAGATTCCATCGACCAGATGGCGAGCAGAATGTAGCGGTCGACGCCGAACCGCGCCTCGATCCTGTCCAGCCACGGCTTCCACTTCTTCGCCATCTGCTGCCCGACGGCGACGGACTGGTCGTGGACGCGGTTGTCGAAATAGTCCCAGGCGGGTGCCGTGAATTCGGGCTGTGTGCGTGCCTTCTCCAGCACCACCGGATCAGGCTCCTTGATGTCCCGGAAAGCCTGGTCGTAGACAGCGCCGGAAACGCCGCCGGCCACGGCGGTGGCGCGGAAGCCGGCGACCCATTGGCGGAAACCGGCGTCGGCGAAAGCGGGTCCGGCAGGCATCAACAGAGCGAGCGAGAGGCTGGCGGCCGTCATGACGCTGGTGAAACGTTTTGCGGCATTGCGAACGGACATGTTTTCCTCCTTCTCTGTCTCAGGAAAGACCATTCATCGCCGAACCGGGTTAGGAATTAGTTTACCATAGGTGTCTCCTGGAACGAAAAGACACCTCGATGCTTTAACCGGTGGAAATTTCCCTCACCCGCTCCCACTAATCTTCAATTCCGGCGTGAAAATGTCGCGGGACAGGGATTGCGAAGCCGGCCAGCAAACGGATAATTGAAAGCATGAAGAGAGTTCGCAAGGCAGTTTTCCCGGTCGCCGGTCTCGGCACGCGGTTCCTCCCGGCCACCAAGGCTGTTCCCAAGGAAATGCTGACAGTCGTCGACCGGCCAGTCATCCAGTATGTGGTGGACGAGGCGCGCGAGGCGGGCATCGAGCATTTCATCTTCGTGACCGGCCGCAACAAGGCGGTCATCGAGGACCATTTCGATATCCAGTTCGAGCTCTATGACACGCTCGCCCAGCGCGGCAAGGACGAGCAGCTTGCCCGCCTGCAGCGGTTGCAGCCGGCGCCGGGGCAGACCAGCTTCACGCGCCAGCAGGTGCCGATGGGACTCGGCCATGCCGTCTGGTGCGCGCGCGAACTGGTCGGCGACGAGCCGTTCGCGCTGCTCTTACCCGACATGATCATGCAGTCGGAAAAGAGCTGCATGAAATCGATGGTCGAGCTCTACGAGGAAACCGGCAACAACATCATTGCCGTGCAGGAATGCGATCCGGCGGAGGCTCACAAATACGGCATTGTCGGCCGTGGCGAGGATACGCATCACGGCTTCCGCATCACCGAGATGGTGGAGAAGCCGAAGACAGGCACGGCGCCGTCCAATCTCTACATCAATGGCCGCTACATCCTGCAGCCCGAGATATTCAACATCCTCGAGGACCAGGAAAAGGGCGCCGGCAACGAAATCCAGCTCACCGATGCGATGCTGAAGCTGGAAAAGCAGCAGGCCTTCTACGGCTATCACTATCAGGGCCGCACCTTCGACTGCGGATCGCCGGAGGGTTTTGTCGAGGCCAATGTCGCCTTCGCGCTGTGGCGCAGCGATATGAAGGAGAACATGGCCGGCGTCATCCGCACGCTTCTCGACGAGATGACGCCATCGGATCGGCGAGTCGCGGTATCTTAACTGGATGGGTCATGCCAGCGCGAGCGGCTGACCGCCCCTGCGCAGGCGTGTTTCAGCGCTGCACCTTCAGGCCGAGGTAGATGCTGTTGGCGGTGTAGTCGCGGCCGGGCAGGTTGCTGGTCAGCTTTTCGGTTCTGACCCGGCCGGTGAGGCCGGCATAGCGGTTCAGCCACCAGGTCAGCCCGGTCTCGGCGCTCAGGATCCTGTCATGGCCGTCGATGCCGACATAGTCGCGCCAGTCGAGCCCCAGAGCCGCATTCGCGGTAAGGTTGGCACGGATCTGCCGTTCGGCCGTCAAGCGGCCGGAATAGAGGATATCGCCGCTTTCACCCGCCGTCGTGGTGGTCTCGACGGTGGTCTTGCCGGTCAGGCCGATCGTGGTTCCGCGTTCCGGCGACCATTTGAGATCGGCGTTGACGGTGGCGCCCGAAATCGCCTCCAGGCTCTTGTCGTCGATCGCTTCCCTCAGCCAGCCGGCGGAGAACTCGCCGGAGAGCTTCTCGCCCATATCGAGTTGCAGACCGGCGCGGGCGCCGAGCCGGGTCGAGGACCGCTCGAAGCCTTCATTGTCGATGCGTTGATCGTAGGCCCGGCGGCCGACCTCGATTTCGCTGAACGGGGTGAGGACCGGGGAGATTTCGTAGCCGGTGCGCAGGGTCGCCGTATAGAGCGTGTTGTCCTGATCCTTCTGTGACAGCGTGGTGCCGTCCGAAAGCTCGGCGTCGCCGTAGAAGTCGTGCGAGACCGCGCCGGTCAACGTGTACTGCATCTTGCCGACGGCCTTTTCGACGCCGAGGCTGCCGTCGATGGTCTGCCGCAGCGGCTGGGTGCTGACGCCGGCAATGGCGTTGGGCGAGGACGCCGTTTCAGGCACGGCCTCATAGCCGAGCTTGGCTATGGCGCGCAGCTCGTTGTCGAGGTCGACATTGAGCTGGCCTTCGATGCGGCCCTGCGCATCGTGAACGCGGTAGCCCGACACCGTCTCGCGGAACAGGCCATAGCCGTCGATGGTGGCGGCGTTTTCGCGCCAGTCGGAGACGGCGGTAAAGCGCAACGCCGTCTCCGACAGCAGCGCCGAGGTGCCGGCACTGCTCGAATCGCCGTTCGTGGTGGCGGTCATGCCCTGTTCGATCGACGGGCGGATGACGAAGGAACCCCATTTGACGCCGGTGGGCTGGAACGGATCCTCCTCGGCCTTCTTGTTCTGGCCTTCGATGGCGGCGGTGCGTTCGGCGCCGGGGTCGAGCTTCTGCCTGTCGGCGCTGTCGACGGTGAGGGCACGGCGGTTGGCCGCTTCCTGGTCCGCGCCGTCGGTATCGTCGGTCGCGGCCTGAGTGGTGTCCGTGGTCGCGGTGGTCGCTTTCTTCTTTTTCTTCGACTTGCCGGTCGCTCTGGGGTCCGTCTTGGTCTTGTCCTGGTCCGCAGCATTCTGGCCGGCGCTCGACGGACGGCGACGAGGCTTGGGCGACGTCGGATTGTCGGTGGCCGTGTCGTCGGTCGCCTGCGGCGGATCGAAAATGCTGCCGGTGGCGGCATCGGTGTTCGTGTCGTCAGGGACAGCGCCGGCACTGGCCGGCAAATAGGTGCGCGGCGGCGCATCGTCCTGCGCAGAGTTGGCCGACTGCTGCTGGCGCTGGGTGGCAAGGGCGAGCTGCTTTGCCTTGCGCTGCTGGTCGGACAGGATCGCCGATTCGGACACCTCGCCGCGCAGCTCGGTTTCCTGGGCATGAAGCTGCCCCGGGCGCAACAAGGCAAACATGCTGGTCGCCAGCAACAAGGCGCAGACCGCCTTGCCCTGTCGTCCTCTTGATTTCTCTGGCTGGGCCCCGGACATCGCCACCACTGCTTGCGCGGCGCTGTGCGCGCCATACTTACCGAACCGTAAATGGGGATGGTTAACGGAGGGTTGAGGCGGCGATCGTTCGGCCGGTTAAAGTGCCGCTGTTTGCCGATCCCGTGACCTGTCCGAAGCCTCCGCCGCCTGGGCGCCAGCGGCATTTCTGTTGGACAGGCGGGCGGCAACGCGCTAATCGCATCATCCATGCATGCGAGATCCCTCGATAAGAAGCCCCTGGACAGGCAAGCGTCGATCGATTCGGCACTGAGAACGGTGGCGACCGAGCAGGCCGGCATCGCCGCCCTTGCCGAGGCGCTCGAGAACGGGCTGGCCGCGCCTTTCGCGCAGGCCGTCGGCATGATTTCGAAGATCGAAGGCCGGCTGATCGTCACCGGCGTCGGCAAAAGCGGCCATATCGGCTCGAAGATCGCGGCGACGCTGGCTTCGACCGGCACGCCGGCCTTCTTCGTCCATCCCGTCGAGGCCAACCATGGCGATCTCGGCATGATCGCCAAGGACGACGCCATCATTGCCATCTCATGGTCGGGCGAAAGCAAGGAACTGCTCGGCATCGTCGCTTATTCCAGGCGTTTTTCCATTCCGCTCATCGCCGTCACGTCAGGCGAGACATCGGCGCTGGCGCGCGCCGCCGACGTCGTGCTGCTTTTGCCGCGCACCCCGGAGGCCTGTCCGCACGGGCTGGCGCCGACGACGTCGACGCTGCTGCAGCTGGTCATCGGCGACGCCCTGGCGATCGCGCTGCTCGAGGCGCGGGGTTTCACGCCAGACCATTTCCGCACCTTCCATCCCGGTGGCCAGCTCGGCGCCAATCTGACCATGGTCTCCGAGATCATGCGGGTCGGCGACCAGATGCCGCTGGCTGTGCTCGGCACCAAGATGCCGGAAGCGGTAATGACGCTGTCGCAGAAGAAGGTCGGCTGCGTGCTGATCGTCGACGCCAATGGAGAACTGGCGGGGATCATCACCGACGGCGATGTCGCGCGCAACCTGCACCGCAACCTCGCCGACGTCATCGTCGACGAGGTGATGACCCGCACGCCCAAGACAGTCGACCCGCAGACGCTGGCCGGCACGGCGATCGCGCTGCTCAACGAGCACAATATCGGCGCGCTGGTGGTGACCAGGAACAACATGCCGCTGGGCGTGGTGCATTTCCACGACCTGCTGCGCATCGGCGCTGCCTAGGCATGCCAATATTCAGGTGAGGCCGGTTGCAAACGGCTGATACCTGCGCTTCCGGCCTTCGCCGGCCGAAGCACTCATGAGGGATCGTCGCTACTAAGGCTACGGCCGGGTTAGGCCGGTGCTCAAGTACTTAAGTACGCTCCGCTCCGGTTCTCGGAACCCGCCTTGTTTGGTCGCTTCGCGCCCGTCTTCGACTCCGGCTCGGCCTGTCCTGGATCTCAAAACATCTTTCGCACCGGCGCCGTCTGGAAACTCAGACGCGCTCCACCGTCAGTTCCAGGTCCGTGTCGGCGGCACTTGTCACGCGCACCTGCGTGCCGGCGGGCAGGTCCGGGCCGGAGACGCGCCATAGCGTGTCGCCGAGCTTGATGCGGCCGCGGCCGTCCTTGATCGGCTCGGCAAGCGTCGCCATGCGGCCGACCATCTGGGCGCCGCGCCGGTTGAGCAGCGGCTGGTCGGTCGGCTGGTCGCGTCCGCCCATGAGTTTCTTGCCGACGAAGGCTGAAACCAGCGACAGTGCCAGGAAGGCGAGGACCTGGACCTGCCAGCTCCAGATCGCCGCATCCCAGATCAGCAGCGACACCGCGCCGATGATGAGCGCGGCGATGCCGATCCACAGCATGAAGAAGCCCGGCGCGATGACCTCCACCACCAGCAGCACGAAGCCCAGAACCATCCAGTTCCACGGACCGAGTTCGGAAATGATGCGATCGAACATGGGAGTGAGCTCCTGCGGACTCAGTTGTCGCTCGGGCGCACAACTGGCGGGCGCGCGGCCTGCCTTTGCGCGCCGGTCGTGCCCTCGCTGCGGAAGACTTCCTTGGCGATCTCGCCGATGCCGCCGAGCGAGCCGATCAGCGACGACGCCTCGAAAGGCATCAGCACGATCTTGCTGTTGGTGGCCGTGCCGATCTTGCCCAGCGCCTCGGTGTATTTCTGCGCGACGAAGTAGTTCAGCGCCTGCACGTCGCCCTTGGAAATCGCTTCCGACACCACCTGGGTGGCGCGGGCCTCGGCCTCGGCCGAGCGCTCGCGCGCCTCGGCGTCGCGGAAGGCGGCCTCCTTGCGGCCCTCGGCCTCGAGGATCTGCGACTGCTTGAGGCCTTCGGCGGCCAGGATCTGGGCGCGCTTGTTACGTTCGGCGGTCATCTGGCGACCCATCGATTCGATGAGGTTGGCCGGCGGGTTGATGTCCTTGATCTCGACGCGGGTGATCTTGATGCCCCACGGATGCGCCGCCTCGTCGACGACGCGCAGCAGGCGCTCGTTGATGGCGTCGCGGTTGGACAACAGCTCGTCGAGGTCCATCGAGCCCATGACGGTACGGATGTTGGTCATCGTCAGGTTGAGGATGGCGTTCTGCAGGCCGGCAACCTGGTAGGCGGCCTGCGCCGCATTGAGGATCTGGTAGAAGGCGATGCCGTCGACACCGACGATGGCGTTGTCGCGGGTGATGATTTCCTGGCTCGGAACGTCGAGCACCTGCTCCATCATGTTCATCTTGGCGCCGATGCGGTCGACGAACGGCGTGATGATGTTGAGGCCGGGGCTCAGTGTCTTGGTGTAACGACCAAAACGTTCGACCGTATAGTTGTAGCCTTGGGGAACTGTCTTGATGCCTTTGAACAGCACCAGCACGACAAGCGCGACAAGAACAACGACCGCAATATCGAAACCACTGAAATCCATTTGGCTCTCCCTCAGAAGCGGGCCGCGAGAGCCATTCCCGCGCAGCCGACTTCATCAAAGACTTAAGTGTGTTTCAGGAACGTTACAATCAGGTGATGAAGGATTGTTTGTTGCTCTGCACTCAGCGGTTGAAGGCGAAGAGTTCCGCATCGATGTCGGTCATCCCTTTGATCGAAGCCGAAATAATTTCGGAAGCGATGCGCGAGAAGGTGATGCCATTGCCGCCGTAACCCATGACTGCATGGATGCGCGGATGCCGGGGGACGGCGCCGATATAGGGCAGGCCGGTGCTGGTTGTGCCGAACGAGCCGGTCCAGGCGAATTCGGGCCTGACGTCGAGACGGGGGAACAGCCGGCCCAGCTTGTCGGCAATGCGGGCACTCTTGTCGGCGATCAGTCCGTCGCGCCGCGTCTCGTCGACAAAATCCTCGTCCTCGCCGCCGCAGATGACCCTGCCGTCGGCCGTAGAGCGCATGTAGAGATACGGATCCGACGCCTCCCAGATGAACGACGGACCCGGCCAGAGTTTTCGCGGCTGCGGGCGTGTCGCGATCGCCCAGGTCGAGATGATCCGGTGGGCGGCCGCCGGCACGATGTCGACCAGTTCGTAGCCGGTGGCCAGGACAACATGCCGTGCGGTGATGGTCGGGCCGTCGTTTGTCGTCACGACCACCTCATCGGCATTGTCCTCGATCGCCGTCGCTTCGGCGGGAGCGTAAAGCCGTGCCTTGCGCTCCAGCGCCTTGAGCAGCAAGCCGGCCGTCAGCTTGCGCGGGTCGAGCGCGATGTTGCCATGGCTGAGGATGGCGCCGCCGCGGTCTATGCCGAATGTCTGCGCCAGCGGCTGCGACGTCAGATAGGCGGCCGCAATGCCCGCATGTCGCCGCGCTTCGGCTTCCTCACGCAGTTCCGACGGTCCGAGCAGCGTGCCGGCCAGATAGAGCGACGGGGTGCGGCGCAGGCGACAGTCGATTGCGAGATATTCGATGCGGCCGGCCAGGTTGGAAACGGCGAGCCGCGAGCGGCGCCAGGCCTGTTGTGCCTTGATCCTGCCGATCATCTCCGAGAGCACGGAAAGCGGTTGGTCGATTTCGAACTGGACCAGCGCCGTGGTCGCCGCGGTCGAGCCTTTCAGCGGACCACGCCGGTCGATGCAGATTAGCTGATGACCGTCCGCCGTCAGCGCCTCGGCCGTCATGGCGCCGCTGATGCCCATGCCGATGATCAGGACGTCGGTCTTGACGTCGCGGGTCAACCTGTCCGTCGGCACGGCAGGTGCCCGATAGGCGGACCAGACGGGCCGGCCAGTTCTGAGGTCGAGTTTGCGGGGCATCGAATTCTCCGGAGGAACTGCTCAACGCCCCGGAGTGGCCCTTGTTCCGGTGTCAGAGCGGCGAGCCGCTCCAACTCTCTGGTTGACGAAATTCCCAAGGGAAAGCGCTATGCGCTTTTCCCGGGAAGACCGTTTCACACTTTTCCTGGAATTTCTCCTAGACCCAGCCGGACAGTTCGCGTCGCACCATCGCCTCGATCACCGCCATGCCTTCGACGCTGTCGTTGAGGCAAGGGATGTGAGCGAAGTTCTTGCCGCCGGCATGATGGAAGGTCTCGGCCGCTTCCCGGCCGATTTCGTCCAGCGTCTCGATGCAGTCGACGGAAAAGCCGGGATTGACGATGGCGATGGATTTGACGCCGTCCTTGCCGAGTTTCTCCACCGTCTTGTCGGTGTAGGGCTGCAGCCATTCCTGGGCGCCGAAGCGGGACTGGAAGGTGGTGATCAGCTTCTTCTCGTCCCAGCCGAGCCTGTCGCGCAACAGCCGGGTCGTCTTGAGACAGTGGCAATGGTAGGGATCGCCTTTTTCGAAATAGGGTCTTGGGATGCCGTGGTATGAGGCGATGACCACTTCAGGCTCGAAATCCAGCGTCGCGATATTCTGCTCGATCGAACGCGCCAGCGCCTCGATATAGACGGGCTCGTCATAGTAAGGCGGCACGCTGCGGATGGCAGGGGCCGCGCGCATCTTCATCAAGGCGCGAAACAGCTGGTCATTGGCGGTGGCCGTCGTCGTCGCGGAGTATTGCGGGTAGAGCGGAAACGAAAGAAAACGATCGCAGCCCTGCGCGACCAGCCTTTCGGCGACACTCGCGGTCGAAGGATTGCCGTAGCGCATCGCCCAGTCGACGACGACATCGGGCAGGTCGCGCAACGCCTCGGCCAGCTTTTCGCCCTGCGCGCGGGTGTAGGTGCGCAGCGGCGACTCGTTCTTTTCCTGGTTCCATATCCGGGCATAGTTGGCGCCGGACTTCTTCGGCCGCGATGTAAGCACCAGGCCGTAGAGGATCGGATACCAGATCGCCCTGTTGAGTTCGATGACGCGCGGATCGGACAGGAATTCCCTGAGATACCGCCACATCGGCTTGAAGTCGGTGCCGTCAGGCGTGCCGAGATTGATCAGCATGACACCGATCTTGCCGGTCTTGACCGGCGGATGCCCGGCCGGCAGTGGGCCGAGGGCCTTCGCGGCTTTGGGATCGACAGCGGTTGTGAACGTCATAGCGGTCCTCCAGGAGGCGCGAACCTAATCATCCTGCACGGGCTTTCAATGCCGCGTCTGGCCGCACCTTAACGCGTGTCCAGCTGAAAACAGAACACCCGCCCGGTTTCCCAGGCGGGTGTTGGATGGAAGAGGCGAAGTGAGGTTACTTCGCCGGGATGGTCAGCGTCGCGCCGGGCATCAGCCGATGCGGCCTTTGACCCTTGTTGGCCTCGTAGATGAGTTTCCACTTGGTGGCGTCGCCATAGGCCTTCTTGGCCAGATCCCAATAGGTGTCGCCGGTAACGATGACATGGCTGCCCGTTGCTGGTGCGGCTTCAGCGGGCTTTGCCGGCTCTGCCGGCTTGGCAGGTTCCGCCGGGGCCGGCGCTGCCGGTGCAGGGGCGGCCTCGGCCGGCTTTGCCGGCTCGGCTGGTGCAGGTGCCGGAGCAGCGGGAGCCGGCGGGGCCGGTGGCGCAGGTGCATTCTCCGTCGATACGGCCGGCGGCGTGTTGGCGATATCGCCTGAGTTCGCGGGCAGTTCAGGCATTGCCGGTGCCGCTTCCGCGGGCTTTGCCGGTTCAGCCGGTTTCGCGGCCTCGGCCGTTTTGGCAGGTTCCGCCGGCGCGGGGGCCGGAGTTGCCTCGGCTGGCTTTGCCGGCTCTGCAGGCTTGGCTGGTTCCGCCGCCGGGGCCGCCGCGACGGTCGCGGCGATCTCGGTGATGCGGCCGTCGAGCTTGGGCGTGTAGGGCCGGTGGGCGCCGAGATAGTCGGCCACGACCTGTTCGAGACCGGGGCCGTAGTCGTAGGCGTTCTTGGCCTTTTCGGCGAAGACCTTGTAGCCGTCGCCGCCCTGGCGCACGTAATTGTTGGTGGCGACGAGATAGTCCTTGTCGGGCTTGATCGGCGTCCAGGCGCCGTTCTCCATGACCTCGACGGATTTGACGCGGCCGGCATTCGGCGCGACCGATTTGTCGAAGGCGTATTTGAGGCCCGCCACCTGCGGGAAGCGCCCGGCGCCGTCCTCGATCTGGCTGAGGCCGCTTTCGAGGCCGGCGACCAGGTCCTTGCCCGAAATCTGGAAGGTCGCCAGCGTGTTCTGGAACGGCAGCACGGTCAGCACCTCACCCATGGTGACGGTGCCCTTGTCGATCGAGGCGCGGAGGCCGCCGCCATTGGAGATGACGATCTCGACGCCCTGTCCCTTGACGCGGTCGAGTATGGCATCGGAGACGAGGTTGCCCATCGCGCATTCCTTGGCGCGGCAATTCTCGCGGCTGCCGTCGATGACGTCGGTGGTCTCGGCCACTTCCTTGTTCTTCAAAGCCTCGATCGGCGCGCCGAGTTCCTTGATGCGGGCGAGCACAGCGGGATCGGGTGTGATCGACTTGTCGAGAAAGATCGGGTCGCCGCTGGCCGATTTGACGACGCCATTGTCGTCGAACACCACCTTGAACTCGCCGAGATATTTCGAATAGGAGGCCGCCTGCACCACCGGCACCTTGTAGCCGTCCGGGTTGTCGACCATCGTCGGGTAGGGGCCTGCCGCCTTCGGATCGGTGTTCGACAAGAGCGTATGGCTGTGGCCGCCGACAACCACGTCGATGCCCGGGATCTTGGCAATGATGTCGCGTTCCCTGTTATAGCCGATATGGGTCACGGCGATGATCTTGTTGACGCCTTGCGCCTTGAGCTTCTCGACCTCGGCGGTGATCGATTTGACGTCGTCCGCAATGGCGATGTTGGGACCGGGCGAGGCGAGTTCGGGCGTATCGTTGGTGACGGCGCCGACAATGCCGATCTTCTGCCCGCCGACATCCACGACGATCGACGGCTTGATCTTGCCGGCCGCGCCGGACTTGTCGTTGGGCACGACATTGGCACTGACGATCGGGAACATCGCCTTGTCGAGGTAAGGCACCAGCGCGCTCTCGCCATCGTCGAATTCATGGTTGCCGAGCGTCACCGCGTCGGGTTTCATCTGATTGAGGAATTCCTCCTCCACGGTGCCCTTGTAGGTGGTGTAGAACAGCGATCCCTGGAAACTGTCACCCGCATTGAGCAGCAGCACGTTCTGGCCTTCGAGCTTCTTGCGCTCCTGAGCGATCGCCGTGATCAACCGGCCGGCGCCGCCGATGCATTCGCCCTTGGTCTCCTCGTCGGCCGAACAGGTCGACTCATATTTGTTGTTGCCTTCGATGCGGCTGTGCCAGTCATTGAAATGCAAAATGTTCAATGTGTAGTCGGCAAAGGATGCGCCGGCCGACAGGCCAAGCGTCGATGCGGACAGGGCGGCAATGGCGGCAAGCTTCTTCATCTTCGTCTCCCGGTAGGCTGATCAGAGGCGTTTAGCGCCCTTGCTTGACTGGGGTATAACAGCCAGCGTTTTGACCATGTTCCCATCGCGTTTCGGCTGACGCAAGCGGAAATGCCGCCACTCTTTGCAGGCGCAAAAAAGGACGGCGGCCAATCGGCCGCCATCCTCGATGAGTCCAGCGTTCGCTCGTTCAGACGCGTCGCGTCAGCACGAAGTTCTGGCCGGACGA
Source organism: Mesorhizobium sp. WSM4307 (assembly GCF_007003945.1). Classification (NCBI taxonomy): domain Bacteria; kingdom Pseudomonadati; phylum Pseudomonadota; class Alphaproteobacteria; order Hyphomicrobiales; family Phyllobacteriaceae; genus Mesorhizobium; species Mesorhizobium sp. WSM4307. The sequence goes on from NZ_VFTB01000008.1 coordinate 277,084, forward strand.
GCTGGTGCAGTTCAGCTGGCTGGTGGAGATCAGCAGGCAGTTGAAGCTGACCGGCGTCTGGCGGATCAGCGACGTCCCGTTGATCTCGACCGATGTGGCTCCGGTCATCGTGTAGCTGCCATCGGACAGCTTCTGGCCGGTGTCGGTGGCGACGGTCGTGAACTTGCCGCCGGTGAAGGTCGACAGACCGGTGCCCTTGGCATCAATCCAGGAACCCTCGACGCCTTTCGGCGTGGCCGCCATCGGCGGTGCCTCGGGACCGCCTGTGGTGCAGGCGGCGAGGATCATGGCAAAGGAACCCGCCACGCCCATCGAAAGAACTTTGCGCGCAATAGTCATCTTAAATCCTCTCCAAACGCATCGGCCCAAAAATCGGTTTCGATTTTGAGAGGCACGATGCGAACGTCCAAAGTGCTGGAACGGGCGTGCGTCCCGCAAGACGTGCGCTGCCCCAGGCCGCATCTCTTCAATCGCCCGATTTCCGGGCGATTGCAAGGCAATGGCGCATGGTGCGCAGGATGCTATCGGACGAGGATGTTGCGGAATTGCCACGGATCGCTGCGGTCGAGGTCCTCCGGGAAGAGGCCCGGGCGTCGGTCGAGCGGCGTCCAGTCGGTGTAATGGCCTTCGACCGGTCCGAGATAGGGCGACTGGACTTCCAGGCAGCGCTTGTAGTCCATCTCGTCGGCCTCGACGATGCCGGCATCGGGATTTTCCAATGCCCAGACCATGCCGGCCAGAACCGCCGAGGTGACCTGAAGGCCGGTGGCGTTCTGATAGGGCGCCAGGTTGCGCGCCTCGCCCAGCGACAGGTGCGAGCCAAACCAGTAGGCGTTCTTGTCGTGGCCGTAGAGCAGGACACCGAGTTCGTCGACGCCGTCGACCAGTTCGTTCTCGTCGAGCACGTGGTGCACCGGCTGAGGCTTGCCGGCGGCGCCGAACATCTCGTCCAGCGACAGGATCGCATCGTTGCAGGGATGGTAGGCGTAATGGCAGGTCGGCCGGTACTGCACCTTGCCCTTCTTCGAGCGAACGGTGAAGAAGTCGGCGATCGAGATCGACTCGTTATGCGTCACCAGCAGGCCGTATTGCGCTCCCGGCGTCGGGCACCACGAGCGAACGCGCGTGTTGGCGCCGGGCTGCTCCAGGTAGATCGCGGCCTTGGAGCCGTGCTTGTGCTTCTTGGCGTTCTTCGGCATCCACTTCTCATGCGTGCCCCAGCCGAGTTCGGCCGGCTGCAAGCCCTCGGAGATGAAGCCCTCGACCGACCAGGTGTTCCAGAACACATCCATCGGCTTCGGCTTCTTGGTGCGCTGGGTGTCGCGCTCGGCGATGTGGATGCCCTTGACGCCGGCCTTTTTCATCAGCTTGGCCCAGCCCTCGCGGTCTTCCTGCGCCGGCTCCGAGAACTCAAGGCCAAGATCGGTGGCGAGGTTGACCAGCGCCTGCTTGACGAACCACGAGACCATACCGGGATTGGCGCCGCAGGTGGAGACGGCGGTGGCGCCGCCGGGCTTGTCGTGCTTTTCCTTGATCATCGCCTCGCGCAGCGCATAGTTGGTGCGGCTGGCATTGTCGGCCTTGGCGTCGAAATAGAAGCCGAGCCACGGCTCGACGACGGTGTCGATGTAAAGCACGCCGAGCTTGCGGCAGAGACGCATCAGATCGACCGAGCCCGTGTCGACCGACAGGTTGACGCAAAAGCCCTGGCCGCCGCCATTGGTCAAGAGCGGCGTCAGAAGCTTCTTGTAGTTCTTCTCGGTCACCGCTTCCTGGACGAAGGCGATGCCGCGCTCGTCGAGCAGCGTGCGATCGGTGTCGCGTGGGTCGAGGACCGTCATGCGCGACTTGTCGAACTTGAAATGGCGTTCGATGAGCGGCAGCGTCCCCCGTCCGATCGAGCCGAAGCCGATCATCACCACCGGGCCGGTGATCTCACCGTAAACGGGCCAGTTTTCATTCGCCATTTTATCGAGCACTCCTTCAGGCACATGCAAAAGCCGGGCAAACACCCGCAAAACCCGGGCATTTTCACCCGACGGTCATGCGCTACATCACAGATCATTGTCATAAACCAGCGAAAAGCGCCAACCCGTGGCTAGCCGTCCCTGGCCATGTGGTTAAGGACCATGATCAGCCCGTCGCGGTCGGATGTCAGGCCCTTGTAGTCGAGCTGATCGAGATCGAGCGCCTCGAGCTGGGCGGCAAAGGACAGTGCCAGCGTCGCCCTGTCCGGGTGCCGCGCCAGCACGGCGAGCGGATCGAGATGGATGCGGATGGTGAACAGGATGTCGCGCGAGGACGGCAGCTTGCGCAGCGTCTGCCGTTCGACTCGGATGAAGGCATGCGCCTTGACATCACCGTCGGGGAAGCGCGTCGGCCGGTTGGTGGCACGGTCGATGCGCTCGACGTTGGACAGCGGATGGTAGAGCACATTGTCGGCCTGGATCGACCAGTTGAAGCGCTCGACCGCCTGTCCCTGCAGGCCGTCGAACATGCGGTTGATCAATTCGGCGGGACGCGTTCCGGGACCGAAGCCCGGCACGGGCTCGTGAATCTGCTGCAGGGGCTTGCCGAATTTTTCGAGCAGTGACCAGGACGAGGGAAAGCACAGCGAGCCGGCGGCGAGCCGCCAGCCGCTGTCGTCGCGGCGCATCAGGATCAGGTCTTCCTGGACCAGCAGCGAGGCCGCGACCAGTGGCGCGTCGGCAAGACCCGGAGGCAAGGCAGGGTGGTTCGCGGCGCCCTCGATCTCGACGCCCACATCGGTGCGACGATGGGTGTGCGGAAATCGCTCCGGTAGAGACGCGCCGAGCAAGTCGAGCACTTCCTGCTGGGCTTCCCTGGTGCCGTCCTCCTCGACGAAAACCCGTTCGGGGATTTCGGCATAAAGCCGGCGCTTCTCGGCGAGATAGGGCAGGAGATAGCCGTCGACCTCGATCCAGTTTGCCGGGTCGAGCGGCTTCAGCCCGATGTTGAACAGCTTCGACGAGCCGTCATAAGGGGTGTGGGTGGGCAGGGCCTCGACCAAGCTCATGCTTCCTTGAAAGCGTCAAGACCGGCGGCGGTCATCCTGGCCAGGAATTCGGTGACCTCGTAGTCCGCGGCGCCCGCCTTGGCGAAGGGGTCGGCCGCCAGCCTGGCGTCGAGGATCTCGCGTGGGCATTGCGCGATGATGATGCCGCCGGTCCGCGGTTTCTTCGGCCCGGAAGCGATGAAGATGCCCTCCGCGTAGCAGACCTTCAGCCATTCGACATGCGCTGCCTGCAGTCGGTCGATCTCGGTCAGGGCCACCTTGTAGTTCAGCGAAACGACGAACATGGCGTTCTCCTAGTCATACCAACTTTGCGGGAACCAGGCCGCGCAGCGAATTGCCGACGAAGAGTGCCTTGGCCGACTTCAGGTCGTCGTAGCTGTAGATCGCTTCTCCCGCCCGGCCTTCATCCAGAAGCTCGGCGCGCAATACGCCAGGCAGCAGGCCGCAATCGAGCCGTGGCGTTGCCAGCACGCCCTCGCCGAAATCGGCGAAGACATTGGTGATGGTCCCTTCGCAGATTTCGCCGCGCTCATTGGCCAGCAGCACTTCGTCGGCCTGGGTGACGAGATACTCGGAACGGGCATGGGTGTAGAGCTGGCGCCGGCTGGTCTTGTGGCGCAGCAGCGTGTTTTGCGAATCGAGCCGTGTCCGCGCCAGCCGCAATATCCAGACCTTGTCGGCGGCGAGCGGTTCGTAGGGCTGTGCCGAGGCCGTCGCGTCGCCGTTGCGCGCCAAGGCGAGCCGCGTGCGCATGGCGGTTCGGGCGCCGTCGACCGCCTTGCCCAGCACGGCGCCTATCTTCTGTGGATCGCAGGCAAAGCCAAGCTCCGCCGCCGAGCCATAGAGGCGCGCAAGGTGGCGATCGAAGCGCACGAAGCCCGTCTCGGGCTGCCAGCGCATGGTCTCGATCAGCTCGAAATCGGCGGTGTCCCCGTCGCGAAGCGGGCTTTGAGCAGACACTCCTGATACTCCTCCTCAGGCGTCGAATCGAAGACGATGCCGCCGCCGACATTGTAGACGGCCTCGCCGCTGGCAAAGAGCGAGATGGTGCGGATCGCCACGGAAAAGCGCATCGTGCCCCCGGGTGCGATCCAGCCGATGGCGCCGCAATAGACGTCGCGCGGCGTGCCCTCCAGGTCGTGCAGGATCTCCATGGCGCGGATCTTCGGTGCGCCGGTGATCGAGCCGCAGGGAAACAGTGCTGCAAACACCTGGCGGATGGTAAGGCCCGGCAGCAGCTTCGCCCTGACGTCGCTCACCATCTGGTGGACGGTCGGGTAGCTCTCGATGCGGAACAGTTCCGGCACTTCCAGCGTGCCGACCTCGCTGATCAGCGAGATGTCGTTGCGCAGGAGATCGACGATCATCCGGTTCTCGGCCTGGTTCTTCTCGTCATTGCGCAGGAAGGTTTTCTGCCGCTCGTCCTCGGTCTTGGTCGCGCCGCGCGGGGCCGTGCCTTTCATCGGATGCGTCTCGATCATCCCAGCCGCATTGATCTCGAAGAACAGTTCGGGCGAGCGCGACAGCACGATCGGATCGCCCAGCGCCACCAGTGCGCCGTACTTCACCGGCTGGCGTTCGGTCAGCGCATCGAAGGCGGCAAGCGGGTCGCCGGACCATTGCGCCTGCACCGGAAAGGTCAGGTTGCCCTGGTAGCAGTCGCCTTGCCTGATGTGTTGGTGCAGCCGCGAGAAGCGTTTCTCATAATCCTCGAATGACCAGGCCGCCCGCGCATCGAAGATCGGGCCGTTCGGGGTTGCCGCATCGCGCGGCGGCACCGCTTCTTCGACCGGAGCATCGAAGACACCGAGGCAGATCAGCGGCGCGCGACGTCCCCGCGGCAGCAAGGGAACGAGTTTCGCTTCGAGCAGATAACCGGCCTCGTAGGAGAAATAGCCGGCCAGCCATTTGCCGGCGTCGTGCGCGGCCTGTGCCGCTTCCAGCGCCGGCCCGAAATCCCTGGCCTCATGCGCGACGATGATATCGGCCGGCCGGTCGAACACGAGCTGACGCGCGCTTTCGTCGTTGCGGAAAATGGCGGCGGGCAGGGACATGGGGACCGGGATCGATGAAGCCGTCGATCGCTCTATATGGGGGGCCGCTCGCGTGCAATCGAGGGAACGGCACCTTGCCCCTCAAAGCCGACCTCGTGGCGGCCTTGCCTGCCAAAAAAAGAAATCGGCGAGGCCTGTGACCCCGCCGGCTTGATGATCTGACTCTGGCGCTCAGGTGTTGCTGGCGGTTCCGGCTGTCGGAAACTGCTTGGCGAATTCCTTCTCGTCGCCGGCGGCGAGCAGCCTGGCTTGGTCGATCCAGCGTTCGCGGGCGATGCGGCCGTCGAAATTCATCACGTCCTCGATCCGCTTGATGTCGGCTGCGGTCCAGGCGGCGATCTGGGCGAAGGTGGTGACGCCCTGCGCCTTGAGCAGCTTCTCGTTGACCGGGCCGATACCGATCAGCCGGCGCAGATTGTCTGATTTGCCAGCCGCAGGCTTGGCTGCCGCCGGTGCGGCCTTCTTGGCGGCTGCCGGCTTGGGCGCGGCCGAACTCTTTGCCGAGGAAGCGGCGGAGGCCGCGGGTTTGGCGGCGGCGGGCTTCGGTGCAGCCGACTTGGTGGCGGTGGCTTTCGCCGGTGCAGCCTTGGCTGCTGGTTTGGCAGGCGCGGCCTTGGCCGCTGTCGGAGCGGATTTGGCGGCCGCCGGCGTTGACATCAGGGCGGCCGGCGGCTGACTGGCGGCCTTTGCTCCACCCGTCTGCGCGTCGCGCAACTGGCGCTCGAGGTCGGCGCGGGTCTTGCCGCATGCATTGAGTTCGCCGGTCAGGCGGTCGCTGTCGGCACGCAGCTTGTCGCGCTCGCCGCGGGTGCGGTCGAGGTCGCCGCGCAAACCGTCGAGCTCACCACGCAGGCGACCCCAGATGAACCAGCCAACCAAAACGCCTACAAGGAACGCCAGGATCACGTAGAAAAAAGTGCCCATTGTCTCTCTCCAGTCAGATCCGTCTGCCGTGGGTCATGACCTTCGGCGATGGACTACTCGGTGAAGGTTCCGCGGGTTCGCAGAACAGCCGGCTTCGGTTCGAGCTGTCGGCGATCGGCTTCTCAAGCCCATGGCCAACGGCCGTTGTCGCGTTCGCCTGAGCGTCACGGCCGGCTGAGATCTTCCCTCGCCGATCCGCGTAGGCTCCGGCTGAGCTTGCGGCGAAGGCTATCATAGAGCTTGTGGAAAGCTATGGGAAAAACTTCCGCCTAGAGTTCTTCAAGAACAAATATTTAGCGAAAGAACAGTGCCGTCCCAACATGCATTGCGGCTAAACTGTTCTTTGCAGGCGAGAGGCGTCTCAGCCGTCGAGCGTTTCCAGTTCATCGATCAGGCCGCTGATGACACCGAGCCCGATCTGCCAGAAGGCAGGGTCGGTGGCGTCGAGGCCGAAGGGCGCCAGAAGCTGCGAATGATGCTTGGTGCCGCCGGCGCGTAGCATCTCGAAATACTTGTCCTGAAAACCGCGCTCGGCATTCTGGTAGACGGCGTAGAGCGAGTTCACCAGGCAGTCGCCGAAGGCATAGGCATAGACGTAGAACGGCGAATGGATGAAGTGCGGGATGTAGGTCCAGAACACCTCGTAACCCTCGCGCAGCTTGATCGCCGGGCCGAGGCTTTCGGCCTGCACTTCCAGCCAGAACTGGCCGAGCCTGTCGGATGTCAGTTCGCCGTTGCGACGCTCGGCATGCACCTTTCGCTCGAATTCGTAGAAGGCGATCTGGCGCACCACCGTGTTGATCATGTCCTCGACCTTCTGGGCGAGCATGGCCTTTCGCTCGCGCCGGTCGGTGGTCTGCTCGAGCAGCGAGCGGAAGGTCAGCATCTCGCCGAAGACCGACGCCGTCTCGGCCAGCGTCAGCGGCGTCGAGGCCATCAGCGCGCCCTGGCCGGCGGCCAGCACCTGGTGCACGCCGTGGCCGAGTTCATGCGCCAGCGTCATCACGTCGCGCGGCTTGCCCATGTAGTTGAGCAGCACATAGGGGTGGGCCGACGGCACGGTCGGATGGGCAAAGGCGCCTGGCGACTTGCCCGGGCGCACCGGCGCGTCGATCCAGTTGCGGTCGAAGAAGGTGCGCGCGATCTCGGCCATCTCGGGCGAGAAGCGCTGATAGGCGGACAGCACGGTGTTGCGCGCTTCGTCCCATCCGATCACCGATTGCGGGGTCTCCGGCAGCGGCGCGTTGCGGTCCCAATGGTTCATGACGTCCATGCCGAGCCAGCGCGCCTTCATCGCGTAGTAGCGATGCGACAGGCGCGGATAGGCCTCGCGCACCGCGGTGGCGAGCGCGTCGACCACGCCGCGCTCGACGCGGTTGGCGAGATGGCGGGAATCGGCAATGTCCTCGAAGCCGCGCCAGCGGTCGGAAATTTCCTTGTCCTTGGCCAGCGTGTTGGTGATCAGGGTGAAGGTGCGCAAATTCTTGCGGAAAGTCGCAGCCAGCGCCTCGGAGGCCCGGCGGCGCACTTCGCCATCGGCATCCTGCAGGCGATTGAGGGCCGGCTCCAGCGTCAGTTCCTCGCCGTCGACGTCGAAGCGAAGGTCGGTCATCGTCTCGTCGAACAGCCGGTTCCAGGCGCCGCGCCCGGTGATCGACTTCTCGTGGAAAAGCTGCTCGACGCGGTCCTCGAGCTGGTAGGGCTTGTCCATTCTGAGGTCGAGCACCCAAGGCCGGTAGTGGCCGAAAGCGGGATCGCTGGTGAGCGCGCTTTCGATCGCGTCGTCGTCGATCAGGTTCAGTTCGAGCGCGAAGAACAGGAGATGCGCGCTGGCGTCCGTCATCTTCTCCTGGATGTCGCCATAGAGCTTTGCACGCTGCGGATCGGCGGTGTTGCCGGCATAGACCAGGCCGGCATAGGAGACGATGCGGCCGATCAGCTCCTCCAGCGCCTCGTAGGCGACCAGCGCCTCGCCCAGCTTGCCGGCGCCGCCGCGCCCGGCCTCGGCGGCGAGCGTGCCCTTCCAGCGGGTCTCGAAAGCGATTGCGTCGGCGGCGGCTTTTACGATGTCACGCTTCAGTTCCGTGGCTTCCATGCCGGCATAGAGGTCGGCAAGGTTCCATTCCGGCAGATCGCCAAGCTCGGCCGCACCCTGACCGGACGCCGGTGCCGCAAGCCGCCGACCAAACATCATGCGCATCGACAATACCTTCTGTGAATTATGAGGTCAGAATCAAGGGGATCAGGCAAGCCGGTCAAATCGTAAGGAATTCGTTCACCGGGTTTTTTGAAACCTTATTTAGAACCCTGTGCCAAGATGATCCATGGGGATTTCGGGCGCGGGCAGTTCAAGACAGTCATGACAGGTTCCATACTCATAGTCGATGACGATCCCGTGCAGCGCCGGCTGCTCGAGGCGGCGGTGACGCGGTTCGGCCACACGGCAATCGTCGTCGACGGCGGGGAGGCCGGCCTCACCGTGCTCGACGGGCCTGGCGACGGCGACATCGCGGTGGTGATCCTGGACCTGGTCATGCCTGGTCTCGACGGCATCGGCGTGCTGAAAGCCATGCGCGAACGCGACATCTCCGTCCCGGTCATCGTGCAGACCGCCCAGGGCGGCATCGAAACCGTGGTGTCGGCGATGCGCCACGGCGCCTTCGATTTCGTCGTCAAGCCGGCGTCACCCGACAGGCTGCAGGCCTCGATCGCCAATGCGCTCAAGGTCGAGGCGGTCGAGGGCGAGGTCAAGCGCACGTCGCGCAAGCGCGGCGGATTGCTGACGTTCAGGGACATGATCACCCACAGCCCGGCCATGGACAGGGTGATACGCCTCGGACAGAAAGCGGCCGGATCCAACATCCCGATCCTGATCGAAGGCGAATCCGGCGTCGGCAAGGAACTGGTGGCGCGCGCCATTCAGGGCAGCGGCGACCGCCGCTCGAAACCCTTCGTCACCGTCAATTGCGGCGCCATTCCCGACAATCTGGTCGAATCGATCCTGTTTGGCCACGAGAAGGGCTCCTTCACCGGCGCCACCGACAAGCACACCGGCAAGTTCGTCGAAGCGCATTCGGGCACGCTGTTCCTCGACGAGATCGGCGACCTGCCGCTCGACGTGCAGGTCAAGCTGTTGCGCGCCGTGCAGGAGGGCGAGGTCGATCCGGTCGGAGGGCGTTCGACCGTCAAGGTCGACATCAGGCTGATCTCGGCGACGCATCGCAACCTCCTGCAGCAGGTCAAGGACGGCAAGTTCCGCGAGGACCTGTTCTACCGGCTCAACGTCTACCCGATCTTCGTGCCGCCGCTGCGCGACCGGCGAGACGACATTCCGCATCTGGTCACGCATTTCATGGAGAAGGTGGCGCCCGCCGACCCGCGCCATCGCCTGCAAGGCATTTCGCCGGCAGCGCTTGCCGTGCTGGAGGCCTATGACTGGCCCGGCAACATAAGGCAGCTCGAAAACGCCGTGTTCCGCGCCTCGGTGCTGTGTGAAGGCGACGTGCTCGATGTCGATGATTTTCCGCAGATCCGCGCGCAGGTGGAAGGCACCGTCAATCTCGAAACGGACGACGTGGCACCTCGCCTGCCATCGCCTCCGGAGCTCCGCGATGAGGGGGGCCCGGCCGGCGATGCTGCTCCAGCCGCCCAGCCGGATCGGCCGGCCCTGCTCCAGCCCAGATTCGGCACGCTGCGGGCGCTCGACGAACGCGGCAATGTGCGCGCGCTGGCCGATGTCGAATTGGAGATGATCAAGCTCGCCATCGACCATTACAACGGCCAGATGAGCGAAGTCGCGCGCCGCCTCGGCATCGGACGCTCGACGCTCTACCGCAAGCTCAAGGAATATGGCATCGACCCGGAGACGGGCCGTGTCGACCGCCTCGCTTCCTAAGGTGCGTTGATATTCGGGTGAGGCCGGCCTGACCTGAATCTCTCCACGCCTTGGGCGCGCTCGATCCCTTCCAAAACCAGGATCACGTCCCCGACGCAAGGCCGGGACCAGCTTGCGATGGCAGGATTGCGCCTCTATCGGGGTTTCGGCTGGAATATGGCATGCCTGTGGACAGCTCTGTTCACGCATTAACGCTAACGGTAACAGATCGTGTTCGGCCAAAGCCGGATTCCTGATCTAAACCAGCGGTTTACCAAGAAACCTTGTGAACGATTTTTGACGGGATATCGCCATGGTGTTACCGCATTTCGGCTTCAATAAGCGATGATTAACCATTAGGATCGATATTCGGATGTGAAAACGACACATCCGTTTGGGCAAATCCGGGGACAAACGGCAGCCTGCAAGGCCTTTTGATTTGAACAGAATCGAACGACTCACAAACGGGCGTCATGATCATTTGAGCGTCTGGCCGAGATGGCTGGCAGCGGTGATTGTCGCTTTTGGTTTTGTTGCCGCGGCGGCCACCGGCGCCAGCGCCGAAACACGTTCGCTGAAGCTCTATCACCTGCACACGCACGAAAAGGCCGAGATCGTCTACAAGCGCAACGGCCGCTACGTTCCCGAGGGCCTGCGCAAGATCAACATCATCCTGCGCGACTGGCGCCGCAATGAGCCGACCAAGATGGATCCGCGCTTGCTGGACCTGGTCTGGGAGGCCTATCGCGAAAGCGGCGCCACCGACTATATCCAGGTCGTGTGCGGCTACCGTTCGCCGGCGACCAACTCGATGCTGCGCAGCCGCAGCCGCGGTGTCGCCGAGAAGAGCCAGCATATGCTCGGCAAGGCGATGGATTTCTACATTCCCGGCGTGCCGCTTAAGAAGCTGCGCAACATAGGCCTGAAGATGCAGGGCGGTGGCGTCGGCTTCTATCCGACCTCCGGTTCGCCGTTCGTTCATATGGATGTCGGCAATGTGCGCCACTGGCCCGGCATCAGCCGCCAGGAACTGGTCAGCCTGTTCCCCAACGGCAAGACGCTGCATGTGCCGAGCGACGGCCGGCCGCTGCCTGGCTATGAGCAGGCGATGGCCGCCTACAAGGCACGCAAGGGTGCTGGTACGCCCAATGTCGAGCTTGCGAGCGCAGGCGGCAGCGGCAAGAAATCCGGCGGCTTCCTTTCCGCTTTCTTCGGCGGTGGCGGCGACGACGAAGCCGACGACAGCGCGGATGTCGAGACCGCTTCGGCCGCTCCCGCGCCCAAGCCCAGAAGCCTGAAGCCGGCGGCGACCGCCAAGAGCGGCAACCTGCCGGGCATCGCCATCGTGGCGCCCGAGAATGCGCAGCGCGCCAACGTTCCGCAGATTGCCGACGAACAGGCACCGGACCCGGAAAAGGATACGCCGGAGACGATCATCGCCGCCTTGCCGGCCAAGGAGATTCCGCTGCCCGATTTCGCGCCGAGGCCAAAGGCCGATGTCGGGGCGCAGCCCGAGAACGTTCCGTTCGCCATGGCGGACGCGACGACGACCACCGAACAGGCCGTGGCGACCGCGCAGGCGCCGGCGAACATGCCGTTCGGCAAGGCTGACCCCGCGGCGCTCGCTGCGGCTGCCGCCGCCGATCCGGCGCAGGTTGCCGTCAACAACATCCCCGTGCCGACATGGCGGCCCGAACGCACGCTGCCGGCGGATCTCGCGCCGCCGCCCAGCAAGGATGTGCTGATGGCGCTGGCGGATACGGCCGAACAGGAGAAGACCGCGACTGATGCGTTCTCGGTGCTGCCCTCGGCACGGCCCGAGCCGGCCAAGCCGGACGCCGTCAAGGCCGTGCTCGACGAGGCCAACGCCCAGGTCGGCAATGCCGACCAATATCAGGTTGCGTCGCTCTCCGAAGAGCCGCGCTCGGCCTTCAACGATCCGTCTTACGTCGATGTCGCATCGCCGCGCCAGGCCGTTGCCGCCCGTCCGGCCGGTTCCGATCCGGCCGCAGCGATCGGCGCCGGCGTGAAGACAACCCGCAAAGAAGCCAGGGCCACCGCCCGCGACCAGAAGCCGGGCCCCAGGGCCATGGTGGTCGCCGCGGCGCCCCAGGCCGCCCGCTGGGCGCTGACCAGCGGCGACAACGTCGCCACCGTTTCGAGCGCGACGACGGCGCCGGGCTACGCCTACAATATCGTGCATACGCCGCCGAGCGAGGTCTATACGGCTGGCTTCCAGACCGACGCCCAGGCGCCGGACCCCAGCCGCTTCACCGGCAATGCCGTCAAGTTCCTGTCGGTCGCCCGCTTCCAGACGAAGTAGCGGCTGGCCAGATACAGCAAAAGCCGCGCTGGGCAATCAGCGCGGCTTTTTGCTTTCAGGATACGGCGGATGCGATGTCGCGATGCTGGGGATCACACATCGCTGAACTTCTCGTGAAGCCGGAAATGCACCCTCATTTCCGGGTTGGCGTGGGTGCGTTCCAACCTGCGGATATTCATGAAGAAGGTTCTACTGGCGTCAGTTCTGGCATTGGTTGCAGCATCTGCCGCGATCGCTCCATCGCAAGCCGAAACCGTGATCATCAAGAATGGCAAGCATCACTGCAGGACCAGGCTGGTCACGCATTGGGTGCACCATCACAGGGTGACCGAGAAGGTTAGGGTCTGCCACTGATCCGGAACAGATAGGATCCGGGAGAATTGGCCCGGTCGGCGGGAGTCGGCCGGGCCTTTTTCGTGCCAGCTGATGCAGCGCGTACGTCCTGATTGCGAGCCTTAGTCGATTTCCAGCGTGGCTGCCTCGCCCCTGGCCAGAAGCCGTGCGGCGTCACGCGCCGGCGGCAATCCGAAATGGCGCGCATATTCCCGGCTGAACTGGGATGTGCTTTCATAGCCGACGGCAAAGGCGACACGCGCGGCGCTGCCTGGCTCCGCGATCAGCAGATGACGCGCCTCCAGCAGCCGGACCTGCTTCTGGTACTGGATCGGGCTCATGGCGGTTGCCGCCTTGAAGTGGCGGTGAAACGAAGCGTTGCTCATATGTGCGAGCGCCGCCAGCTCCGTCACATCGATAGGCTCGTTGTAGTGCGATCGTATCCAGGCGGTGGCGCGGCGGATCTGCGACAGGCGGCCGTCAGCGCGCGCGAGCTGGCGCAGCTTCGCGCCTTGCGGGCCCTGCAGCAGGCGGAACGCGATCTCGCGTTCGAGCATGGGCGCGAGCACCGGAATTTCGGCCGGACGGTCGAGCAGCCGCAGCATGCGGCGCCAGGCATCGAGCAGTTCGTCATCCACCCGGTTGGTCACGAAGTTGTCGCCGTCGACCGCCGGCTTGTGGTCGATAAGCAGGCTGGCGATCAATCCGACATCGAGGGCGAAGGCGATGGCCATGTAAGGAAAGGCGCTGCTCGCCTCGATCAGCTGGCTGGTGGCGGGAGTCTCCACCGCATAGACGAAATAGCTGCCGGCGCCGTAGCGGAGCGTGCGGTCGCCGATCAGCACTGTCTTGGCGCCTTGCAGAACGAACAGCGCCGTCGGCTGACAAAGCTCGGGCAGCGGTGCGGTTGGAACCTCGCTGCGGCCGATCGTGACCCGCGGGATGGCCGTCCTTGTGCGCCGCCCATGCGCATGGCGGCCGGCGATCGCGATCAGTTCCTGCAAGGCGTCTTCCATGTCTTCAGCATTGCCGATCCACGCAGGCCGCGCAACCAGTTGAGAGGATCAGGCAAGAGGACGCGAGTATCCGGCGCGCCAAATCGCTCGACGCACGTCATGTCTGGGGTTCAAAGAAGGAGATGTGGACATGACGACGAAAACGAATGCGCTGATCACCGGAGCCAACAAGGGCATCGGCCTCGAAACCGCTCGTCGGCTGGCAGCCATGGGGTGCAAGGTCTGGCTCGGCGCCCGCGATGCCGAGCGCGGGGAGGCCGCGGCAAGGGCGTTGCGCAATGAAGGGCTCGACGTCGGATGGCTCGCTCTCGACGTCGCCAGCGACGACAGCGTGGCGGCGGCGGCCAGAACGTTGACGGCGCGGGTCTCCAGCCTCGACGTGCTGGTCAACAATGCCGGCATTGCCCCAGGTTATGTTGACGCGCTCGGACCTGACGGCCGCTACGAACGGCCGCCAAGCCGAGAGAACGTTGAGGATATGAAGGCCGCCTTTGACGTCAACGTCTTCGGACCGGTTCGCGTCACCCAGACCTTCCTGCCGCTGCTCCTGGCAGCGCCCGCCGCCCGTATCGTCATGGTCAGCAGCTATCTCGGCTCGATCGCGCGCGCCGCCGGCAACAGCCCGTCGCCCAATGTCATGGGCTATGGCAGCTCGAAGACAGCGCTCAATGCCGTCACCGTGGCCTTCGCCCGGGAGCTGTCGCCGCGCGGCATCATGATCAACGCCGCCGCTCCCGGCTACACCGCGACGGACCTCAATGCGCACAGAGGCGGCCGTACGGTGCAGCAGGCCGCCGGGGTCATCGTGCAGCTGGCGACGCTGGAGGCCGGCGGACCGACCGGCGGCTATTTCGACGAGAACGGTCCGTTGCCCTGGTGAGCCGGGACCGACTATTTCCTGAGCTGGCTGGCAGCGCGTGCGAGCGCTTCGATCTCGTCCCACTTGCCGGCCTTGACCATGTCGTCGGGCGCGACCCAGGAGCCGCCGACACAGATGACGTTGGGCAGGCTGAGGTAGTCGGCGGCGTTCTTGCCGGTGATGCCGCCGGTCGGGCAGAATTTGACATCGGCCAGAGGCGAGGCGAAAGCCTTCAGCGAGGCGATGCCGCCGGACTGTTCGGCTGGGAAGAATTTCAGGAAGCGCAGGCCCGCCTCGCGCGCGGCCATGATCTCGCCGGGCGTGATGGCACCGGGCAGCAGCGGAACCTCGCTGTCGGCGGCGGCTGCCAGAAGCTCGCGCGTGATGCCAGGGCTGACGATGAAGCGGGAGCCGGCGCTGGCGGCCTCGTCGAACTGCCTGCTGTCCAGAATGGTGCCGGCGCCGACAATGGCTTCCTCGACTTCGGCCGCCACCCGTCGGATCGCTTCCAGCGCATCGGCGGTCCGCAGTGTGATCTCGATCGCCGGCAGGCCGCCGCGTGCCAGGGCTCGGGCCAACGGCACCGCATTGGCGACATCATTGATC
Source organism: Mesorhizobium sp. WSM4307 (assembly GCF_007003945.1). Classification (NCBI taxonomy): domain Bacteria; kingdom Pseudomonadati; phylum Pseudomonadota; class Alphaproteobacteria; order Hyphomicrobiales; family Phyllobacteriaceae; genus Mesorhizobium; species Mesorhizobium sp. WSM4307. Next base: position 292,110 of record NZ_VFTB01000008.1, read on the forward strand.
TTCAGCACCGGGATGACCGGCTGGCCGTCGAGGAGCGACAGGAGTTTTTCGGTCTTGCTGGGCATCTGTCTCTCCATTGCCATGGGGTGATTTCAACCGATTAGCAGACGGGTGTTTGCCTGTCCACGAAACCGGTCGCGTCGCGATGTCACGCGCCACCGGACAGCTTACCGGCTCTTTCCCGACAGGGCCATGACAGGCGCCGAAGCCGGTTTCGCCTTGAATCGGCTTTTACGAGCGTCTAGTTGCTCTGGCAATGACACTGTCCGCTCCATCCCAGCCTGTCCGCGTCGCCGCGCTCTACCGGTTTGCCCGGCTCGACGCCTTCGAGAGGCTGCGCGCGCCGCTCGCGGCCTTCTGCTGCGGACGCGGCATCAAGGGCACGCTGCTTCTGGCGCATGAGGGCATCAACGGCACCGTCGCCGGCAGCGAAGCAGCGATCGCCGAGCTCATCGACCATATCGAGGCCATCGACGGGCTGGCAGGGCTCGAGATCAAATACAGCGCAGCCACGGACATGCCTTTCCATCGCATGAAGGTGCGGCTGAAGCGCGAGATCGTCACCATGGGCGTCGAGGACATCGACCCGGCGACCAGCGCCGGAACCTATGTCGCGCCCGCCGACTGGAACGCGCTGATTTCCGAGCCCGACACGATCGTGATCGACACGCGCAATGCCTACGAGGTTTCTATCGGCACCTTCCAGGGCGCGGTCGATCCGGCCACCGCGAGCTTTCGCGAATTCCCGGCCTGGGTGGAAGCGCACCGGGCGGAACTCGAGGGCCGCAAGGTGGCGATGTTCTGCACCGGCGGCATTCGCTGCGAAAAAGCGACCGCCTACGTGAAATCGCTCGGCTTCGAGGATGTGTTCCATCTCAAGGGCGGCATCCTCAAATACCTCGAGGAGGTTCCGGCCGAGCAGAGCCTGTGGCAAGGCGAGTGCTTCGTCTTCGACGAGCGGGTTTCGGTGTCGCACGGTCTCGCCGAGGGTGACGCAGAACTCTGCCGTGCCTGCCGCCATCCGCTGACGGCAAGTGAGTTGGCATCGCCCAGATATGCCGCAGGCATTTCTTGCCCGCATTGCTTCGACGCTCGTACCGACGAGGACCGTCAGCGCTACGCCGAGCGCCAGCGGCAGGTCGAGCTTGCGCAGGCGCGGGGCAAGGGGCCGCATATCGGGTCCTGATCCGGGAGAGCGAGCCCGGCAAGCGGCGGCCTGTCATTGCAATGTCAGGTTTCGGGACCTACGTCTTCGGCGTTCGAAACCTGCCCGTTCGGCCGGGCACATGCTGGAGGCACTGAATGTTCGATCCCAAGAAGCTTCTCGACGATCTGCTCGGTTCGCAAATTCCCGGCACCAGCGGCACCGTCCGCGACAAGGCGGGCCAGGCCGTGCAGATGGCCAAGGACAACCCGCTGGCAGCGGGTGCGCTGGCCGCCGTGCTGCTTGGAACAGGGGCCGGCCGCGAGGTGACAGGTGCGGCGGTGAAGCTCGGCGGCCTGGCTGCGATCGGCGGCCTCGCCTACAAGGCCTACCAGAACTACAAGGCCGGCAACGCGCCGGAGCAGGCGCCCGCCGCCGGCGAACCGGAATTGCTGCCGCCACCCAAGGACACCGCCTTCCATCCGTCACAGGCGCCGCAGGGCGAGGATGAATTCACGCTGACCCTGGTGCGGGCGATGATCTCGGCGGCCAAGGCCGACGGTCATGTCGACGACGAGGAGCGCAAGAAGATCGCCGGCAAGCTCAGTCTTTCGGGGATCGGCTCCGATGCCGAGAAATTCCTGATGGCGGAGCTGGAAAGCCCGCTCGACCTCGACGCGCTGGTGGCGCAGGCCAAGACTGACGCGCAGAAGCTCGAACTCTACACGGCATCGCGTCTCACCATCGATCCCGACACGCGCGCCGAGCGCGGCTATCTCGACCTGCTCGCCGGTCGGCTCGGCCTGCCGGACGCGCTGGTCGACCATGTCGAGGCGACGGTTTCGGCAGTCAAGGTTCCCGCAACAACGGCCGGGACTTCGCCCAATCCACGCTGGTAGGGTCAGATCGGGACAGGCCGTCTTTCCGGCGTTAACCTTTCGTTAACTCAGGAAGCGCATGATTCTACACAGTCGGATCGGCTTTTCCTCCTCCCAAGCCCGGTTCAGATCAGGGCGGTCGCCAATGACCGCCCTTTTTGTCGGCCCACGCCGGGGCCTGCTCCGCAAAACGAGCGGCATTTTTCAAGGCATGTTCGTGCGGTCCGCTTGCCATCGCTGCCGTCATTTGCGATGCCTTCTGCTGAGCCAAATCCTGAAAATCAGTCGGGCACGCTCGGCGCTGCCGGAGGACATCAGCCATGACCGAAGAAAGAACCGCCATCGTTACCGGCGCCGGCACGGGCATCGGCAAGAGCGTCGCCACGGCGCTGCTCAAGGCCGGCTGGAACACGGTGTTCTGTGGCCGCCGCAAGGCGGTGCTGGATGCCGCGATCGTCGAGGCCGGCCGGACCGAGGCCAAGGCACTGGCGGTCGCCTGCGACATCAGCAAGGCCGGCGAGGTCGACGATCTGTTCGAGACGGTGGCGGAAGCCTTTGGCCGCGTCGACCTGCTCTTCAACAATGCCGGCATGGGTTACAAGTCGACGCCGATCGACGAGATCCCGGTCGAAGTGTGGAACGATATTGTCGGCGTCAATCTCACCGGTTCGTTCCTGTGCGCCCGCGCCGCCTTCGGTGCTATGCGCAAGCAGCGGCCGATGGGCGGGCGCATCATCAACAATGGTTCGGTGTCGGCCTATGCGCCGCGCCCGGGCTCGGTGCCCTATACGGCGACCAAGCATGCCATCACCGGGCTGACCAAGACGCTGGCGCTCGACGGCCGTCCCTACGACATCGCCTGCGGCCAGATCGACATCGGCAATGCGCTGACCGACATGGCGCAGCCGATGACCGTCGGCGTGCCGCAGGCCAATGGCTCGATCGCCGCTGAAGCGGTGATGGATGTCCAGCACGTCGCCGATGCCGTCGTCCACATGGCCAGCCTGCCGCTCGAGGCGAACGTGCTGTTCATGACCGTGATGGCAACCAAGATGCCGTTCGTCGGGCGTGGGTGAGCAGCGGACGCTGGCAGGGCCTCCGCCGCCGACTCATTTGCCCGCCAGCGGTGCGCCGGGCTTGAAAAGCAGAATGGGCCTGATCTCGTAAACGGCGGTCGGATTGACACGGCGAAGGTCGCGGGCGATCGCGATGGCCTCGTCCCGCGTGGCGCAGTCGACGACATAGAGGCCAAGCAATTGTTCCTTGGTCTCGGCGAAAGGGCCGTCGATGACCACGCCGTCGCCTTGGCCGCGCAGGGTGAAGGCATCCTGCGTCGCCCCCAGACGCGCCGACGGTCCAAGTGTGCCTTCCTCACGAAGCCTTGCGTTGATCTTCAGCAGCTCGGCCATCAGTGCCGCATCTTCCTGCGGCGTCAGCGCCTTGATCGCATCTTCCACGTGATAGGCAAGGATTGCATAGAACATCCGAGGAACCTCACTCCGATCCTGATCGTTGGACGGTAACCGTTCCCGACATGCACGCACAGTCTTGGCCGCGAGTCTGCCGACGGATCATGACACCGACATGCCGGCCGACCGCAAACCGCCCGGGAAAGGGCTCCGGCCTTCCTCGAAGCTTACTTGGCCAGGAACGCCCCGATCCTTTCCAGCGCGCGCAAGATGTTTTCCTCGGAGTTGGCGTAGGAGAGCCTGACATAGCCTTCGCCGAGAATGCCGAAATCGGGCCCGCCGATCAGCGCCACGCCGGCGTCGTCGAGCAGCGCGGAGGCGAGCTTCTTTGCCTTCCAGCCGGTCTTCGAGACATTGGGGAAGGCGTAGAACGCGCCCTTTGGCGTGATACAGGAAATGTTGGGCAAGGCGTTCAGCCCCTCGACCACGACCTTCCGGCGGCGGTCGAAGGCGCGCATCATTTTGTCGACGTCATCCTGCGGGCCGTCGATGGCCGCGATGCCGGCGAACTGGCTCGGCGCGTTGACGCAGGACCAGCAATTGACCGCCAGCTTGCGCACCTTGTCGTAGAGATGGGCGCCCTTGTCGCCATTCGGCCAGATCGACCAGCCCATGCGCCAGCCGGTCATTGCCCAGGTCTTGGACCAGCCATTGAGCACGATCAGCCGGTCGCGGATCTCGGGGAAGCCGAGCAGCGAGCAATGCGTCTCGCCGTCATAGGTCATGACGTCGTAGATCTCGTCTGAGAGGATGGCGACATCGGGGTGCTTCTCCAGCCCCTTGACCAGCTTCTCGATCTCGGCGCGCGGCGTGACGCCGCCGGTCGGGTTGGCCGGCGAGTTGAGGATCAAGAGCCTCGTCTTGGAGGTGATCAGTGCCAGCGTTTCCTCGGCCGAAAAGGCAAAGCCGTTTTCCTCGCGCATCGGCACGGGAACGGGTGCGGCACCGGTGAATTCGATCATCGAGCGGTAGATGGGAAAGCCGGGGTCGGGATAGAGGATCTCGACGCCGGGTTCGCCGAACATCAGGATGGCGGCGAACATGGTCGGCTTGCCGCCGGGCAGGATCATCACCGTCTCGGGCGAGACCTCGACGCCGGTGGTGGTCAGCGTGCGCCGCACCACCGCCTCGCGCGTCGCCAGAAGCCCGTTGGCGGGCGTGTAGCCGTGGTGGCCGTCGCGCAGCGCCTTGATCGCGGCCTCGACGATGTGCTGCGGCGTCTTGAAGTCGGGCTGGCCGATGCCGAGATTGACGATGTCGCGGCCCTGTTGGGCCAATGCGGTCGCCCGCGCCAGCACCGCGAAGGCATTTTCCTCGCCGAGACGGTCGAAGGCCGAAATCGTGTGGAGCATTTTTCCCGTCCGTGTGGTTCTTACTGTGGGGTTGCGTTTTTGTGAGCTTCGGCCCGCAAAAGTCAAACGGATTGGAGTCTTCGGTGTCGGAAAATCTCAAAGATTGGCAACCGCGTCCGCGACCCGAGCGCAAGGCGATCGACGGCCGCTATGTCAGGCTCGAACCGCTGAGCGCCGCAAAGCACGGTGACGGGCTCTATGAGGCATCTTCCGTGTCCGATGTCGACGGCCGCTTCGCCTGGCTGCCCGACTATCCGCCGGAAACCCGCCCCGCCTTCCAACCCTGGCTGGACAAGGTCGAGGCGAGCGAAGACCCGCTGTTCTTCGCCGTCATCGACAAGGCCAGCGGCAAGGTCGCGGGCCGCCAGACATTGATGCGCATCGATCCGGCTTACGGCGTCATCGAGATCGGCAACATCTATTGGGGGCCGCTGATCTCGCGCAAGCCGGGCGCGACGGAAGCGCAGTTCCTGTTCATGAAATACATCTTCGACGAACTCGGCTACCGCCGCTACGAATGGAAGTGCAACAATCGCAACGAGCCGTCGAAGCGGGCGGCGGAACGGTTCGGCTTCAAGTTCGAAGGCATTTTCCGCCAGCATCTCATCGTCAAGGGTGAAAACCGCGATACCGCATGGTATTCGATTATCGACAAGGAATGGCCGGCCCTGCGCCAAGCCTATGTAGCGTGGCTCGACCCGGCCAATTTCGACGGCGACGGCCAGCAGAAGCGACGGCTCGAGGATTGTCGCGCGGAATTCGGCGCTTAAGACCGGCTTGGGGCGCATGACAGGAGCTGCCATTGGCGCATTCCCACGACCATAGCGGCCATGATCGCGGCGCCGCCGTCCATGTGCATGGCACGACCGACAAGAAGCGCGTGCTGATCGCGGCCTGCCTGACGGCGGGCTTCATGGTGGCGGAAGCCCTTGGCGGCTTGCTCACCGGTTCGCTGGCGCTGCTGGCCGATGCCGGGCACATGCTTGCCGACGCCATCGCGCTCGGCCTTGCCTGGTATGCGTTCCATCTGGCAAGCCGCCCGGCGACCGTCCGCCTCACCTATGGCTTCGGCCGGGTCAAGACGCTGGTCGCCTACACCAACGGCATCGCCATCTTCGTCATCGCGCTGTGGATCGTCTACGAGGCCTGGAGGCGCCTCCTCACACCGGCGCCGGTGCTGGGCGGACCGATGCTGGTGGTGGCGATCCTCGGCCTGCTGGTCAATATCGGTTCCTTCCTGGTGCTGCACGGCGGCGACCGCGAAAGCCTCAACATGCGCGGCGCCATCCTGCACGTGCTGGGCGACCTGCTCGGTTCGGCGGCGGCAATCGTGGCGGCGCTGGTTATCCTGGCGACCGGCTGGACGCCGATCGACCCGATCCTGTCCGTGCTGGTCTCGCTGCTGATCCTGTCGACCGCCTGGTCGCTGATGCGCGCCGCCGCCCACGTGCTGCTCGAAGGCGTGCCGCCAACCCTCGACCGCGATCTTATCGCAAGGGACCTGGAAACCACGATCCAGGGCGTGCGCGAAGTACACCATATGCATGTCTGGTCGATCGATGGATCGAGCAACATGGCGACGCTGCACGCCTGCCTCGATGAGGGCGTCGATGCGCACAAGGCGGTCAGCGCCGTCAAGAAGCGGCTTGCCAGCGAGCACGGCATCAGCCATGCCACCGTGGAACCGGAATTCGGCCAATGCGCCGACGAGGCCGACGACCACGATCATGAGCATGAGCATGAGCATGAGCATGATGCGACCGCGCATCACAGCCACCATCACTAGGTCCGGTCGGTAACCGGCCCTGCCTCAGGAGTTCCACAGCTTTGAAAGCCAGTCCTACGAATGCTTGCTGTCCCGGTGCGGCATGATGGATCGCGACACCAGGAATGCCGCCATCGCCGCGCTGTGGATCATGCTCCTTTTCGGTATCGCGGCGTTCTACCTGCCGACCGTGATGCTGGCACTGGGCAGCCTTTCGACCGTGCTCGCCGGCATATTCGGCATTGTCTTCGTGCTGGCGTTTTTTCTCGTGTTCTGGCTGCGCGCGCGCAGCCAGCGCAAAAATCAGGGCAAGTAAGGGAATTTTGACATGCGCATTCTGATCACCGGCGCCGCGGGCATGGTCGGCCGCAAGCTCATCGCCCGGCTGGCCAAGGACGGTACGCTGCGCGGCAAGACGATCACCGCGCTCGATCTGCACGACATCGTGCCGCCCCAGGCCCCAGCCATGGAGGGCGTCAGCATCGGCACCCACACCGGCGACCTGGCGGAGGCGGGCGCCGCCGAAAGCCTGGTCGCGTCGCGTCCCGATGTCGTCTTCCATCTCGCCGGCATCGTGTCGGGCGAGGCGGAAGCGAATTTCGAACTTGGCTACCGCGTCAATCTCGACGGCACGCGGGCGCTGTTCGATGCCATCCGACTGGCGGATTTTGCGCCGCGCGTGGTCTTCACCTCGTCGATCGCCGTCTTCGGCGCACCGTTCCCGGATGTCATTCCCGATGACTTCCATCCGACGCCGCTGACCTCCTACGGCACGCAGAAGCACATGAGCGAGGCATTGCTCGCCGACTATACCAGGCGCGGCTTCTTCGACGGCATCGGCATCCGCCTGCCCACCATCTGCGTGCGGCCCGGCAAGCCGAACAAGGCGGCCTCCGGCTTCTTCTCCGGCATCATCCGCGAGCCCTTGAGCGGGCAAGAGGCGATCCTGCCGGTGCCGCGCTCGGTCGTGCACACCCATGCCAGCCCGCGCTCGGCGGTGAATTTCCTGATCCATGCGGCCGAGATCGACGGCGCCACTGTGGGGCCGCGCCGCAACCTGACGATGCCGGGCGTCGCCGTCAGCGTCGGCGAGCAGATCGAGGCGCTGGAGCGCATCGCCGGGCCGAAGACGGCAGGCCTGATCCGCGAGGTGCCGGACGAGACGATCTGGGCGATCGTCAAGGGCTGGCCGACCCGCTTCGAGGCGAAACGGTCACGGGAGCTCGGCTTCAGCGCCGAGAAGAGTTTTGACGAGATCATCCGCGCCCATATCGAGGATGAGTTGGGCGGCAAGATTCCTGGTTAGGAGTTTGCCGGCCCCGTCCCATTTTCAATGGGATAGGACAGACCTAGACGCTGCCCGTCAGGCTCGCCGACAACAGCAGCAATCCGAACAGGAAGACGAAGGCGGCGCCACCGATCTCGACGATCGAATGGATGCGGTTGCCCATGCGGCCGTCACCGGCGAAATACACAGCCCAGTTCTTGGCGGTCACGGCAAGCGTCGCCAGCGCCGAGACGGTGATGGCGGTTCCGATCGACATCGCCAGCACCGACAGCAGGCCGCCGAGCCAGAGCCCGTTGAGCAGCGCGAAGCTCAACACGATCAGCGCGCCGGAGCAGGGGCGGATGCCGACGGCGGCCACCGCCGTCCAGGCCGTGCGCCAGTCGAACCGATCACCCGACAGCAGCGCCGGATCGGGTGCATGCGAGTGGCCGCAGGTTTCGCAGACCTCGCCCGCGGCGTGATCGTGATGCGCATGGTCATGATGCGCGTGATCGTGCGCGCCATGGTCGTGATGGTGGTCATGCGCGGCGTGGTCGTGATGGTCGTGCGAATGGTCATGGTCGTGGTCGCCTTGCCCATGCGGCGCGCGCGAATGGGCATGCGCCGAATGGCTGTGCGCGGCATGCGAATGGCCGGCGTGGGAATGACCCGCATGAGAATGCCCAGCGTGCGCGTGACCCGCATGCGAATGGCCGGCGTGCGCCGCCGACAGGCTGTAGGCGGGCGCTCTGCCAAACAGGCGCAGGACGGACGGCCCAAGTTTGCGCCACAGCAGCCAGGCGCCGAACAGGGTGACGAAGACAAAGCTCATGATCTCCATGAACCAGGCCGCGTCGGTCATCGAGATCGCGGTGCCGCGCAGGACGAAATAGGCGACCGCCATCACGGCGACCGCCGTCAGGCCCTGCAGCAGCGCCGAGACGAAGGACAACAGGATGCCGCGCCGCAGCGCCACTTCATTGGCCACCATGTAGGACGAGATCACCGCCTTGCCGTGGCCGGGGCCGGCGGCATGGAAAATGCCATAGGCGAAGGACAGGCCGATGAGCACCCAGAGCTTGCTGTTGTCCTGGCGCATCGCCTTCATGGCCGTTGCCAGCGCGCGGTAGAATTCCTGTTGCCGCAGGTTGATCCACATCAGGATGTGGGCGAACGGACCGGTGGTGGGCGCCATGCCGTCATTGACGCCGATGCCGAGCGAGGACTGGGCATGCGCCGCGTTGGCGAAATGCATCGCGGCAAAGGTGAGGGCCAACAGGCCGAATGCCAAACGCAGGGACGGTTTCGTCACTGGCTTCATCCTTCTGGCTGACAGGTCAGTTCGAGCTTGGTGGCGAAGATCTTGCTCATGTCGGTGCCTGTCGGATCGTTGAAGAAGGCGTCCGTCAGGGTCTTCTGATTTTCCTTGATCGCTTCGTCCGGATCCGGCCGCACGACCTTGCTGGTGCAGTTCGGCGGCAGGCCTTCGACCGTGATGTTGGAATCCTCGGTGAAGTCGATCGCCGTGTAGAAGGTCGGGTCGTAGACGCCGATATCGATCTTGCCGGTCAGCTTGATCGGCGCCTTCGGCTCGGACTCGAACAGGATGATCAACTGGTCGTTGTCGAAATTGGCCATCAGGTGCGGCGGTGGCGTCATTGCCACGTCCTTGCCGTCCTGCGTGACGAGCTGGAAATAGTTGAATTCGGCGAGCGAGGCATGAACGGTGTCGGCGACCTCCTTCAGCTCCTTGTCGTCAAGCTTCAGGTCGGAGTTCTTGTCGAACTCCATCATCACGGTACTCGAAAACAGGTCGTCGAAGCGCCAGAGATGACGCAGCGCTTTCACACTTTGGTGATCCGGGGACAGGATGACGTCCAGGCGTGCCTCGGCGAAGACGTGCGGATGCACGTAAGCCGGCTCCGTCGCGGCAAAGGTCGCCGCCAGGGCCGAACCCAGTATGATTGCGTGCCGTTTGAGCTGCATTCCCGGTCGCGATTCCCTTGGCCTTGGAGAGGAACCGAAGGTTACCAGAAAGGGGGCGAAAGTGGGACCGCCGGTGCGTGTCACCCAAAAGTGCGTGGCGGTTTTGGGATTTATGACACGCACAAACCCAAAGCGTGTCAGCCAAAAGTGCGTGGCGGCTTTGGAACTACGACACGCACGCAACAGAAGCCCTGGACAGGTCAAGCGACCTCACGCGTCTTGAACCACTGCACCAGGAAGTCGACGAAAACACGGACCTTGGCCGGCAGATAGCGGCGGTGCGGGTAGACGGCGAAGATGCCGCCGCCGGACAGGATGCGGTCGTCGAGCACCGTCACCAGCCGGCCGCTGGCAAGATCGGGTCCGGCGATGAAATCCGGCAGGACGCAAAATCCGAGTCCCGACACGGCGGCGGCGCGCGCCGCCATCGGGCTGTTGACCTCGATCGGACCTGACACGGCGACGCTCAGCTGATCGTTGTTGTCGCCCTTGAACGGCCAGTTGTTCAGCCCGCGGCCATTGGTGTCGACGATGCAGGGCATGTGGCCGAGATCCTGCGGCCGCGTCGGCATGCCATGCTTGGCGATCAGTTCGGGAGAAGCGCAGAGTTTTATCGAAAACGGCGCCAGGCGTCTCGCGATCAGCGACGAATTCTCCAGGCGTGAGATGCGCACGGCGAGATCGAAACCTTCCTCGACGAGGTCGACGAAGCGGTCGTCGAGCTGAATGTCGAGCACGATGTCGGGGTGCTGCTTGGCGAAGTCGATCAGCGATTGGCCGATCGGCGCGTCGGCAAAGGTGCGCGGTGCCGACACCTTGATCCTGCCGCGCACGTCGCCGGAAGATTCGCGCACGGCGTCCGCCAGGCTGTCGACCTCGCGCACGATCTCCGAGGCGCGCCGGTAATAGGTATGGCCGGCCTCGGTCATCGAGAACTGGCGCGTCGTGCGGTTCAGCAGCAGCGCGCCGAGTTCGTCTTCCAGCTCGCGCACATATTTCGACAGCAGCGCCTTGGAGCGGCCGATCTTGCGCGCCGCCGCCGAAAAGCCCTCGGCCTCGACGACGTCGATGAAGGCGCGCATGCGGGTCAGTGTGTCCATGGTTCAGGCCTTTTGTGCTGCGTCGAGAAGTTTTCGGCCGAGCCGTATCAGGGCAATGTCGCTGCCGGAAGGGCCAAGCAGCGAAAGGCCGAACGGTGCGCCGGCGACCGAGCCGATGGGCAAGGTGATCTGTGGAAAGCCGGAAAGCCCGGCGAGGCACAGAAGATGCAGGGCGCGCTCGCGATAGGCCTGGAACTGCTCCGGCGTCGAGTCGACATAGGGCGCCGGACCCGGCACGGTCGGCAGCACAAGGACGCCGTGCTTGCCGAGCAGGGCGCTGAGTTCACCGCGGAAGGTCAGCCGGCGCACTTTTTCGGCCTGCGCCGTGCGGTCATCGACGGCGCGGCCGAAGCCGAAACGCTCCTCGACGCCGGGACCAAGGTCACGTTCGCCGCTGGTGATCCATTCGCCATGCACCCCCCACGCTTCCCTGGCCTGCAGCCGACGAAAGCACCAGTAGAGTTCATCGGGGGAAGAGCTCAAGCGCGTGGTCGAGGTCGCCGGCGTACCGAAAACCGCACCCGCCAGCGCCTTCATCCTGGCATATTCGGCAAGGGCGGGGCGAGCGACCATCTCGTCCAGCCAGGTGAGCGATATCGGGCGGTCCAGCGAATGCTGGTGCGGGTCGCGGCCAAGCAGTAGCTTGCCGACGGTCTCGTAGGTCTCGATGTCGTCGGCGAACCAGCCGAACGTGTCGAAGCTCGGCGCCAGCTTCATGGTGCCATCGAGCGCGATGCGGCCATGCGTGGTGCGCAACCCGATCAGGCCGCAAAAACTCGCCGGCGCGCGGATCGAGCCGCCGGTGTCGGAGCCGGTGGCGATGTCGGCCAGCCCGCCAGCCACAGCCGCTGCCGATCCGGACGACGAGCCGCCGGTGACGCGGTCGGGCGCCGCCGGGTTCACCGGAAAGGGAAAATGCGCGTTCTGGCCGAACAGCGCGAAAGCCAGTTCGTCGGTCTGCGTCTTGCCGACGAAGCGCGCGCCAGCATCCAGAATCATCTGCACGGCCGGCGCCGTGCTCGAGGCGGCATTGCTTTCGGCGAATTTCCTGGAATTGCCGCAGCCGGTACGGTAGCCGGCGACGTCGTAGATGTCCTTGACAGCCAGCCGCAGGCCGGCGAGCGGGCCGAGGTTGGCATGGGCCACCGGTATCTGGCGAAGATCAAGGAAGGCGTTGTAGGGGCCGTGCGTGCCTGTCATCGTTCGATATCCGGATACGGTTGAACCTACATTGTTCGATGCCGGAAATTTTACAACCTGCGATACGATTTTTATTGATTGTGAAATCCTTCGCCCCTATATCGCGCTTGCCCAAAGTCGCACGTGCCTGTGGGTGTCCGCCGATCCTCGAATGGTGAGGGAAATCGGTAAGGTAACTGGAGCCAACCCCTCCAGTCGGTTTAGCGGCCAACCGCCAGACCGAGGACACCTTGAAGCAACGACGGTGCGGGCCTTTCTGGTTCTCTGCCGGTTGTCCAAAGACCGGGGTTACTGAAGAGGCACACCTTCATTGCCTGCAGTGCGGAACGGGGTTCTCCCAATCCAAGCCAAGGCAGACAAAGCGGACCGAAGCCGGGCAAGGCCGAGGTTCATCGCCGCGAGACGGCGTTTCATGGTTCCGGGGTCTCCACCGGCTGGTTCCATGGATTTTCCGTCCCGCCTTTGTCCACCGCGTGTTCGCGAGGCCGACAGCCCGCGTCCGCACCCTTGTGCGCGCCGAAAGGCGTGTTTGGAGAACCCGATGGCTACCCAGCGCATCCTCGATTTCCTCGCCACCCGACGTCCGTCCGGCCCTTGCCTCGTCGTCGACCTCGATGTCGTGCGTGACAATTTCCGCGCCTTCGAGAAGGCGTTGCCCGATTCCAAGATCTACTATGCGGTGAAAGCAAACCCGGCGCCGGAAATCCTGCGCCTCCTTGCTGCGATGGGCTCGTCCTTCGACACCGCTTCCGTTGCCGAAGTCGAGATGGCGATGGACGCGGGTGCGCCCGCGGACCGCATCTCCTTCGGCAACACCATCAAGAAGGAGCGTGACATCGCACGCGCCTACCAGCTCGGCATCCGGCTGTTCGCGGTCGACTGCGTCGAGGAGGTCGAGAAGATCGCTCGTGTTGCTTCCGGCGCGCGCGTGTTCTGCCGCGTGCTGACCGACGGCGAAGGCGCCGAATGGCCGCTGTCGCGCAAGTTCGGCTGCGTGCCCGCCATGGCCGTCGACGTGCTGCGCCATGCCAAGGCGCTCGGCCTCGACGCCTATGGCGTGTCGTTCCACGTCGGCTCGCAGCAGACCGACCTGACCGCCTGGGACCGTGCGCTGGCCGACGCCAAGAAGGTGTTCGCGACGCTGGCCGAGGAAGGCATCGTCTTGAAGATGGTCAACATGGGCGGCGGTTTCCCGACGCGCTATTTGCGTGACGTGCCGGCGGCCCAGGCCTATGGCCAGGCGATCTTCTCGGCGCTGCGCAAGCATTTCGGCAATGCCATTCCCGAAACCATCATCGAGCCGGGCCGTGGCATGGTCGGCAATGCCGGCGTCATCAAGTCGGAAGTCGTGCTGATCTCGAAGAAGGCCGACAATGACAATGTGCGCTGGGTGTTCCTCGACATCGGCAAGTTCGGCGGTCTGGCCGAGACGATGGACGAGGCGATCCGCTATCCCCTCGTCACCCGCCATGACGGCTCGGAGACCGCGCCTTGCGTGCTCGCCGGCCCGACCTGCGATTCGGCCGACGTGATGTACGAGAAGACGCCGTATCCACTGCCCCTGTCGCTGACGATCGGCGACGAGGTGCTGATCGAAGGCACCGGTGCCTACACGACCACCTACTCGGCGGTCGCCTTCAACGGCTTCGAGCCTCTCCGATCCTACGTGATCTGACGGTTCTTTATTTGGCGCATTTTCGGACGGCGAACCGGATACCACTTCGCCTGAAAATGCGCTGAGAGCCGATCAGATCATCCCAGGTGGGCGCTTGCCGCCCGCCCGGGCTCGCTTGTGGAACAGATCTCCGCTTGCCAGGGATTGCGGAAATGGAAATGTCAGTTGAAATCGTAGCTCATGCGCCGGCCTTCTCCATGGTCGCCGAAACCGTCGCCGACGTAGCGGCACGCGAAGCCTTGCTCGATCGTGCCATGGGGCCGATGCGGCGGAAAAAATCGTCGGAGAAGCTGCGGCGTGGCCGCCGGCCCTCGGAAGGCCTGGCTTTCGTCGCGCGCGACGCGTCGGGCGGCGTCGCCGGCACGGTGCGGCTGTGGGATGTCAGGTTGGGCGAGGGCGGCCCGCCGGCATTGCTGCTTGGCCCGCTCGCCGTCGATCCGTCACTCAAGAATGCCGGCATCGGCTCGGCGCTGATGCGCCACGCCGTGGCCGAGGCGGCGCGTCTCGGTCACGCGGCGATCCTGCTGGTCGGCGATGCGCCCTATTACGGACGCTTCGGTTTCTCGGCCGACAAGACGGGCCGGCTGGCGATGCCAGGCCCCTATGAGCGGCATCGCCTGCTGGCGCTGGAACTGGTGGACGGTGCGCTCGACGGCGTGCACGGCACGCTGAAGGCCTGCGGCCGCAAGCTGAAGGCCCAGGCGCCGACACTGGCCGCCTGAGGCATCGACCACGCTATTCCTCAAACAAACGCCGCCTGAAAGGGCGGCGTTTTTCATTCATCGACCCATCGGGTGATCGTGCGTGTTCAGCCAATCAACTGGCTGAGCGCCATGGCCACCGTCATGTCGCCTTCGACTTTGATCTTGCCGGTCATGAACGCCATGGTCGGGTTCAGGTCGCCGGCGATCAGTGAATCGAGATCATCGAGCGAGAGCTTGATGGTGCAGTCGGTGGGGGCATCGGTGTTCGAGACGGTTGCGCCGTCGATGACGATGACGCCGTCGCCGCCGGTGTCGAACTTCACGGAACGATCAAACCCGCTGCTGGCCACGCGCGACTTGATCTTCTCGGCAATCTCCTGAACGCTCACGCTGTTCTCCCTGTCTGGTTGCACCTGTCGCGCAGGGCATTTCGGTCTGGCCGAAGTCCATGCGGCATCTCTGGCGATCACGGTCGCTGCCGCATATAGCTTCTGGTTGACGTTTACGTCAACGCAAATCCTGGAGGCTGGTTCCTATCGCCGCACCAGGTAGCCTGTCGGGGCACCGGTGGTCAGTGGGCTGGCGGCGCGTCCGCTTCGGCCGGCTTGACGGTCCCGGCAGCCGCGGTGTCGGAATCCTGCCGACGGCGTAGCCAGTTGTCGCGGATCTCGTCCTTGCTCAGGAAATTGACCTGATCGATCAGAACCTCATGCACCAGGTTCGCGCCGACGCGGGCATTGACGGTGTCGCGAATGGCGGCGCGAAAGGCATCGAGGTCGATCGTCGCCTTCTTGGTGAAGTCGATCTGGGGATTGGCGTAGAGGTAGCTGTAGACCTGGTCGGTAATGAGCGCTTCGGCCGGAATCGACAGTTTCTTTATCTGCTCCGGTTCGACGGTATAGACGAGCTTCGCCAGGAAATAGCCGCCGATCTTGGAATCGCGGATCAGCGGCACCGAAATGACGTCGGTCTTGACGTAGTCCAGCCCGCCCAGCATCGGCTTGGGTTTCTCGCCGACACCGCGTTCACCGGCTGCCTGGAACGAATAGAAGACGGCGCCGAGCGTGGCGGCGCAGACCCAGACCGCGATGGCGATGATCTTGATCATTCAGAGCCCGAGCCCGAGATCATCGCGCTAACCTTTCATCCGGCCGAACTCGCCGGCGGAGTAGGTGCCGTCGGTTTCGGCGCGCTGGATGGCGCTGCGCAGCAGGCCGGCGACCTCATTGACGGCGCTCAGATGCGCCAGGATCGCCGCCTCGTTCTTCGCCAGTTTCTGGCGCAGCCGGGTCAGGCCCTCGCGGTGCTGTTCGAGGAACTCAGCTTCGCTGCCGCCCTTCATGGCGCGGGTCAGCTCGTAGAGATAGCGGCTCTTGCGGGCGTTCGACGCCTTGAGATCATAGCCGGTATCGCTGCGGATGCCGGCGGTCTCTTCCTCGACCACCTCCTCGATGCGGCCGATGATGGCGGCAAGGTTTCCGGGCCGCGCGAACGGGATCGGAGCCTCCGACGCGGTCGTGCGCGCCGGCAGGTTGGCAGTGAATTCGGAAGAATCGGCCATGGTGTTTCCCAGTCTAGATCTTGATGTCTGTTTTTATGGTTGTCTCGTCGCCGGTCATCGACCTGGCGGCCTTGCGCTGCAATTCCTGGACGAGCGAGCTGGACAGACGGGTCTGCTGATCGATCTCGGTCTTTTCCGGTCCGTTTGAAACCGGGCCGATCGGCACCCTGCGCTTGCCGTCCATATAGTGGTCGGCAAGCAGCGACTTGGCGATGCCGATGCCGCCGCGCTCGGCCATCACGTCGGCGACGCGCTCGGCGAGCTGCGACTTCCACATGTCGCCGGCCAGACCCGTGCCATAGACGCCCTCCGTGTCCTTGGGCAGCATGTTCTGAATGAAGGTCTGCAAGACCATCGCCTCGAACTTCTTGAATTTCCTGGCCGGATCGGCTGTCGCCGCCGCCTTGTCAGCCGTGGCGCGCGACAGAATCGAGCCGGCGTCGACCGACGCCGCGGTATCCAGCGAACCGGAGGTGTCGACCGAAAAGGCACCGGCCGCGCCACCCGCGCGCCTGGTCAGCGCGGCACGGGCAGCCTCGATATCCATCGGATCGGCAGCTCGGGCGACATCCATAACGATGTCGCTGGGTGGAGAAATCGCCAAGAAAGTCCGCCTTTTACCGGTTTTCCTTGGCCAGACCATGCCTCAACAAGCTTGTGGCAGGCTTGCGCGAGGGGAGGGCGCGGAATGTGGGGTGGAGACGAGGTGTCGGCTTCGGGCCGGAAGCGGGCATCCGCCGCCGTTCTCGAATGACCGCGGCAGCCCGCAAGCTGACGACAGCCAGGGGGACACGGCACGCCGTAGGCGAATGGCCGCATCGCCAATCCTGCCAACGTCGAAAGTCCGGCCCGCTGCCCCTGTACATCTTGACGGGAATTGGTGCGCCTGTTTGAGAACGGGATCGAGACATTTGCTGCATGGGAGATGGGCAAGCGGTGGGCAAACAGTGAAGCGCGTTCTTCGAATGCTTGCCGCTGTGATTGTGGCGTCCGGCCTGGCCGGGTGCACCAGCATTTCCTACTACGCGCAGTCGGTGGAGGGCCACGTGCAGATCATGGCCGCGCGGAAAAATGTCGGAAGGCTCATCCGTGATCCCTCGACGCCCGAGGCATTGCGCGCCAAATTGACGTCGGCCAGCGCCATACGCCGCTTTGCCACGGAAGAACTGGCGCTGCCCGACAACAGCAGCTATCGCAGCTATGTCGACATCGGCCGGGCCGATGTGACCCTTGCCGTTTTTGCCGCGCCCCGATTCTCGCTTACGCCGATAACATGGTGCTTTCCGGTCTTCGGCTGCGTTCCGTACCGGGGTTACTTTTCCCGGAAATCAGCGGCTGAAAGCGCCGCCGAACTGCAGCGGCAAGGACTGGACGTTTATGTGTCAGGCGTCACCGCCTACTCCACGCTGGGCTGGTTCAGCGACCCGCTGCTCAGCACCATGCTGCGTCAGGACGACACCTATATCGCCAGCCTTGTCTTTCATGAGCTGGCGCATCAGAAAATCTATGTGAACAACGACTCCGCGTTCAACGAGGCTTTCGCGGTCTCCGTCGAAACCAGCGGTGTGAGGAGATGGCTCCGAGCTGCCGGCGATCGCGCCGGGTTGCGCCGCTACGAAACGAACCGCAAGCGCCAGGCGGATTTTCTCGGACTGATCGCGAAAACGCGGGATGAGTTGCGGCAGGTCTATGGAAGTCCCCGCGCCCCTGAGCAGATGGCGGCTGCCAAGGCAGCCACGATCGACAGGCTGCGGATGCGCTACCGACAGATGCGCGACAAAAGCTGGGCCGGATACCGGGGATACGATGCCTGGTTCGATGCCCCGATCAACAATGCAAAGCTCGCCGCGACTGCCGTCTACGGTGAACAGGTTCCGGCGTTCCTTCATCTGTTCGATTTGTGTTCCGGCGACTATCCAAGGTTCTACGCTGCTGTCCGCCGGATCGCGGATTTGCACGAACCCTCCCGTGCCGAAGCGCTTAAGGCCGCGAATACCTGCAATTGAATCGAGCAAGCACGGGACCTAGCGGTCGCTCGTCGACAGTGGCGATCCGATATCCGCGTCGAGTGCGAAACGCTCGCAGCGCTCGCCATCGGACTCATCGATGAAGCTCTCGATATGCCTGAAGCCGAGCTTCGCCAATATCCGCAGCGACGCGAAATTGCGCGCCGCCGCCTCGGCCGTCACCTGTTCAAGCGCCAGGGTTTCAAAGGCGTAGCGCAGGACTTCGCGCACCGCCTCGCTACCCAGCCCGTGCCCCCAATGCGCGCGTGCCAGCACAAATCCCAATGCGGCTGCCTTGGCATCGGTTGCGCCGAAGGTCAGGGTTATCGTCCCGATCGCGTCCGATACTCCCGTCTGGTCCATCGACCACTGGATCGCCTTGCCGTCGGCGAACCGCTGACGCGAGCGGGCCAACCATCGCTCGCCCGCGCTTATGTCGCCGGGAATGGGATCACCGGCGAGGGAGGCGGATTCGACATCCGTCGCGCGCGCAAACCATGCCGGGACATCCCTTTCGCTGGGCGCCCGAAGCACGAGCCTTGGTGTCATGAGTTTGGGAAATCGGACTGCTTCCATGGGGGCATTTTCGACCCGAGGCGGCGCCAATGCAACGGCGCGGGCAGGCCGCGACCGGCATGGTGGCGAAAGCGTCCCGTTCCTTGTGGGACTTCGCAGAGTTCCAGCGGCAATCCATCCGGGTCGCTGAAGAAGGTAAACCGTTGATCTGTATATGGGTCGATGCGGATTGGCTCAACGGCGACGCCGGCGGCTTCCAGGCGCATGATTACGGGATCGAGATTGGCCACGGCAAATGCCAGATGCCTCAGGCCCGTCGCCTCTGGATAGGACGGCCTCGTCACTGGGGCGGGGAAGGAGAACAATTCCAGCTGGACGGACCCGATCCGCAGATCGGCCTTCCATGACTGTCGCTCCTCCCGATAGACCTCCCGGATCAGATCGAGGCCGAGGAGTTCGACGTAGAACCGTCGCGACCGGTCGTAGTCGGTGCAGATGAGCGCGACGTGGTGAATGGCGTTCAGCATGTCGTGAACTCTAGCGAAGCTTGGATTCGAGGCCAAGGTCACCAGCGGGCACGAAGCACTTTGTTTATGTCGCCGTTCAAAGATACAGTACGGCAGCTTCCAGGCTTGGCGGGGATCGGCGGACGGCGACCATGCGGCGCATTGCTGACCGGCAGATTTTGGGCCGTCAACTTTCCTCGCGCGCCGCGAAATTAGTAGCATTTCACGCTGGTTTCACGACACGTATGGAATACGGTCCAAGGGACGGGGAGAACCGGAATGAACGCTCATCGCGGCACGACTACCGCCGGGCTGGCCGTGTCGGGCGGTGTTCAAGGCATCGCCGGCGCTGTCGATCCGCGTCAGGTGCAGTTTCGCAACTTCGGCAATGCTGCCGGCGCGGACGAAGCCAAGCTCTATCATGGCCTGGAGACACCTTGGGCCACTCAGTGCCTGTTTGCCAAGCTGCTGCGCAGGATGAGTGTGGCATCCGCCGGAGGTGGCAACAAAACCAACGAGCGGATTCCGGCAGGATACACCTATCTTGCCCAGTTCGCCGCGCACGACATTATCCGCAATTCCTCGCTCAGTCCCTTGTTGGCGGCCCACGAGGCAGAGCGCCGCAACGAACGCGAGGAGGCACTCCTGCTCGACGTGCTTTACGGCGGAGGACCGTTCTCGAACCCTGGCATGTATGTCGTGGCCAAGCCTGGTGAAGTCGTCAGGTCGCTCATGCGTACCGGGCCGATGGCACCGCCGTCACCGAACGCCATGGCGATTCCCGCGGGCGCCTGTCCCTTTGCCATACGCGACTTGCCACGCTTTCAACAGGCCGATCTGAGCGATGGAGTCGAAAGGGGTCGGACGGATGTCCTGGTCGCAGACCAGCGTAGCGACGACAACGCCAACATTGCGCAAATGACGGCGCTTTTCCTGCACCTGCACAATGCCGTGGCCGGTGCACTGAGCAGCAGCGGAATACCCAAAAAGGACGTCGAACTGCCGGCAGGCGCGTATCTTTTCGACCGGACACGCCGCGTCACGACGGCGATTTACCGGAATGTGCTGCAAAATGATTTGCTGCCGCGCCTCATCGCCAAGCCGATATGGGACCTCTACAACGCGAACGGGTTCAGACCACTGGTCGACATGCCGCAAGGCATCCCGATTGAGTTTTCCCACGCGGCATACCGCTTGGGCCATTCCATGGTCAGGCTTTCCTATGTCTTCAATGACCAGCATCCGGAAGGCGAAGGGCTGGAGAACGTGTTGCTCAACCGCTCCTCGTCACGCCCGCATAGATTCCCGGTCTCCGAACACTGGATCGCCGATTGGTCGCATTTCTTCCAGATCGCCGGCTCGACGCCGCAGTTCAGTCGGCGGATCGGACCAACGGTCAACGACGTGCTGCTGAGTGCCTACAGCATGCCGATCCTGTGCGTCGGCCCCGATTCAAAGCCACTTGACCCCGCCACAGCGGGGCTGTTGAGCGAAGCAGACAGCGCTGCACTACCCGATCCGAATGCGTCGGGACTTTTGTTCAGCGATTTGGTCCGAGGAACCATTGGTGGCCTGCTAAGGCTCGATGCCTTGATCGAACAATTGCCTCAGGCCGCTCTCGCGACCGCGCCGTTACTCGGCGATGCCGGGAAACGGCACCAGGCTATTCGATCCTGGCTTCAAGGATCGACCGTTGCCTTCACCGCGGCCGAGGCGACTGAGCTGGCAGAAAATCCGCCTTTGCTGTTCTGGCTGTTGTTGGAGGCCGCGATCGAACAGGACGGGCTGTGTTTCGGTACCATCGGATCGGTGATTGTAGGGGATGTCTTCATGGCAAGGCTCGCGGCCTCGCGCGCCATGATCGAAGACGACCCAATTACGCAGGACCTCGTCGCCAGACTGTTCCCCACCGGCATCCCGCGAACAATGGCCGACCTGATCCTTTTCGTCGCCAGCGCGCTCAATCTGGGCGACGCCTGGCCCCGGTTTATCACCCCGCCTACAACTCCTGGAGCTTGAACATGGCTGACCCCGTCGACAATTTGGACGCCTTTCCCGAACCGATCCGAACCCTTAACTTCGAGGCGACCGGCCGCAAGGTGGTGCAATGGGCACAGGACCCCAGCACGCGTCCGCGCGACTTGGCCGAGTTCAAGGCCCAACTCGATGGGCTCGTCGTCGTGCCGGACCGCTATAAGGAAATCCAGATCGTTCAGGGATACGACCACGTCTTCTTCCTGCGGTTACCGCCCAACAATCAAGTGACGCAATCGCAAAAGAAGCTCCAGACCGAACAAGGCGGCATGGCCGACTATGGCATTCCGGAATTCTATTTCGATGCGATTCTCGAAACGGTGCCGTTCAACCGCGACAGTTTCTTCTACTCACGCATCGCGGACTACACCATTCGGGGCTGCCGATAGAACGGGCTCTGGCAAAGGTATCTGGCTGACGACAATGCCGGCCCCGGCTAGCCCTCGGCGCAGCGCCTCGAGGGCGTCTGGACTGTAGATCGGAAAGCTGTCCATGAGCCATGTGCCGACGTTGCCCGGCTCCGGTGACTCATCTCCAAACCACGTCGTCTTCAGCTGCGCTAAAAATCGGTCGGCCTCTTGATGCGCTGCTTGCTCATTGCCGAGCAAGGCGAGCGCCGCAGCCTTCCAGCCGCCGATGTACGACACGCTATCGGCGGCGCGCTCGGCCGCCTCGACGCAACCGGCATAGTCGCCCAGCAGGAACCGCACGCCCGCCTGATAGCTCCATTGCAGGCGTGAAACGCCGAGTCCGGTCTGCAACGCCAGAGTGGCGATACGCCGCGCGTTCTCGCGATCGTCGCAATAGGCAAGCCCGAGAGAAGCGGAGACCAAGGTCCAGGGATCGTTGCCATTGAGTTCGCAGGCCAGAAGGAAGCTGATGGCCGCCTGCTGCGGGATGCCGTTCATGGCGTAGGACCACGCCAGATGCAGTTGGCTTCGCGAATCGATCGGATCGATCTGGGTCGCCTGCTTGGCAAACGTCAGCGCTTCTGCGTGGCGTTCGCGTCGCCGGCCGATGCCGGGAAAGATCAGATGCCGTGAATTGATGATGCCGGCCAACCCGGCGTAGGCGGCAGCGAACCGCGGTGACTCCGCGATGATTGATCTGAACAGAGCCTCGGCCCTCTCCTCTGACTCCGGGCGCCACTGAAAGATCAGTTCCTGCGCCCTCAGCCAGCGGTCGAACTGCTCCAGCGACAGGTCCGGGATGCTGGCGATCTGAACCAGCCGTTCGGACGACATGCTGACACCCAGCGCGACAGCGATGCGGCGGATGAGCCTCTGCTGGGTCTGGTACCACTGGCTGTTTTCGATGACAAACTGCTCGCTCCAGATGTAGCGCCCCGATGCAAGCTGCTTAAGCGTCATGCTGAGACGCAATGCCGGCCCGTCGACAAATCCGGTCGCCTCGATGCAATAGGCATTCTCGGTGAAGCGGGGGGGATGCCCTTCCCATTCCATTACCGCCCAGTCGCGGAACCGCACCAGCGACGCGACCAGTTCACTGCGGAAGATTTGCACCGCGTT
The DNA here is from genome assembly GCF_007003945.1 of Mesorhizobium sp. WSM4307. Lineage (NCBI taxonomy): Bacteria > Pseudomonadati > Pseudomonadota > Alphaproteobacteria > Hyphomicrobiales > Phyllobacteriaceae > Mesorhizobium > Mesorhizobium sp. WSM4307. The sequence goes on from NZ_VFTB01000008.1 coordinate 314,802, forward strand.
CCGCGCGCGGACGGAACCGCTCACCAAATCGAACTCCCGCACGAACAGCAGCACGCCGGCGGCGGGCTCTTGCAGCCGTTGCGCCTGGGACCCGAATGCCTCGGCGGCAATCGCGGTTACCGCCCCCCTGTCCGTGGCCCCGATCGTACCGAGCTTGATGTCACTGACCAGAGCCTGCGTGGCGGCTGAAGGTTCGCTGTCGAACTCTGTTTCAAGCAGGTCCCAAAGCCCCTTATAGGCCCTCAAGGCCGTTGCTTGGTCGCCCATCCGAGCCGACGCTTCCATGACTGCTCGGCACCCGATCTCGTTGGTCGGATCGAGATTGAGCAGGGCTTGTCCGGCTCGCTTTAGCGCTGGCCAGTCTGCCGCGGCCTTGGCCATCGCTTCCAGACATGAGATAAATTCGTCCTGAAGGCATTGCCGCTGGACGAGGACCCAGTTGCGAAACGAGGGGTCGATGTCGTCCAGGCCATTGAGAAAGCTTTCTGCGACACGTTGCCTCTCCAGAAGGACGGGCGGAATCCTTCCAGCTTTCAGCTCGTGCCTGATCTCACTCACATCCACTGTGACGAGCGACTGCTTCAGCGTCACGTTGAGCCGGTCTCCGAGGAAGACCCCTTCGACTTCAGCCAGGCAGGTCTTGAGATCGACTACGGTTTGCCTAAGCGAGGCCCTCGCTCGTGCCTCGTCCGATTCACTCCAGAGCAAGCCGCAGATGCGCTCGCGGGTTTCAAAACCATGAGGGCTCAGTGCAAGATAGGCAAGGACGGCACGCGATTTGCGGTTTCTCACGGCGACGTCTCGCCCAAATTGGCTCAGCGCTACCTTGTCAAGCGTCGTGACACTGATCAGCGGCGCAGTCCTCGTTGGGGAGTTGTGCCCGATCATCGTTGTCCCGCAACTGCCTCCGTCTACATAAGATCGGCGCGGCCGCTCGGGCCGGCCTGGTCAATGAGGGAACGAAGCCGACGCGACTGGAACGGCGACGGAAATGGCTGCAGCCCTGGGACGAAGACTTTGGCGACGGGAATGTCAAACATCGGCGTGGTCAGATCCGCTGCGTATATGCGGTATTGCTTCTTAAGCATTTCGCCAACCAAGGATACGAAATTCAAGTCCCTTTCATCATTTTTGTGCATCAGCACGCCACTGGACAGGTGTGAGACGAGGCCCGTGTCGATTGCGCCAGGGGTCTCGGCGCGCTCCGCCTGCAGGCGGTCGACCTCGTCGAGCCTCTCACCCCCCTGTTCTGCGCGTTTCATTGCCGCCAGATCGAGAGCCAGTTCCATCTGGCACATTTCCAGCAGCGCCGCCCTCAGGGCGTTGCCCGCGTCCAGCCTGCAAGCCAGCCCGACTGCCAGGCCGCGACCATCCGCGTCGAAGGATAGCGCCGCGATTACAGGCGCGGGAAACTCACCCGATATGTCGAGAAACTGGGTGCATCTGCCGAGCTTCTCCTGCCTTATCCGCGCAAGCAGATCGAGCACGCCCGCGCCAGCAAGCGCTTCCAGTCCGATCAACCGGCCGCCGCGCCTGCTGCGCCACCAGGCGGCAGCCGCATCGCGCTCGATTGCTTCCAGCAGCGCCGAGGTCAGGGCAGCCTCGTGGGTTATCCCTGCGGCGCATCCGCAACTGGTTACCCAGGCGCTTCGGTTTGCGCCGCGAATGAAAAGTGTCTCGGGCAGATAGCCCTGCCGACCGTCGTCCAGCCGGTGCACGGGCACCCATCGGTCACTTTCACCGAAACCGGATTGCACCTGGAAATCGTCGAGGTGTTCAGCCAGCCGAATGTCCTGCCAATGACTTACACCATCTACTGGCGTGCCGTGCGTCGTCCCGTGCGGCACTTGCCATTCGCTATGATATTCGATGCCCTCGCCGATGCAGGCCTCGAATGCGCGCCCCGGGGTGAGGCCGACACCGCTGAAGCTCGCCGAAGTGGGTGAGGCCGAATCTCTCCAACTGCGATGTACCTGCGCACCAAAAAAGTGCAGCCCCGGTGCGTAGCGGGCGTGCAAGCGGAACAGATTGCCAAAATTCGCTGCGGCCAACAGTAGTCCTTGGCGGTTGTTGACCACCACCGGGTCGGGATCTGTGTCGCGGGAGCCAAAGTACCCAAGTGAGGTGAGCAACCCGCGTGCCATTGCAGCCTGGTCAGGTGCCAAATCTTGCGGCTTTGAACAAAATCGCGCTGCCAGTTCAAACGCATTCGCGGCGGTCAATTCACCATCCTCGCTGTTGAAGAAAGCCTTCTCACTCCTGGCTGCCACTTTCGCCTTACGATTTTGATCGGGTCAACAAGCGTCGCAGGCAAGGCAAAGCGATCTCTGAAAGACGCGAGAGCCGAAGATGGCGGTCATCTCACGCTGATTTCACGCTAGCTGGTCTAATGGTTGTTTCCGAGACGTCATCTCGACTGCCCCGGAGCTGAACGACCCGCACCGGACGAGACGATGGAAAATCGGCGCCAATTCATTTCCTCCCGGGAGCGGCGCCGCGGGGCCATGACCGGATGGGGCCGGTCTGTGCCTCGCGGCCCACTGGGAAGGGCGAAGCGGCTTCTTCGACACAAGGCCCATTCCGGGTTTCCTCCCGGGAGCGGCGCCGCGGGGCCATGACCGGATGGGGCCGGCCTGTGCCTCGCGGCCCACTCGGAAGGGCGAAGCGGCTTCGTCGACACAAGGCCATCCTCGGATCAGAAATTCGACAAGACAGGAGATCAAAAATGGCAGCGCATGGCACCCCGCCCCGTGGCATTGATGCGACACGATCGCCGTTGTTCGAAGGCCGCTTCGGCCGCATGTTCCGAAATCTGGCACCCGCAACGTTCGGGGCAAACGACGATGACAACCGTCGCAACCTCAAGGCGCTCGGCGCCGCCATGTCTGCTGATATTGACGAGCCGAAAGATGGGCTCGACGCCGAGGAAAGCGGGATTCCTGCCCTCTATACCTATTTTGGCCAGTTCGTTGATCACGACATCACCTTCGATCCCGTCAGCACCTTGCGTAAATCGCTGGATCCCGATGGGCTGGTGGATTTCCGCACGCCGAGCTTTAATCTGGATAATGTCTATGGCCGGGGTCCCGCCGACCAGCCTTACATGTATACGAAAGAAGGCCGCTTCCGCCACGGCGATGCAATGACAGGAGCCGGTGGCCAGCCCGGACACGATCTGCCGCGCTTCGCCGGACGCGCAATCATCGGCGACCCCCGCAACGATGAAAACAGTCTGGTTTCGCAACTGCAAGGGCTGATGCTCAACGTGCACAACCGGATGGTCGATGACAATCCGGGCCTGGATTTTGAAGCGGTCCAGCAGCTCGTCCGCTTCCACTACCAGTATGTTGTCGTGAATGACTTCCTCGCCAGGATCGTTTCGCAACCGATCCTTGACGCACTCAAGACGGACGGCCGCTTCGATCAAAAGCGATTGCGGTACTATCACTGGCGCAACCTGCCGTTCATGCCAGTCGAGTTTTCGGTCGCCGCCTACAGGCTTGGCCATTCGATGGTAAGGCCCGGTTATCGGCTGAACGACGACAAGCTGCTGCCGATCTTCCCACGCGCCGGCAAGCCGCATGAGGAGGCGCTTACCGGCTTCCAGACGATGAAGCCGGGTCGCGCCCTGGACTGGGGTCGATTTATCGACATTGACAAGCGCGCAGGGGGATCGGATCCCGAGACTGGAGATCCTGCCAACGTGCGTCGGCTGCAATTTGCCTACAGGATCGACACATCCCTCGTCGGTTTCCTGCACGATCTGCCGAAAGCTGTGGCGGGTGACCCGCCGGCCTCCCTCGGCGAGCGCAATCTCTTGCGGGGCTGGCTCCTCGGCCTGCCGTCCGGCCAGAGCGTCGCACGTGCCATGGCCATCGAGCCCCTGGCCGATGCGGACATCATAATCGGCAAGGCTGTGGACGCTCCCGAGGATGGTGATGTCGTAGGCCCGATCATCGATGCCGTCACAGCCAAGGGTGGCGACGGCAAGGCCTTCGCCGACAACTGCCCACTTTGGACCTATGTCCTTGCCGAAGCGGCAACACACAAGACCAACATGGCTATCCCGATTACAGGCGGCGGCACACGTTCCACGCCGCAGCTTGGACCGGTGGGCGGCCGGATTGTGGCGGAGGTCTTCCTCGGATTGCTGTTTGGCGACGGCAGGTCTTACCTGTCGCTCGATCCTTTGTGGAAGCCTGTGAGCGGGGCAGGCTTCAGACTGAAGGACCTGGTCTCCTACGGGCTCGGCATGGGGCCGCCGCTTCACTACCGGTGACAACCAGTCCTTGGCAGCGGGTGAAGTCAGGGGACGACCGGATATGTCGTGACAATCTTCGACAATTCGGCGGGGGCGAAGCAGGGCGGAGATTCTTGAGATGTCCGCCCCTGCCGGCGCCTGACAAAGGTGTCCGGCTTTCCAGTTTGGCGGAGGTTTAGCGCAGTCGAATTTGGTCAATCACAACTCGAAGGGGGATATGGGCAATGGGACTCTTTGATGAATATAAAGAGGGATATGAGCGCAACTGGGAGAGGCTGGAAATCCGATCCAACCGAGCCAGCGTCGTCAAAAAGGAAGCCAAGCGCATTCTGGATGGCAAGACGATCTATACTCAGATCGAAAGCCGGACGGGTGTTCCATGGTGGTTTGTCGGCGTCTGTCACTACCGTGAGTCTTCGCTGAATTTCGGCACTTATCTCGGCAATGGCCAGCCACTTGGCCAACGTACCACCATTGTTCCGAAGGGCCGTGGGCCATTCACCGGGCCGAACGCTTTTGTCGACGGAGCGTTGGACGCTTTGCGGCTGGAGGGCTTTGTCGGCGCCAGCGATTGGGGGATTGCGCGAACTCTGTTCAGGCTCGAGGGGTTCAATGGTTTTGGCTACCACGGAAAAGGTGTGAATTCTCCGTACCTTTACGGTGGTTCCACCTTGTACGGGCCGCCCGAGGCGCGAGCCGGCAAGTATGTCAAAGACCATGTTTTCGACCCCAATTTTGCGGATACGCAGCTCGGGACGGCAGTGATCTTGAAGGCTCTCCTCAGCCTTGACCCAACGATCAGCATCGGTTCAGACGGCGGTTTGCCGGGCTTGGAACCAGACGATGAGATGGCAAAGAATGTTGTCTGGCTTCAGCATTCGTTGAACGCTCTGGGAGCAGACCCGCAATTGGTCGAAGATGGGCGGAGCGGACCTTTGACCAGGACAGCTCTGTCGCGCTTTCAACAACAAAACGGACTGGACGATACGGGGTTAGCAGATCCCCTTACGATTGCGGCGATTGACCGGCAGCTGCAGCCCAGCTCGGATGGCGCCGCAAGTGATATTCGCGAGAAGCTCGAATCTTTGCAGGCCGCTATTCGCGCCTTGACCGATAGATCGGACAAGGTGCCTTCACCTGTCCATGTAAATACGGTTGGCGTGAACAGCGACCTCGCGGGCATTGTCAGTGCGTTGGGAGGTGCAGTTCAGCGCGTGGCGAACACCGTCCCGCCAGTCAATCAGGGCGGTAGTCAGCAAGATCGCTTGCGAAGGGCGATCGACCTGGTCTCGGCCATCTTGCTCCCTGGCCAAGCCAAGGATGCGCCGTTAGGCCCAGTGAACGGTGCGCTCGGTCAGACGATCGGGAATCTGCTCGACGGAAAGAAATCGGCGATTGGTATTGGCGGGGCGATAATTACGCAGCTGCTTTCCAAATTGGCGACTTCGCCTGGCGTGTCGGGTGATCTGACCGCGGTAGGCACTGCACTGTCCAATATCACGCCAGCCATGGGGTTAAGCCCTTTCGCAATGCCGTTATTTCTTGGCCTTGCGGCGTGGGGCTTCTTGGGAAAGCTTGAAAAGTGGAACCAGGGAATGCCTACAATCCCACTAGATTGACCTGCATGAACGGGTCGCCCTACTCAAGTGGCCCGGCTGAGTGTTCCCCATGGCAGTTGCGTGTCGGCTGGCCCGGCCGCGCTAGGGCCAGAAGCCGCATTGAGCCATGGGGCTTCCAAGAACACCCAGCTTTCGTACTCGCGTCCTCACGGTGGATGGCACAGCAATGGGCAATCCAGACATGACGAAAGCCAAGAGGTTTGCTGTGGATCAAGCTGCTACCGCGAATGACCAACCAGGCCTTTACAATTGGTTGGGTGCCAAGACGAGGAGTTTCGTTCGTTGGTGGCGAAGGTTTGATGGTTTTGTGAACCAGCCGTTGCCAACGGGCAGAGCGTGGTATTGGAGCTGGATTGCGCCCGATGGCTACGCCTGGTTCGTCCCGGTCCTGTCTCTCATGTTAATCGTCGTTATCGCGCTCGGCTGCCCGACATTCCACTTTACGTTGGCCACGATCGGACTGTTGATATTCGGGCTTTCACTGTTGCTGGCGCTACATATCGGAGCGTGGTTGCAACCATGGGTCCAGCGATACCTTCTCGCTGGGCAGCTTGCGATCCTGGGTGTCTTGATCGCCCCAATGCTTCTCTTCACCCAACCTGAGACCTACGACGATCATTCAGGATCACTACGCCTGCACATTGGTGTCGCGATTGTCATCATCTTGGCGATCGCACTCGGCATGGCCTGGTGTGTAGCCGTGCGATTGTTCAATCCCCAAGGACGAAGTGAACTTGCGCAGGCGCTTCCCGCAGTCGACCTGTTTCCACCGACGAATCGCTACGACTTCATGGGGACCAGCCCTTTCGCAGCGCTGGTTTCCGCCTTGCTCATTGTGCCCGTCCGCTACCCGGTCGAGCTGCTTTTGCCTGGATCGCTATTGGTGCTCTTTGTACCGGATCGATTTCTTTGGTGGGTGTTTGCAATTGTCGGCGTTCTCTGCTGGGCAGTGCTCTTCCTCGGCGTGCTTTTCGAAAGATTGATGGAAGTTCTTAAAACTATCGGTCGTCTCTTCTTCATAGGCCCGCAACTTGCCATAAGCTTGCTGGTGATTGTCGTTGCCCTGGCGCGCTTGGGTGACGTGCACTACATCACTTATCTGTTCAACGCAGGCAGCACCGGATACGGCAATACCAAGATCATGGGCTACCTCGCTTTTTTCTATTTGGCGGCGTGGTACTACGCGTTCTGGTGCGATCAATTCGCGGCGCGGAGAATTCTCCATCTACTTGGTGGCAGTGTTGCCGCTGGGCCTCCCTTTGAGCTGCGATACGACTACATCGGTAACCAGCCTACCAGCCCCATCAAGCCGAACGGTCGCCTGGTAGCGCTGCATGGGGCGGGACGATTGAAAATTCAGGGCGAGTATAAGAAGGGATACGAAGCCCAGGGGGCAGCCTTACAGTTCCAGACTCCATCGGAACTGCTGTCCACTTTTCGCCGGCAGATCGAACAGATGCCGGCATCAAAGAGCGTATTCCCCGACCCACTGCCGAGCTTGCGCGACTTTCAACGTTCCGCACTGGTCTTTCCGGTAATCACAAGCACCTTGGCCTTCATTTTGATAGCCGGGCCGTCTTGGGTCTCGTTCTTCCACGCGGCTCAGCCTGCCGAACTGGAAATCCATTCGATGGCGCCCAAGAACCTCGACCCCGCCAGCTTTTTGCGGTCTGAGACCGGGCAAACAGGCGCTTGCCCGCCCTTAGGCCCGAGCGATGCCAGAATTGCCATTGCCGCTTCTGGCGGTGGCACTCGCGCCGCCATCTACACGGCATCAGTCCTTCACGGGCTCGCACAACAAGGCAAGATCTGTAACGTCGTCCTCGTCAGTGGTGTATCCGGTGGCAGTGCCGCTCTAGCCTACTTTGCCTTGCATGAGCGCGAACTGCGGCGACCCGGTGATCCAGACAATGACGCTTGGGGGAATTTTTCGAAGGTCATGGCGGATCCCTTCATCGAGGACGTTCTCGAAAGAGCCGGTGATCTGCGGACAACCTTTGGACGGCGAAGCTGGCAGCCGGCTGTGTGCGGTGAAAATCCCCTGAAAGATGAGCACGTGGACGGATGGATCCCGGCGCGAACCCGTTTGGGCAATATCCTTGCAGAGTCGTTCGTCTGCAACATGGGTGCGGGAGTGATGGGATCGCCGCCTTTCGGCTTGATGTTCAACACGTCGTTGCTGGGTTCGTTTGAAGCCAAGCCAACAACCTGTACTGATGACAATCTTTCATTTCCAGAACTCGCCGCGAAATGTCCAAAACTGCTTGACGGCAGCGTTGCGGGCGGGCGGCTGGTGCTGACGAACCTCAAGGCGCCCAACCAGGGGGCGGCGGCGAATGAACCGGCCGTGATGAAAGTCGTCCCTATCGATGACGTAAACCTCTCAATCGCCCGCGCCGCCGCCCTCAGTTCGAATTTTCCGCCCGTTTTCTCCGACGCAGCCATCGATGTATTGCCGGATGGAACAGACTCTGTCCGACAGCGCTATTGGGTGACGGACGGCGGCGCGGTTGAAAACCGCGGTACAATGACGCTTTACCTTTTTGTTCGAGACGCCCTGAAATCGTTGGACAAGTCCGTGCCTCTGGCACCGCTTCACATCGTCATTGCCGACGTATCTGCTTCGGCTGGAGGCTATACTGAGAGCTTTGGCTTCAATTCGGTGCTGCAAGCGGGTGGGCAACTCGGCTTGGGAATGGAAGGTGAAGTGTTCTCCGACATACACGACATCTATTGCGAGCACCGATCGATCGCTACCCGGCATGAGCTCGATATGCCTCGGGTGTTGCGCGACGGCATCGGCACGCACTGGCTGCTGCCGGGATCACTCACCTTCACGGAGCCGACGCAGGGATCGGTGACGCTATATTCGGCTGACCTCAAAAAGCTTGTCGTTGCTTTGTTCAGCAGGGACATTCCAAAGTTCGATGACCAGAAGGACGCGAGTAGGGTTTTTGACTGGGCGAAAGATCCCGCGTTAGAGCACCCTACTTTGGAGTCGAGATGGAACGAGCTTCTTGCCGTGATCTCAAACACCAAGGCGACTTCCAATGACTGTGTCGATCGGAGCAAAGGCGGTGCCGCCTTCGTCCAGTGATGTCAGCTGGGGTGCCGTTGGAGGCACGAACGCGCACATTTGTCGTTGAACGAATCGTAGCGAGGGAAGCGATTCCCGCAGCTATTCCTCGTTCCGCTTCTGCGCGATCAGATCCAGCCGTTCGCGGTCGGAGCGTTCGCGCTCGTCGCGGTTGCGCACCTCCTTGTAGGCGCGCTCGACCATGTTGGTGCGGGCATTTGCCGTGGCGATGAGGCCGGCCTCCTGCCTGGCGCGTTCCAGGCTCTTCTCCTGGCGCACCACCGCCTGGGCGATGCGGCGGTGATAGAGATCGGGGAACAGGCCGGAGAGGGAATTGTCCTGGTCGAAATGGCCGATCAATTCCCTGGCCTCGGTCTCCGCCGCGTTTGCCGCGGCGAGAAAGGTGGCGTGGCGGGTCTCGTGCAGCGCCTTCAGTTGCTCCTGCACCTTGACCAGTTTCCGCAGACGGTCCTTGCGCGTGCTCATCTCACCTCGCCAAAGTCAGGTCGACGAAGCCGTCGACGAACAGCGACAGCATGGTGCCGATGGCGAAATAGAAGATGATCATGCCGCCGGCGATGACGAAGGGCTGGGAAATGAAATAGATCGGGATCTGCGGGGTCAGCTTGTTGACGAAGCCGATCGTCAGATTGACCAGAATGGCATAGGCGACAAACGGGCTGCCGAGGCGGATGACCAGGAAGAAGGTGTCCGACACGGTGTCGGTGATGTCGACCAGCGCCGCCTGCGGGTTGAAGAAGACGTTGACCGGCGCGACCGTGTAGGACGCCACCAAAGCGCGGACGATTTCGTGGTCGAAGTCGAAGACGAACAGCATCAACAGCGCCGAGAACGAGATGATGGCGGCAAGGGCTGCCTGCGGTTCCGGTTCCTCGATCGCCGGCCCGCCCGAGCCGCCATAGCCGATCAGCATGGCGATGGCCGAGCCCATGAAGCGCAGCGCTTCCATGTAGAGCCTGGTCATGGCGCCGATAAGCCCGCCGACCAGGAGTTCCGAGATGATCATCGGCACCAGGATCTGCGGGCGCGGATCGACGAAAGGAATGATGCGGTCCCACAGGAACGCAAGCAGGCCACCGGTGGCGGCGACCGCCACGAACAGCCTGACCTGCACCGGCACGCGGGCGCTGGACAGGCCCGGCATCAGCATGAAGCAGGCGCCGATGCGGCAGAAGGCGAGGAACGCCGCGATGACGACGCTCTGCGAGAGAACGCTCACGATATGGTCCCGAGCACCCTGATCTCGACGCCCTTGGCGATTTCGACATGGGACAGCACCGGCAGCGTGGTGAACAGCCGCTCGATGATCATGCGCACATAGGGGCGGGCGTCCGGCGCGGTGACGAGAACGAAGCGCTCGCCGGCCTCGAGGAATTTCTTGATCGCCTTGGTGGCGTCCTGGCCGAATTCCTCGAGCTGGCGCGGATCGATGTCGAACTCGCGCACCTCGCCCTTGGCGTCGCGCTTGAGGCTCTGGTGGAAGGCGAGGTCCCAGCGGTTGCCGAGCCGCAGCACCTTGAGCACGCCGCCTTCCGAGAGGTCGCCGCAGATCTGCTGGGCCATGCGGATGCGGACATGCTCGACGATCTGCTCGGTGCGGCGCACATGCGGCGCGATCTCGGCGATGGCCTCGATGATCAGATGCAGATTGCGGATCGAGACACGTTCGGCGAGCAGCAGCTTCAGCACCGCCTGCAGGCCGGGATAGGAGATGTGCGTGGTGCAGATCTCGTCGGCCAGCTTGCGGTATTCCTGGTCCTGGCGCTCGAGCAGCGCCTTCATGTCCTTGTAGGACAGGAGCTGCGGAAGGTTGTTGCGGATGACTTCCGAGAGATGGGTGAGCAGCACCGACATGTTGTCGGCGAAGGTGTAGTTCTCGCGTTTCAAATCCTCGGCGAAGGTTTCCATGACGGAATAGGCACGCATTCCGAAGGCCGGCTCGCGGATCTCTTCACCGGGGATTTCGGGAACTTCGCGGCTGCCGAGCAGAACCATGATCTCACCGACGCGCATCGAATATTCGGCGACCACCGTGCCATGCACCTTGATCTGATAGCTCTTCGGCGGGATGGCGAAATCGTCGGCAACGCGCACTTCCGGCACGACGAAGCCGTATTGCTGGGCGAACTTCTTGCGCATCTTGGCCATGCGGAAGACCAGCTCCTGATGTGACACGAGCAGCCGGGTCGACAGCTGCTTGCCGATCAGCAGTTCTATCTCGGCGGTGGCGAGCGAGGCCTTGACCGAGTTCTTCTCTTCCTCGGCCTTGGTCGCCTTTTCCTGGGTCTTCAGCGCCTCGGCCTCGGCGAGGACGCGGTTGGCGCGCATCGGGATGACGTAGCCGAGGCCAGCCATGCCGCCGGCCAGTGCGAAGAAGGGGAACAGCGGCAGGCCGGGCATCAGGCCGAGCAGCACCAGCAGCGCCGCCGCCACGTAAAGCGCGCGCGGATGGGCGCCGAGCTGGCCGAACACGGCCTGGTTGGTCGAGCCGCGGGTGCCGCCCTTGGAAACCAGCAGGCCGGCGGCGAGCGAAACGATCAGCGCCGGGATCTGGGTGACGAGACCATCGCCGACCGACAGCTTGATGAACACGTCGGCGGCCTCGCCCATGCCCATGCCGTGCCTGATGTAGCCGATGGCGATACCGCCGACGATGTTGATGGCGGTGATGATGAGGCCGGCGATGGCGTCGCCGCGTACGAATTTCGAGGCGCCGTCCATCGAGCCGAAGAAAGAGCTTTCTTCTTCCAGTTCGCGGCGGCGCAACTGCGCGGTCTTGTCGTCGATCATGCCTGCGGAAAGGTCGGCGTCGATCGACATCTGCTTGCCGGGGATGGCGTCGAGGGTGAAGCGGGCGCCGACTTCGGCGATACGCGTGGCGCCCTTGGTGATGACGATGAAGTTCACCACGATCAGGATCATGAAGACGATGAGGCCGATGACGAAGTCGCTGGCCATCACCAGCTTGGAGAAGCCGGCAATGACATAGCCTGCGGCGTGCGTGCCCTCATTGCCATGCGACAGGATCATGCGCGTGGTGGCGATGTTGAGGGATAGCCGCAGCATCGTGGCGATGAGCAGCACGGTCGGGAACGAGGAGAAGTCGAGCGGCCGCTGGATCCACAGCGCCACCATCAGGATCAGCACCGAAAGCGCGATCGAGAAGGCGAGGCCGATGTCGATAAGGAAGGCCGGGATCGGCAGGAACAGCACGGCCAGGATGATGACGATGCCGAGCGCGAAGAAGATGTCGCGGCCGTTCTTGGCCACCGCGCCGGGCTGGATGCTTTCGCTGATCGCCATATAAGTCCTCGAACCATAGACTGCCGCGCATGGGACAGCCCGGCGAGGGTAGCTGGCCAAGCTTGCGCGAGGGTGGGAGAGTGGCCAGCTCGACGATCCCGCAAGGAGGAAGACCCATGCTTCTCATCATCGGCACGATCCGCTTGCCTGCAGGAAAGCTGGAGGAGGCAAGGCCGGCGATGGAGCGCATGATCTCGGGCAGCCGCGCCGAGGATGGTTGCCTCGAATATTCTTACGCGCGGGATGTGCTAGATGCGGGGCTGATCCGGGTTACCGAGGTGTGGCGCGACAGGGCGGCGTTCGATGCGCATTTCCGCTCGCCGCACATCGCCGAATGGCGCGCGAGCTGGCCGGCGCTTGGCATCGGCGAGCGCAACCTTGTGCTCTACGAGGCCGGTGAGCCCATGCCCACCTGATCGGCTGGTCAGCAACCGGCAATAATCAGGACTCGGCTGTTGCGGCCATGGCGACGCCGACCAGCCAGCGCCTGACGACGCGTTCTTCCGCTTCCGACAACCCCTGCGTCAGCTCGCTCTCGATCGCCCGCACGCGCTGGCGGCAGGCGTGCAGCAGTGCGCGACCGCTGTCGCTGAGATCGATGTGCTGGATGCGGCCGTGAACGGCATGCGGCTTGCGCACCAGCGAGCCGGCCCGCTCGAGATTGGCGACGATGACGCTGAGCGTTTGCGGGGTGAGCAGCGCCAGCCGGGCCAGATCGGCATTGGAGAGACCGGGATAGGCCGCAAGCATGGTCAGCGTGGCAAATTGCGGCTGCGTCACGCCGAGATCGCCCAGCGCACGGTCCATTCTGAGCCGATGCGCGCCGGCGGCCTGGCGCAGGAGATAGCCGAGATAGCCTTCCTCGCCGCGTTTGCCTTCGCCGGGGGCGGGTATCGATGCGTGCGGATTCGGCTTGTGCATAATGTAAGAGCTCTTATATATTGTTCGTGCACTGATACTAAGACAATGCGGAGTCCCTGACGATGGGTCATCGAATCTTTCTTGCCGGCGCCTCCGGCGCCATCGGCCAGCGACTGATCCCGCAACTTCTGGCCGCCGGTCATCAGGTAACGGGCACCACGCGCAATGCGGACAAGGCCGCGACATTGCGCGCCCTCGGAGTCGGGCCGGCGGTCGTGGACGTCTTCGATGCCGAGGCGCTGTCGCGCGCGATGCTCGCCGCCCAGCCCGACATCGTCGTCCATCAGCTGACCGACCTGCCGCCAGGGCTGGATCCGAGCCGGATGGGCGAGGCGGTCGTGCGCAATGCCCGCATCCGCGACGAAGGCACGCGCAATCTGGTCGCGGTCGCCCTCGCGTCCGGTGTCCGGCGCATGGTGGCGCAAAGCATCGCCTGGGCCTATGCGCCGGGCTCGGAGCCGCATGGCGAGGCCGACCCTCTGGATGGTGGCGCGAGTGGCAATCGCGGCATCAGCGTCAGTGGCGTCATCGCCTTGGAAAAGGCCGTTCTCAACGCGCCATTCGCCGGCGTCGTGCTGCGATATGGCCAGCTCTATGGGCCGGGAACAGGAACCGACACGGCCGCCGGCGCATCGCCGCTGCATGTCGATGCGGCCGCCTATGCCGCGCTGCTCGCGCTCGACAAGGGGGCGCCTGGCGCCTTCAACGTGGCGGAACCCAACCCGGCAGTCTCGACGCAAAAGGCGGTCGAGGAGCTGGGTTGGCGAGCGGACTTCCGTTTGCCTGCCTGAATTCGGAGACGTCGATATGATCGGCAATCAAGCTTGCTTGCGCACCGGCCAATCTCTTATCGCCTAGCAGGCGTTGACCTGCCTGCAGGACCAACCTCCGCCATCGGTATCGTGGCAATCTTCATAGCTGCCGTAACACGTGTTCGTTGAATTACGGTACCAAGGATAACCGCCAGGACAGCAGACATCCTGCTGTGCGGTCCGAAGAAGTTCTTCTGCAGGCCGGCTCCGTTTTTCCGTATTGCCTCCCGCAAAAGGAGACATTGGGTATGAAATACTCAACTTAACTGGCATGTCTATGTCTGAATGGCTCATTGCAGACGAGCTCAAAAAAATCGTGCAAGCAGCCAATGAAAACAATCCCCGCGCAATCATGTTCTCCTCCTGGAGGGAAATAGAGACGGGCCAAAATACCACTTTTCAGGCCTTGCGTCGATTTCGCAGGCGAGGGGGAGGAGGGCCTTTGCCGCGAATCCGGTGTCCGATTTCAGATGCCCAATTCACTTATGCCTTTTTGGCTCCGGGTTGATCAAAGGAAGCCTCCAGACTGTTCGAAAGCGATCCTGGCATTCGGGGAGCCGGCATCGCGGTTGCCATGCGGTATCCCTAGGCGTATCAGCCTTCCACGTCCCTTTTGATATCGGCGAGCCGCCCGGTGCTTTCCAGAAACCAGCCACAAGTCTACGCCCGCCGGCTGCGTGCGGTGCTTCTGAGGTCAATTCCGCTGCTCGAGGCGCGCGGCATCGCAGTGGTCATGCTGGCGGGCGCCGTCGGCATCATGGCGGGTATACTGGTCACCGCGATGAGCCAGATCGTGCAGGATCTGCACGGGTTGTTGTTCGGCGTTCAGCCCGGCGGCCGGCTTTCGGGCATGTTCTCGCTCGCCAATCCCATGCAGGCGCTGATCCCGCCGGTCGGCGGCGCCCTGCTCGGCCTGACGGTGATATGGCTGCGGCTGCGGAAATTCCGCACACCCGTCGATCCGATCGAGGCCAACGCGCTCTATGGCGGTCGCATGTCGCTGACCGACACCTTCATCATCGCCGGCCAGACGATGATCTCCAGCGGCTTCGGCGCTTCGGTCGGCCTGGAAGCCGGCTACACGCAGGTCGGCTCCGGCCTGGCGTCGCGGCTGGCGCGCATCTTCAGGCTGCGCCGCAATGATGTCCGCATCCTCGTCGGCTGCGGTGCGGCCGGGGCCATCGCCGCCGCCTTCGACGCGCCGCTGACCGGGGCCTTCTATGGCTTCGAACTGGTCATCGGCATCTACTCGGTCGCCAATGTCGCGCCTGTCATGACGGCCGCGATCTCGGCCTCGCTGACCGCGGAAATGTTCGGCGGCGTGCCGTTTCCGCTTGAGCTTTCTGGGCTGCCGCAACTGACCCCCAGCCAGTATGTGCCGTTCCTGCTGCTCGGGCTGCTGGGCGGCGCGGCCTCGATCGCCATCATGCAGCTGGTGACGCTGATCGAGCGCGGTTTCAACAGGCTGTCGGTCGATGCCTCGCTGCGTCCCGTCGTCGGCGGTGTCATCGTCGGCCTGCTGGGGCTGATCACGCCGCAGGTCCTGTCCAGCGGCCATGGCGCGCTGCACCGCGAATTCGCGATGAACTATGGGCTGACCGTGGTGGCCAGCGTCTTCGTGCTGAAATTGGCGGCGTCAGCCATCTCGCTGGGCTCGGGCTTTCGCGGCGGCCTGTTCTTCGCCTCGCTGTTCCTCGGTGCGCTGCTTGGCAAGGCATTCGCCGGTGTGATGGCGCTGGTCTCGCCGGCGACCGGCATCGACCCTTCGGTTGCCGCCGTCGTCGGCATGACCTCGCTTGCCGTCGGTGTCGTCGGCGGTCCGCTGACGATGACCTTCCTGGCGCTGGAATCGACCCGCGACCTGACGCTCACCGGCGTCGTGCTGGCCGCCTCGATCATGGCGGCGATCCTGGTGCGCGAAACCTTCGGCTATTCGTTCTCGACATGGCGCTTCCATCTGCGCGGCGAGACGATCCGCAGCGCCCACGATGTCGGCTGGATGCGCAGCCTGACCGTCGGCTCGATGATGCGCAAGGACATCAAGACCATCGATGCCGCGACGACGCTGGCCGACTTCCGCAAGCAGATCCCGCTGGGTTCGGCGCAGCGCGTCATCGCCGTCGACCCGGGCGACCAGTATGTCGGCGTGCTGATCGTGGCCGAACTGCACAGCGATCCCGCCGGCGGCGAGGCGCCGGTGCGCGATCTCGCGCAGTACAAGGATGCCGTCCTGGTGCCCAGCATGAACGTGCAGGCCGCCGCCGAGACGTTTCAGCGCGCCGGCGCCGAGGAACTGGCCGTCGTCGAGGATTTCACCGACCACATCGTGCTCGGTCTGCTGACCGAGGGCCATCTGATGCGGCGCTATGCCGAGGAACTCGAAAAGGCGCGCCGGGACCTGTCGGGCGAAGGATAAGGCTTCTCCCTACGCGCCCCCTTGTCAATCGGCGGCGCGGCTTGCTCTCGTGACCCTTCCGACTTGCAGCCTGGCCCAGCGACTGGCCCTGTTCTGGCGCCCATACATGGCTTGTCAGTTGTACAGTGGTACTGTACATCTTGTTAAGTGCGGTGAGGAGACGGCATGAGCAAGGGGTCGGACAAAGCTTCGTCGAAAACGGGCGAGACACCGGTCGCGACGCACGCCCACCAAGTGCTGGGCATGCGCCTCAAAAGCCTTCGCCTCGCCCGCAGGCTGTCCCTGCGCGAGCTTGCGGAAGCAACCGGGACGAGCGCCAGTTTCATCAGCCAGCTCGAACGCGGCCTGACAGGGGCCAGCACCGCCTCGCTCAACCAGATGGCTTCGGCGCTCGGCGTCAGCGTCGCCATGCTGTTCGAGGAAAGCACGGCGCAAAACCATGGCGTTCTGAGACGAAGCGAGCGGCCGAGCCTGCCGCCCAGCGACGGCTGCCGCAAGATGCTACTGTCGCGCCCGCCGCTGAGCGACATGGAGGTCTATGTCGGGGAATTCGACATTGGCGGCTCGACCGGGCCCGATCGCTACACCCATGGCGACGCGCACGAGATGCTCGTCGTGCTGCGCGGGGTCGTCGAGGTCTCGCTCGGCGACGCCCGTCACGTCCTCGAGGAGGGCGACAGCATCGAATACACGACTTCGACGCCGCATCGCTCGGAGAACATCGGCAGCGGCCGAGCCGAAGTGATGTGGATCATCGCGCCGCCGACCTCGGTGCGCGCCGAGCTCGATCAATACACGGCCTGGAAACCGCTCGCGGCCAGGTAGCTCCAATCCAATGCGGGCATCAATGGGAGAATGACAATCATGCAGAAAACGAAAGCTTTGTATCTCAGCGCCGTGATGGCGCTTGGCGTGCTGGCAACCGCAGCGTTCGCGCAGGAGAAGCCGGTGGCGGGCGAAGTCAAGGAGGGGTCGCTGAAGGGCAAGACCCTGACGTTCGTCTCCTATGGCGGCATCTACCAGGACGGCCAGGCCGCGGCGCTGAAGGAGTTCGTCGACAAGTCCGGCGTCAAGTTGCTCAATGACGGTCCGACCGAGATCGCCAAGCTGCAGGCGCAGGTCGAGTCCGGCAATGTCACCTGGGACGTTGTCGATACCGACGACCTGCCGCCTTACGTCTATTGCGGCAAGCTGTTCCAGAAGCTGGATCTGACGAAGCTCGACGTCTCGAAAATCCCGGAAGGCCAGGTTGGCGAATGTTCGGTGCCGGCGATGAACTACGGCGTCGTGCTGATGTACAACAAGGAGAAGTACAAGGATAACCCGCCCAAGAGCTGGGCCGACTTCTTCGATACGGCAAAGTTCCCGGGCGTGCGCGGAATCGACGGCTCCGGCAGCCCGACGGGCGGCTTGCTGGAACAGGCGTTCAAGGTTGCCGGCGGCGATCCGAAGGCGATGACGGTGGCCGATATCGACAAGGCCATCGATGTGGTCCGCAAGCTCGGCCCCGATACCATCTTCTGGAAAACGGGCGCTGAATCGCAGCAACTCGCCGAATCCGGCGAGGCCGACATGCTGATGATGTGGACGGGCCGCGCCATGACCGCGGTCAAGAACGGCGCCAAATACGCGCCGGCCTGGCAGGATTGGCTGGTGGTGATGGACCAGATGACGATCCCGGTCGGCGTCAAGGATACGGATGCATCCTACGCGCTGCTCAATGCCTATCTCGGCAAGCACGCACAGGAGGTCCTGGCGGAGCAGACCTCCTACACGCCGATCAACAGCGATGCCCAGCCCAAGGTCGACGCTTCCGTCTCCGCCTTCCTGACCAACACGCCGGAACGCCAGAAGCAGGGCTACAAGCAGAACTTCAAGTTCTGGGTTCCGAACTTCGCGGTGGCGCAGGAAAAGTGGTCGGCGCTGATGGCCGGCAACTGACCGGCTGACGGAGGCAAAGCCCGTGAGCGCGCTCGAACCGACAACGCCTTCCGTCGCGAAACGGGGTTGGGTATCGCGGCCGTTCGCGCTCACGCTGCCGGCGCTGATCCTGCTGGCAGCCGTCATCGGCTATCCGCTGCTCACCATCATGGTGCGCAGCCTCTCGGAACCGCAATGGGGCGTGCAGAATTACCTCTGGTTCTTCGGCGCGCCCGTCAATCTCACGGTGCTCCAGCGCACCTTTGTCATCTCGGCGTGGGTTACGGTCGTCTGTGTGGTCTGCGCATATCCCTATGCCTATCTGATGACCGCCGTCGGGCCGCGCGTGCGGCTTGTCCTGGTGCTTTGCGTACTGATCCCGTTCTGGGTGAGCGGGGTCGTACGCACGCTCTCATGGGTGATTCTGCTGCAGGATTCAGGTGTCATCAATTCGCTGCTGCGCGCGGCCGGGTTCGATGGCATCCGTCTGATCCGCACCCAGATTGGCGTGGTCATCGGCATGGCGCAGGTGCTGCTGCCCTTCATGATCCTGCCGCTCTACTCGGTGATGAAAGGTATCGACCTCAGGCTGATGCGGGCGGCGCAAAGCCTGGGCGCCCGGCCTTCGCGCGCGTTCTTCACGGTGTACCTGCCGCTGTCGCTGCCGGGCGTCTATGCCGGCGCGATCATCGTCTTCATCCTGGCGCTGGGCTTCTACATCACGCCGGCACTGCTCGGCGGCCCGCGCTCGACCATGCTGTCGACCCTGGTGCAGACCCAGGTGCTGAGCCTTTTGCAATGGGGCCGCGGCGGTGCCATGGGCGTGGTGCTTTTGGTCACCACCTTCGTGCTCCTGGCGCTGGCGGCCCCGGTGATGCGCTCTCGCTATCGGGAAGCGGGGCGGCGCTGATGGAAATGAAGCCGCTCACACGCGTCATCCTCGGCCTCGTCTGCCTGCTGGTGGCGATATGGCTTGTCGCGCCGACGCTGGTCGTGGTGCCGATGTCGTTCAATGAGAACAAGTCGCTCGCCTTCCCGCCGCAGGGCTTCTCCTGGCAATGGTACCTGAACTTCGTCACCAATCCGGACTGGATGTCGAGCTTCCTGAACTCGGTGAAGGTCGCCTCGATCGTGGCGGTGCTGGCGACAGTGCTCGGGACGCTTGCCGCCTTCGGCCTCGACCGCATGAAAGCGCGGCCGGCCAACCTCCTGCGCATGCTCATGCTGACGCCCATGGTGGTCCCCGGCGTTGTGCTGGCCATCGGAATCTACGCGGTCTATCTCGACGCCCATCTCGTCGGCACGCTGACCGGCTTTGTGCTGGCCCACACCATCCTTGCGCTTCCCTTCGTGCTGATCGCGGTCTCGGCCAGCCTCGAAGTGTTCGACAGGCGCCTCGAGACGGCGGCGGCGAGTCTCGGCGCGGGAGCGCTGACCGCGTTCCGCACGGTGACCTTGCCGCTGATCCTGCCCGGCATCCTGTCCGGCCTGCTCTTCGCCTTCGCCACCTCCTTCGACGAGATCGTCGTGTCGCTGTTCATCACCAACCCCTATCTCAAGACCTTGCCCGTGCAGATATTCTCTTCCATCACCCGCGACGCCGACCCGACCGTTGCCGCCGTCGGCACCATCTTGCTTTTCGCCACCACGATCCTGATCGGCGGCGGCATGCTTCTTCTTGGCCGCGAGCGGAAAGGATCCCAATGAAGCCGGGACAGGAGAGCAAGGGCGCGGCGATCGATCTCGAATCGATCAGCAAGGCCTATGGCGGCTTCAAGGCGCTGGACGGCGTGTCGCTACGCATCGAGCCCGGCGAGTTCATGACGCTGCTCGGCCCGAGCGGTTCCGGCAAGACCACGACGCTGAATGTCGTGGCCGGCTTCACCGACCTGACGAGCGGCAAGCTGCTGGTCGGCGGCAGGAACGTCGTCGGCGTGCCGGCGCACAAGCGCAATATCGGCGTCGTCTTCCAGCACTACGCGCTGTTCCCGCATATGAGCGTCGGCCGCAACGTCGCCTATCCGCTGACGCTGCGTGGCGTCGATCAGGCAGAGCGAAAGGCGCGCGTGGCCAGGGCGCTCGATATGGTCAAGATGGGCGACTTCGCGCATCGCTATCCCAGTGAGCTGTCAGGCGGTCAGCAGCAGCGCGTGGCGCTGGCCCGCGCCATCGTCTTCGATCCGCCACTGTTGCTGATGGACGAGCCGCTCGGCGCGCTCGACAAGAAGCTGCGCGAATGGCTTCAGCTCGAGATCAAGCGCATCCATCGCGAGCTCGGCACGACCTTCGTCTATGTGACGCACGACCAGGAAGAGGCGCTGGTCCTGTCGGACCGCATCGCCGTGTTCAATCGCGGGCGCATCGAGCAGGTCGGCACCGGCCGCGAGCTCTACGATGAGCCGACGACGCTGTTCGTCGGCCGCTTCATCGGCGACTCCACGGTGCTGCGCGGAGAGGCGCGCAGCGACGGCGTGAGCACGGCGCTGCGTATTGCCGGCGAGACGGTGACTGCGCCGCGCCGGATCGCGGGCGAAGCCAGCCCGGTCATGCTGCTGCGCCCCGAAAAGCTCGCCATCCGCCGGCCCGGTCAGGACGCGGCGGGCACCTCCAACCGGCTGCCGGGGACGATCGCGGAAGCCATCTATCTCGGCTCGGGATCGAAATACGAAGTCAGGCTCGCCGACGGCTCCATGGCGATCGTGCGCACACCGCTGACCGGCGACAGTTTCGGCCTTGGCGACAAGGTGGAGCTCTGCTTCGACGGTGCCGACGCCAAGCTTCTGGCCGATGACAGCTCGGCCGATGCGACGCTGACCTGATCCAATCAATTCGAAAGTCATCCCATGCAAGCCAAGCGCAACGGCGACATATCGTTCTGGTATGCGGATCTGGGAGGGGTTCCCGCGCCCCGGCCGCCCTTGCCTGGCGATATCGAGGCCGATATCGCCATCGTCGGCGCCGGCTATACCGGCCTGTGGACCGCCTATTATCTGAAGAAGGCGAGGCCCTCGCTGCGCATCGCGCTGATCGAACGCGAATTTGCCGGTTTCGGCGCTTCGGGCCGCAATGGCGGCTGGCTGTCGGGCGGCTTCTCCTGGTCGCGCGAAAAATATCTCAAGACCTCGACCCGGCAAGGTGTCAGCGCCATGCAGGCGGCCATGGCTGGCTGCGTCGACGAGGTGATCCGGGTGGCGAGCGCGGAAGGCATCGATGCCGATATCCGCCGGGTCGATAATCTGACGGTGGCCACCAACCTGGCGCAGCTCGAACGCGCGCGCGAGGAGTGCGAAACGATCCGCGCCTGGGATGTCGATCCGACCCGCGTCGAAATGCTGGATCAAGCGGCGACGCGGGCGCGCATCAACATCCGCAATGTCATGGGCGGCTTCGTCGTCCACGGCCAGGCGCGGGTGCAGCCGGCCAAGCTGGTGCGCGGGCTTGCCGCCGCCGTCGAGCGCCTGGGCGTGCCGATCTACGAACAGACGACGGTGACGGCCATCGCCGAGGGCCGCGTGACGACGAACCGCGGCACGGTGCGGGCGGAAACCATCATCCGCGCGACGGAGGGGTTTACATCAGGCATTCCCGGCGAGGAACGGACCTGGCTGGCGCTCAACAGCGCGCAGATCGTCACCGAGCCGCTGTCCGAGGAGCTTTGGCGCCAGATCGGCTGGGAGGGTCACGAGCTTCTCGGCAACGCCGCCCACGCCTATTGCTATGCCCAGCGCACGCGCGAGGGGCGCATCACCATGGGCGGGCGCGGCGTGCCCTATCGCTACGGCTCGCGGACCGACGTCAATGGGCAGACGCAGCAGGCCACGATCGACCAGTTGCATCAGATCCTGACGACGCTGCTGCCGCAGACGGCGAACTGCCGCATCGAGCACGCCTGGTGCGGCGTGCTCGGCGTGCCGCGCGACTGGTGCACGACCGTCGGGCTCGATCCCGCGACCCGCATCGGCTGGGCCGGCGGCTATGTCGGGCTTGGCGTGTCGAGCTCCAATCTTTCGGGGCGTACGCTGGCCGACCTGATCCTCGGCCAGGATACCGAGCTTACGAAGCTGCCCTGGGTCAACCGCAAGGTCAGGCCATGGGAGCCGGAGCCGTTCCGCTGGCTTGGCGTGCATTCGATGTACCAGCTTTATCGCATCGCCGATGGGCGCGAGGCCGCTGGGCTTGCGCATACGTCGAAACTGGCCGCGCTCGCCGACGGCATTACCGGCCACTGACTGATGGAGACCAGTTTGATCGACCTTTCGACCTTCCACGATCTCGCCAAGGCCGACATCGGCGCGTTCTCACCCAAGCCCACCTCCATCGAGGGGGACCAGGTCGAGGCCGTGCGCTCGCTTTTCCAATCGCCGGACGGGAGCGTCGACATCGGCATCTGGGAATGCACGCCCGGCCGCTTCACCGCCGACCGCTCGGCTTCGTCGGAGATATGCCATATCATTTCGGGGCGGGTCGAGGTGAGCCGCGCCGACGGCGAGGCGCGCGAACTGGGACCAGGCGACCTGCTCGTGCTGCCGCAGGGATGGAAGGGCGAATGGCGCATCCGCGAGACCACGCGCAAGCTCTACATGATCCAGTCGGCCGGCTGATCGACTGATACCAGCTACCCGGGATCAGTGCTCGATCGGCCCCCTGGCCATCACCAATGCTGTGCCGGCGGTGGTCGGACGCTCGATGACGCGACGCACGCGCGGCGGCTCGTCGCCGCTGTGCAGCGCCCGCAGGCGCTCGCCGACCATGGCGTCGGCATGGGTGATGCGGCCGTTGTGGCGCACATATTCGAGCCAGGTCGGCGTGTGGTAGTGCTCGATCCATATCGAGGGGTTTTCGAGATCGCGCGCCAGTGTCCAGTTGCGGGCGCCGTCGCGGCGGCGGATGCGGCCGCGTTCGGCCATGGTGGCAAGGAACTCCGCCTCGTCCTCGTGCCGGATGATGTATTCGATCATGATGGCAATGGGACCGCTGCGCGGCTTCAGGTCGAGCGCCAGATGCGGCTCCTTGAAGCGGTTGAGCGGGTCGAGGTTCAGCACCTGCTGCTGCGGCAGCGGCAGCACGAGGCCGATGGCGCCGCCGGCCAGCATGGCGATGGCGGCGGCGATCAGCGCCGTCTCGGCGCCATGCGCATCGGCGACGACGCCCCAGATCCAGCTGCCCAGCGCGATGCCGCCGAAGGTCGCGGTCTGGTAGACCGACAGCACCCGGCCAACCACCCAGCGCGGCGTCGCCATCTGCACGGTGACGTTGAAGTGCGAGAGCGCGATCACCCAGCAGGCGCCGCCAACCAGCAGGCCGAGCGAGGTCTGCCAGGCATGATGGCTGAGCGCGGCATTGAAGGCGCAGACGGCGAAGCCGGCAAAGGCACAGCGCACCATCGTCTCGCTGGAAAGCAACTGCCGCAGCCGCACGCTGATCAGCGCGCCGCCGACGGCGCCGATGCCGAAGGAGCCCAGCATGATGCCGTAGGTCAAGGCATCGCCCTTGACGACGTCGCGCGCGACGAGCGGCAAGAGCGCCAGGACGGCGCCGGCTGAGAAGCCGAAGGCCGCGCCCCTGACCAGCACCTTGCCGATATTGGGGGACATGGCGACATAGCGCAGGCCGGCCCCCATGGCCGCACCCAGCGACTCGCGCGGCAAGGTCGACACCGGCACATCCGGCTTCCAGCGGGCCATCACGATGATGAGGCCGATATAGCTCACCGCGTTCGCCGCGAAGGCGGCCGCGGCGCCGGCGGCCGCGACGATGATGCCGCCGATTGCCGGACCGACGCTGCGTGTCAGGTTGAAGCCCATGGAGTTCAGCGCAACGGCCGCGGGCACCTTGTTGCGGGGGACCATGTCGCCGACGGACGCCTGCCAGGACGGGCTGTTGAGCGCCGTGCCGCTGTCGATCAGGAAGGTGAAGGCAAGCAGCGTCCAGGGCGTGATCAGGCCATACCAGGTGAACACGGTCAGAAGCACCGAAACGACCAGCATGAAGGTCTGCGCCACCAGCATCACCTTGCGCCGGTCGAAGCTGTCGGCGATGGCGCCGGCGACAAGCGCGAACAGCATGATCGGCAAGGTCGTCGAGGCCTGGACCAGGGCGACCTGATAGGGCGAGGTGGCGATCGTGGTCATCATCCAGGCGGCGCCGACGCCCTGGATCAGGCCACCGAAATTTGAAACGAGACTTGCCGACCAGACGGCGCGGAAAATGCCATGCCGGAACGGCGCCAGCGCCGAAACGCCTTCGCTATCCGGTTTCTCGTCAATCATGGATGGGTTCCTGCCAGAACGTGCTGATCCTTGCGGTTTCTCCGCATCGTTTGCCGAAACTATGGCATCGCGCCGCAAAGGGCGAACGTCATGCGCGCAAGATCATGGTCCAACAAGAGGATAGAGGAAGGCCAGCTTTGCTGCGAGGGCCGGGGTCGCCTTCGCGCAGCACGCCTTGCATGCCCGCGGTGAAATCGGCCGATAGCCGGCGCCGGCTTTTCGAGCCATTACGTTCTGAAGCGGTTTTCCGCGACTTTCTTCAGAACCCGTTCTGGATGCGCTGGAAGATGACGTTGGTGAAGGCCGATATCTGGCCGCCAATGAACGGGCCGGTGAGCGCCACCACCAGCATGATGGCGACGATCTTCGGCACGAAGGTCAGGGTGATTTCCTGGATCTGCGTCAGCGCCTGGATGAGGGCGATGCCGATGCCGACCGCCATGGCGACCAGCACCACCGGAGCGGACGCGGTCAGCACCGTCCACACCGCGTACTGGACGATGTCGAGGGCGTCGGCTTCGTTCATGCGGGCGGCTGGCCTAGCTTGCCGGCTTGACCGACACGCCTGGGCCGACGGGGACCTTGGTGCCATCTTGCAGCACCGCGATCAGTCCGCTGCTGGCGAGCGTCACCGAAGCCACTATTCCGGTGGTCTTGCCGTCGGCCGAGGTGATCGAGCGGCCGATGATCGCATCGGCCTGCGACAGTGCGGAGGACTGCATGATCTGGTCGAGCTTGGTGTTGGACTGCACGGATTGCTCGACCTGCGAGAAGGTGGCGAGCTGGGCGACGTACTGCGTCGAATCCATCGGCTTGGTCGGATCCTGGTTCTTCATCTCGGCGATCAGAAGCTTCAGGAAGGACTGGTAGTCGACCGCCGTCTTGGAGGTCGACTTGGTGGTCGAATTGGCGCCAACCGGTATCGTCGTCGTCATGTCCACGGTCATCAGTAGCTTGCTCCCACGGCCAGCGGGCGCGGTGCGCCCGGAACATCGTCATTGCCGCCAAGCGCGCGGCGTTCGAGAGGATAGAGCGAACGGATCGCCTTCAATGCCTCGTAAATATGATCCTCGCCGACCATACGGTCGATCTGCTTCAGTGCGCCGCAGATCTCGGCATCCTCGAAACTTGCGATGAGCAACGGCAGCGAGCGGCGGAACATCTCGCGGGCGTCATCGGCGCCGGCCGGGTTGATCAGCATGACCTGCACGATGAAATAAAGCTGCCTGAGCGGCGTCGATGCCTGGTCGGCCTGGATCACATGACCTTCGAGCAGGAACTGCACGTCGTTCATCAGTTCGATGGTGACCTTGCGGTCGACGCGGATGACCGCCCCGTTGATGTAGATCTTCTCGTTGGGCTTCAGCGATATCTTCAGTGTGTTGGTCATTGAATGCCGTCGCGGATGATCTGGGACACTTCGATCAGCCCTTCGAAATTGTTGGTGCGGCCCTGGCGGATGTCCTCCGCCTCGCGCAGCAACCAAAGGCCGATGGAAATCAGGTTGGCACGCAATTCCTTGGGAAGCGCATTGTCGCTGGAGCCAAGATCCTCGACGAAGATTGTCCACACGCGGTTGGTGAAATTCAGCGCCTCGATCGCCTCCATCGAATCCTGGCCGGCCGTGGCGGCCGCCGACAGCATGTCGATCGAGCGGGTCAGGAGTTCGCGCTCACGGTCCTTTGCGTCCGAGACGGAGGTGCTTTGGACGTCGGCGTAGGAGAATTGGTACATCGTCGGCTCTACCGTTCCGCTGGAAGTTGTCAGGTCAGGTAATTCAACAGGCTGAGCTGCTGCAGGCGCGCTGTCAGGGCGAAGGACGTCTCGATATGCTGTGTCAGATCCGCGACTCTGGTGGCGGCCGTGGCCGGGTCGACGGCTTCGAGATCGAGGATATGGCGTTCGAACAGATCGATCTGCGTCTTCATGCGGTCGCTGGCATCGGAGACGCGCTTCTGCACGATGCCGGTCTCCGACTGGACCTGGGCAATGCCGCTCAGCGCTTCGCCGACCAGTGTCTGCGAGTGGGTGACGATGCTGTCCTTCGCCGCCCGGCTGATGTTGGTGGACATCAGGCTGGAGACCATTGCCGCGGCCATGGCGAGCTTCCTGATGCCGTCGCTGTTGGCGCTGGTCGAGGTCTCGGTGGTTTCGTTGAGCGCGATGCGGCTGACGATCTGCTGGTCGGTGGCGTTAGACATGTTGGTCTGCCAGCCGGCGCCGAGGAACTGCGGCGCAACGTCGTTGGTGATGAAATCGTCCATCTGGGCGGCGGTGATGTTGGCCGCGGCCGGATCGTTGGGCGTGAAGCCGAATTTGGCGACGAAGGAGGCGTCGAAGGCGGCCTTGGCCGGTGAGCCGGCGGCCGTGAAATCGTTGATCGGCTTGACGTCGGTGTTGGTGCCGGCAAACAAATATTCGCCGTTGATGCTGGTGTTGAGGATCGAGGTCAGCTGCTGGAGGGTCGTCTGGCCGGTCGACTGGGTCAGGCTGTTGGAGTTGTCGCCGGACGACGCGGTGGTCAGGGCGGACAGGAAGGTCTGCGCCACGCCGGAGAGCTGGGCGAGGGACGTCTGCGTCGACGCAAGCCTTGCGGTGACCAGCCCGTTGGAATCGACGATCACGTTCAGCCGGTCGAGGTCGCGCGAGAAAGTGACGGACTGAGCGGTGCGTCCGCCCAGTGCCAGGCCGACATCGGCGACCCTGCCGGTCGAGGATTCTTTCGTGGCTTTGACGAGGTCGGCCTGCATGCGCATCTGCTGATAGCGCATGGCGTTGGTGAGGGCGGCCGAAGAGACTGAAGTCATGGATTATCCCACCGCGTTCAACAGGGCCGTCATCATGTCGTCGACGGTCTTCATCATCCGGGCCGATGCCTGATAGGTATGTTCGAGGTCGAGCATCAGCGACATTTCCTGGTCGACATTGACGCCGGTCGCATTGGATAGCGCCTCGGAGCTGCGCTGTGCCAGCGCTTCCTTCGCGTCGGCTGCGGTCGAAGCCTGCTGGCGCATGCCCTGCAGCCAGCCGATCGAATTGGCAGCGTAGTCGGAAACGCTTGATGTTGCCGAAATGCCAGCGGCGGGGTCGAACGTCATCGGCTTGTCGAGCCGGTCGCCATAGGCAATCAGTAGGCTGGAATAGGACGGGCCGCCGGTGGTGTTGGCGACGTAGGCCGCGCCGTTGGCGCCGCCGTCGCGCAGCAATGTCGGATTGCCGCCGGCGCTCGGATCCATCGCGGCATTGATGCTGATCGTGCCGGCCAGTCCGTTGACCAGCGTGCCCGCGGCCGGCACCGCCGGCGCGCCGGACCAGGTGAACAGGCCGGCGGCGTTGGGCATCGAGGGCGCGGTTTCGGCAAAGGCCGTGATCAGGCCGCGCGCGGTCTCGTCGAGCTGGCTCTGCATGGTCGAGGCGACGCCGTCGCGCAACTGCAGCAGGCCGGCGAGCTTGCCGCTGGCGGTGGTGTTGCCGCCGCTTCCCGCCGAGACCGGCACATTGTCGATATAGATGGTGTTGCCGGGGACGCCGGCGGCATAGCCGGCCGCCGGCGTGAAGCTTACCGTGCGCGGTATCGTCTCGAACAGCGTGGTGCCGTCACCCGTGGTGATGACCATGTCGTTGTCGCCGCGCGTGAAGGTCGATATCGGAACATAGTCCGCGATCTTCTTGAGCAGCGCGTCGCGCTGGTCGAGCGCATCGGAAACATCGGTGCCCGAACGGGTTCCGGAAATGACCGCCTGGTTGGCGTCCTGGAACTGGCCGAGCAGCGCGTTGAGGTCCTTGACCGCCGTGTCGATCTGGCCGTCGGTCTGGGTGCGGAAATCCTGAATGGCCTTGGAGCCTTCATTCAGGGAGCGCACGACCTGCTTGGCCGCGTCGATGACGCTCGAGCCGAGATTCTGGTTGGACGGCGAGGTGGCGTAGAGCTGCAGCGCCTGCTGCAGATTGGCGATTGCCGTCGAGGGCGAGGAGGCATTGTCGACGCCATTGACCGAAACGTCCAGCTGATCCATGCCGCTGTAGAGCGCGTTCTGGCCGCTATAGGCCGACAAGGCACCGAGATTCTGCCGGAAGAGCAGGTCGTTGGCGACGCGCTGGATATCAACCGAACGCGCGCCGGGCGCCGTGCTGGTGACGACGGCGATGCGGCGCGCATAGTCCGGATTGGAGGCGTCCGAGACGTTGCGCGTGACAACGCTGGTCTGACGCGCGGTACTCATAAGCGCAGATTGGGCGATGCTCAATGCGGAAGATAACGACATGCTGGTCTTTCACGGGCCGCGCCCGGTTTATCTCTTCAGGTTGACAAGGACGTCCATCAGGTCGGAACCGGTCTGGAAGACTTTCGAATTGGCGGTGTAGCTGCGCTGCGCCGCGATCATGTCGGTCAATTCCTCGGCGATATCGACGTTGGAATTCTCGAGCGCGCCGGAGATGATCGAACCGGCCTTGCCCTCATTGGCAAAGCCGACACGGATCGCGCCGGAGTCGGTGCCTTGCGCATAGACGTTGCCGGGCAGGGCCTTGAGTTGGTCCGGGCTTTGCACGTCGGCCAGTGGAATTTTATAGAGCGGCTTGGTGGAACCATCCTTGTACTGGGCGTAGATGGTGCCGTCCTTGCTGATCTGGACCTTGTCGATGGTGCTGGGCGCGTTGCCGTTGACCTGGGCGTCGGAAACCGTGAAGCCGGTGCCGAGCTGCGTCAGCTTCGACAGATCGAGATTGAGGCTCGCGCCGCCCGGCACGGTGAATGAAACGCTGGTGGTCGCGCCAGTGAGCTTGCCGGTCGTGGTGTCGAAGGTCAGGTTGGCCGTGCCGAGCGCGCCGCCGGTGTAGGGGAATGATGTTCCCGGCGTCGCCTTCGACTGATCGAAAACCGCGACCTGCCAGGTGCCGGTACCGGTGTTGGTGAAATAGACGTCGAGCAGCTTCTTGTTGCCGAGGTTGTCATAGGCGACCATCGACGATTTCGAGGTGTACTGCGCGGTGGCGGCGTTGGCACCTGGCAGGTTGGCTGCGACGACCGGCGTGGCACCTGCCGGCAGATTGCCGCTGTAAGTACCCAGGGTGCTCGGCGTCGCGGTTAGGCCCTGGTCGGAGATGACGACCGGCTGCAGACCCTCGAAGCCATTCACCGTCGCCGCCGGCGTGCCATTGGCGTAGCTGTAGGCCATCAGTTGGAAACCGGCCGCGTTGACCAGCCTGCCCTGTGCGTCGGGAACGAAGGCGCCGGCGCGGGTCAGGAAAGGCGTGCCGCTCGGATCCTGGACGACGAAGAAACCATCGCCGCTGACGGCAAGGTCGGAGACAGAGGTCGTGTACTGCAGCACGCCCGGATCGCTCACTGCCTGCCGGATCGTCGTGGTGACGCCGCCGGAATTATAGGCGCCGCCCGTCGACGGCATGATCAGGGTCGAGAATTCGGCCGAGGACCGCTTGTAGCCGGTGGTATCGGAATTCGCGATGTTGTCGGCGGTTGTCGACAGGCGGTTGGCCTGGGCGTTCATGCCGGAAACGCCGGTCCGCATCATTCCGTAGAGGCTCATCGAGATGTCTCCGCAATATCCATGCCACTGGCGGCGAGGCTACGCGTCCTGTCTTGCGCGAGGCTGGCGCGGCGCGGCATCAGAAGACGAGCCGGTAGCCGAGGAAGCGTTTGGAATCGATCGGGTCGGTGCCCAGCTTCTGGCGCAGTTTCTTGCGCAGTTTGCTGATGTGGCTCTCCACCACGTTCTCCTCGACCTCTTCGTCGAAGATGCCATAGATGGCGTTGAAGACCTGGGTCTTGGTTACGCGCCGGCCGCGGTTGCTCGCCAGATATTCGAGGATGCGGCGTTCGCGGCGCGGCAGGGGCAGCGGCTGGCCGTCAATCTCGGGGTCGCGGCCGTCCATGAAGATGCGCATGGCGCCGATCTCGGTGTAGGCGACATCCTCATGAGCGCGCCGGCGGATGGCGGTGATGCGGGCCAGGATCTCTCTGATGTGGACGGGCTTGCGGATGACGTCGTCGACGCCGCTCTCGAACAACCGCAGCGTGTTTTCCAGGGAATGCTGCTCGCTGAGCGCAATGACAGGAGCGCCGGTGCGGTCGCGGATCTGGCGCGGAGAGATGGCGCCGTCGCGGCAGTCGCCGATCAGGAAGGCCCGCACCGATCGCAGGTCGGTGTCGGCGGCCGAGTTGACCCACTCGCCGAATTCGCCGGGCGCGAAGCCCGCGCAGGCGACGCCCTCGCGATCAAAAAGTGAATTGTATCCCTCAGTTACGAGCTCTCGCTCGTCAACGATCACGATCATCGGCCCCGCCTCCGAATCAACACATTTGCCCCGTGGGGAAAGGCCTAACCGTTGGCGGGAATCCTGAACAACCGTCATTTCTTGTAACTAGTTTCTTGGGAGTCTGGAATCGTGCCGGTTGCATTAGCGTGCAGCCAGATATGCTTACGGGGGGAAGTTCTGGGTAAGTCAAAACGGCAAGCCCTGAGCAGTGCCACGGGCGTATTAGGAGCAGAAGATACGCTTACGGGTTGCAGAAGGCGCGGGCGTTGGTTGTCCATTTGCCAAAACCGGCGGCAACCATATTGGCGATCACCCTGCAGACATAGACCTTCTGCGCCGGGTCGTTGTCGGGGCCGGCATGGTAGCGGGCAACGGCCATCGACCAGGTCTCGTGGCGGGCGTGGAGACTGGCCAGGAAACGCGCCGCATAATCGACGTTCTGGCGCGGGTCGAGCATGTCCTCGACGCTGCGGAAGTGCGAGGAATGATAGTGGTGGTTGATCTGCATGCAGCCGAGATCGATCAGCGTCTTGCCTTCGCGCCGGGCATTGGCGAAGGTGGCAAGCGCTTCGGCCCGGCTCCTTGGAAAGATCGCTTTTCCTTCTATATTCAAGGCGTTAGGCTGAAGGCTGCCCTTCTTGCCCGTCTCGGTCAGGCCGACGGCATAGAGGATGCCGGCGGGCACGCCATAGCGATCGGCGGCGCGCAGGATCTCGGGCTCGCAGGGATTGGTGGCGGCGAGGGCGCTGGTTGCGAGGCTAGATAAACATATCGCCGCCAGCGTGCTCGCGAGATGGCGAAGCGGCGCGGCCGCGGGCTTGCGCGTCATCATGATTACCCCTTGCGGACTGCTGGCCCGGTTGCTGGCCGCCGGCTCCACCGTTGCCGCCACTGGAGTTTCCGGGCTGAAAGGCGGATTGGTCGCGGCCAGGCGCGGCGGTAAGCGAGGCGGTCGCATCCGTCCGGGTTGCAACTGGAACTGCTATCGAAGGTTGCATGATGGTGACCTTATCAACCTCGAAACCCAGCCCGCGCAGCGACTTGACGATTGCCTCGCTGTCGCTGGAAAGCCGGCGGTAGGCGTCGTGTGTTTCGGGCTTCAATTCAATCGAGAGTTGTTCTCCCGAGAGGCGAAGATGGGCGGTGACCATGCCCAGCTCGGCCGGGTGAAGTTCGATCTTCAACACATGTGTCGGAACGGCAACAGAGCCGGCCATGTGGGTGGTCGCGGCGGCTGTCGAAAACGCCTGCTGCGGGCCAACATCGGCCGCTACGGCGTTGATTACGTTGAGTGCTGCCTGGCTCATCGGCGCCTGCGGCGGGGCGGGGAAGCTGCGCTCGGAAACCACGTCGACGCGCGCCTGGGCCGAGGGCTGTTTTCCTGGCTCCGACCGCAACGAGGACTGGACGTCGGCGATCGACTTCAGCTGTGGCGCCGCCTGCTTCTGTTCGACGCCCGGCACATCGGCGGTTGTCGTCTCGGGCAGCGGGCCGGCGGCGGTTGCATTGTCACGCCGTGGCGCGCCAGTGCCGGCGCTCGCGTCGCGGCCGGATTGGCCGTCGAGCTTCTTCAACGGCCCGTCGACGAGTGCGACCCGCTCGGGCTTCGGCATAGGTTCGAGGTCGTCTTGCCCAGCGACGGACGCCGCGCGATAGGCTTTCGACAGGAGCTGCCCGTCGAGCGCCGGTTCCTGTCCGGCCTCGCTTGCATCGGCTGACTTGGCCGATGTCGAGAAATGGCGCAGGTCATGAAACGCCATCAGCAAAGGCAGATGATCGTCGAGCGGCGTTGCACCGGCGTCGGTCGCCGGCTTTTCGGTATCGGCGTCCTTGTCCGCCTCAACGCCCTTGCCGTCCTTCGTGGATTTCGCTGCCGTCGATCCGGTGGGCGCGGTCCTCACCCTGCCGGCCGGCATCGGCTCGTCCTCGCCTGCCTGTGCCGCCAGGCCGGCGGCAAGCTTGCTCCAGCGCGGATCGCGCCCGCCTGCCTCGGTGGTTGGCTGCTTTTCCGCATGGCCTGCGCGGCCATGCACCATCTTGCCGAAACCGGCATCATCCTTCTTGCCGGGGGCGGCCGGCTGCTTCGCCGTGCGCGCGGCGGTGAATCCTGGCAGGGCCGGGCCGAGACTGGGGGTCATTTCGGGGCGGCTCCAAGCATCTGGTCGATCAGGTCGAGCTGTCGACGGGTTTTCATCATGGCGGCGTCGGTCGGGTCGGTTGTGTCGAGACCGGCAGAAGCTGCCGGCGCCGATGCCGGCAGGACCGTCGCCGAATCGGCTGATGGCGGCGGCGCGCTCGTCGCGGCCGCCGTCCTGTCGGATGGCTGGGATGGCGAGGCGGCGGGCTGTTCGGAGACGGCACCCTCGACGGGCGGCAATCCGGCCGCGTCGGCGGCCTGCGTGGCGGCGACCTCGGATTTGGGCTGCGGCGCTAGGGGTGCAGACGCCGGAGTTGTGGCCGGAAGGGAAGCAGGCGGCGCCATGACCTCACTGGCGATCGCCTGAGCGGCGTCGAGCAGGGCACGGTCACCGTCCGACAGTTTGCTGCGGTCGATCTTGCCGAGCTTGGTGCGCACATCCTCGATCGTACCGGAAGTCACCGTGGACAGGCTCGAGTAAAGCTCGGCGCGCGGATCGCCTTGGTTGGTGTTGCCGTCGCGGCCCTGCTCGGCCCGCGCGGAGGCAAAGGCCGACAATTCACTGAGGCCGTCGATCGCGGCGCGGCGGGCGATGCGCAGATAGATCACCTTCTCGCGCTCGGGATCCATCATCGAGGTGATGTCGGCGAGCTTGTCCTGGCTGATCGACATATGCAGGGTGATGACGCCGGAGACGAAGGAATCGGCGAACTGACTGGCATAGGGCGAATAGAGGTAACGCTCGACATATTGGGTGGAGGCACGCGCGAACCGTGCCGCATCGCCTCGGCTCACGGCGATGCCGACCGAACGCCGCAGGGCCGCTTCCTCGACCAGTGTGCCGGGGCTGAGCAGCTTGGCCTCGTCGAGCAGCGTGAGCGCCATCACCGGGTCGTCCGTCGCCATCAGCGATCCTTTGACCAAGGCAAGAAAGGCGCCGAGGTCGCTGGGCAGCGTCATAGGATCGATTGGCCTCAGGACTTCGATCGCACCGGCGGGCCGGCCAACCAGATAGTTTATGACGCCCTTGGCGATTGAGAGGTCTTCGGCATCCACGGACTTGGCACGGGAAACCGCCGCCTCGACGGTCACCGGATTGCCGCCGCTCATGCCGTAGACCAGGAGTGCGCGAAAATTCTTGGGGTCCTTGAAGTCCTCCGCATCCGCTTCGCGCAAGCGGGTATCGATCATCTCGAGCAGCTTGGCCTGCATCGGCATCGCGGCGTGATCGCCGGCGGCGATGCGGTCCTGGACCAGCTGCAGCGAGCGCACCAGCTGGTAGGGCTGCAGCGTGTCCTGGGCGAAGCCGGCCGACGGATATCCGGCTGCCAGCAGCAACAGGCCCATCAGCCGGCTGGTGACGGCCGCCCGCTTCATCCGCCGGTCGCCATCAGGATCTCAATGCGGCGGTTGGCCGCCGACAGCGGATCGGCCGGATCCTTCGGCTGCCGGTCGGCGAAGCCGGCGACCTCGGTGATGCGGCGCTCGTCGACGCCGCCGCGCACGAGCATGTAGTAGGCGGAATGCGCGCGCGCCGTCGACAGCCGCCAATTGTCGTAGCTGGCGCTGCGGAAGGGGCGCGCATCGGTGTGGCCGTTGATGCTGATCGTGCCCTTCTGGCTGTTGACGATGCGGCCGATCTTTTCCATCGCCAGCACCAGTTCGCGGCTCGGCACCGCCGATCCAACTTCGAACATGCCGAAGTCGAGCTGGTCGGTGATCGAGATGACGACACCCTTGTCGGTGGCTTCGACCGAGACGCCGTCATGCAGCTTGTCGCCAGGCTTGAACGCTTCAGCCAGCTGCCGCTTGACGTCGGCCGCGGCCTTCACGGCAGCGGCGGTCGGCTGCTTTTCCCCGGCTTCAGGCGCGGTCGTCTCTTGCACGGCGGCCGCGGTATCCGCCTTGGCGGCAGCCACGGCCTTGCTCTCGCCCGTCTTGGCGTCACCGGCCTTGGCATCGCCGGCCTTGGCGCCGCTGGCCTTGGTTTCGCCGGCCTTGATTTCGCCGGCCTTGGCCATCGTCGCGGCGGCGTCCTTGCCATCCTCGGCCAGGGGCTCGAGTGGGGCTTCCTTGACGGGCGACGCCGGCGGCACGGCCTTGACCTTGGCGACCTGCGTTTCGGCGGCCTTGTCACCTGGTTTGAGCGGATCGCCCTCGATCTTGGGGCGCTGGGCACTCGCCTCGGCGGCGGGTGTGGCCACCTGCTGCGACCAGAAGTCCGGCTCGAAGGGATCCCTGTAGGACGCGCCGCCCGAGGCGCCCGTCGCCGGCCCGGCGCTTTGCGCGCCGCCGTCGCCCTTCTGGCTGACATTCTGCATGACGCCGGTGTCGGTGGCGATTTCGGAGAGCACGGCGTAGGGGTCGGCGAACAGATGCTCATCCGACTGTTCAGCCTTGTTCGGCTCCTGCTTGTCCTGCTTGCGGTTGGATGAGCCCGCCGCACCGATGCCGTCCTGTCCAGACTTTTTTGTCGCCTCCTGCGGGTCGTCGGTCGTCATCCCGACCGCGCGCGGCCCATTGCCGAGGTCCTCAAGGCCCTTGCGGCTCGACTCACGGTCGACGAGCTTGACCGGGTTGAAGTAGCTGGCGACGGCCGCCTTGGTCTGTTCGTTGGCGGCGTTGATCAGCCACATCACCAGGAAGAAGCACATCATGGCGGTCATGAAATCGGCAAAGGCGATCTTCCAGACGCCACCGTGATGGCCCTCGTCGTGGTCGTCATGACCCCGCCGCACGATGATGATCTCGTGCCTGCCGTGATCGGCCTCGGCGACACTCATGACAAGACCTCGGAAAGGGTGGCCGACCATTCGGCGATGCGTGTCTCGAACACGGCCTCGTCAATGGTCACGGTCAGGTCGAAACCTGGTGCCTCGATGAAGTCGAGATTTGCAATGCGTGGTCCAAGCGATGCCTTCAGCGTTTCGAACAGCGACAGTGGCCCACGGACGGCGATGCGCACCGCTTCGCCATCGCCGACGGCTTCGCGAACCGCGCCGGCGAGCGCTTCGAGCGAGCGCTTCTGCAGATCGTCGCTGACAATACCGCCGATGATGCGTGCGACCGTGGCGGTGACAAGGTCCGTTACGCGCGCCTCCATGGCGTCGATGCGCAGCGAGACCGCCTTGCCGATGTCGCCGCCGAAGCTTTCGAGGAAAACCCTCGCTTCCTCAACATGCGCCTGGCGCTCCGCTTCCAGCGCAGCGTCGTGGGCGGCGACAAGCCGTTCCGTCAGCGCTGCTTCTGCCTGGGCAACCGCCTCGGCGATCAGCGTGCCGATATCGGCCTGCGGTGCGGATGCTTCCGGCCTGTGCTCGGATGCGGCCTGGGGCTGACTGACACGCGGCGCGCGCGTACCGAAATCAGGGAGAAGATCGAAAAGGGCTGCGGAGGCCATGGTTTACGCCGCGACTTCCTGGGCCGCCCATTTGCGCAGGATCTGCGCTGTGCGCTCCTCGTTGAGGTCGACCATGCGGGCAAGCCGCTCCTGTGGCGCCGGCCTGATCTTCTGGCGAAGATCATCGAGCGGATTGGTGCCCGGCCGCGAGCCGGGCAAGGCGCCGATGGCGGCACCCGCATCGGCGGAAGCAGCCGCCTCGGGTGTCGGCAGCGACCGCTGGACTTCATCGAAATTCGGGCCCGGCAAAGCGGGCATCGCTTTTGCCGTCAGCGCGGCCGCCATCGGCCGCAAGCCGAAGAAGGCCACCAGGAACACCACGACGATGAAAGCGCCGGCGTTGATCAGCGTGCCGGCGTGCTGGCCGATGGAATCCAGCATTCCAGCCTGCGGGATCGCTTCGCCGTCGAGCCCGTCGATGAATTCGACCGCCGAGACGTCGATGACGTCGCCACGCTTGTCGTCGAGGCCGGTGGCCGACGTCACCATCTTCTGGATCTCGGCGACGCGCTTGGCGATCTGCTCCGGGGTAGCGTCCTTGCCCAGGATCGCCTTCAGCCGATCCTGGTTGACGACGACGGCGATCGACATCTTGGTGACGGTGTAGCCGTTGGAGACGGTGGCGATCTTCTTGGAGTTGATCTCGTAATTGGTGATCTCTTCCTTGCGGTCGTTCGCCGAGGTCGTTTGCGGACCCTCGGTGCTGGTCGCCTGGGTCTCCGGCAGGTTCTGCTCGACGCTGGCCGGGGTCGAGGCCTGCTTCTGGTTGCTGTTCTCATTGGCGCGCACCGACTGCACCGAGCGCTCGACGCGCGAGTTCGGATCGAAAATGGTTTCTTCCGTCTGGCGGGTGTCGGTGTTGACCTCGGCCTTGACGCTGGCGCGGAAATTGTCAGGGCCGAGGTATGGCGCCAGCGCGCGGCGGATGTTGTCGCCGATCTGCGCCTCGACCGTCTGCTCGACGCCGAGCGTGCGGGCCGCACTGGTGTTGGAGGGATCGTCGCCGGCGGCCAGCAGGTTGCCGTTGGAATCGAGCACCGTCACCTTGTCGGCCGACAGGCCAGGCACGGCGGCGGCGACCAGGTGGCGGATCGACTGGGCGCTCTTCTCTGCGTCGATGCCGGCATAGCGGATGACCACCGATGCCGAGGGCTGCTGTTCGTCGCGGCGGAAATTGGCGCGCTCGGACATGACGATGTGGACGCGAGCCGCCTTGATGCCTGATATGGACTGGATGGTGCGGGCAATCTCGCCTTCCAGCGCCCGCACACGGGTGATCTGCTGCATGAACGAGGTCAGGCCCATCGCCCCGACATTGTCGAACAGCTCGTAGCCGGCATTGGCGCTGGTCGGCAGACCCTTTTCGGCAAGCAGCATGCGCGCCTGTGCCGTGGTGCCGGCCGGCACCAGAACCGAGGTTCCGTCGGCGCCGACATCGAAGCCGATGCCCGCCTCGCCCAGCACCAGGCCGATCTGGTTCACGTCGGAGCGGTCGAGCCCGACATAGAGCGTGTCGTAGGCCGGGCGGTTGAGGTAGACCGAGGCGATGCCGATGACGCCCATCACCAGAACGGCGATGCCCGCCAGCATGGCGAGGCGCTTCACACCAAAACCGCGGAGATTCGAGATGATGCTCTGGATCTGTTCCGGCACGATAGAGCGACTCCCAGCATGATTGTCCGCCGGAACACTAGCCCTCGAAGCTTGTGCGAAAATGAAATCGGGCCGCGCTTGCGGCGCGGCCCGTGAATTGGAGGGAGGGGTATCTGTCGGCTACAGCCGGATTAGCCGTTCTTGAACAGCGACAGGATCGACTGCGAGGAGCTGTTGGCGATCGACAGCGACTGGATGCCGAGCTGCTGCTGGACCTGCAATGCCTGCAGGCGGGTCGATTCCTTGTTCATGTCGGCATCGACGAGCTGACCGACGCCGCGGTCGATGGAGTCCATCAGGCTCTGCGTGAAGGTCTTCTGCAGGTCGATGGAGCTCTTGGCGGCGCCGAGGATGGTGGCCTGGTCGGTCAGCTGGCTCATGACCTTGTCGATCTTGCCGATCATCTGGGTGATGATGTCGTCGGTCACTCCCGCCGCCGTGATGTCGAGATTGAAGGCGGAAACATTGTCAATCCTGGGGACCACCGCGCCCGCGGCCGTCTGGCCAGCGGTGTTGGCGGCGATGTCCGTGCCACCGCCAGCGATCGTAGCCGCATAGGCTGTGTCGTACAGGTTCTGGGCGGCCGCTGTCGCGTATACGGACGTCTGGCGGTCGAGCGTGCCCTGGTTCTTGACGGCGGTGGCAAGACCGTTGTCGAACAGTTTCGTGCTCTCGACATCGATGTCGATCGTTCCGAGCGAGATGGCGCCGGAGGAGGAGCGGTTGAAGGACGCGACGATCTTGGCGTCGGCCTGAACGCCGTCATTGGGGGCAGCGACCTGCGTTGACGTCACCGAAAGGTAGTTCGAGCCCGAGAAGGTGGCGGCATCGGCAAAGGACTTCATCTGCGCCTGAAGCGTGGTGATTTCCGTCTGCGTCTTTGCCTTTGCGGCAGCTGTCTGGCCAATGGTGGAGAGCAGCTTGGTCTTGAGCTGGCCGATCGACGTCAGAACATTGTTCATGCCGGTATAGGCGGTGTCGACTTTCGAGGCGCCGAGGCCGAGCGCGTCCTGCACCGTCGACAAGGCTGCGTTGTCGGAGCGCATCGTCGTGGCGATCGACCAGTAGGCGGCGTTGTCGGAGGCCTCGGAGACCCTGTAGCCCGTCGAGATTCGCGACTGTGTCTGCTCAAGCGATTTGTTGGTGGCGTTGAGGCTTTGAAGTGCGGTCAACGCCGCGGCGTTTGTCATGATGCTCGCCAAGAAACTCGCTCCTTTTTCCCAGGCCGGTCTTTCTCAAAAACCGGCATTGCCCTCGCGAGCCGCTGGCCCGCCCGTCGATTGCCGTCGCCCCGACCGGGCCGATTCGCCAATCCGTTGTAAGCTTTGGTTAACCATGACTAGCGCGTTATGGTTAACGGCCTGTTAAAGGCTCGCTTTCGAGGGTTAAGAAACGAGGGTTGCGCGGGGCTGGAGCAAACGCAAAACGGGCCGCGCTTTTGGCGCGGCCCGTTTTCTTGGTTGGTCGGTGTAGAGCGATCAGCCGCGGAAGAGCGACAGGATCGACTGCGACGAGCCGTTGGCGATCGACAGCGCCTGGACGCCGAGCTGCTGCTGGACCTGCAGCGCCTGGAGGCGGGTCGATTCCTTGTTCATGTCGGCATCGACCAGCTGGCCAACGCCGCGGTCGATGGAGTCCATCAGGCTCTGCGTGAAGGTCTTCTGCAGGTCGATGGAGCTCTTGGCGGCGCCGAGCTTGGTGGCGGCGGTCGTCATGTCCTTGAGCGCGGCGTCGACGACGGTCATCATCTGCGAGATCTGAGCGTCGCTGGCGGCCGTGGTGCCCGAGAAGATTTTCAGCGAGGCGACCGAATAGGTATCGCCGGCAGCGGGAGCGGCACCAAGGGTCGGGTTCTGTGCCGTGGTGGTTGCAGCGCCAGTGGTGCCGAGGCGGGCCGTATCCAGAAGGCCCTTGGCGGTCGGCGCGGCGCCGGAGTCATAGAGCTTGATGCTTTCCACGTTGACATCGATCGTCGAGAGCGAAACCGCGCCGGTCGAGCTGCGGTTGAAGGCCGAGACGATCTTGACGTCGGCGGCCGTGCCCGTGGCGGTGGACACCGACAGCATGTTGGTGCCGGAGAAGGTGGCGGAGTCGGCGTAACCCTTCAGCTGCTGCTGCAGAGCGGCGATTTCGACCTGGGTCTTTTCCTTCGCGGCATCGGTCTGACCGTAGGACGCGGTCAGCTTCTGCTGGATCGCATTGATGGTGGTGATCGCGCTGTTCATGCCGGTGTAGGCGGTGTCGACCTTCGAGGCGCCGAGGCCGAGCGAGTCCGAAACGGTGGACATGGCCTGGTTGTCGGAACGCATCGTGGTGGCGATCGACCAATAGGCGGCGTTGTCCGAAGCCTGGGAGACGCGGTAGCCCGTCGAGATGCGGGCCTGGGTGGTGGAGAGGTTGTTCTGGGTGGCGTTAAGGCTCTGCAGGGCCGTCAATGCGGCGCTGTTGGTCATGATACTGGCCATGGCTACTCGTACCTTGTTTTTACAGGTGTTTTTTTGACATACCGGCTTTTCCGGTATGACGGAGCGGCATCATGCCAATGATCGTCGAGAGATCACCCGCCATCTGCGAGCGACTATGGCGGCGAGTTCCTACCAAAGGGCTAAATCGGACGGTTAATCGAAAATAATTCGAGAAAAAATCGACGATGTCCGGCGCACTGCCCGGTCCTGTCGGGCAGACGCGGCCTCGGGCCGGAGAGCAGGGTCAGGTGAAGGAGCGCACCAGGCTGCCGACGAGCAGGTTCCAGCCGTCGATCAGGACAAAGAACAGGATCTTGAACGGCAGCGAGACAACGGTGGGCGGCAGCATCATCATGCCCATCGCCATGGTGATGGTGGCGACGATCAGGTCGATGACCAGGAAGGGCAGCACGATCAGGAAGCCGATCTCGAAGCCGCGGCGGATCTCGGAGATCATGAAGGCGGGCACCAGGATGCGCAGGTCGACCGTCTCCTTGGCGACGACCTGGCCGCGCTCGCGCGCGAGGTCGGCGAAAAGGTCGAAATCCTTGTCGCGCACATTGTGCAGCATGAAGGTGCGGAACGGATCCGAGATCTTC
Organism: Mesorhizobium sp. WSM4307; assembly: GCF_007003945.1. Taxonomy (NCBI): domain Bacteria; kingdom Pseudomonadati; phylum Pseudomonadota; class Alphaproteobacteria; order Hyphomicrobiales; family Phyllobacteriaceae; genus Mesorhizobium; species Mesorhizobium sp. WSM4307. The sequence continues at coordinate 355,953 of NZ_VFTB01000008.1, forward strand.
TCGAAGGCCTCGGTCTGGCTGATCTGGTTGTCCATCAGCGGCTTGACGCCGGTGTTCCAGGCCTGATCGAACGTCGGCGCCATGACGTAGAAGGTCATGAACAGCGACAGCGAAATGAGGATGAGGTTCGCCGGCGTCGACTGCAGGCCGATGCCGGCGCGCAGGATCGAGAAGGCGATGACGAAACGGGTGAAGCTCGTCACCATGATCAGCAGCCCGGGCGCCACCGACAGCACGGTCAGCAGGCCGAACATCTGGATGATGTAGCCGACGGTGGTACCGTCGGCCTTTCCGATGCCGCCCAGGTCCAGCTGCTGCGCCGCCGCGACGGAGGTGGCGGCGCCGATCAGCGCCGCGGCGAGAAGGAACTTCTTCATTCGAGCAGCAATGTCCTGATGAGAACCTGTTTGGCGTGCCCCTGGCTGCGGATCGAGGCGCGTTCCTCGATATCGGCTTTCAGGTGCTGGTAACCGCTGGCGCCCTCGACCTGATGCATCTTCAGCGTACGCACGAAGGCCAGAAGGTCCTGATGGATGTCCTCCGTCATCGCCGGCGGCTGCGGCGCGTCGTAGACCACGGATGCTTCCATCCGGATCCAGGTGTCGGCGGGTGAGGCGATATTCGTGGTGATCGGCGCCAGCGCGACAAGCGTCGGCCCCGTGCCAGGCTGTTGCGCAGCAGAGGGTTCGGCAACCTTGCCCGCATTTTCAGGAGCAGCCGGCACCGATGGCGGTGCGCCGGCGCCCTTGAGATAACCTCCGGACATCCAGCCCATGCCGATGGCGGCGACCGTCACCACCAGCAGCATGGCGCCCTGAACCACAAGGGATGGACCCTTGCGAGGCTGGAGTTGTTCGACATTGGCCACGGCGCTCTGTTCTCCAATCCCTAGAACGGAAGAACCTGGTCGAGGATCTGCTGGCCGTAGGCCGGCTGCTGGATCTCGGTGATGCGGCCGCGCCCGCCATAGGAAATGCGCGCCTCGGCGATCCGTTCGTAGGGGATCGTGTTCTCGGCGCCGATATCGGCCGGCCGCACGATGCCGGCGATGGTCAGCACCCTCAGTTCGGCGTTGACGCGCACTTCCTGCGACCCCGTGATCATCAGATTGCCGTTCGGCAAGACATCGGTGACGATCGCCGCGACATTGAGTTCAAGCGTTTCCGATCGTTTGATCTCGCCATCGGCCGTCGTGTCCGTTGCGGAGTTGAGCGTGCCGGCGCCCTTGCCGGCGGTGCTCCACTTGTCCCATTGCGCGCTGAGGTCGAAGCCGAGCTTGCGGTTGGCGGTGCGGCTCCTGTCGTTCTGGTTCTTGAAATTGGCGCGGTCGTTGACCTTGATCGTGACGGTCAGGATGTCGCCCTGTGAGAGCGCCCGGGGATCGGTGAAGAGGCGGCTCTGGCGATCGTCCCACAGCGAGAACTTTTTCACCGGTGCCCGAGGCGGCTCGGGGTATCTGTACAGGGAAGACGTGTTGCCGCCGTCAATGCCCGAGCCGACCGGCGACAGCGACGGTTCCTTGCCGACTTCCCTGAGGTTGGTGCCGCAGCCGGACAGGGCTGCCACCGCGCACAGGATGAGCGTTCTGCGGATCATGACGGATCTACCCTTCGGGCTGCGCTGGCCATGATGCCGGTGAGAGTCGCCGCCGCCTTCTGGTCCATTTCGTTGAGAATGACCCCGGCCTTGCGTGAATCGAGCTTCATCAGAATGGCCGCGGCCAGGTCGGCGTTGACGATCGCCAGGCGTTCGGCCGCCGCATCGGGCTTCATGCCGGCGTAGATCTTGACGACGCCGTCCTCGGCCTGGGCCAGGAACACTTCACGCCGCTTCAGCCAGGTCTCGTATTCGGCCTTCTTCGCGTCCAGCGCTTTCATGCGCTCGTCGATGCCGGCCTGCAGCTGCTTCAGTTCCTCGGCCTGCAAGGCGTAGCGGCGGTCGCGGGCGGCGTCGGCGATGTTGGAGCAGAAGCGCTCGATCTCGCTCTGGTCGGGCGCCTTCTCCCGGGCCAATTGCTGCGGCGCCACCGCGGGCTGCGCTCCGGGCAGAACCTGGCGAACGACATCCTCGCCATGTGCGCCGCCACTGGCAACGGCCATGGCCGCGAGAGCCGCGGCCGCGGACAGGATTGCGCGGCAGGAGCGTCTTTCGTGGGATAGAAGGGAGGGGATCATCGGCATCGCCTATTGGAGGACCAGATCGGCTTGCAGGGCGCCGGCCGACTTGATGCCTTGCAGGATGGCAATGATACCGTCCGGCTTGACGCCGAGGCGGTTGAGGCCGGAAACGAGGGTTTGCAGGTCGGGTCCGTCGAGCACCGCGACGCGGGCATCGGGCCGGCTGGCGTCGATGGCGGTGAACGGCTCGACAGCGGTTTCGCCCTTGGAGAAAGGTTCGGGCTGCACGATGCGCGGCGCTTCGGTGATGCGCACCGTGAGCGTGCCGTGGCTGATGGCAACGCGCGAGATCTTGACGTCGTTGCCGATGACGATGGTGCCGGTGCGCTCGTCGATGACGACGCGGGCCGGCGTATCGGATTCGACCACCAGGTTTTCGATCTCGGCATAGAAGCGCGCGGCCGAAACGCCCTTTGGCCTTCTGATCTGCACGGTGCGAGAATCGCGCTCACCCGCGACGCGCATGCCGAAGCGCTGGCTGGTATAGTCGTTGATCGCGTCGGCGATGCGGATGGCGGTCGAGAAATCGGGATTGCGCAATTGCAGCGTCAGCGTCGACTGGTCGTCGAATTCGGCCTTCACCGAACGCTCGACGATGGCGCCGTTCGGCACCCGGCCGGCGGTCGGCACGCCCTGCGTCAATTGTTCGGCCTGGCCCTTGGCGGTGAAGCCGGAAACGATGACCGCGCCCTGACCGACGGCATAGATCTCGCCGTCCGCCGCCTTCAGCGGCGTCATGATCAGCGTGCCGCCGGCAAGCGAGGTGGCGTCGCCCATAGAGGAGACGTCGATGTCGATGCGGGCGCCCGATTGCACATAGGGGGGCATGTTGGCGGTGACGATGACGGCGGCGACGTTCTTGGCGCGCGCGCGGCCGCCTTCGGTGGCGATGCCGAGATTTTCGAGCATGGCGCGGATCGACTGCTCGGTGAACGGCGAATTGCGCAGACTGTCACCCGAGCCGGCGAGGCCGATGACCAGGCCGTAGCCGACCAGCTGGTTGTCGCGCGAACTCTGCAGCTGGGCGATGTCCTTGATGCGCGAGGCGACCTGGCCAGGCGGCAGCGAGCTCGGTCCGGGCGAAACGCGGAACATGCGGGTGGTGGTCGCCGGATCATATTCCGGATCGTCGTAGACGCCGCCGTTCTTGGCGGCGAGTTCGCGCTTCGCCTTGGGTGTCAGGCCGTCGGCCAGCGCCGGCTGCAGGCCGAGTACGGCCGCAAGCAGAAGGGCAAGCGGGCGCATCATGAAGCGCTGACCTGGATGGTTCCGTCGGCCATCACTGTGCCGGAGAGGATCTTGCCGCTATCGCTGTTGCGAACCTTGATGAGGTCGCCGGCTGAACCTGGCTGCAAGGTTACCGCGGTGGCCGATATCGTCAGTCCGCCGGCGATGAAGAAGACCTGCACGGCTGCACCCTGTTCGACCAGCCAGGCCTCGCGGATGGCGGCGGCCGGGATGTAGCGACCGGGCAGCAGCGTGCGCTTGGCGATCTTGCCCTGAAGCTCTTCGGCGCGGGTCACCATCGCATCGGGCTTGTGTTTGCCCGCGATGAGGGTCACCTGTTTCAGGGCGGCGAGTTCGATGGTCTCGCCGGGGTAGATGACGCGACTGGGGATCAGCACGACCTCGCCGGCAGGCTGATCGCTGGCGATCTGCGTTGCCGACTGATTTGTCGATTGATTTGCCGATTCCTGTGCGAAAGCCGGCAAGCCACCGACTACCAGCGCAAGGATCAGCGCGGTGCGGCGGAATGCGGAGCAGGAGATCGGCATGGCCATCATCCCTTACCTGATGTTCTTGGAGACGACCGAGGCCATGTCGTCGGCGGCCTGGATCACCTTGGAATTCATCTCATAGGCGCGCTGCGCCGAGATCAGCTCGGTGATTTCCTTGACCGGGTCGACGTTGGAGGCCTCGAGATAGCCCTGCTGGATGGTGGCGAAGCCGGGATCGCCGGGCACGCCGGCATTGGCCGGGCCGGAGGCGGTCGTTTCCTGGAACAGATTGTCGCCGAGCGGCGCGAGGCCCGCCTCGTTGGCGAAGTTGACGATCTGGAGCTGGCCGAGATTCTGCAGGTCGGTCTGGCCGTCGATGCGGGCAAACACCTGACCGGTCTTGTTGACGATCACCTCGACCGCGTCGGTCGGCACGGTGATCGCCGGAATGACATTGGCGCCATCCACCGTCACCAGCTGGCCGGTGGCGTTGGTGTTGAAGGCGCCGGCGCGGGTGTAGAGCGTGCCGCCATCGGCGCCCTCGATCTGGAACCAGCCCCTGCCGGTCAGCGCCATGTCGAAACTGTTGCCGGTGCTGGTCAGTTCGCCCTGGGTGTGCACGTTGCGCACGGCCGTCGTCTTGACGCCGAGACCGATCGAAACGCCTTCCGGCACCAGCGAGGCGTTGGAGCGGTTGGGTACGCCTTGCGTGCGGTCAACCTGGTAGAGCAGGTCGGAGAATTCGGCGCGCGCCCGCTTGTAGCCGGTGGTGTTGATGTTGGCGATGTTGTTGGCGATGACTTCCAGATTTGTCTGCTGGGCATTCATGCCGGTGGCGGCGATGGAAAGTGCTTTCATGACCTATTCCTCAGATACCCATGCGACTGACTTCGAGGTAGGCCGAAACGACCTTGTCGCGGATGGCGACGGCGGTCTGAAGCGCCTGCTGCGCGCTCATCACGGCATCGACGACCTGGCGGGTGTCGGCATCGCCCTTGAGCGCCTGGAGCGACACCTGTTCGGCATTCTGCAGCGTGTTGACGGTCTTGGAGGCTGCCTGGCTCACCGCTTCGGCAAAGGAGCTGCCAAGGTTGCCTGATGTCGCCGGCGCGACACCGCCCTGAAGCAGGTCGGTCGCCGTATCGCCCAGCCCGGGCTTCAGGTTGAGCGCGCCGATGCCGTTCACGATCATTGGTTCCTCATCAGGTCGATGGTCATTGAAATGAGGTCGCGCGCCTGCTTCACGACTTGCAGGTTGGCCTCGTAGGAGCGGTTGGCCTCGGTCATGTCGGCCATTTCGATCAGCGCGTTGACATTGGGCATCTTGACGTAGCCCTTCTCGTCGGCGGCCTCGTTGCCAGGCTGGAATTCGACGGGGAAGACACTTGGATCGCGGTCGATCGAGTTCACTTCAACCGTTGAGGCGCCGGACGCCCGGTCAAGCTCGGAGACGAAGCTGATGGTCTTGCGGCGATAGGGGTCAGCGCCGGGCGTCGTGCCGGTCGACTGGGCATTGGCGAGGTTTTCAGAGACCACGCGCAGGCGCTCGGACTGGGCGCCGAGGCCGGATGCCGCGACTTTCAGGGCTGCGGTCAGTGCGTCCATGTCAGCTCTTCACCGCCATCATCATCATCGAGTGGAAAGCCTTGACGATCGCCGTGTTGAGCTCGAAGGAACGGCGCACCTCGCCGGCCTTGAGAAGCTGGTCCTCAAGCACGACGGTGTTCTTGGACGGCATGACCACGCCGTCATCTTCCTGCGGCTTGATGGTGAAGCCGGCATTGGTCGCCGCGCTGCCGAGATGGCCGGCCTCGGTGGTCTGCAACGACACAGCCGTGCGGTCGAGCACCTTCTCGAAGGGCTCGACATCGTTTGCCGTGTAGCCCGGCGTGTTGGCGTTGGCGATGTTGCCGGCGATCGCCGACTGGCGCACGGAAAGCCACTGCGCTTGCTTGGCGGCGAGATCGAAAAGGGAAACGGGCTCCATGGGAATCTCCGGGCATGTGCCCAAAGACTAGGCCGCCAGTCTTGCGCGGACCTTGCGGGCAGCCGCTACCTGGAAAGCTGGATCAGCTGATTGGTGCTGGTCAGCATGACCCATTTGCCGTTGCGCTGCTCGATCGACGACACGGTGCTAGAGTCCGGCAGTATCGAGCCGCGCTGGACGATCCACAGGCCGGTGTCGTCCTCGATCATGGCACGGCCGTTGGCGACATGGACCATGCGGAATTTCGCGACATCGGCCGGGAAGGGCTGGTCGCCGGGCGGCTGCGCCGGGGTGGCGTCATCCTGCACCGTCCCGGTGGCGAGCAGGTCGATGCTGGTGTTGGGAAGGTCCTTGGCCGTCAGCGGCGCGCTGCGCGAGGTCACCACGCCGCCACCCTCGCGTCCCGAATTGGTGCCGGTGCCGCCAAACTTGATCGCCTGAACGCCGAACTGCTCCTGGTTGAAGAAGATATACCAGGGAAACAGGGCGCAGATCAGGCCGAGCGTGACGCCGAGCGCGGCGATGACGAAGTCGCTGCGCCGGTCCGCCTTCTTGCTTAATTTTGGAAATTGCGCCTTTGGCGGTTGCGGCCATTCGGTGACGGGAAACAGGCCATCGATCAGCGATTCGCGGCTTGCCTGCGTGATCTCGGCGGCCTCGACGCGGGGAACCACGGGCGCGGCAGCCCGAGCGACAGGTTCGGATCGGGGCAGGACCGGCTTGACGGCTCTGGCCAGAACAGCCGCGGTCTTGGCTGCGATGGCGCTGGCGGCCTTTGCCTTGGCCCTCCTCTCCTCCTCGGCTTGAGCCTCCTCGGCGGCGTTCGCCGCGGCGATCATCTCATTCAGGATGCGCTCGGTGTATTGGCGTTCAGTCTCCTGATTCGGCATTCAGCTTTCCCTTGAGATGGCGGGCGAGATCGGAGAACGGATCGGCTGACGGGCGGTCCCTGGGCGATTGCGTCAGCGCCTCGTAGATCAGCGGCACCTGGCGCACGGCGATGTCGAGCTCGGCGTCGGCGCCACCCTGATAGGCGCCGAGCAGGCGGATGTCGCGCGTGTCCTCGAAGCGTGCGATCATCGACTTCAGCCGCGTCACCAAAGCGCGCTGTTCGACGCTCCAGGCCTTGCCGGCCAGGCGCGATATGGATGACAGGGGATTGACCGGCGGATAGCGACCCTGTTCGGCGATCGCGCGGTCGAGCACGACATGGCCGTCGAGGATGCCGCGCACGGAATCGGCGACCGGATCATTGTGGTCGTCGCCGTCGACCAGCACGGAAATGATGGCGGTAATCGACCCCTTGCCTTCGGCCCCCGGTCCGGCGCGCTCGAGCAATTTGGGAAGTTCGGTGAAAACCGAGGCGGGATAGCCGCGGGCAACCGGCGGCTCGCCGGTTCCCGTCGCCACCTCGCGCAAGGCATGCGCGAAGCGGGTGATCGAATCCAGCACCAGGAGCACGCGATGGCCCTGGTCGCGAAAGTGCTCGGCGACCCGCATGGCGGTGTCGGGCGCGCGCCGGCGCATCATGGCGCTCTCGTCGCTGGTGGCGACGACGGCCACGGTCTTGGCCATGCTGTCGCCGATTGTGTCCTCGAGGAATTCGCGGACCTCGCGGCCGCGTTCGCCGATCAGCGCGACGACGACGGTGTCGAACGCGTCGGCGCCGGCGAGCATGGCGAGCAGCGTCGACTTGCCGACGCCCGAACCCGCAAAGACGCCCATGCGCTGACCGAAGCACAGCGGCGTGAAGATGTCGATGACCTTGACGCCGGTCATGAAGGCGGTACCGACGCGCTGCCGCGCCATGGCGCCTGGCGTCGTGGCGCCGCCCGACAGGTCTTCGCCCCTGATCAGCGGCGCACCGCCATCGATCGCCCGGGTGAGCGCGTCGATGGTGCGGCCGCGCCATGAATCATGCGGCGCCACCGCGAGTGGACCCCTGCGGAACACCGCATCGCCGATACCGGCATCGGCGCTGCGTTCGAAGGGGGCGACGACGACTTCGTCGCGGCTGATCTTGACGATCTCGCCGCGGCGCGCGCCGGACTGGCCGCGCTGCTCGACGATGTCGCCCAGCCTGGCGAAATCGGAAAGGCCGCGCACCTTGTAGTGCGTGGACGTGACTTCGGTGACGAGACCGCCACGCTTGACCAGCCCGTCGGTGTTGCTGAAACGCCGAATTACCCGTTCCAGTGCGGCGAGCCGATCTTCGGGCGCCGGTGGGAGCTGCCTTTCGGGTGCACGGATGGAGGACCGGTCGAGCGACATGCTACGACTTCGAGCCGAGCGTCTTGATCGCCTCGTCGGTGGAAGAATCCGTTTGACGCATCAGCGCGGCGGTGTTCTCGAAGGCGCGCTGGACCATGATCAGGCGGGTCATCTCCAGCACCGGATTGACGTTGGATTCTTCGACGAAACCCTGCGCGATACCGACATCGGAGCGGTCGGTGACCGGCTCGGGGGTGCGCGCCGGCACGATGCCGGAATTGCCGTAGCGCACGAAATTCTCGCCCGGGTCGAAATTGTAAAGGCCGATCGAGCCGACAAGCTGGTCGTTCTGGCGCAGCGAGCCGTCGGCGCCGGCCTTGGGCGGACCGTTGCGGGGGTCGAGCTGGATCGGCGCGCCGCCGGCGTCGAGCACCGGATGGCCTTCGATCGACATGAGTTCGCCATTCTCGTTCATCGAGAAGCGGCCGTCGCGCGTCATGACGGTGCCGGCCGGTGTGTCGATGGCGAACCAGGCGTCACCCTGGATGGCGAAATCGAACGGATTGCCGGTCTCGGTCAGCGAACCGTGGGCGCCCGAAAGATAGGTCTTGCCCGACGAGGCGAAGGACACCGATTTCTGCCCGGTGCCCGACACCATGTCCTCGAATTTCACGCCGGTGGCGCGAAAGCCGACAGTGTTGGCGTTGGCGACATTGTCGGCGATGGTGTCGAGCCGGCGTTCGAGCGCCATCTGCGCGGATAGGGCGACGTAGAGACTGTCCTGCATGATCAGAACTTCAACTTCTGCATGGCCATCATCAGGTCGGTGGAGATGCCCGCCGTGACCGGCTGGGCAAAGAGCACGCTGACTGACGTCACGGCCGTCGAGGTCGGATTGTTGATCTCGTACATGCTGGTGAAGCGGGTCAGGAACTTGCCGAGTTTCACGGGGTCGGTGAAATCCGAGATGTCGAGCTTCTGTTCGAAGAGCTGCGCCTGCTTGTCGATGTCGGCGGTGGCGAAGGAATCGGGGAGCCCGAGCGCGGTGCGCACGACACTGGCAAGGGCCGTATCGGCCAGCACGTCGTACCAGCTGGTGATGTCGGGCGCCTTGCGCTGGAAGTAAAGCGCCAGCCGCACGCCCTCATTGGTCTTGCCGGCATCCACCTCCAGCGTCTGGCGCATATACTTGTCGACAGTCGGCTGCTGCGCCGGATTGATGGTGGTTGCGGCTTCGCCGTACTGCTCGAAGTTGAAGGCCGAGGCCAATGCCGCGTAGGCCGGGTTCGTCTGCTTGTTGGCGACGCTGTTGGGGTCGCGCACGCCACCCTGCAGGACCTGTTTGATGAGGTCCTTATTCTCCGTCGCCGAATCGAGACCGAACGCGGCCAGCGCGTAGGTGTAGAGCCGGCTGTTCGACATCAGGTCGTCGACCGATTTCACCTTGGTGATGTTGGCGAGGTAGTAGGTCGTCTCGCCCTTCACATAGTCCGAATTCGGATCAAGGCCGGCGATCGTCGCCTGCGTGGCGTAATTCTTCGTCACCAGCTGCTGCGCCTTGTTGTAGATGGTGGCGTTGGCGCCATTGGCGGCGAAGTTGAAGGCGCTGACGAACTGGGCGTAGCGCTTGTCGGTCAACTTGTTGGCGAAACTGTTAGGGTCGGTGACGCCTTCCTTGAGCGCCTTGACCATGAAGGCCTTGGCGTAGTCCATGTCCTCCAGCCCGTAGGCCTTCATGGCATATTTGAACAGCCGGTCATTTTTGACGAAATCGTCGATCGATTTCACCTTGGTTATGTTGGCCAGGTAATATTTGGTATCGCGATCGACAGTCGGCTGCTGCTCGATGCGGTCGATCGACTTGTTGATGTCCCTGGTGATCAACTGGTAGCTGGTAAAGGTATTGAGCAACGTCACGCCTCCGGCCGAAGCTTAGTGTCGCGACAGTAACCTCACTTCCTTGCGCGAAACTGAATCGCCCAACATTCGGTTCCGTAGCGGCCCGGATTCAAGCCTCACACAAGGCACGGGGACTATCCGTTGGGTCTGTCGTGAAATGCGGAAGGACCTGTCGTGGGCATTCTGATTGGACTTGTGGTGACGCTCGGCTGCGTCCTTGGCGGCTTCATGGCCATGGGCGGGCATCTGCACGTGCTGGTCCAGCCATGGGAAGCCGTGGTCATCTGTGGCGCAGCACTGGGCACTTTCCTGGTCGCCAACCCGATGAAGACGGTCAAGGATACCGGCAGGGGTATTATCGAGGCCTTCAAGCAGGCGGTGCCGAAGGAACAGGATTACCTGGAAACGCTCGGCGTGCTGCACAGCCTGATGCGCGAATTGCGCTCGAAGTCGCGCAGCGAGGTCGAGGCGCATATCGACAATCCGGAAGAATCAGCCATCTTCCAGGCCTTTCCGACGGTGCTCAAGAATCACGATCTGATGAATTTCATCTGCGACTACTGCCGCATCATCATCATCGGCAATGCCCGCTCGCACGAGATCGAGGCGCTGATGGACGAGGAGATCCAGACCATCAAGTCCGACAAGATGAAGGCCTATCACGCGATGGTCGCGGTCGGCGACGGCCTGCCGGCGCTGGGCATCGTCGCCGCCGTGCTTGGCGTGGTCAAGGCGATGGGCGCACTCGACCAGTCGCCGGAAATCCTCGGCGGCCTGATCGGCGCGGCGCTTGTCGGCACCTTCCTCGGCATCTTCCTGTCCTACGCCGTGGTCGGGCCTGTCGCCACCAAGATCAAGACGGTGCGCGAGAAGAAGAACCGCCTCTACATCATCGTCAAGCAGACGCTGCTCGCCTACATGAACGGCGCGCTGCCGCAGGTGGCGATCGAATTCGGCCGCAAGACCATTTCGTCCTATGAGCGGCCGACCATCGACGCCGTCGAGCAGAGCACGATGAACACCGGCAGCGCCGAGAAGAAGGCCGCTTGAGCGATGCACGACAGATCGGTGCCGACACGGTCATGACCAGCCCAGGCAGCCCCGCGCAAGCGCGCTCGCTGATCATCGAGCGCCTGGTCGGCGACAGCGGCGAGGCCGATCAGGTCATCGATGCCGGCCGCGCCATGGCCGAACGCGCCGTGCCGCTGCTGCAGAAGGGCCTTTCGGGCGAACTCGGCGTTCCCGTCATCGTCGACCTCAAGTCCGTCGAGGTCAGCCGCGTCCCCGAGGCGCGTTCGCGCGCCGGCGACAATTTCGCCATGACAGTCGTTGGTTCGCCGGCATCCTCGGATGCGATGACGCTCGTCATCGACGCTGCCGCGATCGCGATCATGGTCTCGACGCTGTTTGGCGGCGATCCGGATATGCCGGCGTCGCCGATCGAGCGCGACCTGTCGCCGATCGAGGCCGATGTCTCGACCATGGTGTTCCAGGAGGTGGCGCAGGCGCTGAACGGATCCGGGCGGCGCTCGCTCGACCTGCGGCTGCCCGTGCCGCGGGCGATGTCGGGTACCGAGGCGAAACGGCATGTGCTGCGCGACGGTGCCGCCATCCGCATCGTCCTTGGCATCTCGACGCCGGTCGACAGCGGCTCCATCACGGTGACGATGCCGCAGCGTGTCGTCCTTGCCGGCCGCGACGGCACCACCGGCATCGGCGAGGACGATCATGGCACCAGTTGGCGCGCACGCTTTTCGGAAGAGGTGATGCGCTCGACGGTGGCGCTCGAAGCCACCATGCCGCTGACGCGGCTGACGCTTGGCGACCTTGCCAATCTCCAAGTGGGCCAGGTCATCGACTTCGACGAAACGGCGCAGTCACGGGCTCGCCTCAGCGCGCGCGGCCAGACGCTGTTCGTATGCGAGTTCGGCAAACTGGGGCAGAATTACACCGTCCGAATCAAGCATCCCTTCGATGCCGGGCAGGATTTCATCGATGGGCTCATGCCGGCTGGTGCCGGGCGCGCCTGAGCTTTTGGAGACGATTCATGGCCAAGACCAAAGTGGAAGCAGAACTCGACCAGCCGGACGAGCAGCTCGACCGCGCCATCGAAGAATTGCGTGGGGTCCTGCATGAAGAGGAGCAACGCCCAGATGCGGCTTTCAGGGCCGCCGCGGGCGCCAATTCGAACGTCATCATGAACATCCCCGTCGATGTCCAGATCATCCTGGGAAGCACCGAGATGGCGGTGGCCGACCTGATGGCGCTGCAGAAGGGCTCCACGGTTGCACTCAACCGCCGCATTGGCGAGCCGGTCGACGTCGTGGTCAATGGCCGCAAGATCGCCCGCGGCGAGATCACGGTGCTCGAAAGCGATCCCTCGCGCTTCGGCATCAGGCTGACCGAAATCATCGCCGGCACGAAGGGCGCCTAGACATGGCTGGTGGGGCTTGCCGGTTGCAGCGGAGGCGAGAGGCAGCATGACGCCGCTGACGACCCTGACGCGCGCGCAGAAGGCGGCCGCCATATTGGTGGCGATGGGCAAGCCGTCCGCCAGCCGCCTGTTGAAATTCTTCAAGCAGGAAGAGCTGAAGGCGCTGATCGACGGCGCCCGGCTGCTCAGGACCATTCCGCAGAGCGATCTCGAGCGCATCGTCGCCGAGTTTGAGGCCGAGTTCACCGAGGGTGCCGGCCTGCTCGATTCCGCCGACAGGATGGACACCATCCTCAACGAATCGCTGTCGCCCGAAGAGATGAACGCCATCATGGGCAACAAGAAGCCGGAGGCGGCACCCGAAGGGCCGCCACCGATCTGGCCCGATCTCGAAAAACTCGAACCTTCGCGGCTGGGCACCTTCCTCGCCGGCGAACATCCGCAGACGGCGGCCATGGTGCTGTCGAAGCTTGCGCCGCAGGCGGCGGCGAGCGTGCTTTTGACGCTGACGAAGGAGATGCGTGGCGAAATCATCAAGCGCATGGTGACGATGGCCAATGTTCCGGCCGCGGCCACCAGGATCGTCGAGAACCGGTTGCGCACCAGCGTGCTTTCGGAAACCTCGACCAAGGACACTTCGGCCGGGCAGGCGCGCGTCGCCAGCGTGCTCAACGAGCTGGACAAGCCGCTGCTCGAGGAGGTCATGCAGGACCTGGAAGCCGCCGGCACGCCCGACCTCGATGGTGTGCGGGCTAGGCTTTTTGCCTTCGACGACCTGCCGCTGCTCACCCAGAAGGCACGCGTCCTTCTGTTCGACGGACTGTCGACCGAGCTTGTCACGCTGGCGCTGCGCGGCACATCGGCGGCACTCGCCGAAGCGGTGCTCTCGGCAATCGGCGCGCGGTCGCGGCGCATGATCGAAGCCGAACTTGGACAGGGGTCGGAGGGGGTTCCGGCCGCCGACATACTGGCGGCGCGCAAGACCATCGTGACGACGACGATCCGGCTGTCGCGCGAGGGCGCATTCGAACTTCCCGCGACGCAGAACGCCGCCTAAGGCATGTCCGACGCCGCCGACAAGGACTCAAAAACCGAAGAGGCGACGGAAAAGAAAGTCCGCGACACCATCGAACAGGGCAAGCTGCCCCATTCGAGGGAAACCGCGATCCTCGCCTCCTTCGTCGCCATACTGGTGTTCACCGTCTTCTATGCCAAGGACGCCGTCATCAACCTCGGCATGTTCCTGTCGATGTTCCTCGAGAAGCCCGAGGCCTGGCCGATGAACACCGAGACCGATGTCATCGATCTCTACAAGATCGTCATGCTGGAAGTTGGCCGCGCGGTCGTCAGCCTGCTGGTGCTTTTGACCGTCGCCGGCATCGGCGCCTCGGTGCTCCAGAACATGCCGCAATTCGTCGGCGAGCGGATCAGGCCGCAGCTGTCGCGCATTTCGATCACCAAGGGCTGGAACCGGATGTTCGGTGCCCAGGGCTGGGTCGAGTTCCTGAAATCCCTGGCAAAGGTCGGCTTCGCCATTGCCGTGCTCACCTTCACGCTGTCGGAGGATCATCGCAAGCTGCTTGCCGGCATGATCACCAATCCGGTTGCTTTCGGCCTCGTCATCCGCGGCATCGCGGTCGACATATTGGTGGCGATCGTCTTCGTCATGGGGCTGATCGCGGCGATCGACATCGTCTGGTCTCGCTTCCATTGGAAGCAGGACCTGCGCATGACCAAGCAGGAGGTGAAGGACGAGTTCAAGCAGTCCGAAGGCGACCCGATCGTCAAGTCGCGGCTGCGCTCGCTGGCACGCGACCGCGCGCGCAAGCGGATGATGACGGCGGTGCCGCGCGCGACGCTGATCATCGCCAACCCGACCCACTTCTCGATCGCGTTGAAATATGTGCGCGACGAGGATTCGGCGCCGCTCGTGGTGGCCAAGGGGCAGGATCTGGTGGCGTTGAAAATCCGCGAGATCGCGAAGGAGCACAACATTCCTATCTTCGAGGACGTGACGCTCGCCCGCTCCATGTACAAGCAAGTTTCGGTCGATAATGTGATCCCGTCGCAATTCTACCAGGCCGTCGCCGAACTGGTGCGGATCGTGTACTCGAAAAAGGCTGAGCGCAGACAGATTTCATGAACCGCCAACCACACGCAAAATCCCGCGAGATCATCGTCGCCAGCGCCATCGAGCAGGTGGTCGGCGAACTGAGATTGATCGATGTCGCCGACTACATCGCCTTCATCCGGCTGGAGCATTTCGCCTGCCTTTCGGATCTGGTCGATTCAGCGGTGGAGCTGTTCTTCATGCCGGGCACGCTCAAACTCGGTCATGGCGGCGAGGCGCATGTCGACTGGAGCGGCAGTCCGCGCATCGTGCTCGACCTGGAGCTCAGGCCACCCGGTGTGACCGTCTATTTCCAGCTGACGCTGAGCGAGGCCGGCAATTCGGTCGTGGTCAATTATGTGTCGTTCGAAAAGCCCGGCGAGGACCCTGAGCACAATACGGCGCTGCTGGAGGCGGTGATCGAACAGGCCCGGATCCGCAAGGTCGAGCCTATGGCGTTCTGAGGTCCGTTGATATTCAGGTGAGGCCGGCCTGCAAATGGCTGACACCTGCGCTTCCGGTGCTCACGTACGAAAAGTACGCTCCGCTCCGGTTCTCGGTATCAACCATTTTCGACTCGGCCTGACCTGAATCTCGACAAACCTAAGCGGCTCATCGTTTGGTTACTCGATCAGGCCCAACCGCAGCGCCTTGGCGACCGCCTGGTTGCGGTTGACGGCGTTGAGCTTCTGCGTCGACTGGGTCAGGTACTGGTTGGCGGTATGCACCGACAGCTTCAGGAGCCGCGCGATCTCCTCGCTGGTGTTGCCGTTGGCGGTCAGCTTCAGGCATTCGAGTTCGCGCTTGGAGATGGCTCGCATCCTGCCGGCATCGCTCGGACGGATGCGCGCGACAGCGGCGAACAGGGAAAAGCAGCGGGCGTGGATTTCGTAGAGCATATCCTGCGGCAGCGCGATCTCCGATCCCAGGAAGACGACAAGGCCGCACTGACCGCGATCGGCGTGGACGGGAAAGGCAATGCCGCTGGTGCCGGGCGCCAGGGGGGATATCTGCGCGGTCCAGGCAAGGCTGCCGAACATTTCGGCCATGGCCGCGACGCCGTCATCCGTCCACCAGCGTGGCTCCGTCGAGTTGTGGGTGTGGCGCACGATCTCCTCGCCATTGGCGCCCGAGATGAACTTCGTCGCCACGGCCAGGCCGGGATAGTCGGAATCGAAGCACGGCACCAGCCGCGCCCGTTCCGGCGACGGGCTGACGAAGTACAGGCCGAAGGCCGAGGCGTTGATGTCGACCGATACCCAGCGACAGCGGCGCACAGCATCGGGAATGGTGACGGCGTGATGTGTCTCGGAGCTGAGCGAGAAGGCACCGAAGGGGCTGCGCTGCTCGTTGAAAAGGGCCTCCGCGGCGTCCTTGATGTCGGCGTGTTTCAAATGATGCCACTCCTGATCGCCGTGGCGATGGCCATCGCGCGGTTGCTGGCCGCGAATTTCTGGATGGCGTGGGTGATGTAGCTGTTGACGGTGTTGGAGGAGACGCCAAGGATGACCGCCACCTCATCGGTGGTCTTGCCTTCCGAGACCCAGAACAGGCATTCGCGCTCGCGATCGGACAGCGGATCCTGCATGGCGGCGGCGGCGATCAGCTGCGGGATATGCGAGAGAGCGTAGCAGCATTTCAACTGCGCCTTCATCAGCGCCGGCTGGTCGATATGGCCTGCTGTCGCCGCCGAGAACAGGGCGAACAGACGCTGGCGGCCGACATTCAGCCGCAGCGAATAGATCTCGGCATGGCCGAGCACGTCGAGCAGGCGGGCCTCTTCGCCGGAGACCAGCCCGTCGGCATCGGGCGCCTGCGCGGCCACCAGTGGTCTAGGCCGGATGCCGGGCGCGACCGTGAGGGCCCCTTGGGCAAGGCTGGCGATCAGCCGCTTGCCGATCAGCTCAATGGCGTCGAAGATCCAGTTCGAGGAGACAATGCGCGCGTCATTGCGGTCCTGGTCGTGGACGATGGCGACCAGCATGTAGCTGTCGGCGCCGATCTCGGCGGTCAGCTCCATGAAGAAGCTGGTCAGATCGCCGCGCGACGTCAGGCGCGAGCCCAATGTGTCGGATTGAAGAAGCGCGGCGGAACTGCTCATTTGCTGCTTTTGGCCGGAATCGTTTCTGCCGTCCGGATGCTGGAGGCCAGCCGCCGAACCCGAAAACGCGTTACTTTTACGAGACACACACGAGGCGCGGGGTCGCGCCCAACCAGACGGAATCCATCAGGGGAACGCGAAAACATCCGCGTCTGGCGCCGGAAAATTCCGGAACGTGAGACTTTGGGTGGTCGCCGCGCCCCCCGAGGACCGGCTGATTCGGGTCTAATCTACCTGCAGATGAATCCGACATCAAACGCGATTTGACAAAATCGAATCCGACGGACTCGCGTGCGACTCAGAGGTCGATTTTCGCCGCCTTCGAGCGTGCGAAAATGCCGGGACTGCGCAAGCGGGCCATATCCGCGCTCGGCCCGATGCGATAGATTCGCAAGTGTCGAAGGGGTGGGCACCTTCGGCAAGGGAGTTCGTAGCTGCATTACGGCCGCGGTCGTCGCGGCAGTGCCATGCGGGCTCCTGGCATCTTTTGTTTCGGGGGAAACGATGAGCGATTCATTTCGGGAAGTTACTTCCGTCTCGTGGTTCGGGCGGATCAAGCGCGCGGTCGGCGGGGTCATCTTCGGCCTGCTCTTGATCGTGCTGATGGTGATCGGGCTGTTCTGGAACGAGGGCCGCGCGGTGCAGACGGCGCGCTCACTGGCCGAAGGCGCCGGCGCCGTGGCGTCGATCAACGCCGACAGCGTCGATGCCGGCAATGACGGCAGGCTGGTGCATGTCAGCGGGCCGGTGACGGCCGATAGCGGCCTGTCGGATCCGGATTTCGGCATCGCCGCGCAAGGACTGCGGCTGTCGCGCAGCGTCGAGATGTACCAGTGGAAGGAAGAGTCCAGATCCGAAACCACCAAGAAGCTTGGCGGCGGCGAGGAGACGGAGACCACCTACAGCTATTCGAAAGTGTGGGACGACGGCCAGATCGATTCGTCGGACTTCAGGAAGCCGGACGGCCATCAGAATCCACCGATGGCGATCCACAGCCGCGCCTTCCAGATCCCTGAAGGCAAGCTCGTCGCCTTCGATCTTGACACGCCGGTGCTGGATCGCATCGACGGCGACAAGGCGTATTCACTGTCGGCCAATCAGTCGGGCGCGATAAAGGCCGCCTATACCGGCACGAAGCCGCTCAGCATCGTCGATGGCAAGATCTATCTCGGCAGCGACAACACGACGCCCGCATTGGGCGATTACCGCATCGGCTACGAACTTGCGCCGCTCGGCGTGGTCAGCATTGTGGCGCGGCAGGCCGGCAGCCGCTTGGAACCGTACCAGACGCAAGCGGGCGACGCGCTGCTGATGGTCGATACCGGCAATGTGCCGGCCGACAAGATGTTCGCCGAGGCGGTGAGCGCCAACACGCTGATCACCTGGCTGCTGCGCGCCGCCGGCCTTCTGCTGCTGACCATCGGCTTTGCCCTGTTCCTCGGCCCGATCGGCGTGATCCTCGACGTCATCCCGTTCCTTGGCAGCATGGCGCGGATGGGAACCGGCATCATCGCCTTCTTCCTGGCGATCCTGGCCGGCACGACGACGATCGCGATTGCGTGGTTCTGGTATCGGCCGGTTCTGGCGGCAGGCATACTGGCGGCGGGCGCCATCGCGGCGGCGGCGGTCTATTATCTGGGCCGCTCACGCAAGGCAGCCGCACCGATGGCCGCGCCGAGCGCCGGCGCCGCAACCTGATCGCGAGCCGGGCGGCGTTGCCGCCCGGTCCCTCGTCTTTTTTCGCGGATGGCTTGGGAAATTGACAACGTCATATTGATATTCCCTCGGCCCTCAGGAACTCGTTAAACGATAGGTGGTGTACGTCTTCGATCTTGCACACATCCGGAATACGCATTTTCTTGACGCTGGGTTGATAGGTGTTGGGCTTCTCCATACTGACAATGGGAAGCTTCAAAGTCATCGCCAGAGCAATAATCGAGATGTCATTCAAGCCGACTGTGCCTTTGCGGTTTCCGTTGTACTCGGAAATCACAGACTCGTATTTAGCTTTCAGCTTCTCGACGCAATCAAGGTACTCCGCCCATGGCCATTTGTCGTCGCCGATCTCGTAACACATTGATTCAGCACACGACTTTAGGCACTCTCCGAGCTTTCCTTCAATCGAGCCAAGTTCGGTGAGGATTTCGGTGTTGCAGCAAAGCTTGCCCGCCTCAACCACCTTCATAACTTGCGCCCACAGGGACGCGAAGATGTCCTCCGGAAGGTTTTCCAGAGGGTTGCTGAAGCCAGACGTGTCGAGGCAATAAGCAGCCACTCTAGTCCCCGAAATGGTTCCTTATATCGTATAGGTGCGACAGGCTCTTGATTCCCATGAACTCTGCCGCATTGTGGTTTGTAATTCGTCCGCTATTCCAAGCCTCGATAACTAGCCCCGTATAAAAGTCGCCACGGCTGGAGCGATAACGCTGGCCGTAATACTTGGATCGCCCTCCGCCCGTGTATTCCTCTTCCTCTTTGATGAACTCTGGGCGTTTGACGAACCAATAAAAAGCTGGCTTCACGAACCCTAGCCCTACCAGCCGGATCAGCATCGCGTGCCGACTTACTGCATAGCGATTTGCTAGCGAGCGGAGTTCTCTTTCTCCAATCTCATCCCGGGGCGGTTTCTCGCCGCCCATGTCCCTGACGATGGCCTTCTTCGGCATAAGGAAAGCGGCTGCAAATCGATTGCACCATGCCTCGATTTGCTTGAGGCCTTTTGCCCTCCCAAACCTGGGTGGGCCGCTAATCGCGCTTTGCCTGAGTAGAATATGGGCGAACTCGTGCGAAAGCGTAAACGCTTGCGCACTTGGTGCCTCGCCGCCGTACACAATAATTGGAAGTGGTTCTGCGAACAGACAAATTCCCCTTGTCCGCAGCTTTGTCAGTCCATTTTGACGGAGAACGAGAACACCTATTTCCTCAAATTTGTGCCTGAGAAAACTTGGAAATTGGTCACGCTTGTCTGATCGGATCGCGAGTTGCTTTTCGATGCTGAATTGAATGGCATCGCGAACCTTCTCGGCGGCCGGTTCGACGTCATCGTTCACCGACGAAAATAGATGCGCCGGAAACTTTGGCGGATCGTCGCCAATGATTTCTAGTAGGTCTAGCGCATTTAGCCGTTGCTCCTCCGCCCAGCGCTGAACCTCCTCCAGATCGGCCAGTTCCTGCCCCGGCGTACCTCCGCGATGGAAGCGGAAATCAGGTACAAGCTCCGTCGCTGGTACGGGAGGGATTTCCTTGGAAAGGAACTCCAGAAACGGCCGATCATAGATATCGGCAAGCCGCCTTGCCTGTTTAACCGTGGGCGACCTAGCGCCCGACTCCCATTCCGCGAGCCTATCTGGGCTTACGTTGATCCGCCGCGCGATGTCCTCGATATCGCCATGCACACGGTGACGCGCCCAGCGAAAAACCTCGCTGTTAAACGGAATCCTTTCCTGCGCTCCCCCGGCCATACGTTGCATCCTTACCTAACCATTAGGACAAATCCACGGCCCCATCGATAGTTGCGCAGATTTTTGTTAAGGCGCGCTTATACTTGCCTGCAGGGATAAATTCCTATCGGTCCTCGAAACCGGTCAGCACGCCGACGGCGTTGATGCCGATCTCCTCGACGGCATAGCCGCCTTCCATGACGAACAGGGTCGGCAGGCCGAGCCTGGCGATGCGGCGACCGATCTTGGGATAGTCGGGGCTTGTCAGCTTGAACTGGCTGATCGGATCCTTCTCGAAAGTGTCGACGCCGAGCGAGACGATGACGATGTCGGGCGCGTAGGCGGTAAGCCTGGCGCAGGCATCCTCAAGCGAGGCGTTCCAGGCGTCCCAGCCGGTGCCGAACGGCATGGGGTAGTTGACGTTGAAGCCTTCGCCGGCCCCGGCGCCGCGTTCATCGGCATGGCCGAGGAAGAAGGGATACTCGACCATCGGATCACCATGCAGGTTGAGGACCTGCACGTCGGCGCGGTCATAGAAGATTTCCTGCGTGCCGTTGCCATGGTGGTAGTCGACATCGAGGATGGAGATGCGTTTGGCGCCCTGGTCGAGGAACCACTGCGCGGCGACGGCGGCGTTGTTGATGTAGCAATAGCCGCCCATGAAGCCGGCGCCGGCATGGTGGCCTGGCGGGCGGCAGAGCGCGAAGGCCGCCCTCTCGCCGCCCTTGACCAGGCCGGCCGCGGTCAGCGCCACGTCATAGGACGATTTGATCGCGGCCCAGGTGCCTTCGACGAAGGTGGCGCCGGCATCGAATGAATAGTAGCCGAGCAGCGCATCGACACGCTTTGGCGGCACGTCGCCGCGCAGGCCGCGCGTCGGCCAGGTGAAGGGCATGGCCGTGCCCTCATGACCGGAAGCGACCCATTGCGGCCAGACCGTCGGCAGGAAGTCGATATAGTCTGATTTGTGGATGCGCTTGGCGGCGGCAAGATCGTGCTCGAGCGGCAGGACGATCGGACCGAGCTTCTCGCTTTCGACCCTCGCCTTGATGAATTCGGCCCGCGAGGGTTTTTCAAATCCCGGCACGATGGCCGAGGTGACCAGTTCCATCTGGCCTGCATGGCCAGCATGAAGCGGCGAATAGACAGTCTTCATGAAATTCCTCTCGAAATGCGCAATCAGTCAAGGTTGAGATAGGGGCTCACCAGAGCCAGCCACATGGCTTCGACATCGTCCTCGATGAGGTTGTATGTCCTGCGATCTCTCTTCAGTCCGACCAGCCGGCAGGCGTGCCCGACCTCCATCATCACAAGGCCGAGCCGTTTGGCGATCTTGTCTTCGAGAGCAGGATTCACATGCCGCAGCCAGGCGGCGTAAAGCGCGATGATCTGCTCGTCATATTCGTCCTGGATAGGCCTGAGATCGGCATTGCCTGAAATGGCCTCGATCACCGGCATCAGGGTGGCGTTTTCGAGATAGATACTGGACGTGTCGATGAAGAGCTTGCGCACTTCGCGGCGGAATTCGTCGCGGTTGGTGGGCCGGGGGGCCTTGATGCGCTTCTCGATCACTTCGGGAAAGGAGGACAGCCAGCGCCGGGCGAGGTCGAGAAGAATGGCTTCCTTGTTGGGAAAGTATTGATAGACCGAACCGACCGACAGGCCCGCGCGCTGCGCGATGGCGAGCGTCGTCGGCGTCCTGGTTCCTTGCTCCCGCGTCAGGATCAGCGCCGCGTCGAGAATGCGGTCGACCACCTTGCTCGACCGTTGCTGCCGAGGCTGCTTGCGCGGCTCGAGCGCTATCCTGATTTTGCGGTCGAGACTACGCTTCACTGCTCTATGCCCTCGTTCCCCGCTTGGTCTGAAGCCAGGCGCAGGGTGCTGTCCACAATACATTCTAAATTCCGCATGTTGACAAACGCGAATAATCAGTCGCATTCTTTATCCACGCTGTCCCTAGGGATAACAAGGGGAATTTCGAAGGCAGCGGACTGGCATCGTTTTTTGTTCCGTGGCGCCGCTCCGGTGGAGTTGGCAGGTCGTTGAGCGCAGGGCTGTCGGTCTCAGTCGGTCATCAAAAGCGCGGAGTCGCGATGTCTGTTACGGGTGCGGGTCACAATGCGGATCTGGTCGTCATCAATGGTCGTGTGCTGACCATGGACGGTGGCAATCCCGCAGCCGAGGCCGTAGCCGTCAAGGACGGCGCCATCATCGCCGTTGGCAGCCGCGCCGCCATCGAAGAACTCAAGGGAACGGGCACACAGGTGATCGACGCCAAGGGCGGTTCGGTCCTGCCCGGTTTCATCGAAGCCCATATGCATCTGTTCTCGGGAGGGGCCGAGCTCGCGCATCTTCAGCTTGGCGGGGTCCATGGCTTCGAGGCGCTGAAAAAGGCGATCGGCGACTACGCGTCGACCAAGCCCGACGCGAAAATGCTGGTCGGGCAGGGCGTCGACTACACCGTGCTCGGCGACGAGCGGGTGACGCGCCACCATCTCGATCAGATCCTGCCCGATCGCCCGTTCTGCATGGCCGCGCCCGATCACCACACGATGTGGGCCAACACCAAGGCGCTGGAGATGGCCGGCATCCTGCATGGCCGCGCGCTTGGTCCAGGCAATGAAATCGTCATGGGCGAGGATGGCCTGGCAGCCGGCGAATTGCGCGAGGGCGAGGCCTTCGGCCCGGTGCTCGATCTTGCCGGCGAGGGCCGGGTGCGGCTGGGGCTGGCGACCGGCGGCGAGCCGGATCCGATGCCGTCCGCCGCCGAACGCGCCGCCGACCGCGACATCATGCGGCGCGGCCTCGCCTGGTGCGCGCGTCACGGTATCACCTCCATCCAGAACATGGATGGCAATCTCTACCAGCTCGAACTGCTGGCGGAGATCGACGCCGAGGAAGGCTTGCCCTGCCGTGTGCAGATACCCTTCCACTACAAGAATTTCATGACGCTCGACATGCTCGACAAGGCATCCGTCATGGCCGAGCGCTACAACAGCGAGTGGCTGTCATCGGGCATGGTCAAGGTGTTTTATGACGGTGTGCTCGATTCCTGGACGGCTGTGATGATCGAGCCCTATGCCGACCGTCCGGACTGGGTGGGCGAGCCGCTGTTCACACCGCAGCAGTTCATCGATCTCGCCGTCGCCGCCGACAAGCGTGGACTGCAGATCGCGGTGCACTCGATCGGTGATGGCGCGGTGCGTGCGGTGCTCGACGGCTACGAGGCGGCACAAAAGGCCAATGGCAAGCGCGACGGCCGTCACCGCGTCGAGCACATCGAGGTCACCACCGCATCGGACGTGCCGCGCTTCGCCGAACTCGGCGCCATCGCCTCGATGCAGCCGCCGCATCCGCCCGGCGCCATGGATTTCCCGCTCGAACCGACCGTGTCGCGCATCGGGCCGGCCCGCTGGCCGCTGAGCTATGCCTGGCGGACCCTGAAGAATGCCGGCGCGCACGTCGTCTTCGCCTCGGATTGGCCGGTGTCGCCGATCGACCCGATCCTGGGCATTCAGGCGGCAGTGATGCGCAAACCATGGGCAGACAGCGACCCGGACCAGAGTTTCTCGCTGCAGGAATCGATTGCCGCCTACACGGTCGAGGGCGCCTATGCCGAATTCGCCGAACACCGCAAAGGCACGCTGAAATCAGGCTATATGGCCGACCTGGTGGTTCTGTCGGCGGATATCGAGAAGACGGCGCCGGCCGATCTGCACAAAGTGCACCCGGTGACGACGATTTGCGGCGGCAAGATCACCTATCATGCCTGACAATGGCATGAGGCTTGCTGGCTAAAGACGGACTGAACTGTGATTCAATGCCGGGCTTGCCAACCTACCGGGCGTGTGGTCACATCGAACAGGGGAACAGCTCCGCCAGCAAGAGCGGGGTCAACAGTGAGGCGTAATCGTGCCGGACAAACCGGATCGAAATGCGATTGAAGTAGTAAACGTCAGTAAAATTTTCGGATCGGGTGAGGGGCAGGTCGCTGCCCTCGACAAGGTGTCGGTATCCATTCGCGAGAACGAGTTCTTCACGCTGCTGGGACCGTCCGGCTGCGGCAAGACCACCCTTTTGCGGCTGATCGCCGGCTTCGACTTTCCAACCGCCGGAGAAATCCTGCTCTACGGCCAGGACATCGCGCCGCTGCCGCCCTTCAAGCGGCCGGTCAACACCGTCTTCCAGTCCTACGCGCTGTTCCCGCACATGACGGTTGCCGACAATATCGGCTTCGGCCTGGAGATGCTCGGCAAGCCCAAGGGCGAGATCAAGGCGCGCGTCGCCGAAATGCTCAAACTGGTCAAGATGGAGGCGCTTGCCGGTCGCCGCACGGCCCAGATTTCCGGTGGCCAGCAGCAGCGCGTGGCGCTGGCCAGGGCGCTGGCGCCACAGCCGAAAGTGCTGTTGCTCGACGAACCGCTCTCGGCACTCGACTACAAGCTGCGCAAGGAGATGCAGATCGAGTTGAAGCGGCTGCAGCACGAGACCGGCATCACCTTCATCTTCGTCACCCACGACCAGGAAGAAGCGTTGACCATGTCGGACCGCATCGCGGTGATGTCGTCGGGCAAGATCCTCCAGGTCGGCTCGCCCTGGGATATCTACGACAAGCCGGCGGAACGCTTCGTCGCCGACTTCATCGGCGAGACCAACTTCCTCACCGCCGCCATATCGGGCACCGGCAACGGCAAGGCCCGCGCGACGCTCAAATCCGGCACGACCATCGAGGCGACCGTCGCCGAAGGGTTCCAGCCGAAGGACAACGCCACCGTGGTGGTGCGGCCCGAGCATGCCAAGCTGACCAAGGACAAGGGAGACCTGTCGGGCACGGTCGAAAACATCGTCTATTTCGGCACCGACACGCATATCCACGTCCAGCTCGACGGCGGCGAGGCCTTCACCGTGCGCCAGCAGAACACGCGCAGCGCAGGCTGCGGTTTCGAGCGCGGCGACAAGGTCGGCATCCTGATCGGCAACGACGCCGCGCAAGTGCTGAGGGACTGATGGCCGCCGCGGAAGAAGTCGCCAAGGCAGCGGAACGGCGTGATGTCCGTGACCGCTGGCTTTTGTCAGCGCCGGCGCTGCTGGTCATCCTGCTGGCCGCGACCGGCCCGCTGCTGATCGTGCTCGTCTACTCGTTCCTGACGCCCGGCGCCTATGGCGACGTGAAATGGCAGTTTTCGCCCGACGCCTGGATATCGGTGTTCATGGAACGTGACATTTTCGACGACACGCTTTCGCTCGCGGCGGCGCATGTCACCATCTTCTGGCGCTCGATCAAGCTTGCGGTGGTGACGACGCTGGCCACTTTGGCGCTCGGTTTCCCGACCGCCTATTTCATGGCGACGCGCAGCGAGAAGACCAGGGATCTCTGGCTGTTCCTGATCACCATCCCGTTCTGGACCAACCTCCTGATCCGCACCTTCGCGGTGCTGCAGATCATCCGCAACGAAGGCATCATCAACACGATCCTGCTCAAGCTCGGCATCATCTCGGCGCCGATCCAGATCCTCTATACCGACACCGCGATCCTGATCGGCATGGCCTATGTCTACCTGCCGCTGATGGTGCTGCCGATCTACGCCAGCATGGAGAAGCTCGATTTCCGCCTGGTCGAGGCCGGCTATGATCTCTACGCGACGCGCTTCAAGGTGCTGCGGAAGATCATTTTCCCGCTCGTCAAACCCGGCGTCATTGCCGGCTCGATCCTGGTCTTCATTCCGGCACTCGGCGCCTATGTGACGCCGGTCGTGCTGGGCGGCGGCAAGAACATGATGCTGTCCAACCTGATCGAATTGCAGTTCGGACAAGGCCGCAACTGGCCGCTTGGCTCGGCGCTGTCGATCACGGTGATGGTCATCGTCATGCTGGCGTTGCTTGCCTATGTGCGCAACGCCGGCAAGTCAGGGGTGCGTCATGGCTAGCAACTTCTCCATCAAGCACCAGCCGGGCTTCACGACGATCGCGGCGACCTGTTTCGTCGTGCTCTATTTGCCGATCATCGTGCTGGTCCTCTACGCCTTCAACGCGGCGAGCTCGACATCCGAATGGGGTGGCTTTTCGCTGCGATGGTTCCAGTCGGCGTACCAGAACACGCAGGTCATCGACGCAACGCTGCGCTCGTTCCAGATCGGTGCCATCGCGGCGGTGCTGTCGACCATCTTCGCCACGATGGCGGCACTCGCCACCACGCGCACCGCCCCCTATCCCGGACTCACCTTCAAATATGCGGCAATCAACCAGCCGCTGATGGTGCCCGAGATCGTCACCGGCGTGGCGCTGCTGATCTTCTTCTCGCGCATCAAGATCTTCACCGGCTATTCCGGCCTCGGCTACCTGATCGCCGCGCATACGGCATTCTGCATTCCGTTCGCCTATCTGCCGATCCGGGCGCGGCTGGAGAATATGGATCTGACCCTCGAGCGCGCCGCGGCCGATCTCTACGCGACCCCGTGGAAGACCTTCCGCCGCATCACGCTGCCGCTTTTGTGGCCCGGTATCCTGGCCGGCCTGATGCTGGCCTTCGTCATCTCACTCGATGACGTCGTCATCACCGAGTTCGTCAAATCGGGAGGCCAGGACACGCTGCCCACTTACATGCTCGGCCAGATCCGCCGTGGCGTCACACCCGAGATCAACGCGATATCGACCGCTTTCCTGCTGCTTTCGGTCGCGATCGTCACGTTGTTTTTCTTCGTCAGCAGGAAACGAGACTGAACCTGAAAATGGGAGTTAGAACGATGAACTGGAAGACAACGGCGACCGCCATGGGGTTGGCGCTGCTCGCTTCGACGGGCCTGGCCCGCGCCGAGGGCGTGCTCAACATCTACAATTGGGGCAACTACACCAGCCCCGACGTGATCAAGAAGTTCGAAGACAAATACAAGATCAAGGTGACCATCACCGACTACGATTCCAACGACACCGCGCTCGCCAAGGTCCGGCAGGGCGGCACCGGTTTCGACATCGCCGTGCCGTCGCAGACCTACGTGCCGATCTGGATCAAGGAAGGGCTCCTGCTCGAAACCGATCCGGGCAAGATGGAGAATTTCAAGAACGTCGCGCCGGAATGGGCCAATCCCGAATTCGATCCGGGCCGCAAATATTCCGTGCCGTGGGCCTGGGGCACGATTGGGGTCGTCGTCAACACCGATGCCTACAAGGGTCCGGCCGATACGTGGGGCATCGTCTTCAACACGCCCGACGAGCTGAAGGGTAAGGTCAACGTCGTTCCCGAGATGGGCGACGTCATCTTCGCGGCGATCAAATATGTCGGCGGCCAGCAATGCACCGACGACAAGGCGGTGCTGAAGAAGGTGCGCGACCTGCTGGTAGCGGCCAAGCCGAACTGGATCGCGATGGAGTACAACACCATCGAGAAGATGGGTGCCGGCGACTTCAAGGCAACCAGCGACTGGAACGGCTCGGCGCTGCGCCAGCGTCTGGCCAATGCGGCCATCCATTACAACTATCCGAAGGAAGGCTTTGGCCTGTGGAGCGACAATGTCGTCGTCCTGAAGGAAGCCAAGAACGTCGAGAACGCCAAGCTGTTCCAGAACTTCATCATGGATCCGGAAAACGCGGCCGGCCTCTCGGCCTTCCACCGTTACGCCAACGCCATCACCGGCTCGGACAAATACATGCCGGCCGACATGAAGGACGCGCCGGAAGTCGTCATTCCGGCCGACGCCAAGCCGAAAGGCGAATTCCAGAAGATGTGCGCGCCGGAAACGCAGGAACTCTACACCAAGATCTGGACCGAACTGCAGAAGTAATCGCTGCATGCCAGACCCGGCGGCACACACCGCCGGGTCTTTTCTTTTCCGGGAATGCCTTTCATGGACTCCTATCGCAACAGCGATCCGCGGCCGCCGATCATGCGGGGCTCGCCGCCCGCCATGGTGCCGCCGAAGCTCGACTGGGACCGGCCGCCATGGAACCGCTGGGCGTTCCAGCACATCCGGGAAATCCTGCCGACCGCCGAAGTCTGGCGCGGCAACGGCCACCGCCATCGTCTCGAACGCGCCGAGGTCGATCTCGACGGACTTGCAGTCGAGGACAGCCAGGGCAGGCCCTCGACGCTCGCCGGGTTGCTCGACGAGACCTATACGGACGGCTTCCTGGTGCTCAAGCACGGCAGGCTCGCCTATGAGCGTTATTTCAACGGCATGGACGTGCGCACGCTGCATCTGTCGCAGTCGATGGCCAAGTCCATCACCGGCTCGGTGTTCGGCATATTGGCCGGGCGCGGCCTGATCGATCCGGCCAGACCGGTCACGGATTACCTGCCTGAACTCGGCGCGACCGGCTGGGCTGGCGCCAGCGTTCAGCATGTGCTCGACATGACGACGGGCGTGCGTTTTTCCGAAGAGTATACCGACCGCTATTCCGATATCGGCCAGGTCGATGTCGCCACCGGCTGGAAGCCGGTGCCGCCGGGCAGCGATCCGGACTTCCGCTGGCCCTCGCATATGTTCGAGCTGATCCTGGGCTTGAAGGACACGGTCCGGCCGCACGGTGCGGCGTTCGAATACCGCTCGATCGAGACCGACGTGCTTGCCTTCATCATGGAGCGGGTGACGGGCAAGCGGCTGGCGCAGCTGGTGTCGGAGGAACTCTGGCAAAAGCTCGGCGCCGACGAAAGCGCCTGCTTCACCGTCGACGGCGCCGGCTATGCGCTGGCCGACGGCGGCTTCAACGCGACACTGCGCGACTATGGCCGCTTCGGCCAGATGATCCTCGACAATGGCGGCGGCATCGTGCCGGCCGCCTGGATCGAGGCGACACGCAATGGCAGGCATGGCCCTGATTTCTCCCCCAGTCTGCCGCAGGGCAGCTACCGCAACCAGTTCTGGATCGAGAACCCCAGTTCGCGCGCGCTGATGTGCCGGGGCGTGTTCGGGCAGATGATCCATATCGACTGGAACACAGGAACGGTCGTGGTGAAGCTTTCGACCTGGCCGGATTTCAGCAATCTCGCCTACTCCACAGCGACGCTGAAGGCCGTGCACGCCATCGCCGCCGCACTGCTCTAGGCTCCCACAAGAAACGACCTGGAAGGAAAACGCCATGACCGGCAAGTCCGCGTTCGAGATTCGCCACGGCTTCCGCCGCAACGAGGTGCTGCTTTCCAACTGGCGCGAAAGCCCGTTCAACCGATGGTCGTTCCAGAACCTTGGCGAACTGGTGCCCACGGCGCGCGTGGCCGCGGCATCGGCTGGTGCCGAGGCACCCGCCAAGGATTTCGGTGGTTTGCTCGGCGAAAAGGTGTCGGTGGCCAGCGCGCCGGAGACGGTCGCCGAATTCCTCATACGCTCCAGCACCGATGCGCTGACGGTGATGAAAGGGGGCAAGGTGATCGGCGACTGGTTCGCGCCGCACATGGAATTCGGCGCCCGCCACATTGTCTTCTCGATCAGCAAGTCGGTGACCGCGATCATAGCCGGCATATTGCAAGGCGAGGGGGTGTTCGATCCGGAAGCGCGGTGACGACCTACATTCCGGAAGCCGCCGGCTCGGCCTATGGCGATGCGAGCACGCGGCATGTGCTCGACATGAGCGTCAGCCTCGATTTCGAAGAGGCCTATCTCGATCCGGAAAGCGCCTTTGCCCGCTATCGCCGCGCCACGCTGTGGAATCCGGGTGGCGGCACGGAAAGCCTGCGCGAATTCATCCTGACCCTGCAGCGGCTTGCCGAGCCGCATGGCCAGGTTTTTCGCTACCGTTCACCCAATTCCGACCTGCTCGGCCTGCTGCTGGAGCGCGCGTCCGGCCAGCGCTTCAGCGACCTGATGCGCGAAAAATTGTGGCTCCCGCTTGGCGCCGTCAGCGAAGCCTCGATCGGCG
Source organism: Mesorhizobium sp. WSM4307 (assembly GCF_007003945.1). Lineage (NCBI taxonomy): Bacteria > Pseudomonadati > Pseudomonadota > Alphaproteobacteria > Hyphomicrobiales > Phyllobacteriaceae > Mesorhizobium > Mesorhizobium sp. WSM4307. The sequence continues at coordinate 385,879 of NZ_VFTB01000008.1, forward strand.
TCGACATGGAAGGCACGGCCCGCACCGCCGGCGGCATTTCGGTGACGCCGCGCGACCTGGCGCGCATTGGCGAGATGATGCGGCAAGGCGGCACCGCCAATGGCCGCCGCATCGCGCCGGAGGCCTGGGTGCGTGACACCGTCAGCACCGGCGGTAGTGCAGAAGCCTGGCAGCGTGGCACCATGCTGCCGCTGTTCCCGCAAGGCCGCTACCGCAACAAATGGTACCAGTCAGGCAAGCCAAACGGCGCCTATTGCGGCATCGGCATTCATGGCCAATGGCTCTATGTCGACCCGAAGGCGGAAGTGGTCATCGCCAAGATGTCGTCGCAGCCGGAGCCGGTCGACGATCCGCTTGACCTCGAAATCGTCGCCTTCTTCGAGGCGCTGACCCAACTGGTCTGACCGTCCGTCGCGGCCTCGTTGCCGCGTGCTTTCCTGTGGACCGCCCGCGACCGTTGAAAACGTCGCGGTTGGCGAGGCAGGTGTCTGCGCCTATGGTCGCCGCTCTTTTCGATGAGAGCAGGAACGACATGGCATCCGACATCAAGCGCATCGCAGCCATCATCGCGGCCGAGATCAAGGCGCGGCCCGAACAGGCGGCGGCGGCCATCGAATTGCTCGACGAGGGTGCGACCGTGCCGTTCGTGGCACGGTATCGCAAGGAGGTGACCGGCGGGCTGGACGACACACAGCTGCGCGACCTTGCCGAGCGGCTCGCTTACCTGCGCGAGCTCGACGCCCGCCGCGACACCATCCTCGGTTCGATCCGCGAGCAGGGCAAGCTGACCGAGGAGCTGGAAACCAAGATCGCGGCGGCGGCCACAAAGGCGGAACTCGAAGACATCTATCTGCCCTACAAGCCGAAGCGCCGGACCAAGGCCGAGATCGCCCGCGAGCGTGGGCTGGGACCGCTGGCCGAGGCCATCCTTGCCAACCGTTCGCTCGTGCCCGCCGAACTGGCGCTCGCCTATGTCACCGAGGAAGTGGCCGACGCCAAGGCAGCCCTTGAAGGCGCGCGCGACATCCTGTCGGAACAGTTCGCCGAGAATGCCGACCTGGTCGGCAAACTGCGCACCTACATGCAGGACCGCGCCTTCATGCGCGCCCGGGTGGTCGACGGCAAGCAGGAGGCCGGCGCCAAGTTCTCCGACTATTTCGACCATGTCGAGCGCTGGGCAACCGTGCCGAGCCATCGCGCGCTGGCCATGCTGCGCGGCCGCAACGAAGAGGTGCTGTCGCTCGACATCGAGGTCGATGCCGACGACGCGTCTCCGGTGAAACCGGTCGAACGGATGATCGCCAACGCCTACGCGATCGGCGCCAGCCTGCCCGGCGACCGCTGGCTGATGGAGGTCGCCGGCTGGACCTGGCGCATCAAGCTTTCGCTGCACCTGACGCTCGATCTGATGCGCGATCTGCGCGAGCGGGCCGAGGAAGAGGCGATCCATGTCTTCGCCCGCAACCTGAAGGATCTGCTTCTGGCCGCACCGGCCGGTTCGCGGCCGACGATGGGCCTCGACCCCGGCATCCGCACCGGCGTCAAGGTGGCCGTGGTCGACGGCACCGGCAAGCTGGTGGCGACGACGACGGTCTATCCGTTCCCGCCGAAGAACGATGTGCGCGGCACGCAGGCCGAACTCGCCAAACTCATCCGCTTGCACAAGGTCGAGCTGATTTCGATCGGCAACGGCACCGGCAGCCGCGAGACGGAAAAGCTGGTGGCGGACATGCTGTCCGACATGCCTTCCGACGGCGGGCCGAAGCCGCTCAAGGTGATCGTCAGCGAAGCGGGCGCTTCGGTCTATTCGGCGTCGGCGACGGCGGCGGCCGAATTTCCCGGCCTTGACGTGTCGTTGCGCGGCGCGGTGTCGATCGCGCGGCGCCTGCAGGATCCGCTGGCCGAACTGGTCAAGATCGAACCCAAGTCGATCGGCGTCGGCCAATACCAGCACGATGTCGACCAGTACCGGCTCGGCCGCTCGCTGGAGGCGGTGGTCGAGGACGCGGTCAACGCGGTCGGCGTCGATCTCAACACCGCCTCGGCGCCATTGCTGGCGCGGGTTTCGGGCCTCGGCGCATCGCTCGCCGACGCCATCGTCGCGCATCGCGATGCGACCGGCCCCTTCGCCAGCCGGAAAGATCTCCTCAAGGTGCCACGGCTTGGACCTCGCGCGTTCGAACAATCCGCCGGCTTCCTGCGCATCGCCAATGGCAGCGAGCCGCTCGACGCCTCGTCGGTGCATCCGGAAGCCTATGGCGTGGCCAAGAAGATCGTCGCCGCCTGCGGCCGCGACGTCCGCTCGCTGATGGGCGACAGTGCCGCGCTCAAGGCGCTCGATCCACGCGTCTTCGTCGACGAGCGTTTCGGCCTGCCGACGGTGCGCGACATCCTGGCCGAGCTGGAAAAGCCCGGCCGCGACCCGCGCCCCGGCTTCAAGACGGCGACCTTCGCCGACGGCGTCGATGACATCAAGGACCTCAAACCCGGCATGCTGCTGGAAGGCACCGTGACCAATGTCGCGGCCTTCGGCGCCTTCGTCGATATCGGCGTCCATCAGGACGGGCTGGTGCACGTCTCGCAACTGGCCGACCGCTTCATCAAGGACGCGCATGAAGTGGTCAAGGCCGGCGATGTGGTCAAGGTGCGCGTCGTCGACGTCGACATCAAGCGCAAGCGCATTGCGCTCTCCATGCGCAAGGATGGCGGCGAGGGTGGTGCGCCGCGTGGTGGGCCGCGCGACAATGGCGGCGGCAGGCCGGCGCCGCGCTCGCCGGCGCCGCAACGCCAGCCGGAACGGCCGGCCCAGCAAGGGGCCTTCGGTGCGGCACTGGCGGATGCGCTGAAGCGGAAGTAGCTACCACGCCAGAACAGCCGGCTCCTTTTCGAGTTGGCCGAGCAGCCAGTCGCGAAAGCTGGCGACGGGGGGATGGTCGCGCTTGTCGTGCGGGACGACGAGGTAATAGGCGCTGCGGCTTTGCATGGGCTGGCCGGGCGCCGGCACCAACTGGCCGCGCTGCAATTCGCCCGCGATGAGGAGCAGCGGCAACAGCGCGACGCCAAGTCCCGCCATGCACGCCTGGGCGGCCGTGCCGAACTCCTCGAACTGCATGCCGGGTCCGGCCGGCGCGCTCAGGCCCTGATGCTCGAACCATTCGGTCCAGGCGTCGGGGCGCGTCGCCATGTGCAGCAGCGGCAGGCGGCCGATATCGGCCGGCGTGGCGATGGCGCGGCCGGCGAGGAATTCCGGCGACGCCACCGGCGCCACGGTTTCGCGCACCAGCAGCGTCGAATCGGCCCCCGGCCAGTCCGGCAGGCCGTAATGGATGGCGGCGTCCAACCTCTCCCTGGCGAAGTCGAAGCGGCCGACGCGGGTGACGAAGTTGATGGTGATGTCGGGATTGTTCGCGACGAAATCCGGGATCATCGGCATCAGCCAACGCGTGCCGAAGGTCGGCAAAATGGCGAGGTTCAGGATGCCGCTATGCCGATTGCTCATCAGTCCAAGGGCTGCGTCGCGCAACTGACCGAGGGCTGAACGGACCGCTTCGGCGTAGATTTCCCCTGCCGTCGACAGCCGGACATTGCGGCTGTCGCGCTCGAACAGCCGGCGCCCGAACTGGTCTTCGAGCAGTCTGATCTGCCGGCTGACCGCGCCCTGGGTCAGGTCCAGCTCCTGGGCAGCGGCAGTAAAGGACCCAAGCCGGGCCACCGCCTCGAAGGCGGCGAGGGCGCTGATGTTGGGCAGAAGGCGACGCTGGACACTCATGACCCATTCCTAATGCTCATTGATCCGTGAAGCAATTTCGTTTGATTTTTTAAGACCACGGGCCGATAAGCCGGGCTTCACCCGTTTGAGGATCGACAAGCCATGGCCGCCGACAAGAATGCATTCGTCTGGGAAGACCCGTTCTTGATCGAGGACCAGCTTTCGGAAGAAGAGCGCATGGTGCGCGACGGCGCGGCGGCCTTCGCCGCCGACAAGCTCGCGCCGCGCATCGAGGATGCCTATCTCAATGAAAAGACGGATGCCGGCATCTTTCGCGAGATGGGCGAGGCCGGGCTGCTCGGCATTACCGTCCCGGAAGAGTATGGCGGCCTCGGCGCCAATTATGTGACCTACGGGCTGGTCGCGCGGGAAGTCGAACGCGTCGATTCCGGCTATCGCTCGATGATGTCGGTGCAGTCGTCGCTGGTGATGTATCCGATCCACGCCTATGGCTCGGAAGAGCAGCGCAAGAAGTACTTGCCCAAGCTTGCCAGCGGTGAGTGGATCGGCTGCTTCGGCCTGACCGAGCCGGATGCCGGCTCAGACCCGGGCGGCATGAAGACGCGCGCCGAGAAGACCGCGAACGGCTACAAGCTCTCCGGTTCCAAAATGTGGATCTCCAATGCACCGATCGCAGACGTCTTCGTCGTCTGGGCCAAGCTGAAGGGCGAGACCGGCAAGGACGAGATCCGCGGCTTCGTGCTGGAAAAGGGCATGAAGGGGCTGTCGGCGCCTAAGATCGGCGGCAAGCTGTCGCTGCGCGCGTCGATCACCGGTGAAGTGGTGATGGAAGGCGTCGAGGTCGGCGAGGACGCGCTGCTGCCCAACGCCAAGGGCCTTGGCGGCCCGTTCGGCTGTCTCAACCGGGCTCGCTACGGCATCTCCTGGGGCTCGATGGGTGCGGCGGAAGATTGCTGGCACCGCGCACGCCAGTATGGTCTCGACCGCAAGCAGTTCGGCAAGCCGCTGGCCGGCACGCAGCTTTACCAGAAGAAGCTCGCCGACATGCAGACCGAGATCGCGCTTGGGCTGCAGGCATCCTTGCGCGTCGGGCGGCTGCTCGATGCAGGCAAGATGGCGCCGGAGATGATCTCGATCGTCAAGCGCAACAACTGCGGCAAGGCGCTCGATATCGCCCGCCAGGCCCGCGACATGCATGGCGGCAACGGCATCCAGATCGGCTACCACGTCATGCGCCACGCGCAGAATTTGGAGACGGTAAACACCTATGAGGGCACGCATGACGTGCACGCGCTGATCCTGGGACGGGCGCAGACCGGGATCCAGGCTTTCTTCTAAGCCGTGCCTTAAGCCGACTTCGGCTGCTTAAATTAGGTGCACCGCAACATCTGTGCTTGGAGAATGGCCAGCAGATGTGTCAGGGTTCGGCGAATTCGTTTGAAACGCCGATCTCCGGGGCCCCATGGCAATTCTGGCAGCCGTCTACCATCTGACCCATTACAAATACGACCGGCCGGTGGTTCTCGGGCCTCAGATCGTCAGGCTGCAGCCGGCGCCGCATTCCCGGACAAAGGTGTTGAGCCATTCGCTCAAGGTCGAGCCGGCGAACCATTTCGTCAATTTGCAGCAGGATCCCTACGGCAACTTCCTTGCCCGCTTCGTCTTTCCCGAGCCGGTGACGGAACTGAAGATCGAGGTCGACCTCGTCGCCGACATGACGGTCTACAATCCGTTCGATTTCTTCGTCGAGCCGTCGGCCGAGACATTCCCGTTCGAATATCCAGAAGAGATCAGGGACGATCTCGCCATCTACCGGACACCTGAGCCGGCCGGACCGCTGCTGTCGGCCTTCCTGAGAACCATCGACACCAGCGCGAAAAACACCGTCAATTTCCTCGTCGACCTCAATGCCCGGCTGCAGCGCGAGATCGCCTATATCGTGCGCATGGAGACCGGCGTGTTCTCGCCGGAGGAGACGCTGGCCGCCGGCAAGGGCTCGTGCCGGGATTCGAGCTGGCTCTTGGTGCAGATCCTGCGCAATCTCGGCATCGCCGCGCGTTTCGTCTCGGGCTATCTGATCCAGCTGAAGCCTGATCTCGTCGCGCTGGACGGGCCGGCCGGCACATCGGTCGATTTCACCGATCTGCATGCCTGGTGCGAGGTCTATCTTCCCGGCGCCGGCTGGATCGGCTTCGACCCGACCTCGGGTCTCCTCACCGGCGAGAGCCATGTGCCGCTTGCCGCCACGCCGCATTTCCGCAATGCCGCGCCGATTTCCGGCATGGCGAGCTTTGCCAATGTCGAGTTCGGCTTCGACATGCGGGTCGACCGCATCGCCGAGCATCCGCGCATCACCAAGCCGTTCTCCGACGAAAGCTGGCAGGCGCTCGATGCGCTCGGCAACAAGGTCGATGCGACACTTGCGGCCGGCGACGTGCGGCTGACGATGGGCGGCGAGCCGACCTTCGTGTCGATCGACGATTTCGAGTCCGCCGAATGGAACACCGCCGCCGTCGGTCCGACCAAGCGCGAAAAGGCCGATGCGCTGATCCGCAGGCTGCGCGAGCGCTTCGCACCGGGCGGCTTCCTCCACTACGGCCAGGGCAAATGGTATCCGGGCGAAAGCCTGCCGCGCTGGACCTTCTCGCTCTACTGGCGTGCCGACGGCCAGCCTGTGTGGAGCGATCCGTCGCTGATCGCGCGGGAGAAAAGCGAAGCCAAGGTTGGCCCGCAGCAGGCCGAAAGCCTGCTGACGGCGATCGCCGGCGAGCTCGGCATCGACAAGGCCATGGTCAGCGAAGCCTATGAGGATCCGGCCGAATGGCTGCTCAAGGAAGGCAAGCTGCCCGAAAATGTCGATCCGTCCAATTCGAAGCTCGAGGATCCGGAAGAGCGCAGCCGCATGGCACGAGTGTTCGAGCGCGGACTGACCAAACCGTCGGGCTATGTGTTGCCCGTGCAGCGCTGGAACAGCCATGCTTCGGGACCGCGTTGGCGTTCGGAAAAATGGAAGACGCGGCGCGGCCGGCTGTTCCTGGTGCCGGGCGATTCACCGGTCGGCTACCGCTTGCCCTTGGGCACGCTGCCCTACGTGCCGCCGGCACAATTCCCCTACATCGTGCCGGTCGATCCGTCGCTGCCGCGCGGTCCCTTGCCGGCCCGCGAAGCGATCCTACCCACCGCGACGCCAGCCGAGCTTGAAGGCGCCGACGAGATGGCGCGCCGCCAGCAGGCGGCGTCGTTCACTGCAGCGACCGGTCAGCAGGACCGGGTCGAACAGGAGATCACCGAGATCGGCGGCGCGGTGCGCACCGCACTTTCGGTCGAACCGCGCGACGGAAGGCTGTGCGTGTTCATGCCGCCGGTCGAGGCGCTGGAGGATTATCTCGAACTGGTCGCCGCCGCCGAGAATGCGGCGCGTGCCGTCGGTCTTCCCGTGCATATAGAGGGTTACGGGCCGCCGCATGACCCGCGCCTCAACGTCATCCGCGTGGCGCCGGACCCCGGCGTCATCGAGGTCAACATCCACCCGGCTTCCAACTGGCAGGACTGCGTGGCGACGACCACGGCGATCTATGAGGAAGCGCGGCTGACGCGACTTGGCGCCGACAAGTTCATGATTGACGGCCGCCACACCGGCACAGGCGGCGGCAACCATGTCGTGGTCGGCGGTGCGACGCCCAATGACAGCCCGTTCCTGCGCCGGCCCGATCTGTTGAAGAGCCTGGTGCTGCAATGGCAGCGGCATCCGTCGCTGTCCTATCTGTTCTCCGGCCTGTTCATCGGCCCGACCAGCCAGGCGCCGCGCTTCGACGAGGCGCGTCACGATTCGCTTTACGAACTCGAAATCGCCATGGCGCAGGTACCGCATCCGGACCAGGGCGCGGCACCCTTGCCGTGGCTGGTCGACCGGCTGTTCCGCAATCTGTTGACCGACGTCACCGGCAACACGCACCGCTCGGAAATCTGCATCGACAAGCTGTTTTCGCCGGATGGCCCGACAGGGCGGCTGGGATTGGTCGAATTCCGCGGCTTCGAGATGCCGCCCAATGCGCGCATGAGCCTGGCGCAGCAACTGCTTGTCAGGGCGATCATTGCCCGTGCGTGGAAGAACCCGCTCGACGGCCGCTTCGTACGCTGGGGCACTTCCCTGCACGACCGTTTCATGCTGCCGCATCATGTCTGGGCGGATTTCCTCGACGTGCTGGACGACCTCAAGCTCAATGGCTTCGAGTTCCGTCCCGAATGGTTCGATGCGCAGCTCGAATTCCGCTTCCCGTTCTGCGGCGAGGTTCAGCATGCCGGCATCAAGCTGGAGCTGCGGCAGGCGCTGGAGCCATGGCATGTCATGGGCGAACAGGGCGCGATCGGAGGCACCGTGCGCTTCGTCGATTCCTCGGTCGAGCGGTTGCAGGTCAAGACCGAAGGCCTCAATCCGGAACGCCATGCCATCGTCTGCAACGGCCGCATCGTGCCGATGAAGGTGACCGATAACCGCGAGGTCGCGGTGGCCGGCGTGCGCTTCAAGGCCTGGCAGCCGGCTTCGGGCCTGCATCCGGCGCTGCCGGTCAACACGCCGCTGGTGTTCGACATCTATGACCGCTGGTCAGGAAGGGCGGTCGGCGGCTGCGTCTACCATGTCGCGCATCCCGGCGGCCGCAATTACGACACCTTCCCGGTCAACGGCAACGAGGCGGAGGCGCGGCGGCTCGCCCGCTTCGAACCGCGCGGCCATACACCATCGGCCTATGTGCTGCGCGAGGAACAACCGGCGGAAGATTTCCCGATGACCCTTGACCTCAGGCGACCGGCAAGACTCTGATCAGCGATGGCAAAGGGGAATCACAAAAGGATACGCGGCAAGCCGCAGATCCATAGCCTGCTGGAGCACTACCAGCCCATCGACGGCGTCGTCGACGAGATGGTCGACGCCGCAGGCAATCCCCGTCCGGTCTGGAAGCATTTCATCGAGGCGCTCGACGATCTCGGCGCCGAGAAGCTCGGCCAGCGTTTTGCCCGCGCCGACCAGTATCTGCGCGATGCCGGCGTCTACTACCGCGTGTATGACAAGGCCGGCGCCAATGAGCGCGAATGGCCGCTGGCGCATGTACCGCTGCTCATCGAAGACAGCGAATGGGCCGCGATCAGCGCCGGTCTCGTGCAGCGGGCCGAACTGTTCGAGGAAACCATCGCCGATATCTATGGGCGCAACCTGCTGATCAAAAAAGGCATCCTGCCAGCGGGATTGATCGCGGCCAGCCCCGAATATTTGCGGCCTGTCGTGGGTACCACGCCGGCCGGCGGCCATTACCTGCATATCTGTGCCTTCGAGCTTGGCCGTGGGCCTGACGGCCAGTGGTGGGTGCTGGGCGACCGTACGCAGGCGCCGTCGGGCGCAGGCTTCGCCCTGGAGAACCGCGTCGCCACGACGCGCGCGCTGTCCGATATCTATGGCGAGATGCATGTGCATCGGCTCGCCGGCTTCTTTCGACGTTTCCGCGATGCGCTGATCGGCATGGCCAGGGAAAGCGATGGCCGCGTCGCCATTTTGACGCCGGGACCACTCAACGAAACCTACTATGAACACGCCTATATCGCCCGCTATCTCGGCATCATGCTGCTCGAAGGCGAGGACCTGACCGTTTCCGGCGGCAGGCTGATGGTGCGCACCGTTTCCGGCCTGATGCCGATCAGCGTGTTGTGGCGGCGTCTCGACGCGGCTTTTGCCGATCCGCTCGAATTGCGGTCGGATTCGCAGATCGGCACGCCGGGGCTGGTCGAGGCGATCCGCCAGGGGGCGGTAGCCACAGTCAATGCGCTGGGTTCAGGCCTGATGGAAACGCGGGCGCTGCTCGCCTTCCTGCCCAAGATCGGGCGCGAATTGCGTGGCGAGGAGCTGCTCTTGCCGAGCGTCGCGACATGGTGGTGCGGGCAGGCGACCGAACGCGCCCATGTGCTTGCCAATATCGACCGCATGGTGGTCGGCCCGGCGCTGTCGACGAGACTTGCCTTCGAGGATGATGGCCAGACCACGCTCGGTTCGGCGCTGTCGGCAGGCGAACGGGCCGAGCTGGTGGCGCGCATCGAACGCGATGGCGGCGCCTTCGTCGGCCAGGAAGCCGTGACGCTGTCGACGACACCGGTCTTTGTCGGCGGCTGGCTGGAGCCGCGGCCGGCGAGCCTGCGCGTCTACCTGGCGCGCACGCCCGATGGCTGGACGGTGATGCCGGGCGGGTTCGCCCGTGTCGGCCTGTCGCTCGACCCGACGGCGATCGCCATGCAGCGCGGCGGCCAGGCGGCCGACGTCTGGGTGGTCAGCGACAGGCCCGTCGAGCGCGAGACGCTGCTGCCGCAGGAGGGTGACAGCTTCACCCGCACCAGGCCGGGCAGCCTGCCGAGCCGCGCTGCGGAAAACCTGACCTGGCTCGGCCGTTATATCGAGCGCTCGGAAGACACGGTGCGCATCCTGCGCGCCTACCATGTGCGGCTGGCCGAGACATCCGATCCGGACATGCCGCTGCTGGCCGACATCAGGGACTATCTCGAACCGTTCGGCATCGACGTCGAGACGGCGATCCCGTCGGGGCTGATCGGCACGCTCGACAGCGCGGTCTACAGCGCGGGCCAGATCCGCGACCGCTTCTCGCCCGACGGCTGGCTGGCGCTCAAGGACCTGTCGAAGACCATCCACCAGTTCGCGACGACGGTGGCGCCGGGCGATGACGCGACGCGGGCCATGACGGTGATCCTGCGCAAGCTCGCCGGTTTTTCCGGCCTGCTGCATGAGAACATGTACCGTTTCGCCGGCTGGCGGTTCCTTGAGATCGGCCGGCGGCTGGAACGCGGCATCCAGATTGCCCGGACGCTGTCCCGGCTGACCGACCCCAAGGCGCCGGACGGCGCGCTCGACATGATGCTGGAGATCGGCGACAGCGTCATGACCCATCGCCGGCAATATCCGGTGCAGGCCGGCCGGCGCACGGTGATCGATCTTCTGGCGCTCGACCCGCTCAATCCTCGCTCGATCCTGTTCCAGTTGGAAAGGCTGAAGGCCGAGATCGGCCTGTTGCCGTCGGTCGGCGGCGAGGGGCACATGTCGACGACGGCGAAGGAGATCCTGCAGCTCAACACGGCCATAGCCATCAAGGAGCCTTCGGATATGACGGCAAAGGCGCTGGACGAACTCGCCTATGAAATCGGCGGTCTCTACAACAGCCTCGCCAAAGCCTATTTCGGCTAGTTCATGCTCTACGACATCAGGCTTCATCTCCATTACGACTATGCAGCCGCGGCGGGCGGCGGTCGCCATCAGATCCGCGTGCTGCCATCGACGATATCGGGCGTGCAGCGCGTCATTGCCGCATCGCTGTCCTTTGCCCCGGCGCCCAATGAACGATCGGATTTCTCGGATTTCTTCGGCAACAACGTCACTTCGATTGCTTTTCGCGATGCCCATGACGCGCTCGACATCAGGATGAGCGCCCGCGTTTCGGTGTCGCGGCCCGAGCCCGGGCTCGACGTGTCGCCCGATATAGGGCGGCTGCGGCAGGAACTGGCCGCGGTGCGGTCGTTGGCGTCTGACTCGCCGCACCATTTTCTGGCGGGAAGCGCTCACTCCGGTATCGACGCGGCGATCACCTCTTATGCGCAGGACAGCATCGGCACCTCGGCCGCCGGCACGGCAATGGATCTGTGCAACCGCATCCATCGAGATTTCACTTATGACGGCGAGGCGACCACGGTGCGGACCCGGGCCAGCGATGCCTTCAGGCTGAAGCGCGGCGTCTGCCAGGATTTTTCGCACATCATGATCGCGGGCTTGCGCGGGCTCGGCATTCCGGCCGGTTATGTCAGCGGCTTCCTGCGCACCATCCCGCCCAAGGGCAAGCCGCGGCTGGAAGGCGCCGACGCCATGCATGCCTGGGTCAAGGTCTGGTGCGGACGTGACGCCGGCTGGCAGGAGTTCGACCCGACCAACGGCATGCGAGCCAGCAACGATCATATCACCGTCGGCTACGGCCGCGACTATTCCGACGTCGCGCCGATCGTCGGGGTGCTGAAGACCACTGGCGGGCAGGTCGGCGAGCAGGCCGTCGACGTCATTCCGGCTGCGCTCGAGAAGGTATGAGAGCGAGCTGAAAAGCGCGAAGCGTTCCGCCACTGCAATTGTGGGTGGAGGAAGCGACTTCTCAAACATCGAAGGGGTCGCTAATCTCTATTTGTTTCGAGGGACAGCCATTTTTTGCTGCCAATGGGCGCGGGCGCGGGGTCTTTTAATTGAAAGCGGTCAGCGTCGTCATCCCGGCCTACAATGCGGCGGCCACGATCGCGACAACGCTGGCGTCGCTTAGCAGTGAGGCCGACGTCATCGGCGAGGTCCTGCTGGTCGACGATGCATCGACCGACAACACGGCTGATGTCGCAAGGCAGGCAGCGGCGCAATTGGCCTTGCCGCTGCGCGTGCTGCCTGCCGAATGCCGCGACGCCGGCGGCGCCCGCAACGTGGCGCTGGCCCAGGCGCTCCATCCCTGGGTGTATCTGATCGACGCCGACGATTTGCATCTTCAGGGCGGATTGCGCGCGCTGCTGCGGCAGGCGGAGAACCAGCCGAAAGCCGGCATGATCGTCGGCGCCTACCGGCGGCGGGTGAACGGCCAGGATCGGCAGATCAAGATTCCGAACGGCTATCAGGCTGCGTGCCTGGCAAATGCTTCGGCCTACGTAAAAGGCGACATACGCTCCGTCGCCGTGGGCAGCGTTCTGGCGTCCCGGCAACTGATCGGCGATACACGGTTTCCGGTGGGCCTTGCCTATGATGAGGACACGCTGTTCTGGGCGCGGCTGATGAGCAAGGCTTCGCTGGCCATGACGCCGCAACCCGTCATGGTCTATGAGGTTTCGCCGGCCCGTTCCGACGACCGCTTTGCAATCAACCCGGTGCGGCGCTTCCTGGAGTGGCGCCGGGAATTGCGCACGCTCACCGATTGCGGCATCCCGGTCTCGGCGCTCAAGACCAGGGAGGGGCTTGTCGCCCTCAAGATCGCCCGCGTCCACTATGCGCGCGGCGACCTGGACATTGCCGCGCGCTTCCTGGCAGTGGCCGCAGCCGCGCCAAAGCGGCGGTCGGAAGCCTGGCGCTGCCTGCGCTACAGGCTCAAGCTCGCGGTGCGACGGCGGCTGTCGGCGCCGCGGGTGAACCTGCAGGGCGCCTTGTAGTCGTAAGATTCCGTCATTCGCTTACGCGGCCAGCCGACTTTCGCGCGGGGGCGCGGAACCAGCTGTCGGCCAGCAGCTTATCTACGCATATTTGCGTGGAGCTTGCATGCTGCAGAGATCCGGATTGCCGCCCTGCCGTTCAACCGACAGCGACGCCGCGCCGAAGAACGGGGCGCAAAGCGCGGCCGAGCACGCCGCACTGACCTATGTCAGCGATGCCGAGCCCGGTATACGCCGGCTAAAGACAGGCAAGGGATTTTCCTACAAGGGGCCGGACGGGAAAGCGGTCTCCGATGCCGCCAGGGCGCGTATCGAGGCGATCGTCATCCCGCCGGCCTGGACGGATGTCTGGATCTCGCCTGATGCCGACGGGCACATCCAGGCGACTGGCAGGGACCAGCGGGGGCGCAAGCAGTATCGTTATCATCCGCAATGGGCCGAAGAACGCGACGGTGCCAAATATTCGAGCCTCGTTGCCTTCGCCGAAAGCTTGGCCAGCCTGAGGCGCACGATAGACAGCGATTTGCGCCGCCACGGCCTGCCGTTCGAGCGCGTCGTCGCCGCGGTCGTCTGGCTGCTCGACAACACGATGATCCGCGTCGGCAATGCCGCCTATGCGCGAGACAACAAGAGCTTCGGCCTGACGACGTTGCGCGACCGCCATGTCGATATCAAGGGATCGAGGCTGCGCTTCGCCTTCGAGGGCAAGTCCGGCAAGGAATGGAAACTGAAGCTGGTCGATCGCCGTATCGCCGGCATCGTGCGGGGTGCGCAGGACCTGCCGGGCCAGAAACTGTTCCAGTATCTCGACGAGGAAGGCAACAGACGCCCGATCCACTCCGACGACGTCAACCGCTACATCAGGGATGCCGCCGGCGATGCGTTCAGCTCCAAGCATTTTCGCACCTGGGGCGGCACCATCCATGCCGCGTCGCTGTTTGCGCAGACGGAGCTGCCCGAAACCCAGGCCCAGCAAAAGCGGGTGATGAACAGCGTCATCGACAAGGTGGCCGAGCGGCTGGGGAACACGCGCGCCGTCTGCCGCAAATGCTATATTCATCCGCTGGTTTTCGAGGCCTGGTCGCAGGGACGGCTGCTGGCAGAAATGGCGGAAGCCAACAAGCGCAAGCGGCCGATCGAGGGTCTCGATGACGAGGAAGCGATCGTGCTGAGATGGTTGAAGTCGCATCAACGCTGACTGGCGGCGATTGACGGTCGCTCAATCCGTCTTTTTTGTCGACGTCGTGTCGGGATCGGTCATACTGTTTCGTCCTTTGATACAGAAAAGGACCAGCCATGCTCTACGCCATACTCTGCTATGCCTCCGAAGACGTCGTCAGCTCCTGGAGCAAGGCGCAGGACGACGAAGTCATGGCCAATCTCCTCAACGTTCAGGACAAGTACGCCAAGGCTGGCCGACTTGGCCCGGTGGCGCGGCTTTTGCCGACGACGGCGGCGACGACGCTGCGGAAAGTGAAAGGCGAATCGGTCGTCATCGACGGGCCCTTCGCCGAGACCAAGGAGCAGTTCCTAGGTTTCTACACCCTCGACTGCGCCGATCTCGACGAGGCCGTCGAATTCGCCCGTGAGCTCTCCGAGGTCAACCCGAGCGGCGGCTCCTATGAGATCCGGCCGGTCTCGGTGTTCAATCCCACCGGTGTTGCCGTATGACCGAACTTGCCTGGATCAGCTCCGCGATCAGCGCCGCCCGCCCGCAGGCAATGGGCGCGCTGCTGCGCTATTTCCGCGATCTCGATACGGCGGAGGAAGCTTTCCAGGATGCCTGTCTCAGGGCGTTGAAGAACTGGCCGCAGAATGGGCCGCCGCGCGACCCGGCGGCGTGGCTGATCTTCGTCGGCCGCAACAGCGGCATCGACGCGGTGCGCAAGCGCGCCAAGCAGGCGCCGATGCCGGAAGAGGACCAGATCTCCGATCTGGAGGATGCCGAGAGCGACATCGCCGAGCGGCTGGACGGCGCGCACTATCGCGACGACATATTGCGGCTGCTCTTCATCTGCTGCCATCCGGACCTTCCGGCAACGCAGCAGATCGCGGTCGCGCTGCGCATCGTCTCCGGTCTGACCGTCAAGCAGATCGCTCGCGCCTTCCTGGTCGGCGAGAGCGCCATGGAGCAGCGCATCACCCGCGCCAAGGCGCGCATCGCCGACGCCGGCGTGCCGTTCGAGACGCCGGGCGCTGTCGAGCGCTCCGAGCGCCTCGCCGCGGTGGCGGCGATGGTCTACCTGATCTTCAACGAAGGCTATTCGACCAACAGCGGCGAGGCGCCTGCCCGCGCGCCGCTGTGCGAGGAGGCGATCCGGCTTGCCCGGCTGTTGCTGCGGCTGTTCCAGACCGAGCCGGAGATCATGGGGCTGACTGCGCTGCTTTTGCTGCAGCATGCGCGCGCGCCGGCCCGCTTCGACGGAGACGGCGAGATCGTGCTGCTGGAGGACCAGGATCGCGGCCTGTGGAGCCGCAAGATGATCGACGAGGGGCTGGCGCTGGTCGACAAGGCGTTGCGCCATCGCAAGCCCGGTCCCTATCAGGTGCAGGCGGCAATCGCCGCTTTGCATGCCCGGGCAGAAAAGGCCGAGGACACCGACTGGGTGGAGATCGACCTGCTCTACGGCCTGCTCGAACAGATGCAGCCGTCGCCCGTCATCACGCTCAACCGCGCGGTGGCGGTCTCGAAAATACGCGGCCCGGAAGCCGCCCTCGCGATGATCGAGCCGCTGGAAGAAAGGCTTTCCGGCTATTTCCACTTCTTCGGCCTCAAGGGCGGACTGCTGATGCAACTCGACCGGGGTGAGGAGGCGCGGGTTGCCTTCGACCGCGCCATCGCGCTGGCCAACACGGCGGCGGAAGCGGCCCATATCCGCATGCATATCGACCGTTTGATGAAAGACGGCGCCGTGCGCGCGCCGGCGAAAAGGGCCAACTGAGCCGCGTTTGCCCATCTGGCTCAATCGTGTCGCCCGGGCTTAGACCATGCCGGGGTGGCGATTTTCCCTTGAAACGAGTAAGGCCACGCCATGACTGTGCCCGAAGTGCCTTTTCGGCACGCGGGCGAATGGCGCGAGGCTTTGATCCGACGCCAGATGATGACGACGGGATCTGAAAGGGACAAAAATGACCATTGCGAAGGAAACGGCCGAGCTTCTGGCGAAACTGGGTGTAGCCAAGGACGCGCTTGCCGGCGGCGACCTCATCGTGCGTAGCCCGGTGACGGGCGAACAGATCGCGGCGCTGAAGACCATCTCGCCGGCCGACGCGGCAAAGACCATCGATGCCGCGCACAAGGCGTTCCAGTCCTGGCGGCTGGTGCCCGGTCCGAAGCGCGGCGAACTGGTAAGGCTGCTCGGCGAGGAATTGCGTGCGCACAAGGCCGAACTTGGCCGGCTGGTGTCGATCGAGGTCGGCAAGATCCCATCCGAGGGGCTCGGCGAAGTGCAGGAGATGATCGACATCTGCGATTTCGCCGTCGGTCTGTCCCGGCAATTGTACGGTCTGACCATCGCTACCGAGCGTCCGGGCCATCGCATGATGGAAACCTGGCATCCGCTCGGCGTCGTCGGCGTCATTTCCGCCTTCAACTTCCCGGTCGCGGTGTGGTCGTGGAATGCGGCACTGGCACTGGTCTGCGGTGACGCGGTGGTGTGGAAGCCATCGGAGAAGACGCCGCTGACCGCACTTGCCTGCGAAGCGATCTTCAAGCGCGCGGTCAAGCGTTTCGGCGCCGACGCGCCGCAGGGGCTGGCGCCGGTGCTGATCGGCGACCGCGCCGTCGGCGAAATCCTGGTCGACCATCCCAAGGTGCCGCTGGTTTCGGCGACCGGCTCGACCCGCATGGGCCGCGACGTCGGTCCGCGCCTGGCCAAGCGCTTTGCGCGTGCCGTGCTGGAACTCGGCGGCAACAATGCCGGCATCGTGGCGCCCACCGCCGATCTCGACATGGCACTGCGCGCCATCGCGTTCGGTGCCATGGGCACGGCCGGCCAGCGCTGCACGACGCTGCGGCGCCTGTTCGTGCATGAGAGCGTCTACGATGCCTTGGTGCCGCGCCTGAAGAAGGCCTATCAGAGCGTCTCGGTCGGCAATCCGCTGGAGACCTCTTCGCTGGTCGGGCCGCTGATCGACAAGGCGGCTTTCGATGCCATGCAGAAGGCGCTGAAGGAAGCCACCGCCCATGGCGGCAAGGTGACCGGCGGCGCGCGCGTCGAGAACGGCCACCCGGACGCCTACTACGTGCACCCGGCGCTGGTCGAAATGCCGAAGCAGGTGTCGCCGGTGACAGAAGAGACCTTCGCGCCGATCCTCTATGTGATGAAATATTCGGATTTCGACGCCGTGCTCGACGAACACAATGCGGTGGGTGCGGGCCTGTCGTCGTCGATCTTCACCCGTGATCTGCAGGAATCGGAGCGTTTCCTCGGTGTCGACGGTTCGGACTGCGGCATCGCCAATGTCAATATCGGCACGTCGGGCGCCGAGATCGGCGGTGCCTTCGGCGGCGAAAAGGAGACCGGCGGCGGCCGCGAGAGCGGCTCGGATGCGTGGAAGGCCTACATGCGGCGCGCCACCAACACGGTGAACTATTCCAAGGCGCTGCCGCTTGCCCAGGGTGTTTCGTTCGACATCGACTGAGAACGCCGAGGTCTGCCCAAGATCAGTGTCGGTGATGCTCGGCGAGCGTCAATCGACACAGGGCAATCCGCCTCACGCGTTCCCCAAAATCGGCCCCTGTGCAGGGCGCTGCTCAGTCACCGCCTTGCGGTGGCGGGAAACAAGCCTTGAAGGCGTTGTCGACGACAGCCAGCTTGGCGGCCTGCACGGTCATGTATTCCTCGTAGAACCCGTGCGACACCCACATCACCGAATGGCCGCGTTGGCCAAGCCAGCCAATGCTGCCGAGTTCCTCGGCAGTGCGCAGTTTGCGGCCGAGATGGGTCCGCGACAGCTTGAGCCATTTGGCGAAATCGCCGATCGAAACGACGCTGGTCGGAATCCGCTCCTGGCCGGCATGATCCGGATCGATGCCGGACATCAGCCAGTCCATGACGATACCGCCATTGTTGAGCCAGATGAAAAGGGAAAAGGTCTGGTTGGGTTCGCGCACCGGCTTTGAGGCCAGCAGGCCGTCAGCGATCAGTGGCTGCAGCGTGGCAAGCATGTCGGGCCGTTCCAGATATCTACCCAGCCGGTCGCCGCCATCGATATGGTCAAGCGTGCGCAGATGGGCGGTCACCCAGCCGGTGAACCTCTCGATGGTGGCGGCCGTCGGTTGCAGGGGATGCGTGCGGCCGTCCCCACCCGCCACATACTCGGCGATGTTGTAGTGCAGCATCTCCTTGATGAAAGCATCCGCCGTATTGCGGCTGGCCACGGCGTTCTTGTGCACGACCTCGGTGAAACGCGAGACGGTCAACTCCTTGCGGCGGTCGTTCGGGTCCCGCCGGAAATGCATGGAAAGGCCGACATGAGCCATCAGCCAACGTTGCTGCGTGGCAAAGATGGAAGCCAGTCGCGGGGTTTCCTCATAGATTCGGATCAGGGACTGCGACTGTTCCTGTACGTAGCGGTGCAAGGCCGGATGGGCGGCTATGTCTTCCAGATTCAGCGCGGATCTCCCGATCTCTTGAATCAACTCGGATAGCGAAGTTGCGTTCCCTATTTTTCAGCCTTCAACACTTGTGTCCAGACGTACCATTTGCGGACAACAGGGCCAGCCGAGGCATGGATCGAGAGTGGCGGGTTCGAGGTTCAGTCCGCTAACTGATTGCTATGGCTTGGAAAACCTCTCGCAACGATAGCCAGCCGAACGGCTGCCCCTTGAAGGGCGACCTGTGCGTCCTGGCCCTCCTTGAAATTCACCTGGATGAGCGGGCAGGTGACCATTTCCAATTGCTGGTCCACGGCGGCATCACCCCATCCACCAATATGGTCGAAGCCTGAAGTCGAATTAACAGTTGGTCAGGTTTGGCGTGGCCTCGCGGACAGCTCAAATCATACAGGATTGCGGCTCACTCGGCCGCTTGAACGCGGCCAGCCTGGATGAGGGCGCGGATCTCGGACCGGCAGGAGCCGCAATTGGTGCCGGCCTTCAGCGCGCCGCCGATGGCTTCGACAGTGGTGCAGCCGGCCACCACCGCGGCCACGATCTGGTTGGCCCCGACGTTGAAGCAGGAACAGACGGTGGCGCCGGCATCCGGCCGTTCGGCACCGGCGCGGCCGGCGACGATCCTGAAGCGCTCGCGCTGGCTGGCGTGGACCTCTTCGAGCTGTTCGGCCGCCCAGCCGCGCGACACCGCGACCGGGCCCCGGGCGACGAACAAAGCACCCGTGAGGTGCTCACCGTCGAAGGCAGCGATGCGGTGCTGGCCGGCGTCGCGGTCGTGATAGGCAAGCATTTCGGCCGAAGGAGCCTCGAAAAGCGAGCCGGCGAACGCTGTCCAGTCCGCGTCGTCGTCGGCAAAGGCAAGCTCGACCCGCCATCCGCCCCTGCAACGAGCGACCGCCCAATAGTCAGCAGCAATCGCCTCGGGACGGCGGCGCATCACGGCGAAACCAAAGGCCTTTGCGGCAAATTTCTCGATACGGGCCGCGACATGTTTCAACGCCGGCTGACCTGAAACCGGATCGATGAGCGGTGCGGTCAATGCGTCGAGCCGGCCTTTTGCCGCGAACTGATCGGTCCAGTGCATCGGCGCGAAGACGCTGCCTTGGCGCTGGCGTGACGTGATCAAGGCGCGGACCAGTACGTCGCCACGCGGGCTGGAGATCCGCACGATGTCGGCGTCGCCGATGCCGTGGTGCTGCGCGTCCACGGGATGGATTTCGACAAAGGGCTCGGCGATGTGCTGGGACAGACGCGGGCTTTTGCCGGTGCGCGTCATGGTGTGCCAGTGGTCGCGGATGCGGCCGGTGTTGAGGATGAGCGGGAAGTCGGCGGCGGTGCGGGTTTCCGTGGTGGCGCGGATGGCGATGAAGCGGGCTTTGCGGTCGGGTGTGTAGAAGTGGCCGTTGGCGAAGAAACGCGCGGGTTGCTGCTCCGTCGTGCTGTTCGCTTGTTGCGAATGTCGAGCTTGATCGCCCCTCTCTGTCCTGCCGGACATCTCCCCCTCAAGGGGGGAGATCGGCAGCTCCGACGCCGGGTCTCCGCTTGCAACGCTGGAGATTGGCGAAAGCCGATAAAACAGCTGATTTCCCCCCTTGAGGGGGAGATGGCCGGCCGGCCAGAGGGGGGTGCCTTGGCTCGGCGCTGGCCATTGGAAAGGCTCAAGCGCTGCATAGGTCTCATCATCGACACTGGCATAAGCGCCAATATCGAAATCCCGCGTACCGTCATTCTGAAACCCAGACAGGGCGGCATGCTCGCCAAAAATTTCCGCCGGCGTCTCATGCCCGAACGCCTCGGCAAGACCCATCCGCCGCGCCACCTCCGCGATGATCCACCAGTCGGGCCTCGCCTCGCCGGGCGCCGCCAGAAACGACCGCTGGCGCGAGATGCGGCGCTCCGAATTGGTGACGGTGCCGTCCTTTTCGCCCCAGGCGGTGGCGGGCAGCCTGACATGGGCATGATGCACCGTGTCCGTGCTGGCCAGCACGTCCGAAACCACAACGAACGGGCAAGCCTTGATTGCCGCTTCGACGGCGTCTGCGTCCGGCATCGAATCGACCGGGTTGGTGGCCATGATCCACAACGCCTTGATGCGGCCGTCGGCCACGGCTTGAAACATCTCGACGGCCTTCAGCCCGGGCTTTTGCGCGATATCGGGCGCGTTCCAGAAGCGCTGGACGCGATCGCGGTGTTCGAGATTTTCGATCTCCATATGGGCGGCGAGCATGTTGGCCATGCCGCCGACCTCGCGACCGCCCATGGCGTTGGGTTGGCCGGTCACCGAGAACGGCCCGGTTCCCGGTTTGCCAATGCGGCCGGTGGCGAGATGGCAGTTGATGATGGCGTTGACCTTGTCGGTGCCGGACGACGACTGGTTCACACCCTGGCTGTAAACGGTCACCGTCTTCGCGGTCGCTGCGAACAGGCTGTAGAAGCGGGCAAGCTCGTCTTCGCTCAGGCCTGTTGCGGTGGCAACACTGGTGAGATCGAGCGCCGATGCTGCAAAAAGAGCTTGTCCGAAGCCGGTCGTATGCTCCGTGATATAGGCGCGGTCGAGCGCATTGTGCTGGCCGAGCCAGGCGAGCAGGCCGGTGAACAGGGCGACGTCGCCATCGGGCGCGATCGCCAGATGCATGTCGGCGATATCAGATGTCATGGTGCGGCGCGGATCGACCAGCACGATCTTCATCTCCGGCCGCTTTTCCCGGGCCGCCGCGATGCGCTGGTAGAGCACGGGATGACACCAGGCGAGGTTGGAGCCGACCAGCACGATCAGGTCGGCGCGTTCCAGATCCTCATAGGTTCCCGGCACCGTGTCGGAGCCGAAGGCGCGGCGGTGGCCGGCGACGGACGAGGCCATGCACAGGCGCGAATTGGTGTCGATGTTGGCCGAGCCGATGAAGCCCTTCATCAGCTTGTTGGCGAGGTAGTAATCCTCGGTCAGCAGTTGCCCCGAGACATAGAAGGCGACCGCATCCGGTCCGTGCTCGGCAATGGTCCGCGAGAAAGTCGAAGCGACGATGTCGAGCGCCTCGTTCCAGCCTGTCCGGCGGCCGTGGATTTCGGGATGAAGCAGCCTGCCGTCGAGACCGATAGTCTCGGCCAGGGCGGAACCCTTGGAGCAAAGCCGGCCGAAATTCGCGGGATGATCGGGGTGGCCGCGGACGGACACCTGCCCGTCCGCGGCGACTTTCGCCAGCACGCCGCAGCCCACCCCGCAATAGGGGCAAGTGGTCCTCACCTCGCGTGCTGCGTCGATCTCCATGGTCAGGCGGCGCGGCTGGCCAGCGCTTCCAGCGCCAGGAACAGGCGCTCGCCCTCGACCTTGACCGGGATGGTGCGTACCGCGCCCTCGTCGGCGCCGAGCGCCTTGCCTGTCTCCAGCGAGATCACCCAATTGTGCAGGGGGCAGGTCACCGCCGCGCCATGGACGATGCCTTGGCTCAGCGGCCCGCCCTTGTGCGGGCAATGGTCGTCGATGGCATAGACCTGATCGTCCTGGGTGCGGAAGACGGCGACCTTGCCTTGCGGGGTGGCGACACAGCGCGCACCACGGCGGGGGATGTCGGAGATGGTGCCGATGGCGATCCAGTTCATTTGGCTGCCTTTGCTTGATAGGATTGCGCCAAGGCCTCTGTCCTGCCGGACATCTCCCCCTCAAGGGGGGAGATTGGCAGCCTCGATGACGGCGACCGTCCTGCGACGTTGGAGATTGGCGAAAGCCGAAACGACATTCGATCTCCCCCCTTGAGGGGGAGATGGCCGGCAGGCCAGAGGGGGGTGCTTCGCGCAAACATCTCCATCACTCCGCCGCCTGCGCAAACCCGACCGAAGCCATCGGCCGAAACTCGTGCTTGTCCTTGCCGGAGACGCGTTCCGACCACGGGTCGAGCTGGGCGAATTTCTGGGAGAAGACGAAGCGGTCGTAATAGGCCTTGCGCTTGGCATCGTCGTCCATGATCTGGCGCTTGATCTCGGGGATGCCGATGCGCTTGGCCCATTTGTAGATGCGTTCGAGATAGCGGCCCTGCTCGCGATACATCTGCGTCAGCGCCACGATATGCTCCAGCGCCTCGTCCTCGGTCTTCACAAGGCCGAGCACTTCGGTGCCCTTGATGTCGAGGCCTGCCGCCCCGGCGAAATGGATCTCGTAGCCAGAATCGACGCAGATGACGCCGACATCCTTGCAGGTCGCCTCGGCGCAGTTGCGCGGGCAGCCCGACACCGCCATCTTGACCTTGGCCGGGGTCCACGAGCCCCACATGAATTTCTCGATACGGATGCCCAGCCCCGTCGAATCCTGCGTGCCGAAGCGGCACCAGTCGGAGCCGACGCAGGTCTTCACCGTGCGCAGGCCCTTGGCGTAGGCGTGGCCGGAGACGAAGCCGGCCTGGCCGAGATCGGCCCACACCGCCGGCAGGTCCTCCTTGCGAATGCCGAGCATGTCGATGCGCTGGCCGCCGGTGACCTTGACCATCGGGATCTCGAACTTGTCTACGACGTCGGCGATGGCACGCAGTTCTGCGGCGTTGGTGACGCCGCCCCACATGCGCGGCACCACCGAATAGGTGCCGTCCTTCTGGATGTTGGCATGCACCCGCTCGTTGATGAAGCGCGACTGGTAGTCGTCGGCGTAGTCGTCCGGCCAGTCGCAGACGAGGTAGTAGTTGAGCGCCGGCCGGCATTTGGCGCAGCCGCAGGAGGTCTTCCACTCCAGTTCCTGCATGACGGCGGGAATGGTCTTGAGGTGCTTTGCCTTGATCAGCCGGCGCACCTCGTCGTGGCCGAGCGTGGTGCAGGAGCACATGGGCTGCACGGCCGCAGGGTTGTATGTGTCGCCGAGCGTCAGCACCATCAGTTTCTCGACCAGCCCGGTGCAGGAACCGCAGGAGGCGGACGCCTTGGTATGCGCCCTGACATCGTCGAGCGAGGTCAGGCCCTTGGCCGTGATAGCGCCTGTGATCTTGCCCTTGCAGACGCCGTTGCAGCCGCAGATTTCCGCATCATCCGGCAAGGCTGCAACGGCCGCCATAGGGTCCAGCGGGGCACCCCCCTGATAGGACTGGCCGAAGATCAAGGTATCGCGCATCTCCGATATGTCGGTCTGCTTCTTCTTGAGATCGTTGAACCAGGCACCGTCCGCCGTCTCGCCATAGAGCACGGTGCCGATGATGCGGTCGTCCTTCAGAACGAGCCGCTTGTAGACGCCGGCCGAGGCGTCGCGCAGCACGATCTCCTGGCGGTCCTCGCCCTCGGCAAAGTCGCCGAGCGAGAACAGCTCGATGCCGGTGACCTTGAGCTTGGTCGGCGTGTCCGAATGGACGAAGGCGGCCGCCTCGTCGCCGGTAAGCTGGTGGGCCGCGACGCGCGCCATCTCGTAGAGCGGCGCGACCAGCCCATAGACCATGCCGTTGACCTCGGCGCATTCGCCGAGCGCGTAGATGTCCGGGTCGTTGCTGCGCATGCCGGCATCGACGACGATGCCTCTGTTGACGGCGATGCCAGCCTCCTTGGCCAGCGTCGCGTTCGGCCTGATGCCGACGGCCATCACCACCAGCGTCGCCGGAATGACGGTGCCGTCGGCGAGCTCGACCCGCTCGACCTTGCCGTTGCCGGTGATCGCCTGGGTGTTGGCCTTGGTGATGACCTTGATGCCGCGTTGTTCCACCGCGCGCTGCAGCAGGTAGCCGGCGGCCGGATCGAGCTGGCGCTCCATCAGCGTCGGCATGACATGCAGCACGGTGACGTCCATGCCTTGCGCGTTGAGGCCCGCCGCCGCCTCCAAGCCGAGCAGCCCGCCGCCTATGACGACCGCCTTGGCCCGCGACTGGGCGGCCAGCATCATGGCTCGCACGTCGTCGAGATCGCGGTAGGTCAGCACGCCGGGCAGGTTGTGGCCCGGCACCGGAATGATGAAGGGCACCGAGCCGGTGGCGATGACGAGCTTGTCGTAGGGCTCGGTTACGCCATGGTCGGAGGTGACGGTTTTCGCCTGCCGGTCGATGGCAACGATCTTGTGACCCTTGTAGAGGGTGATGCCATGCTTGATGTACCAGCCGTCACCATGGATGATGATCTCCTCATAATCCTTTTCGCCCGACAGCACCGGCGACAGCATGATGCGGTCATAATTGACGCGGGGCTCGGCGTTGAAGATGGTGACGGCGTAACGGCCCGGCGCCTGCTCGAGGAGGTGCTCCAGCATGCGCCCGGGGGCCATGCCGTTGCCGATGATGACGAGTTTTTCTGTCATGTCCGCTCTCTCACTCAGCCGCGTAGGAAAGGGGTGAAACTTCGGCGGATGCCGCGCGCTCCATGCGCCGGATGGAGACATGCATCCAGGCAAGGCAGGTGGCGACGATGACGAACAGCAGCATGAAGCAGCTCGACCACACGCCTGTGAGGTCGTTGAGCGCGCCGAAGGCGATTGGCAGGATGAAGCCGCCGAGCCCGCCGATCATGCCCACCACACCACCGACCGCGCCGACATTCTGCGGATAGTAGGCCGGGATGTGCTTGTACACCGCGGCCTTGCCGAGGCTCATGAAGAAGCCGAGCACGCAGGCGACGGCGATGAAGGCGAGCGGGCCGATCTCGAAATGGAAGGCGATCGGCCCGCTAATGCCGCGCACGACGTAGTCTGCCGAGGGGAGAGACAGAACGAGAGTCGCGACGGCACTGACGGCGAACGTCGAATAGAGCACGGTGCGGGCACCGATCCGGTCGGAAAGCACGCCGCCATAGGCGCGGAAGACGCTTGCGGGAATTGAATAGGCCGCACCGATCATGCCGGCGGTCGCAAGCCCGAAGCCGTAGACGCCGATCAGGTAGCGCGGCAGCCAGAGCGACAGCGCCACGAACGCGCCAAAGGCGAAGAAATAGTAGAAGGCGAAGCGCCAGACCTGCACATTCTTGAGCGGCGCGAATTCCTGCCAGAAGCTTCTCGTGGGTGTTGCCTTGCCGGCGCGGCGCTCGCGGATGACGGGATCATCGCCGGTGGTAAACCAGAAGATGGCGGCCATGACGACGAGCGCTGCGGCCCAGATCAGCGCCACCGACTGCCAGCCCCAGGAGAGAAGCACGAAGGGCGCCAGGAACTTGGTGACCGCGGCCCCGACATTGCCGGCACCGAAGATGCCGAGGGCCGTGCCCTGCCTGTCTGCGGGGAAGAAGCGCGAGACATAGGACACGCCGACGGCGAAGGAGCCGCCGGCGAGCCCGACGCCAAGCGCAGCGACCAGCATCTGCCCGTAGGTGTGCGCGAAAGCCAGCAGGAAGGTCGCCGCCGCCGCCGCAAGCATGGTCGCAGTGTAGACCAGCCGTCCGCCAAAGCGGTCGGTCCAGACGCCGAGCACCATGCGCACGAGCGAACCGGTGAGGATCGGCGTGCCGACGAGCAGGCCGAACTGCGTCTCGTTCAGCCCGAGATCCTGCTTTATGCGCACGCCGATGATTGAAAAGATCGTCCACACCGCGAAGCATACGGTGAAGGCGATGGTGGACATCACAAGCGCCTGCCGGGGGGCATTGTCCTGGCTGGGCGGGGCTGGGAGATTTGCGGTCAATGTCTGGCTCCGGTCTGCGGCGTGGGAGGCACCGCGGATATTTTGTGGGTGAATGATCAGCGGCGCGGCATCGATGGATGCAACGAGACCGAGTTCGCGACGGTCAGGTCCTTGCCTTGAATCTTGGCGCCTGTCGGAAACAGCAGGAGCGCGGCGGTGAACAGTGCCGCCGTCAGCGCGCTGCTGGCCAGAAAATCGCGCCGCGTGAAGTCCGCGAGGGACGCGCCAGTTCCGATCCGTTTCGTCATCGTCGTCTCCGTTTGGGCGCCGCTTGGACCGGCGCCGTCGATCTCGCAAAAACAAAAAAGCCGCCGGCCAGGTCTTCGCGCGTCCGTCCATCCGGGATCGCGCATTGACCTGAGCGGCAGCTTTGCCTGTGGCGCCCGCCATTGGACGCCGTATCACTTGGCCCTTGCGGACCTACATTCCGAAATGCAGGAAGCGTGCCAATTCGAGAGCGCCCTGGATTATCGAATGAAATCAATGTGAACCGCAGCCGAACGACTTTTGACCAAGCGCGGCAGCGGATCAAAGATTAGTCAGAATGCCTTGCGCAGCAGCGTAATATTTGTGCAGTGCGATAGGCTGCCTATTGCCGATGCACATTGCCAATTGCCGATGATTGCGCTTTTCGGTCATGGCCTTATTCGGCGGCTGCGACGAAGCGGTGGCGTTCGTAGAGGAATTTCAGCACCGCCTCACGGCAGCGCAGGAAGGTCCGGTCTGAAGAAAGTTCGACGCGCCGGCGTGGGCGCGCCAGCGGCACCGCAAGCACCTCGCCGATGGTCGCTGCCGGACCATTGGTCATCATGACGATGCGGTCGGAGAGCAGCACCGCCTCGTCGACATCGTGGGTGATCATGATCGTCGTCGAGCCCAGCCTGGAATGAATGTCCATCACGGCATCCTGCAGATGGGCGCGCGTCAGCGCATCGAGCGCGCCGAACGGCTCGTCGAGCAGCAGGATCTTCGGCTCCATGGCGAGCGCCCGGGCGATGCCGACGCGCTGCTTCATGCCGCCCGAGATTTCCGCCGGGCGCTTGTCCCTGGCGTGCGCCATCTGCACGAGGTCGAGATTGCGCATGATCCAGTCATGCCGCTCGGCCTTGCTTTTGCTGCGGCCAAAGACTTTCGACACCGCCAGGTTGATGTTCTCGTAGACGGTCAGCCAGGGCAGCAGCGAGTGGTTCTGGAATACCACGGCACGCTCGGGGCCGGGGCTGTCGACTTCCTTGTTCTCGAGCAGCACGGCACCGGCGGACACCTTGGTCAGGCCGGCGATCAGGTTGAGCAAGGTCGACTTGCCGCAGCCGGAATGGCCGATGATGGAGACGAATTCGCCCTTGTCGATGGTCAGCCGGATGTCTTTCAGCACCTCGGTGACCTGGCCGCCGCGGGCGAAGGTTTTGTCGATATGGTCGAGTTTCAGATAGGCGGTCATCGCGCTGTCCTCACTTTGCCGTAGTGCCGCGGGTGACGAAGGCACCGACGCCAGCGACCAGGCGGTCGAGGCAGAAGCCGGTGACGCCGATATAGGCGAGCGCGACGATGATGTCGGGCAGCCGCGACGAATTCCATGCGTCCCAGATGAAGAAGCCGATGCCGACGCCGCCGGTCAGCATTTCGGCGGCGACGATGGCGAGCCAGGACAGGCCGATGCCGATCCTCAAGCCGGTGAAGATATAGGGTGCTGCGGCCGGCACCATGATCTTGACGAAGAACTCGAACGGGTTGAGCCGCAGGATAAGGGCGACGTTGCGGTAGTCCTGCGGGATGTTGCGCACGCCGACGGCGGTGTTGATGATGATCGGCCAGATCGACGTGATGAAGATGACGAACAGCGCCGACGGGCTGGAATCGCGGAACGCCGCCAGCGACAGCGGCAGCCAGGCCAGCGGCGGCACGGTGCGCAGGATCTGGAACACCGGATCGAGGCCGCGCATCGCCCAGATCGACTGGCCGACCAGCGCGCCGAGCGCCACGCCGACCACCGCCGCCAGGCCGAAGCCGATGGCGACGCGCTGCAGCGAGATCAGCACCCGCCAGGCCAGTCCGATATCCTGCGGGCCATTGTCGAAGAACGGATGCGCGATCAGGTCATAGGCCTCGTTCCACACCTGACTCGGCGGCGGCAGGCTGGCGGTCGGTGACGAGCAGGCGACCTGCCAGACGACGAGCAGGAGGGCGATGACGACGGCAGGCGGCACCAGCGCCGTCGCGACCTTGCCGGCAATGGCGAGCGGGTCGATGCGGCGTCGGCTCTTGGCTGTGAACGCAACCAGTTCGGCGGCGGGCTTTGCCGGAAACGCCTTCACCTTGGTGTCCTCGATGGTTTGGATGGACATGTCTTGGAAACACTCCTGGGCGCTGGGCGACAACGGCGCGAGTGCCGTTGGGCCTAAGCCGATGCCTTGATCTTCAGGCTGTCGAGATAGGCGGACGGGTTGGCCGGATCGAAGACCTTGCCGTCGAAGAACGTCTCGACGCCACGCGACGAGGAGGCCGGAATGTCGGCCGCCGCCACGCCGAGGTCCTTGGCCGCCTCGCGCCAGAGATCCTCGCGGTTGACCTGATCGACCAACGCCTTGACGTCGGTGGTCGGTGCGAATTTGCCCCAGCGGATGTTCTCGGCGAGGAACCACGAATCATGGCTCTTGAAGGGGTAGGAAACTCCGCCCTTCCAGAACTTCATGTAGAGATCGGTACCGTTGGCGACGCGGCCATTGCCATAGTTGATGTCGCCCTTGAGGCGGCCGATGATGTCGGCGACCGGCACGTTCATCCATTGCCGCTTGCCGATGATGGCGGCCATCTCGTCCTTGTTCTCCTTGGCCTCGCACCATTGCTGGGCTTCCATGACGGCCATCAGGATCGCCTTGGTGGCGTTCGGGTTCTTCTCGATGAATTCGGCGCGCAGGCCGAGCGCCTTTTCCGGATGGCCTTTCCACAATTCGCCCGTGGTGGCGGCGGTGAAGCCGACGCCCTGGTGGACGAGCTGCTCGTTCCACGGCTCGCCGACGCAGAAGACGTCCATGTTGCCGACCTTCATGTTGGCCACCATTTGCGGCGGCGGCACGACGATGGTCGAGACGTCCTTGTCGGGATCGATGCCGCCGGCGGCCAGCCAATAGCGCAGCCAGAGGTCATGCGTGCCGCCCGGGAAGGTCATGGCGGCCTTCACTTCCTTGCCGGCGGCCTTCTTGGCGGCGAAGGTCTCCTTCAACTTTGAGGCGTCGAGGCCGACACCGGTGCCGGCATATTCCTGCGCGACCGAGATGCCCTGGCAGTCGTAGTTGAGCCGCGCCACGATCGCCATCGGCATGGGCTGGTTGTTCTGCGTCACCTTGCCGGTGTGCATGAGGTAAGGCAGCGGCGTCAGTATGTGGGCGCCGTCGATGCCGTTGGCGGCACCGCCAAGCATCAAATTGTCGCGCGTCGCACCCCAGGAGGCCTGCTTCAGCACCTCGACATCGGGCATGCCGAATTTGGCGAACAGACCCTTCTCCTTGGCGACCATCAGCGGCGCGGCATCGGTCAGCGCGATGAAGCCGAGCTTGGCGCCGGTGACTTCCGGCGCGGCGGTCGCGGCATAGGCGCCCGAGGGGAGCAGCGCACGCGCGGCCGCCAGGGTTGCCGCGGTGGCAGCACCTGCCATCAGAAAACCGCGACGGGTCATGCCCTCAAGAGAGGTTTCAGTCTTGATGCGTTTCGTCATCGTCATCTCCCGTTGGGCACTGCTCGGATCAGCGCCGTCGATTGCGTGTTCGGTCAAAACAAAAAAGCCACCGGCCAGGCCGCGCGCGTCCGTCCATCCGGGATCGCGTGTTGACCTGAGCGGCAGCTTTGCCTGTAGCGCCCGCCATTGGACGCCTGTTACGTGACCCGAGAAGGGTCTGCCTATTGCAATGCAGGAACCGTGCCAGTTTCGGAGCAGATGACAAACACAAATAAAATCAACTATATAGTACAGCTATCGGCGCAAGAACCCGCAGGGTGGACAGGCCAAAGATTGTTCATGGGTGCAAATGCACGCACAATTTTTGTGCAATGCACAATAGTGGCGCGGAAATGATCAGGCTTCCGTGCGGGCCGATTTCTGGCGCGCTATGTAGGTGTCGATCTCATCGGGATCGAAGATCTGGCCGTCGAAGAAACCGTCCGGGCCGAGCACCAGGCCGGCGCCGGTCGCGCCGACCGCGGTGGCGACCTTGAGCGCGCCCTCGACCTTCGCATTGGCCCCGGGAAGCGCGACACCGAGCGGCTTCAGCGCCGAGCGGTAGAGGTCGGGCCGGTAGCAATCCCGGGCGATGGCGAGATTGTCAGGCGTGTGCGCGACATGCCCCCAGCGCACCATCTGCGTGTAGAACCACAGCGCATGGCTCTTCCACGGAAAGTTCGCGGCCTTGTCGAAGGGCAGGAAGAAGTCGTCGACATCCAGCTCCGCTCCGCCGCCCAATCGCAGATGGCCGGTCAGGATCGGCATCTGCACGGCCGGCGGCAAGCCGAGGAAGCGGGCCTGCGCCATCACCGCGGCCAATTCGGCGTGGTTGGCCGGATCCTGGCACCAGCGCGCCGAATGATGCAGCGCGCGCAGCAGCGCCGCCAGAGCCTCCGGTTTCTCGTCGGCCCAGGCCTTGCGCACGCCGATCACCTTCTCCGGGCTGTTGCGCCATATCTGCGCCTTGACGGTGACGATATGGCCGGTGCCGGCGGCGACCGCAGCGCTGTTCCAGGGTTCGCCGACGCAGTAGCCGTCGATGCGTCCAGTGGCGAGCGCGTCGGCCATGAAGGGCGGCGGCACGATGACGATCTCGATTGCGCGGTCGGGATCGATGCCGCAAGCGGCGAGCCAGTAGCGCAGTTCGTAATTGTGCCCGGAATGCGGGTGCACCACGGCAAAGCGCAGCGGTTCGCGGCGCGCGGCCGCCCGATCGCGAATGAATGCGCGCAGGGCCGCGCCGGCGCGCGCGGGATCGAGATCGGGTTGGGCGCCATGCGCCGCCATGCCGGCCCAGACAGCGTTGGAGATGGTGACGCAATTGCCGCCGAGCCCGAGCGAGAACGGCACGATGGTCTCGGAAGCGAGCGGCGTCAGCCCGAGATTGCAGGCGAGCGGCATGGGCCCCAGCATATGCGCGAGATCGAAATGGCCGATAGCGATGCGGTCGCGAATGTTGGCCCAGGACGTCTCGCGGTGCAGCGTCAGCTCAATGTCTTCGCGGGCGGCGAACCCAAGCTCGCTCGCGGCCACCAGCACGGCGCTGTCGAAAAGCGGCATGAAGCCGGCGGTGATCTGATGGCTCATGCTCATTCGTCCTCCGCCGGCCCCAGCAGCCCGGCAGCGGTCACCAGGCTCTGGGCGATGTCGCTGATCTTGCGGTTCTGGTTCATCGCCGTCTTGCGCAGCAGCGTGTAGGCGGCCTCTTCGGAGAGCCCCCGCGACTTCATCAGTATGCCCTTGGCGCGATCGATGACCTTGCGGCTCTCGAGTTCGCTGCGCGCCTCTTCCAATTCGCGCGCCATGCGCGAGAAGGCATTGAAGCGGCTCACCGCCATGTCGAGGATCGGCTTGACACGCTCTTGCCGCAGGCCATCGACGACATAGGCCGACACGCCGGCATCGACCGCGGCCTCGATCGAGGCCTGGTCGGACCGGTCGACGAACATGGCGATCGGGCGCTTCACGGCGCGCGACAGCTGGAACATGTTTTCGAGCATGTCGCGGTTAGGGTTTTCGAGGTCGATGACGATGACGTCGGGTTCGATCTCAGCGATCCGCCGCGCAATGCCGGTCACGTCATGGATGACTGTGACAAGCTGATGGCCGGCCTCGCGCAGGCCGGCCTCGATGATCGAGGCACGGATGCGATTTTCATCGATCACCAGGACGGCTAGGGAGGATCGGACCATGCCTGCATTGTGGGGAAGGCCGCGAAATTGTGCAATGCGGCATAGCCACGTCCTTGAAAGGAATGTGGCCATGCCGCCGCCGAGGACTACGTCCTGTCAGAACGGGGTAAGGCGTGGGTTAGCCGCAAACGCGAACGTCTTCGACCACCCTATGGTGGTGGCGCCAATGCACGACTGTTTCCAAATGGCAGCGATGGTGCCGGTGGTAACGCCGATATTGGCCATAATTATCGTACTGAACGCTCTGGTCGTCCTCATATTGGTTGTCATAGCGCCGGTCATGGTGCCGGCGAATAACAATCCCGCCATTGTCGGAATCGTCTGGTGAATATTGGTTGCCGTCGTCGGACTGGATAATCACACTTGCAGCTTGCGTCGGTTCAATGACCGATGCAGTTGCAGCCAATGCCAAAAGGGACGCTAAAATCAACTTTTTCATTTTGTCCTCCTGCGCGTTCAACACATATAAACTTGACACATAAACTCGCGGGTGACCCGGAGCGTTCCACTGTAGATCTACACGCTTTGCGACGCCGGGGACATCATGGCGTTATCGGCGGAAGCCATGTGGTCCAGGCGAACGAAGGCCGTGAGCGGCAGATGGTCGGAGGCGACGCGCGAAAGCGGCGTGTCATGGGCTTCGACCGCCGCGATCATTCCGTGCCGATTGGTCATGATCCGGTCGAGCGCCAAAAGCGGCAGGTTCGAGGGGAAGGTGGGCACCGCCGGTGGCTGAGGCCCGAACGTCGCGTGCAGCGTGTTGAGCGCCGAGCGGTTGCCGAGCCGCCATTCGTTGAGGTCGCCGAGCAGCAAGGTCGGCTTTTCATCGGCGCTGCTCATGATGTCCAGCACGACACGGGCCTGTTGCGAGCGCGAGTGGCGCAGCAGGCCGAGATGGGCGGCGATGATGCGCAAGGTGCGGTTTCCGTCGAGGTCGATCTCCGCCACCACCGCGCCGCGCGGTTCCAGGCCCGGAAGCCTGATCTGATGCACATCACGGACGACGCCCTTCTTGAACAGGAGGACATTGCCGTGCCAGCCATGGCCCTTGCCGGTCGCTGAAATCGGCACCGGCACCAGGCCGGTTTCCCGCTCGAGGCGGGGCAGGTCGAGAAGCCCGTCACGGTCGCCGAAACGGTTGTCCGCTTCCTGCAGCGCGATGACGTCGGGGTCGATTTCGCGGATGACGCGGCTGGTGCGCTCGGGATCGAATTTGCGGTCGACGCCGATGCATTTGTGGACGTTGTAGGAGGCAACCAAGGTGCCTGTGGTGGCGGTTGCCTTGTGCGCAGCCGCGTTTGCCTTGCGCATCCGCCTGTCGCGAATGGACAAAAGCATGGTTGCCGGGAGGCTGCGTCCGTTCATCCGCACCGTGTGCCTGCCATGCCTGCTGGTCTCACCATGCACCTCAAATAGAGTCTTTGCGCTTATGTTCCATGGCCGACACCAAACTATCCGTCAAACACGTCGTTTTGTTAAAGCCTATCCAGAGATAGGGTGAGCACCCATCTAGAGATAGGGTGAGAACCCATCTAGAGATAGGGCGATCCCAGCCACAGGATGCGGTCGAACAGCCGGATGATGAAGGGGCGGGCCCGCAAGGAGTCCAGCGTGACGGGACTGGCCGTTTCGATTGCCGATCCGATCCGGGCTTCGATCTCGCGGGCAAAGCCTGCATCGAGGACCTCCAGATCGATCTCGAAGTTCAACCGCAGCGACCGGGCGTCGAGGTTGGACGAGCCGACATAGGCCCACACGCCGTCGATCGACAGCAGCTTGGAATGGTCGAATGGGCCCTCCGTGCGCCATATGCGGCAATAATTCTTCAGGATCTGGTCGAATTGCGCGGTCATGGCGCGGTCGACGAGGAAGAGATTGTTGACCGCCGGCACCACGACATCGATCTCAACGCCGCGCCGGGCGGCGGTGATCAAGGCGCTGATCAGTTCGCGGTCGGGCAGGAAATAGGGCGACATCAGGCGGATCGACTTGCGCGCCACCGAGAAGGCGCCGATCAGCAGCTTGTGGTTGGTCTCATTGCTGGCATCCGGCCCGGATGCGACCGCCCGCACCAGCATGGGCTGGCCGGGTGCCGGCGACAGCGGGGCAATTCGCCAGGCATCGCCCTTCAGCGCTTCGTTGGTGGCGAAGCGCCAGTCTTCGGCAGCGACCGAGAACAGGTCGGCGACGACAGGTCCGGTGACCTTGAAATGCGTGTCCCTGGCGCTGTTGGAGCCTGCGAACTCGGCCGAAAAACCCTTGCGGATGTTCATCCCGCCGGTGAAGGCAACGGTGCCGTCGACCACAAGGATCTTCCGGTGGGTCCGGAGATTGGCGTAGGGCAGGCGCAGGCCTATGACGATGTTGCCGTTGAAGACATCGGCGGGGATGTTGGCGCGGCGCAGATGGCCGAGGATGCTGGGAACGGAGTAACGGGCACCGACGGCGTCGATCAGCACGCGAACGGTGACGCCGCGCTGGACGGCACCGGCCAGCGATTCCACGAAAAGCAGGCCGACGGCGTCATTGTCGAAAATATAGGTCTCGAGCAGGACGCTGCGCTCGGCGCCGTCGATCGCCGCGCACATGGCGGCATAGGCCTCGTCGCCAGTCTCCAGCACGTCGATGGCATTGCCCGGGTTGAGGGCGCGCCGCGCCACCCTGTCGCCCAGCGTCCGCAGGCCGGTGAAGCGCTGACCGTAGCGCTCGACGATCAGGGCCTCCTCGGCGGCGATGTCGCGCTCGTCCTTGGCGGATACCGCGTCGCCGGTGAGCGGACGCTGCGCCGTGATCGTGGCGCGGCGGATGCGGTTGATGCCGGCCACGGCATAGATCAGCACGCCAAGAATCGGTGACAGCACCATCACGCCGACCCAGCCGGTGGCGGCGCGCACGTCCTCCTTGGTCATGACGGCGTGGGCGATGCCGACGGTCGCCATCACCACCGAGATGATCGCCAGGATTTGGGTCCAGTGAGTCGCAATGGTCTCGAACATTGCCGGGACTATCCAGCGAGCGGTTGCAGAAGGCAATGCGGCCGGTTCATGCCTCGCATTCGGCGGATGGCGGTTGCCGCCTGGCCGAGGATATCTAGTCCCAGTCAGGGTTTGCACCAATTAATTCCCCCTGAACGCCCGCCTTCGAAAACCAACTTGACACGAGGGAAAGCAAAGAGACGGCGTGGTCCTGCATCGTCCTGTGCTGCCCTTGTGGCCCAAGGCTTCCTGTACTTTGGTATCACATCTGTTGTATATCAGCGGGGACGAAATTAGCGGTATAAAACTTGATCCGAGGCGGGGGGAGCGCCGAATGACGAAATTCAACTTCGAGGGGCCTCCCGTGGGGGATGGCGACCTGTCTGCCGAATGCCAGCGCCAGTTGCTGCCTCCCCTCCGTGAGATCGTCCAGGCGGCGGTCGCGGCAGGCTGGAACCGCGACGATGTCCTTCTGGCCTTTGTCGAACTCACCTGGGATCTGTACGAGAAACGTCGCGGTGATCTGTAGCAGCCGGCCGTAGCCGGTCGGCTCGGCGCCCGTCGTGCCTGGAAGCCGATGTCGGCGCCAAAACAAGAAGCAATGGATTCGCCGAAGCCGCGCCCACGGGTGATAAACGGATCTCAGGGATGGCGAAGATCGGCCATCGCCCTGAAATAGAATGCTCGCCAACTTCGTCGATCGGTCATTTTTTCTCTCTTTTCGCGAATAAGAATTTTTCTTTGCGCATGAGAGTTCTTCCCTAGCCGAGACGCCTGCGTTACGTTGGTTACGGGGTCGGGCAAGGGGATTTCAGGCGGCGGCAGGCGGCTGAGGCGACGCAAATGAAAAATGCGGACGAAGCTCGGGAAAGCGGCGTTTCCCGAGGCGTCGATCGGGTGGCCCGATATGTCCTGGACATCATTCCAGAAAGTGCCGGTCCCAGAAGAGCCACCGCACGTGGCAGCGTCATCCATTCCGTCCGCGGCCCAGGCTCGCAGACGTTCCTGGCCAGGGAACATTCCGCGGGCATCGTGCTGAGGCCCGGGCGCAAATTCAGAGCCTCGCTCGGCAGCGACAGAGTTACAGAATACGATGCGCCGGTCGGATG
Source organism: Mesorhizobium sp. WSM4307 (assembly GCF_007003945.1). Lineage (NCBI taxonomy): Bacteria > Pseudomonadati > Pseudomonadota > Alphaproteobacteria > Hyphomicrobiales > Phyllobacteriaceae > Mesorhizobium > Mesorhizobium sp. WSM4307. The sequence continues at coordinate 422,001 of NZ_VFTB01000008.1, forward strand.
CCTCATCATCAATCCCGCTGGAGTCGACAGCACCTTCGCCTGGACGCAGACCAGGGAAAACGCTGTCGTTTCCATCTCTCCCGAAGCGCTGTCGGAGCTGGCCGCGCACGAATTCGATCGCTCCGACTTGGAGCTCGAGCCGCCTGCGTTCGGCAAGGTCGACCTGAGGGCGCTCAACATCGCCCAGATGATCACCGCGGAGCTGACCGGCACGCTGCCGCCGAACGAGCTCTACCTGGACTCGCTGCTCACCGTGTTCGGCGTGCATCTGCTGCGCACCTACACCGGCCGCAACAGGCAGGCCGCGTCGCCCAAAGGCGGGCTCTCCGCCGCCGGCGCCCGACGCGTGCGCGAATATCTCGACGAGAATTTCGTGCGGAAGGTCATGGTCGCCGAGCTGGCTTCGGTCGCGGGGGTTTCGCCCAATCATTTCATAGCAAGGTTCGCCAGCACGTTCGGCATGCCGCCGCACCGATACCTGATCAACCTGCGCCTGGACTTCGCGGAAAAGTTACTCGTTGACGGCGAGCTCGCAATCGCCGAAGTCGCCTACCTCGCAGGGTTTTCGGATCAGAGTCATCTGGCCGCGACCATGAAGAAGTACAGGGGCAGAACACCGACCATGACCGGATATGCGCCGGGCAGAAACTGAAAGCCCGGGATGGCAAAGTGGCAACACCTGCCGTCCGATAATCCAAGACCGGAATTTTCTACTAAGCTTCCGGAGTTTTCCAAAATACGTCCGTCGCCACAATGCCGCAGGCATTACGGGAGTCATTCGAAATAGCATGCAGCCTGTGCATTATTCGCCATCTGGCCGGACTGATCGAATGAACCGGAGCGACAATGCGGCCACAGCTCGATCAATCACGAATTGTTTTTGGGGGGAACGGGGAGGGCGGTCTCGGGTTGAATTCCATCTGCGAAATATCAAGGGATCGAAAGATGCGGCCTGATGATGGCCCTTCGGGATCGGCATCCGGACCCGGTCCCGTGCGACAGCCGGCGCTGAACGTGAAAGGCGGCCTTTCCGCCCACAGCGCGCGGAAGGTGCAGGATTTCCTGGATCAGAATTTTACGCGCAAGATAGCACTTGCCGAAATGGCGGCGGTTTGCGGGTTGTCATCCTATCATTTCGTGCGGGCTTTCTCGCGGACGTTCGGGGTGCCGCCGCACCAATATGTCCTTGATCTGCGGTTGGACTTCGCCGAAAGACTGCTTGCCGAAAGCCGCATGACGATCACCGATATCGCCCATTTGAGCGGCTTTTCGAGCCAGAGCCATTTTACTACCGTGATGAAGAAATACCGGCGATTGACGCCTTCGCAGGCTCGCTTCGGCAAGCTTAATTCGAAGCTTAGGTGATATATTGACCGCTTAATTGTTTTACTTTGCCTTATTAAAGCTACAACTAAAGTAACTATCCGTTAACTCCCGCGAAGTTGCCGCGATTTTTTCTGACAAAACAGCAATTTCCTGAAATACGGCAAACCAGAATCATGTCTTTCTGCGAGGGCTGGAATTTGTCAGACATTTGATGACGGCTGGCGAACGGAGAGGGACCATGACCGACAATCACATTTCGAGTGGCTCGTTTGTTCAGCGTCGCACGACGCATTTCGCCAGGCATTGGATTGCGGGGGCCGAGCACGGCTCCCGCTCGGTTCGCCGCCGCCTGATGGCGGTGCTGCGCATGGCGCACCGCGTGCTCGGCATGCGGCGCAACGGATCTGGACTCGGCATGCTCGGCATCGGCAAGATGTTGGCGGCGGCGCTGGGTGCCATCGCATTGGGCAGCATCGCCACGCCGGCATCAGCACAGGTTTTCGGCGGCGGCGGCACGGCGAACGGGGTACGCGGTATCGCGTTTGGATCCGGAGCCGTGCAAAACGGAGCCGACTCGATAGCCGAGGGCACCAATGCCAGCGCCGGCAGCCAGAATGCCGTGGCGATTGGCTTCGGAACGATCGCCTCCGCGATAAATTCCATTTATCTTGGCTCGCGCACCGCCCCAGGGACAGGTGTCACCGCCCAGAGCGCTATCGGCATCGGTACGGATGTCACCGCTTCGCAGGCCGATGCCATCGCGGTCGGACGGTCATCCCTTGCGTCGGCACAATATTCGGTGGCTCTCGGCCTAAACGCGAAAGCCACGGGCACCGGCGGCGCGATGGCGCTGGGCCAGGGCACGATCTCAAGCGGCGTCAACTCGGTCGCGCTCGGTGTTCAGGCCCAAGCCCTCGGGGCTGGCGCCAACGCCTTGGGCACCTTCTCCGTTGCTTCGGGTGGGAACTCCACTGCCCTCGGCACCAGTTCCACGGCCAGCAACAATTATGCGACAGCCGCAGGCTGGGGATCCGTCGCCAGCGGCGCCAATTCCACTGCCGTAGGACGCCAGGCCGCTGCCAGCGGCATAAACGCCTCCTCCTTCGGAACCGGATCGAATGCGATAGGCGACAATTCTCTTGCTGCCGGCGTCAGCGCCAACGCCAGCGGAGTTGGCAGTACCGCACTTGGTATCGGCACCTCTGCCGGCGGCGCCAGTTCGGCGGCCGTCGGCTTCCAGGCCCAGGCCGCCGGCACCAATGCCGCCGCCATCGGTCCCCAGGCAAATGCATCGGCATCAAACTCGGCAGCCTTCGGCAACGTCGCCACGGCTTCGGGCAATTTCGCGCTGGCCTTGGGCAATTCGGCCGTCTCGAGCGGGGTCGGCTCCGTCGCGGCTGGTTCTGGAGCCCAGGCCACGGACGTCTCGACAACGGCGCTCGGTAACAACGCCGCGGCGACCGCCGCAAATGCCAGCGCGCTGGGGTTGGGCGCTACGGCTAGTGGAACGTACTCCACTTCGCTTGGTTCCACCTCCAAAGCCACCGGCGCCCGTGCGTTCGCAGGCGGCCGTTCGTCCACTGCCGGCGGTGACGATTCCATCGCCATCGGCACGTCGGCCGTCTCGACAGGGGCAGGCTCGACAGCAGTTGGAGCGGGCGCGGTGGCACAGGACGTAAACGCGGTCGCCATGGGCACCGCCGCCAGCGCGCTCTCCGCCGACTCCGTCGCGATCGGCACGGGCGCGGTGGCTGACGGCGGCAAGGCGGTCGCCATCGGTTACGGCAACGAAGCCTTTGGTGATGGCGCGGTCGCCATCGGCGATCCGAGCTACGCCAGCGGCACTGGCGCCTTCACTGGCGGCGCCAACAACATCGCCAACAGCGACGGCACGGCGAGTGCCTCCGCGGCCAATATGGCGGCGGGCGCCGTCGCCATCGGCAACAACAACAAGGCTATCGGGCAAGGCTCCGTGGCGCTGGGCAACGGCTCGACGGCGGGTGCCGCCGGCCTCGCCGGCAATGTCGCGCTGGGCGACGGTGCCACCGCGGCGGCAAGCTCCGGCGACGTGGCGCTCGGCTCCGGTTCGGTGACCACGGCGGCGGTCGGCACGCCCAATGCAGTGATCAACGGCACGACCTATGCCTTCCAGGGCACGAATCCGACCTCGACGGTCAGCATCGGCGCGGTCGGTGCGGAGCGCACGCTCACCAATCTGGCGGCGGGGCGGATCAGCGGCTCCTCGACCGATGCGGTGAACGGCTCGCAGCTCTTCGCCACCAACCAGGCGGTCGACGCCATCGGCACGACGCTCAACAACATCAATGTCGGCGGCGGCATCAAGTATTTCCATGCCAATTCGGCCTTGCCGGATTCCCAGGCCCTTGGAACCAATTCCGTCGCTGTCGGACCCAACGCCGTGGCCAACAATGCCGGCGATGTGGCGATCGGCCTGAATTCCACGTCAGGAGCAACGACCAATGTCGGCGGAGCGACGATCGGCGGCGTGAACTACACCTTCGCCGGTGGCACGCCGGCGGGCGCCTTCTCGGTCGGGTCGGCTGGCGCCGAGCGCCAGATCCAGAACGTCGCGGCCGGACAGTTGAACGGCGGCTCGACCGATGCGGTCAACGGCTCGCAGCTCTTCGCCACCAACCAGCAGGTGACGGCCAACACCACGGCCATCGCCAATATCGGCAGTGGCGTCACCAATCTCGGCAACACGATCAGCAACATCGCCGGCGACACCTCGACCGCCTATACCGACGCCAATGGCATAGGCATCCGCTACGCCCGCACCAACGAGGCCGGACTGGCGCAAACCGATTCCTTCGCGCAAGGGATCGGCTCCACCGCCGTCGGCTACCAGGCGACCGCGACCGGTGTCAGCGGGCTGGCGCTCGGCCGCGACACACTGGCCAGCATCGACGGCAGCGTGGCGCTTGGTTCGGGTTCCGTATCCGACCGGGCCGTGGCGCCCGCCACCGGCCAGATCGCGGCCGGCCCATCCAACTTCATCCAGTACAACACCACCGACAAGACGCTGCTCGGCGCCGTGTCGGTCGGCACCGCCTCGTCCTACCGCCAGATCACCAATGTCGCCGACGGCACGCAGGCGCAGGATGCCGTCACCGTGCGCCAGCTTCAGGGCGCAATCGCTTCCGTATCGGTCACCTCGACCAAGTACTTCCACGCCAATTCGGCGGCGGGCGACTCGCTCGCGGTCGGCGCCGAGTCGGTCGCGGTCGGCCCGACGACGGTCGTCAACGGCGATAACGGCATCGGCATCGGCAACGGCGCCATCGTCGACCAGACCGCGCCCGGCGGAATGGCCATCGGCCAGAATGCCCATGTGATGCTGGCCGACGGGCTGGCGCTCGGCACCAATTCGCTGGCGTCCGGCATCCAGTCGGTGGCGCTCGGCGCCGGCGCCCAAAGCACGTTCATCAACAGCGTCGCGCTGGGCGCTCAGTCCGTCACCACGGTCGGCGCCCAGACCGGCTACACGGCCTTTGCGCTCACCGCCCCGCAGACCTCGGTCGGCGAAGTGTCGATCGGCGGCGCCGGGGCCGAACGCAAGCTCACCAATGTCGCGGCGGGCTCGGCCAACACTGATGCCGTCAACGTCTCGCAGCTTAAGGGCGTGTCGCAAAACATCAGCAACCTGTTCGGCGGCGGCACCACGGTCAATCCCGACGGTTCGATCACCGGCCCGACCTATACGATCCAGGGCAACAATTATTCGACCGTCTATGACGGGTTCACGGCCGTCAACAACGCGCTGACCAACATCAGCAATGGCGGCGGCATCAAGTATTTCCATGCCAATTCGACGCTGGCCGACTCCACCGCCAGCGGCACCGACAGCGTGGCGATCGGGCCGGCCAGCGTGGCCAGCGGCACCAACAGCCTTGCCGCCGGCAATGGCTCGACAGCCACGGGCCAGGGCTCGGTGGCGCTCGGCCAGGGCGCCAAGGCCAACAACGCCAATGACGTGGCGCTGGGTTCGGGCTCGGTGACGCAGGCCGCCGTCGGCACTTCCAGCACCGTCATCAACGGCAAGACCTATGCCTTCGCCGGCACCACCCCGACCGGGACCGTCAGCGTCGGCGACGCCGGCGCCGAGCGCACGATCACCAATGTCGCCGCCGGACGGGTCAACGCCGGCAGCACCGACGCGATAAACGGCTCGCAGCTCTACGCCACCAACACGGCGGTCGAGGATTTGAAATCGGGCCTTGGATCGCTCACCCAGAATGCCGTCACCTATGACACCAATCCGGACGGCAGCAAGAAGAACAGCATCACGCTGCAGGGTGGCGACGTCAACGCGCCCGTGGTCATCTCCAATGTCGGCCCCGGTGTTGCCGGCACCGATGCGGTCAACGTCACCCAGATGAACAACCGCGTCGATTACGCCATCAACACGTCCAACAGCTACACCGACAAGGTGGCCGCCACGACCTTGCAGCAGGCCAACAACTATACCGATCAGAAGCTCAGCCAGCTCAATACCGACATCGACGGCATACGCGACGAAGCCCGCCAGGCGGCGGCGATCGGCCTTGCCGCGGCCTCGCTGCGCTACGATGACCGGCCCGGCAAGCTGAGCGTCGCGGCGGGCGGCGGCTTCTGGCGGGATTCGAGCGCCCTGGCCTTCGGTGCGGGCTACACCAGCGAGGACGGCCGCATCCGCGGCAACGTGTCGGGCACGGCCGCCGGCGGTCATGTCGGCGTCGGCGCCGGCATCAGCTTCACCTTGAACTGAGGCAGGAATGAAAGGACTTGCCGTACTGACTTGCCTGGTGCTCTGCGGCGGCCTCGCGCCGGCCGCGGGGCAGGTGGCGTCGCCCTACAGGATCAAGCCTTCGGATGTGGTGCTGCCGCCCGACGTGAAACTGGGAACCTATCAGCGGACGATCCGTCCCTTCGAAAACTGGACGCTGATCTGCGACGAGAACCTCAAAGCCCGCAAGAAGGTCTGCAATGTCTCGCAGGTGATCGAGGATACCTCGGGCAAGATGGCCTTCAGCTGGTCGCTTGCCGCCACGCAGGACGGCAAGCCCTACATGATCGTTCGCACCGCGCCGAACGCCAGGAGCGACGGCCTGGTCTCACTGAAGTTCGACGGGCGGGACCAGGCGATCGACGTCCACCTGAACGGCTGCAATGAAGTGGTCTGCGTCGGCATGCTGCCGGTCGGCCCCGTCATGCGCCAGCAGATCTCGCAGAATGCGACGCCGGCGATTTCCTATCCGACCGTCGACGGCAAGACGATCACGGTGACCGCAGCAACTCTCAAGGGGCTGACGGCAGCCCTTTCGCCACTCAAATGACCGGGGCAGCACAATGAGCCAGCAGGACCAGTTCATGTCCGCAAAACGCAGCAGCCCGGCCGTCGAGGCGGATCGGCAGCGGCTCGTCGAACCGACGCGGCGGCGATGGCCGCGCGTCATCGGATTTTCATTGTTGGGGCTTGCCGTGGCCGGCCTTGGCTTCGCCGCCGGGAACTATGCCGCGATCGCCAATCTGGTCGGCAGCGCGACGGCCGCACAGGCTGAGACAGCCAACCCGGCGCTTCCGGACACGCCTTTCCTCGAGCATGTCAAGCAGGCCGGGGTGCAGGCCTGTTCGACTATCTATCCGGTGCTCGGGCAGATCTTGACGACAGGCACCAAATACAGCGTCAAATCCTTGTGGAACGATCAGGCCGCCGACAAGCATGCGGTCCAGGCCTTCGTCGGCATGGACTATGCGACGGAACGCTATAGCGGACCTGCCGCGGGCGTCGTTTTCGCATCGCCCACCGCTTCGGGTTGCGAAGGGACGATGGTGCGGGTGGCGCCGTTCGCCAGCCCGTGCGCCGATCTCCCGTCCATTCTTCCGCAAGGCAGCAAGATCACCGACCATCTCGGGCAGGTCGAGGTGTACGAGCTCGGCGGCAATGCGGGTGAGGCCCTTCTCTTGCCGACAGGCAAAAGCTGCGTGGTGATCTCCGTCGCCTCGGCGGCGAAGTAGGCAATTCGACCGGATCAAGGAAAGGGGTGCCGACCATGAGATTACGGGCTTTGGCAGTTTTGGGCTTGACCTTGTTGTGGAGCGGACACGTCGTCTCGGCCGACCTGGTGGCACCTTCGGAACCGCAGCAGGAGGAAAAAGGCATCTGGGCGGCCATCGCCTATTCGCAGTCCGACAGCAAATACGGCTTCTTCTGGGGCGCCGACAAGCGGCAGGAGGCGAAGGACATCGCGCAGAAATATTGCGAGAACGCCGGCGGCAAGGCCTGCAACGTCGTCTCCGTCTTCCGCAACCATCGCCATTGGACTGATGACGACGAGACCGGCTTTCCCTACAAGCACTGCGGCGCGCTCGCCCTGGCCGACAAGGTCGAGAACCGTTTCACGCCCTGGGGCGTGAATTCGGCCGAGACCCGCCGGGAGGCCGAAGACCTTGCCTTGCAGGCATGCGAGGCGTCAGGGGCCAAATGCAAGATTCGCGAATGGGTCTGCACATGAAGCGTGGCCTCAAGGCCGCCTGCGCATACGGGGCAATCGCATTCTCGTTGATGTCGCCAGCGTCGGCTCAACAAAAGGCCGCGGCTGCTCAAGATGGACCGTCATCGTTGCGCGAAGTCTATGAGGATTGGAGCGTGGCCTGCTCTGTCCAGGAGAATGCGAGGGTCTGCTCGCTTTCGCAGGACCAGGTCCAGAAGAATGGCCAAAGGCTGCTTGCCATGGAGATACAGAGGCGCGCGGACGGGTCGACGACGGCCACCCTGCTTCTGCCCTTCGGCATCCTGCTCGATCCGGGCGTGACGCCGCAGATCGACGATCAGCCGCCATTGTCCCCGCAGCGCTTCAGGACCTGCCTGCCGACAGGCTGCATCGCGGTGTTTTCCATTGACCGATCCGTGCTCGGAAAGCTGAGGGTAGGCGAGGTGCTGAAGCTCAATGTCACGACAGATGCGGACACGCCACTGACATTCCCGGTGTCGCTGCACGGCCTGACCGCGGCGCTCGACCGCATGGTCGCGTTGAGCGCACGGTAGGGACAAGGACCTGCGATGCAGCTTGGGCCGCCTATGACTATTTTTCCCGCATCGCCCGGCGGAAGTTCTGCGTGATCGGCTCGGCAAGGTAGGAAAGCACTGTGCGGGCGCCCGTCCGGATCATCGCCTCACTCGACATGCCGGGCAGCAGCTTGCGACCCTCCAGCTTGGCGAGTTCGTTTCTGTCGATCAACACGGTCGCGGCGAAATAGGGTGCGCCGCTGCGCTCCTCCACCATGCGGTCGGCCGACACGATCTCCACGACGCCGTCGAGCGGCGGCAGATTGTAGCGGGCGAAGGCCGGGAAGCTGACGTGCGCGGGCTGTCCGGGAGCGATCGTCTCGACATCCTCCGGTTTGACCATGGCCTCGACCACGAGTTGTTGTCCGAGCGGTACGATCGTCATCAACGTCTCACCGGGTTTCACGACGCCGCCAGCCGTGTGGACCTTCAGGTCCATGACGATGCCGTCGACTGGGGCGACGACATCGGTACGGGCAAGCACGTCCCTGGCGGAACGTTCCTCCTGTCTAAGATCGAACAATTCCGCTTCGACCTTGCTCAACTCGTCGACGGCCTCGTTCAGCCGCACTGTGCCGAGGTTCAAGATTTGCATGTCGATCTCGGCCATGGCACTTCTGGCGCGGGCGATCGCGGCGATGTTGGTGGCGCGATCGCCCTCGATCTCCTGTTGTTGGCGCCTGAGCAAAAGGTTCCGTTCGCGCGTGGTCAGCCCCTTCGCGAGCAGGGTCTCGAGATCTTTGGTTTCACCCTCGATCGCGTCGATCTGCCTGTCCTTGGTGACGATAAGCTGCTCCAGTCCTGTTATCTCTTCCGCGGTCTGGCGACGGCGCTGATTGAGAATTTCCTGCTCGTCCGTCAAGTTGTGATGCTTGGCCGCGAACACGTCACGCTGCGCGGCAACCGCGTCCTTCGCGGCGGTGGCGGGGTTTGCGAGCAACGCCGGGTCAAACGCGATCTCGTCTTTGCCGTCGCGCTCGGCCCTGAGGCGCGCGGCCAGCGCCTCGCGCGTGGCGATCCGGTTCTGGATCAGGTCGAGCTGTGCCTTTGCCTGGGTGTCGTCGAGCCGGACGAGGACCTTGCCCGCCTTGACGATATCACCGTTGGCGGCATCGAGCTCCGCGATGATGCCGCCCTCAAGGTGCTGGATGAGCTTGCGGTCGCCGGCGACCTTCACGACGCCCGGGGCCACCGCGGCGCTGTCCAACGGCGCCAGGGCCGCCCAGCCCCCGGCCACGCCGAAGAACAGGAACAGGATGGCGAAGCCGGTGTACGTCACGCCCGTAAGACGCAGGGGGACCGGTTCCAGCAGGGAGGGAGGCGGGAGGGGTAACGGCACGACGTTCAATTCCGGGGAACGGCTCATGCTTCCTTGACCTCTTTGATTTCTTTGATTTCCTTGACCACTTCGAAGGTTGGCGGCTGGGCTGCTTTTGGCATCTTGGTCACCTTGCGGGTGCGGTTGGCGAGTTCGTTGAAGACGTAGTCGCGCGGGCCAAAGAGGTCTTGCTGGCCGCGATAGAGGACCAACACCTTGTCGACCTTCTCCATGATGTTCGGGCGGTGTGCGATCAAGATGATGGTCGTTTGCGTCGCCTTGGCGGCACCGATGGCGGCGGCCAGTGCCTCTTCGCCCTCTTTGTCGAGGTTGGAGTTGGGTTCGTCGAGGATAAGGAGCGCCGGGTCGCCGTAGAGTGCCCGCGCCAGCCCGATGCGCTGGCGCTGTCCGCCCGACAGCACCGCGCCGGCTTCGCCGATCTCGGTGGCGTAACCCTTCGGCAGTCCTTTGATCAGTTCATGAACTCCGGCCAACTCCGCGGCCTTGACCACGTTGTTGAAGACCGCTGGGCTGAGCTTCGCGAAGCGGCAGATGTTTTCGGAGACGGTACCTGCGAAGAGCTCGATGTCTTGCGGCAGGTAGCCGACGTGACGGCCCCGATCCTCCGCCGCCCATTGGGCGACGTCCATGCCGTCGAGCAACGCACGGCCTGCGGATGGGCGCCAAGCGCCGGCCAGTATTCGCGCCAGACTCGTCTTGCCGGCCCCGCTCGGGCCGATCAACGCCATCACTTCGCCCGGGCTTAGCTGGAAGCTGATTCCTTTCAGAATCGGCTCGCCGCCGCCCTGCCGGGAGAGTGCGATGTTGTCAGCCTCAAACTTACCTTTCGGGCGCGGCAACGGCAAGGCCGGTGTGGCCTCCGGATGCTGTCCGGCGACTGCGGTGAGCCGCCGGTAAGCGGCACGCGCTCCGACCGTCGCCTTCCACGTGCCGATCGCCTGTTCGACCGGCGCCAACGCGCGGCCCATCAGGATGGAGGCAGCGATCATGATGCCCGCTGAGGCCTCGTTCCGCAATACAAGATAAGCGCCGAGGCCGAGGATGGCCATCTGGAGGGCCTGACGGAAGGAGCGCGCGATGGCCGAGATGGTGCCGCCCCGGCTGCTGGCGCGGGATTGTCCGTCGTTCGCCTCGTCCTGGTGGACCTTCCAAACTTCGAGCAGGGGCTTCAACATACCCATGGCCTGGACGACCTCGGCGTTACGGATCGCCGCCTCGGCCTGCGCGTAGGCCCGCGACTGCGCGCTACCGGCCTCCGTCAGCGGCTTGCGTGTGATGTACTCGTTCAGCAACGCCAGTGCGAACAATACAATCCCGCCGCACAATGCCAGCCAGCCCAACCAAGGGTGCATGAGGAAGATAGCGGCGAAGAAGATCGGTGCCCAGGGCGCGTCGAGGATCGGATAGATGCTCGGGCTGGTGAAGAAATTTCGCACCTGGTCGAGGTCACGCAGCGGGCGGGAGGTAGCCTGCCCGGGCGCTGCGGCGGCGTATTCTACCGATGCGGTCAGGAGAACCGGCGCCAACCGCGCGTTCATCCACGTTCCGACTTTGCCGAGCAGCCGCTGGCGCACCACTTCTAGTGCCGCCATTGTCGCGAGCGCCGTCGCCGCCATTAACGTCAACACGACCAGTGTCTCGGTGCTGTGGCTGCCCAACACGCGGTGGTAGACCTGAAGCATGTACAGCGCCCCGGTCAGCATCAGCATGTTGATGCCGCCGCTGAACCAGATAAGTGGCCGGATGGCGCGTCTGGCCTCTTTCATCACCACCTGCAGGGCAGAGGGATGCGGGTTAGCTGGTTTCACCATCTTATGTCTCTGCTCTGCGTGGGGTTGCAGGAGGTTCCACTTACGCCCGGGAAATTCCGTGCCCCGACGGAGTCGTCGATACGCGCGAGGCACGCGACTATTTCTACAGGGGGAGGGGAGGCAGCTTTAACTGCCTCCCCTTGGTTCAGTGCTTAGACGATGTAATCGTTGCTGATGGTCACTGGGATGTGCTGCGTTGCAGTCGGATCGCCGTCCGCGTCTGCCAGTGCGAAGCTGAAGTCGAGGTTGGCGTTGAATGTCCCACTGGTCTGCTGCACAAACCCGATGTCCACGATCTTCAGGACATCGTTATCGGTCGGGTCCCAAGCCGTCAGGTTGCTGGTGGCATTGCTGCCGTGACTAGCTCCGATGCCCCCTTCCAGGTTGATGGCGCTACCCTGCAACCCGTTGGCGCTCTGCATGATCTGGATGCCCTGTATCTGGTAGGTCTCGCCAGCGACCGTGTAGTCGTTCTGTTCGATGATGAGCAAGGCATCGTTGTTATCGAGCGTGAATTCGTGGTTGTACGGGGCGGGGACATTGGCGTTCCCTTTGATCAGGTCCGAGTTCTCCACGTTGACCGCCCTCGTTATCTCGTTCCCGTTGGCGTCCTTCAGGTCGAGGATCAGGACCAGGTCTTCACTGCTGCCGATGCCGTCGAACTTGATAACAACACCACTGGCCTTCGCGGTCGGGTCAATCCGCTCCGTGCCACCGTCGGTGGCCTGCGGGTTTACATCCGGCAGGATGTTCTCCGTGAAGAACCGCAATGTCAGAGCTTCGCCCTTCTGGATTGTATCACCGGCGACCCCGTTTGTTGCCTGGGTTGCCGACACCCAGTCCTCGTGGGTGTTGGTGATCATGTCGTGGGTGGCACCGCCGTTGTTGAACGTGGTGTCACCAACGGTCGCTCCGTCGCCGGTCGAGTTGAAGCCGAACCCGATGGAATTGGTTGTCGAGTTTGCGGTGAACTGCACGAAGAACGGATCCGGATCGCCGTTCGGCGTCAGTTGCTCCGCGACGATCAGCGGGTGTCCCGTGTTGCCGATGGGTGCCTTATTCACCAAATCGCTGGTGTGCAGCACGTCGAAGCTGAACCCCTCGATCAGGTCGGTCAGGGTGAAGGCGTAGGTGTCGGCAGCCTTGTCGAAGACGAGAGTGCCGGCCGCCGTAGCGTCCTGCACGCCAGCCGTGATCGGATCCTTGTCGTAGTGGAACGAGAAGTCAAACGACGCAGATGAAACAGTCTCACCCGTGAGGGTTGCGACCGCTTGGGTGATGCCGGGGGTCTGCGCGTTGTCTACCGTACCCGTCAGGGTGATCTGCACACCTGCGAGGGTATCGTTGATATCGACAAAGTCGCTAGCACCCGCCGCATATTCTGCAACCGTGTGCTTGTCCACCATGTCGTACCCGAAGGTCCCGCTGGCCGTCTGTCCCACCGCGTTGCCCAGATGCTCGGGGGTTTGGATGCCCTGGGCAACGGGATCGGCGTCGAACGCAGCCGTGATCGTCGGATCGGTGTCGTCGAAGGTCAGCGACAGCCCCGAACTGGCGCTTTGCGACGACACGACGTCGTTGTCGCCGTCCGTCACCGTCACCGTCGACACCACGTTGATCAGAGTGCCGAGGTCGAGGGTGTTGTCCTCGCCGACGCCTTGCGGCGCGTTCGAGTGCTCAAGGGCAACCAACGACGTCAGCGTCACCGTCGTGCCAGACAGCGTCACCGTGAACGCCGT
>NZ_VFTB01000009.1:0-377650 GCF_007003945.1 Mesorhizobium sp. WSM4307
GATGGATGCTGAAGCGTGGTAACTCCAGTCTCCTCGGTCCGGTCCGAATGGACAACCTCTCGAAAGCTCACACCTAGAACTCCTCTTGAAAGCGTATCTAGCTTCAAAGGGCGTGTCGAAACGCGGTCTCCGGCTCGGCTTCGGTCACAAGATCGAGGACATTTACGAAGCCGCAGTGGCCCTAGGAATGCCGCCGATTGGGAACGTGAAGATGATTGCCAACAACCTTGACCTGATGAATTCTCAGCAAGATTTTAGGTACCCGTCGGGGTACAAGCTGAATGTCCCGCCGCCGAGCTTCTGCCGAGAAACGTATAACGCTCTCCACACAGCGATCGAGCCGAGGATCCCCACCGAGGTACTGAAAGCCAACCTCAAATTTCATTGGGATTTTCGGGGGAAGACTGTCATTTGGAAGGACGAATAGCCCGAGGATGATCTTCCCCATCTACGTTGGCGTTCTTATGGCGCTGCTGTCAGCATCCGCCATTGGCGGTGGCGGCAAGGCGATCTTGTTGGGATGGCCGCCTCGCTGACAATGGCCGGGATGGGCACTCGCCGGCTGGCTAGGTTCTTAGCAGGCCATAGCCGGCTGTCTGGTGGAGATCGTCTTTCAGGGCTTTGATCGTCTGTGAAAGGTCGCGAACCTTGTCCATCAGCGTCTGAATGGTCGCCCCGATGGGCTGGATCTTAACGCCTCAATCGTCGCGAGAAGCTCAAGGTAGACGTGGTTCAATTGAACTTTCTCCCTTCGAGAGCTCTCAATGGTGATCGACATGTGCGACCAGGCTCGATCAATTGCCTGTTCGCTTATCCTTCATCGACAAGCGGACGCGTGCCGCCACCTCCCTTCCGTCACGCGAAGGACCCAGCCGGCGAGACCAGACGGCGTGCGTGGCGCAATCTTCTATGTGACGAGCGGCGAGATCGCGTGTGTCCCGCCGTGATGGGATCATCTATTCGTCGAGCGCGGCGCTGGCGCCATCATCGTCGATATCTGCAAACCCTGGGATGATCCAGCAGCTTCTCCTTCGACAGCAGCCCGGCGTCCTCGAGCGCCTCGAAATCCGGCAGCTGGCGCAGCGTGTCGAGCCCGAACTGCGACAGAAAAGTTTTGGTCGTCACATAGGTGTAGGGCGCGCCCGGCTGCGGGCTGCGCGGCCCCGAGGCGACCAGCTGCTCAGCGCGCAGCACGCCGATCAGGTCACGTGACACCTCCTTGCCGAAAAAGCTCGACAGCTCGCCACGGGTGATCGGCTGGAAATAGGCAATGCACATCAAGACAAGCGCCTCCGCCTGCGACAGTTCTTTTGCTCCCTCGCCCGCTGCCGTGCCGAAGGCTGCGTGAATGGCGTCGCCAAAAACCTTTTTGGTCCGGTGCTGCCAGCCGCCGGCGACCGCGACCAGCTCGTAAGGGCGGCCGGCGAGTTCGGCGCGAATGTCGTCGATGATCAGCTCGATATTGCAGTTTTTTCCCACCACCCGCGCGAGGACACTACGTGTCACCGGTTCATTTGCCGCAAAGATCACCGCTTCGACGCGGGCCATCCATTCGCACCAGCGCAGCTCCGGCGGCAGATGTTCCAGTTCGGTGTCGAGCAGCGCCGGCTGATCGTTTGGCTTGCGGCGGGCGGACGCTTCGCTCATCGCTACAGCCCGAACAGCCGGAATGTGGGGCGGCCGGAGAGCTCGCGCACGACCTCCAGTTGCTGCAGCCGTTCGAACAGCCGTCGCGATGCAAAGCGCGACAGATTGTCCGTCGTCAGCGATCCGGACACGGCGTCTTCACTGAGCAGCAGAAAGATTACGTCGCCGGCGCCTTTGGCGCGCAGTTTCGGCGCCACCGCCAGGAGTTTTTCGGCCCGGCGCGACAGCTCGGCGGCCAACCGACAAGCGTCCGCGGCGGCCGCGACGAGCGCGATGCAAACCGCCCGCTCAAAATTCTTGTCCCCGGGCCGGATGCGCCGGCCACCGCCGGCCTCGGTGCGGAAAGATGGTCCAAAACCCTGCGCCATTAGGAGCGGCAGGGGCTGCGGCCAGCCCAGGCGTTGCGCCAGTACCAGGTCGGCGAGCCACCAGCCAAAGACTTCGGCATCGGGACGCATGGCGACGACCTCAGCGGCGATCGCCGCGGCGTCGAATGGCGCCGACCGCTGGGATACCCCGAGTTTTTCGATCTGCGTGCAAAGGTCGGCGAGCGCGGCGCCGTCCCAATGGAGGCCAAGCTGGTCGAGTATCTTCCCGAGCCGGCCGGGCGTAGCGGCGGGCGGCTGCCTGGCCAACTGCCGCCAGGCGCCAAAGACGGCGCCTGCGGGACCGGGGTCAGCACGTAGGGGACGCAAATGCCAGGCATCGCGCAAGGCGGCCGCATCCTCGGCGCGGCCGGCGAGCCGCATGCTGGAGGCGGCGCAGCGAACCGCCAGCCGCTGCCGCCAAGCGCCGGCCCAGGCTGCCTGCGCGCGGGCGAGCGTGTCGAGGGCACCCAGGGCGGCGCCGGCCCGGAAGGCGGCGTCGCCGTCACTCGGCGCGCCGGCGCTTGTGATCGCCCACGCGGGAACGGAGGGCGGCGCAGAGGAGCTGGCGGTCGCGGGATCGAGGCGAATCATAATTTGGAGAGTAAAGTGCCGGTGCGCTTTTCGCCATGATTTTCGTGCCAAAACGCACAGCCTGTCGGATCAGCACAACGACTGATAGTGTTGCATTATCAATCTCTTCACGAGTTCGTCCCTGCTAAGCCATTTGGCCAACAAGTAAGTCTCGACAGGGCACCTTTTTGCGCAGCCGGACGAAACTCCGTTCGGAAATGTGCCGGCTCGCGGCGTAGGAGCCTGCTCAGGTTCAGATGTCATGAAGGCATCTAACGCCCGATCTGCCGCGCAACTTCGGTCCCATATTCATTGCCGACGGGGTATCTGAGGGCGACGTTTTTTGCGGGTTTTTCCTGGTCGGCTTTGGAGGTGATGCTGGCGCCGATTGTCACAGGCTACTTCACTATCTGTTCCTTGACCGATGAGATCTTTTGCGCTGCGGCGCTCCCGTCTTTGCTGTGGGTCACCTTCTGACCCAAGCCCCAACGTACACACGCGGGAGTGTCCTACAAGCCATCGGTTTCGACAGATCGGATGGATTGGGCAGGCGAGCCCAAAAGCTGCGAGCTTAGAGCGGTTATAAATCGTAGTTGTAGCTGTGTAACAAACTGTGTAACAAAAAGCGCGAAAAGACTAGTATTTTCAGTATCATAGAGGTGAAAGGGAATCCCTCCCTCTCCGCCACCCTACTTCATAAATTGCCCGACACCCCGAAAGATGTCGCAGCCTGGGCTTGGTCCGGCCTAAGGGACATCGCCTGACCAATCCTCGTGTCCGTGACGTATCCGGACAATGAGAATATGGCCGTCTGCTTCGATCCTGTAGACGACAAGGTGGGCCTTGAACGGGTGGATGCGCATCGGCGGGGATATCTCATGGCGCTCCCGGGCCATGCGGGGATTGGCAGCGATCAGGTCAAGGATCGCAAACATCTGCTCATGATACAGTCCGGCCTGCTCTGCGCCGAACAGACGCATACCCTCTTCAGCGATAGCGATAATATCTTCTTCCGCCGCTACAGAGAGGCGAAATCCCATGGTCAATTGCCGCGCGGCGCATTGGCCCGCGTCAGCGCCTCGGCGAAAAGCGCGTCCTTGGAACGAGTGCCGATGCCGCTTTTCAGACCGTCATCGACGAAGCGCTGCATGGCCGCGATCTTGTCATTGCGCTCCTGATCCCGGCGGATCAGATCCCGCACATAGTCGCTCGCATTGGCATAGCGGCCTGTCTTGGTTTGCGCCTCGACCCAGTCTTTCATGGGATCGGGCAAGGACACGTTCATTGTCGCCATAGCCATCTCCGATGACCTACGGTATGGCATACTTTGGCAAAGTTTGTCAAATTAGCTGCGCGAATTTCGCCGCCAGTGCGCGCAATTTCGGCGCGGCGTTCCGTCGGCTCGGCAAACAGACAAGCTCCCGAGACGAAACGAAATGAAGTTCATTTGACCGGCTTCGATTGAACGGTAGGCTGGCAACAAGCCGCCGATTGCCGCATGGGATCGGTTTCCGTCCCATGCGTGCAGAGGCCGCCGGTTGTGAGCATTTTCGATCGATTTTCCCTGAAGGGGCGCGTGGCCCTGATCACCGGCGGCGGACGCGGCCTCGGTTTCGAGATTGCGCGTGCCTTTGTCGAAGCCGGAGCCCATGTCGTGATGACTGGACGCACCGCAGCGACGCTCGATAGCGCCGTCGCCGCCATCACCGCAAATGGCGGCAGTGCGCAAGCGGCGGTCTTCGACGTCGCCGACATCGGGGCGGGCCGCGCGATGATTGCCGAGATCAGCAAGACCCGAGGCCGGCTCGACGTCCTCGTCAACAATGTCGGCGCTCGCGACAGGCGGCCGCTCGCCGCCTTCAACGACGACGACATTCTCGATCTGATCAGGACGGATCTGTTGTCGGCGATCTCGCTGTCACGCGATGCGGCGGAGATCATGAAGGCCCAGGGTCATGGCCGGCTGATCGCGGTGACCTCGATCGTCGGTGAGATGGCGCGACCCGGCGATGCCATCTATCCCGCCGCCAAGCAGGGACTGACCGGCTTGATGCGCAGCATTGCCGTCGAATATGGCGCCCACGGCGTGACCAGCAACGCCATCGCGCCGGGAATGTTTGCCACCGAGACCAATGCCGCGATGGCGGCAAACCCCGATCTGGTCGCCTTCGCCCGCCAGCGGGTTCCGCTGCAGCGCTGGGGGCGGCCGCAGGAAATCGCCGGCGCCGCGCTTTTCCTCGCCAGCGACGCGGCGTCTTTCGTCAACGGGCACGTCCTGACCGTCGATGGCGGCATGTCGATACAGATGTGAGGATTGCCTGCAGGATGTGGTGCGGGCTTCAGACCGACCCGTCGGACCGGTGTCCGGCAATCGCCTTGACAAAAATCTCCCCGAACTCCTTGAGCTTCGCCCCTCCCACGCCATGGACCTCGGCGAAGGCGTCGAGGTCGCGCGGGCGGCGTTCGGCCATGTCGATCAGCGTGCGGTCGGAAAACACCACATAGGCCGGCACCTGGCGCTCCTTGGCCAGGCGCAGCCGCAGGGATTTGAGCGTGGCCAGCAGCGAGGCATCGACGCCATCGGCGTTGGCGCCCGAACCCTCCGCCCGCATCTTGCGCAAGGCGCGGCTGCGCATCTCGACACGGTAATGGAACGGCATCTCGCCGCGGCCGAGCGCATGGCCTTTTTCGGCGATGGCGAGGCCGCCATGGCCGCTCGGATCCGGCTCGAGGAAACCGCCGGCGACGAGCTGCCGGATCAGCGATAGCCAGGGATCCTTCTTGTGCGCCGCGCCGCTGCCGAAGCTGGCGAGCTTCTGGTGACCGCGGGCCAGGATCTTCTCGGTCTCGTGGCCGAGCAGGATATCGATGACATGGGCGGCGCCGAAGCGCTCGCCGCTCTGCGCGACCGCGGCCAGGATGATGCGCGCTTCCGCGCCGCCATCGGCGCGCGGCACCTGATCCAGGCAGTTGTCGCAATTGCCGCAAGGCTCGGCTTCTTCTCCGAAATAGCCGAGCAGCACCTGGCGGCGGCACTGCGCCGTCTCGCAATAGCCGATCAGCGTGTCGAGCCGGCGATGTGCGCGCTTCTTGTGCTCGACCGCAGCATCCTCGTCGTCGATGAACAGCCGGCGCATGCGGATGTCGCCAAGGCCGTACAGCATATGCGCCTCGGCCTTGCGCCCGTCACGGCCGGCACGGCCGATCTCCTGATAATAGGCCTCCAGGCTGCCCGGCATGTCGGTATGGAAGACATAGGCAACATCGGGCTTGTCGATGCCCATGCCGAAGGCGATGGTCGCCACCATGACGACGCCCGACAGCGTCATGAAGGCGTTTTGATTGGCCTCGCGCGCCTCCTTGCTCATGCCGGCGTGATAGGCGAGCGCGGTGACGCCGTTCTTCTCCAGGAAGGCCGCCATCTCCTCCGTCTTCTTGCGCGACAGGCAGTAGACGATGCCGCTCTTGCCCGGGTGACGCTCGATGAAACGCAGCAATTGCCGCTTGCCGTCCTGCTTGGATTCGATGGCGAGCTTGATGTTGGGCCGGTCGAACCCCAGCACCAGGGTTTCGACCCGCTCGGCGAACAGCCGTGCCTCGATATCGCTGCGCGTGCTCTCATCCGCCGTCGCCGTCACCGCGATGATCGGCACGTTGGGGAAGATGTGGCGCAGGCGCGACAGATCCTCATACTCAGGCCGGAACGCCGGCCCCCATTGCGAGATGCAATGTGCCTCGTCGATGGCGATCAGGCTGATTTCGAGCCTGGAAAGCGCCTCGAGCATCCGCTCGGTCATCAGCCGTTCCGGCGCCAGGTAGAGCAGCCGCGTCTGGCCTGATGCCACGCGGCGCCAGGCGGCGACATTGGCTTCCCGGTCGAGCGAGGAATTGATCGTATCGGCGCCGACGCCGGCCAGCCGCAAGGCCGCGACCTGATCCTGCATCAGCGCCACCAGCGGCGACACGACCAGGGCGAGCCCGCCCATGACCAGCGCCGGCACCTGGTAGCAAAGCGATTTGCCCGCACCCGTCGGCATGACGGCCAGCACATGGCGCCCGCCGAGCAGCGCGTCCATGACATCGGCCTGACCGGGGCGGAAATCGTCGAAGCCGAACACGTCTTTCAGGACGCGCCGTTTGGGATCCTGGGCCCGGACACTCGCCGCCTGTGCCGACATCAGTCGGACTCCGGACGGGAAGCGATTTTTCGGGGATGGGAGAGGATGTGGGAATCGATCAAGATGCTCTCCGCGTGAACCTTTGGAGTAGCGCAGCTATCCTCGGAACACAACCGGAACGGTCATCCATGTTGACGGCGGACTGGTTGGCCGTGGCCCGGGAAGGCACACCTTCCCCCGCGACACCTGCACCCCGCTGGATTCCTTCGCGCTTGGATGTAAGCTTGGCCGGCAAAAGCCAGGGAGGGCGCGATGCTGCAGGTGAGACAGGATGTCCTGGGTGAACGGTTCCAGCTGCAGCGTACGGCCTTCGAGAAGCAGCCCTTTCCGGACCTGAGTGTTCGCAAAGACCGGCTGAAGCGCCTGCTAGCTTTGACCGAACGGCATGAGGCGGAGATCTGCGCCGCGATCGGTGCCGACTTTGGCGGCCGCTCGGCGCATGAGACGCGCCTTGCCGAACTGTTTGTCGTGCGCGCCGGCATCCGCCACACGCTGTCTCATCTGAGCGGCTGGATGCGGGAACGTCGTGTCGCCACCGCCTTGCCGTTCCTGCCGGGCCGCAATCGCCTCGTGCCACAGCCGCTCGGCGTCGTCGGCATCGTGTCGCCCTGGAACTACCCGTTCCAGCTTGCCGTCGCGCCGGTCACGGCGGCGCTCGCCGCCGGCAACCGCGTGCTGGTAAAGCCGTCCGAACTGACGCCGGCCTTCTCGGCGCTGCTCGCCAGGCTGGCCGGCGAGCACTTCGCCCCGGACGAGTTGAGCGTCATCCCCGGCGATGCCGAGATGGGCAAGGCCTTCGTGTCGATGCCGTTCGATCATCTGCTGTTCACCGGCTCGACCGCGGTCGGCCGCCAGGTCGCGATCGCCGCGGCCGCCAACCTCACTCCGGTCACGCTCGAACTCGGCGGCAAGTCGCCGGCGATCTTCGATCCCTCCTGCGATCTCGATGCGGCAACGGCCAGCGTCGCCTATGGCAAGCTGCTCAATGCCGGGCAGACCTGCATCGCACCGGACTATCTGCTGGTGCCCAAGGGGCAGGCCGGCACGGTCGCCGCCAAACTCGCTGCCGCGGTGGCGCGGCTCTACCCGACGCTGCGCGACAACCCCGACTACACCGCCATCATCAGCGACCGGCATTTTCAGCGCCTGCGCGCCATGATCGCGGAAGCCCGCGATGCCGGTGCCGATGTCGTCGAAATCAATCCGGCCGGCGAGGACTTCGGAGCCGCGAGCCGCAAACTTTTGCCGACCCTGGTCAGCAATGCCGGCCCGGATTTGCGGCTGATGCGCGAGGAGATTTTCGGCCCGGTGCTGCCGATCGTCGAATATGCCACCGTCGACGAGGCGATCAGCCATGTGAACCAGGCCGACCGGCCGCTCGCGCTCTACTGGTTCGGCAACGACAGCACCAACCGCCGGCGTATCTTGCGCGAGACCGTCGCCGGCGGCGTCACCATCAACGACTGCATGCTGCATCTGGTGCAGGAGAACCAGCCTTTCGGCGGTGTCGGCGCCAGCGGCATGGGCGCCTATCACGGCGAATGGGGGTTCCGCACCTTCAGCAAGGAGAAGCCGGTTTTCCTGCAGTCGCGCCTGAGCGCCGGCGCCCTGCTGCGCCCGCCCTACGGCAAGACGTTCGAGCGGATTTTCAGCCTGCTCCGGCACATCACCTGACCGAAGGCAGCCGTCGGTTGTACGGCGCATTAAGCTTATCTTCACCACGATGCGGCAGGCTTCGCATCCTGCGGTCATGTCTTGAGTACCGCGGCGCCACAAGCGCCCAGGCAACAACCCGCGCCTCTCTTGGGGCGCGGGTCATGTGCCCGCACTCGATCTCCCAGATTGGCAGGGCAAGTCCTCGGCTAAAGCATGATGCCGAAAACTGTGAAGCGGTTTTCGGACGACATCATGCTCTATCGCTTTGATTTAGAGCAAGAAAATCGGCACGGTGCGGCGTAAAGCTGTCGACCAGCCGTCCCGCTTCCAGCGCCTTGACGCCATGCACCAGACCGGACGGCACGATGAAGGCGCCGCCGGCCTCGAGAATTTCCGTCCGCCCGTCGATGGTCACCTCGAAGCGGCCCTCGGCGACGTAGCTTGCCTGGACATGCGCGTGCGAATGCACGGCGCCGACGCCGCCCTTGTCGAAGCCGAATTCAACCAGCATCAGCTCATCGGTGGAGAGGAGAACGCGCCGCCTGTTGCCGTCGGGCGTCGGCGTCCAGGCGCCCTCGCCGGCATGCGCGAAGATCTTGGTCTTGGTCATGTTCTCTCCTCATCGCGCCAGCCAGCCGCCATCCACCGGCACCGCCCCGCCATGCATATAGTCGGAAGCCCGTGCCAGCAGGAAGACGGCGGCATCGCCAATGTCCGACGGCTCGCCCCACCGCCCCGCTGGAATGCGCCCGAGAATGGCGGCACTGCGCTCGGGATCGGCCCGCAGCGCCAGCGTGTTGTTTGTCTCGACATAGCCCGGCGCGATGGCATTGACATTGATGCCCTTGGCCGCCCATTCGCAGGCGAGCAGGCGGGTGATGCCGAGCACGCCGTGTTTCGAGGCGGTGTAGGAGGCAACGCGGATGCCGCCCTGGAAACTCAGCACCGAGGCGATGTTGACTATCTTGCCCCGGCGACCATCGGCAAGCGCGCGCCTGGCGAAGGACTGGCAAAGCAGAAACACCGTCTTCAAATTGACGTCCATGACGTCGTCCCAGTCGGTCTCGGTCAGATCGACGGCATCGGCGCGCCGGATGATGCCGGCATTGTTGACCAGCCCGTCGAGCGGCCCGCTTTCGTCCCACACCCGATCAAGCATCGGTCCGGCGGCCGCCGTGTCGGCAAGGTCGGCGCTCACCGCCTCGAATCCGGCACCGATGGCCGCGACCTTGCTCGCCGTATCGTCCATCGACGAGCGGCCGACGCCGACCACCGTGCCGCCCGCGCGCGCGATCGAGAGGACAATGCCTTGGCCGATGCCGGTGTTGGCGCCGGTGACGAGAATACGCTTGCCGGCAAGGCTGAAGGCGGAGAGATCGCTCACCGCAGCTCTTCCATCGTCACGGGCTCGATGTCGGTATAGTCGACATTGTCACCGGCCATGGCCCAGATGAAGGCATAGTTGGAGGTGCCCGCGCCCGAATGGATCGACCAGCCCGGCGACAGCACCGCTTCCTCGTTGCGCATGACGATATGGCGCGTTTCGTCCGGCTCGCCCATGAAATGGAAGACGCGTGCCGCCTCGGCCAGGTCGAAGTAAAGATAGGCCTCCATGCGGCGGTCGTGCACATGGCACGGCATGGTGTTCCAGATGGAGCCGGGCGCCAGTTGCGTCATGCCGACGACAAGCTGGCAGGTCTGTGCCCCTTCGGCATGGATGAACTGGAAGATCGAACGCTCGTTGCAGGCATCCTTGCTGCCGAGGTCGAGGCGCCTGGCGTCACTGACGCGGATCAGCCGGTTGGGATGTGCCTGGTGCGCTGGCGCGCTGAGCAGGTAGAACTTGGCCGGCGCGGCCTTGTCATCCGAGGCGAACGCCACATCATTGGTGCCCATGCTGAGATAGAGCATGTCGCGCGCCTGCAATTCGAAGGACTGGCCGCCTGCTTCGATCGTGCCGGCGCCGCCGATGTTGACGGCGATCAGTTCGCGGCGATCGAGAAAACCTTTGGTCCCGGTCGGTTTGATCGCTTCCAGCCGCAACGCTGTCGCCACCGGCATGGCGCCACCGACGACCATGCGGTCATAATGAGTGTAGGTCAGGTTGATGCGGCCTGGCTGGAACAGGTCCCCGATGTGGAAATTGTGCCGCAGTTCGTCCGTTCCCATGGCCGCGGCGGCAACCGGATCAATGGCGAAGCGCGATGTATAGTCGGTAAGGTTCTGGCTCATTTCCGTCCTGACTTCCGATGGATCATTCGCCGGCGGCCGCCTTGACCGAACGGGCGTAATAAGCCTGTCGCGCGTGCAGACGCTCTCGGTAGCGTTGCTGGCTGGCGCCCAGATGGGCGCGCATCGCCTCGCGCGCGGCTTCGGCATCGCCCGATGTAATCGCATCGAGAATCACCAGATGCTCGCGCTGCAGCCCGCGCTGATAGCTGTCGGACTGCACCAGTTCGGTGGACCAGGGCGAGGTCACGTCGCACGGAATGGCGCGGCGGCCGAGCACGTCGAGCATCTCGACGTAGAACGGATTGTTGGTGGCGCTGGCGATGGCGCGGTGGAAGGCAAGATCGGCCGGACCGGTCGGCTCGCTGGCGAGCAGCAGCCGCTCGAATTCAAAGAAGGCTTCCTGGATCGCCGCTTCCTGAGCGGCGTTGCGGCGGATGGCGGCGAGCCCGGCCGATTCGATCTCGATCGCCAGGCGCACTTCGAGCACGTTGAGGGCGATCGAATCCTTGCTGCCCATGTCGGCGGCAAGCGCACCGAACATCGTCGAGATGTGCTCGGTGACGAAGACGCCGGCGCCCTGGCGCGGCTCGACCAGGCCGTCGGCGGCAAGCTTGGCCAAGGCCTCGCGGATGACGGTGCGGCTGACGCCGAAGGTTCCGGTCAGTTGGCCTTCGGTGGGCAGTTTGTGGCCGGCGAGGATCTCGCCCGCCTGAAGCTGCCTGCGGATCGCCGCCACGACGGTCTCCGACAGCTTGGGTTTTCTCTCGACCCTGAGGTCGCGCGCGGTATCGGACACGTGGCGATCTCCTAGTGGAACAGGCTCGGCAGCCACAATGAAATTTCCGGCACGTAGGTGACAAGCATCAGCACGACGAAGGCCGCTCCATAGAATGGCCAGATCGAGCGCATCGCTGTCCAGATCGGGATACGCCCGATGGCGCAGCTGACGAACAGAACCGCGCCGACCGGCGGCGTGCAAAGGCCGATGCCGAGATTGAGGATGAGGATCACGCCGAAATGGACGGGATCGACGCCATAGGCCATGACGACCGGCAGGAAGATCGGGGTCGTGATGATGATGAGCGGCGACATGTCCATGAAGGTGCCCAGGATCAAAAGCACGACATTGATCAGCAGGAGAATGACCAGCTTGTCGCTGGACACCGATTGCAGGAAGGCGACGAGCGCGGCCGGCACGCGAAGATAGGCGAGCAACCAGCCGAAGGCAGCCGCACAGCCGATGATCATCAGCACCATGGCGGTGGTACGCACCGCCGCCGTCGTGGCCGCGACGAAATCGCCCCAACTCATCGAGCGGTAGACGATCAACGTCACCAGGAAAGCATAGACGATGGCGATGCACGAGCTTTCGGTCGCGGTGAAGACGCCGGACCTGACGCCGCCGAAGATTATGCCTATCAGGATGAGGCCGGGAATGGCGGCGACAAGCAACTGCAACGCCCGGCCGAAGCCGGCGAAGGGTTCCGTCGGATACCCTCGGCGGCTTGCGACCCAATACGCCGTTACCATCAGCGACAGCGCCAGCAGCAGACCCGGCAGGACGCCAGCCGTGAAAAGGTCCGCGATCGAGATGCGGCCGCCAGCAGAGATGGAATAGATGATCATATTGTGCGAGGGCGGAATCAAAAGGGCGATGATTGCGCCGACCGAGGTGATGTTGACGGCGTAGTCGATGCCGTAGCCGCGCGCCTTCATCTGCGGGATCATCAGCCCGCCGACCGCCGAAGCATCCGCGACCGCCGAGCCGGAAATGCCGCCAAACATCGTCGAGGCCGCTATGTTGACCTGCCCGAGGCCGCCGCGCAGATGGCCGACCAGCGATCCCGCCAGCGCCACCAGCCTTGCGGCGATGCCACCGCGCACCATCAGGTCGCCCGCGAAGATGAAGAACGGGATGGCCATGAGCGAAAAGACGCTGACGCCGGAATTGAGCCGCTGGAACACCACGACGGGCGGCAGGCCGAGCGTCAGGATCGTCGCGAAGCTGGCGACGCCGAGACAGAACGCGATCGGCGTGCCGATGACCAGCAGGAACACGAATGTACCGAAGAGGACGGCCAGCGCCATTGTTCAAAGCTCCTCGCCGGTTGCATAGATATCCGCGTCGACGGGCAGGCCGGCAAAACGCCCGGCCAGCCGCTCCAGTGAAAACAGGCAGACCAACGCACCGCCCAAAATGACCGGCAGGAAGCTGACGCCGCCGGGCAGCGCAAGCGAAGGCATCACCGTGTTCCATGTCAGTTTGGCCAGTTGGACCCCGTAGACGATCATGCCGGCACCGAAAGCGAACACGACGATGTCCGAAATGCTGCGCAGCACCGCCTTGGCCGAGGTGGGCAGGACATAAAGCAGCACATCGAAGCCGAGATGCGTGCGTTCACGCACCCCGACGGCCGCACCCAGGAAGATGAACCAGCCCATCAGGAGCACGGAAAAGGATTCCGTCCAACTCGGCGAGCGGTTCAGCATATAGCGCGAGAAAACCTGCCAGAAGATGATGATCGTCATCAGCGTCAATCCGGCGCCGCTGACCCACAGGGCCAGCCGGGCGAGCCCGGAGAGCACGCGCTCCACACCGCGCCAGAATCCCTTGGCCGCGTTGATCGAAGGCAGCGCGGTGGTTTCCGCGCTGCTCGGCCCATTGCCCGTCCCGCTCATTTCTCGGCCTGTATGCGCGCGGCCAGGTCCTTCAGCTCGGGCGTCGACAGATACTTGTCGTAGACCGGCTTCATCGCATCGATCAGCGGCTGCTTGTCGATTTCGCTGACCTTGACGCCGGCGGCCTCGACGATGCCGCGCGACTTCTTCTCCTGTGCGTCCCACAGTTCGCGCATCTTGACGACGCTGTCCTTGGCCGCTTGCCGCACGATCCCCTGGTCTTCCGGCGAGAGCTTCTCCCAGCTTGCCTTCGACATGACGAGCACTTCCGGCACGATCTGGTGCTGGTCCATCGTATAGTGCTTCGCGACTTCGTAATGTTTGGCGGATTCGAAGCTCGGCCAATTGTTCTCGGCACCGTCGATGACGCCGGTCTGCAACGCCGAATAGACCTCGCCATAGGCCATCGGCGTGGCATTGGCGCCCAGCGCATTGACCATGTCGACAAACACGTCCGACTGGATGACGCGGAACTTCATGCCTTTCAGGTCGGCGATCGAGGTGATGTCCTTCTTGGTGTTGTAGAAGGAACGCGCCCCGGAATCGTAGAAGGCCAGACCGACGAGATCATGCGTTTCGAACGCCTTCAGGATCTGGTCGCCGATGGGCCCGTCCATGACGTGGCGCATGTGCTCGACCGAACGGAACATGTAGGGCAGTGACGGCACTGCGGTCTCCGGCACGATGCCGTTGAAAGGCCCCATCGAGACGCGGTCGAGGTCGATGACCCCGGCCTGCGTCTGCTCGATCGTGTCCTTCTCCTCGCCAAGTTGCGCCGAATGATAGACCTCGACCGAATAGCGGCCATTGGTGCGCTGCTTGATCAGGTCGCCCATGTATTTGACCGCCTCGACCGTCGGATAGCCGTCCGGATGCGTATCCGACGATCGCAATACGGTCCCGGCGTTGGCAATGCCGACCAGCAGCGAGCCGAAGGCGAATGTGGCTGCCATCAGTTTCGAAAAATGCGCCATGACTTTCCTCCCTTTGAAAACCGAAACGCCCGGCTCACAGCCGGTACGCTTTCTTCGCGAGCGTGTAGGCAAGGTCGCGGGCCAATTCATGCGCCTCGCCCTCGCGCAATCGATGTTCGGCGACGAGCCGCGCCAGGAATGCGCAATCGACACGCCGCGCCACGTCGTGGCGCGCCGGTATCGAGGGAAAGGCGCGGGTGTCGTCGTTGAAGCCGACGGTGTTGTAGAAGCCTGCCGTCTCGGTCGTCATCTCGCGGAAGCGGCGCATGCCTTCCGGGCTGTCGTGGAACCACCACGCCGGCCCGAGCTTCAGCGCCGGGTAGACGCCGGCCAGCGGCGCCAGTTCGCGCGCATAGCTGGTCTCGTCGAGCGTGAAGAGGATGACGGTCAGGTCGCGCTCCAGCCCGACGCAATCGAGCAACGGCTTCAGCGCCGTCACATAATCGGTCCGGGTCGGGATATCGAAGCCCTTGTCGCGGCCGAATCTCTGGAAAATGGAAGGCGAATGATTGCGCCAGGAGCCGGGATGGATCTGCAGCACCAGCCCGTCATCCCGGCTCATCTTGGCCATCTCGGTCAGCATCTGGGCGCGGAACAGTTTGCGCTCGCGCTCATCCTGCGAGCCGCGGCGGATGCGGTCGAACAGCTCCTGCGCCGCCGCATCGGAAAGATTGGCGGTCTCGGCCGTCGGGTGGCCATGATCCGACGAGGTCGCACCGAAGCTCTTGAAGAAGGCGCGCCGCTGGCGATGCGCCTCAAGATAGCCGGCCCAGCTCCCCGTATCGCAGCCTGTGATTTCGCCGAGCCGGTCGAGATTGGCCGAAAACCCTTCGAAGTCGGGATCGACGACGGCATCCGGCCGATAGGCGGTGATAACGCGGCCTTCCCAGCCGCTGTCGCGGATCATCTGGTGCCATCTGAGATCGTCGAGCGCGCCTTCGGTGGTCGAGATGACCTCGATGTTGAAGCGCTCGAACAGCGCACGCGGGCGGAAATTCTCCCACTGCAGCACCGTCGCGATCGTGTCGTAATGGCGGTCGGCCGTCGTTGCATCCAGCGGCTCTTCGATACTGAACAGATCGGCGAGCACATGGTCGAACCACAGCCGGGTCGGCGTGCCACGGAAGAGATAATAGTGTTCGGCGAAGCGTCGCCAGATCGTCCTGCCGTCGGTCTCCACCGGCGCGCCTTCGAGGGTCGGCACGCCGAGATCCTCGAGCCGAACGCCCTGACTGAACAGCATACGGAAGATGTAGTGGTCCGGGACGATAAGCAATTGCGCAGGGTCCGGGAATGGCTCGTTGAGCGCGTACCAGCGCGGATCGGTGTGGCCGTGCGGGCTGACGAGCGGCAGGTCTTTGATCCCGGCATAGAGATCGCGGGCGATCGAGCGCGGATGCCCCTCGGCGGGAAACAGCAAATCCGCATCGGTC
Source organism: Mesorhizobium sp. WSM4307 (assembly GCF_007003945.1). Taxonomy (NCBI): domain Bacteria; kingdom Pseudomonadati; phylum Pseudomonadota; class Alphaproteobacteria; order Hyphomicrobiales; family Phyllobacteriaceae; genus Mesorhizobium; species Mesorhizobium sp. WSM4307. The sequence goes on from NZ_VFTB01000009.1 coordinate 15,738, forward strand.
AGCGCCACGGCGATCCTCCCAGGGCGCTATCGGTAGGGTCGGCTACAAATTATGTCAACATACAAAAATTAGACTGTTGTATGATGACTTTTGAGCAAAGCTGAGCATTGTGGGCAAAGGCCGGCGATGTTACGTCGGTTGCCGATCCGCCCAGCAAGATCACCAGTCAGACGAGCGCCGCGTACCGATGACAGACCGCCGCCTTTCCAACCGCACGGCGCATGCGCTGCCGGCCGGGGTCGTCGCACCTCGATATGATCGCGGCACGGTTGCGCCGGGCATCGTGCATCTCGGCGTCGGCGCCTTCCATCGCGCCCATCAGGCCGCCTATGTCGACGAGTGCCTGGCGGCGGGCGAAACGGAGTGGGGCATCGTCGGCGTCTCCTTGCGCAGCCCCGACACGCGCGACGCGCTGTCGCCGCAGGACGGGCTCTACACGCTGGCGATCCGCAGCAGTGGCGAGGAGGAGCTGCGCGTCATCGGCTCTATCCAGTCGATGCTGGTGGCACCGGAGGACCCGGGCGCGGTGCTGGCCACGCTGACCGATCCGCGCACCCGCATCGTCACGCTGACCATCACCGAAAAGGCCTATCTCAGGGCCGCGGGCGGCGGATTGGACACCGCTCATCCCGATATCATCCATGATCTGGCCAATCCGCGGATGCCGAAGACGGCGCATGGTTTCCTCGCCGAGGCGGTTGCCCGGAGACTGGCCGCCGGCACCGCGCCCTTCACCGTGCTGTGCTGCGACAACCTGCCGGCCAACGGCGCCACACTGCATCGGCTGCTGACCGAATTCGCCGAGCTGCGCGATGCCAGGTTTGCCACGGCAGGCGACACCAGGATCGCCGACCACATCGCGAATGAAGTCGCCTTTCCGTCGAGCATGGTCGATCGCATCGTGCCGGCAACCACCGACGCCGACCGGGCACGCATCGCTGGCGAACTCGGTGTCGACGATGCCTGGCCCGTGATGACCGAGCCCTTCCGCCAATGGGTGGTCGAGGACAATTTTCCGGCGGGCAGGCCGGACTGGGAAAAGTTCGGCGTCACCATGGTCGGCGATGTCGGCCCCTTCGAGGACATGAAGCTCAGGCTGCTCAACGGCGCGCATTCGGGCATCGCCTATCTCGGCCTGCTCAGCGGCCACGCCACTGTCGACCGCGCTTTCGCCGATCCGGCGATCCGGAAGTTCGTCGACGGGCTATGGGCCGAGGCCATCCCGACATTGCCGGAAGATGCCGGGCTCGACACGGCGACCTACACGGCCGAGCTTGCCGAGCGTTTTTCTAACACCGCGCTCGCCCACCGCACGGCGCAGATCGCCAATGATGGCAGCCAGAAGCTGCCGCAGCGCATCATCGCCTCCGCCATCGAGTGCCTCGAAGCCGGTACTGAGTTCGTGCATCTCACGCTGGTGGTGGCGGCCTGGATCGCCGCCTGCGCCGCACGCGGAAAAACCTTGCCCGAAAACCATTTCACCGACCCGCTCGATGCGGCGTTGACGGCGCTTTTGGACCAGCAATTGCCGGCGAACGAAACCGTGACGGTGGTGTTCGACTTGGCCGGCTTCGCCAGGGATCACGCCGAGCGCCAGACGCTGATTGAACTCGTGGCCGTCCATCTCGTTCACCTGCGACGGGACGGTCCGACACTGGCCTTCGCCGCGTTGGGAATAGGAACTGAATAGTCAAGGCGGGACCCGATACGGGCTATTTGGCAGCCGAACCGTCCAACGTCTGCCGGGAAGAATATTCCACGCCTCGCGAATTCCAGAACAGGCGCACCGCCTTGCCGACGAGATTTTCGTAGGGAACGAGGCCCATTTGGAAGCGGCTGTCGTTGGAGTTGTCGCGATTGTCGCCCAACGTGAAATACTCTCCCACGGGCACCACAAACTCGCGTGTGTTGTCGCCGACCGAATTGTCGGCCAGGTCGATCACCAGATAGGAAACTCCCTCCGGCAGTATTTCCCGCTGTAGCTTCGCCGATTTTACCTCTTCCGACGAATAATCGCCGACAGCCTCAAGCTTCACCGCCACACCGTTAATGTGGAGCACGCCATCGATCATCTGAATCCTGTCACCGGGCAAACCGATGAGTCTCTTGACGTAGTCTATGTCTGGGTTAGTCGGCACCCTGAAAACCATGATATCGCCTCGCCTTGGCTCGGCGCCGAATATGCGGCCATCGACCGGCAACAGCCCAAAGGGCACACTGTAGCGACCGTAGCCGTAGGCGAATTTGGAGACAAAGAAATAGTCTCCCTCCACCAGCGTCGGCACCATGCTGCCGGACGGCATGGAAAACGGCTGGAACAGGAACGCGCGTATTGAAAATGCAAACGGGTAAGTGGTCAAAAAGACAAGCACCAGCACCCAAAGCCCGTGCGCAAACCACTTGTCGGGCTTGAAGCGACGCGTGAAGGGCACAACGAGCCCGACCGACAGGAGCATCAAACCAATACTGGAAAGGTTGGCTACCGGGCCAAGATCGACGCCCGGCAACACCGGAAATCCTGTATAGACACACGCGAAAAAGATGGCGCTGAACACCATCAGGCTGGCGACCGCCAGTCTGCCGCTGCCGATCCAGAGGAACCCACCGAAGGGACCGCCAAACGCCGATACCAGAGCGGTCGACCACCGGGATCGCGAAGCTGGTTCTCGCGCAGCTGTTTCGTTGGTCATCGGCCGTCCCCCTCGCCAAGTCCGACTGTCCAACAAACAAAAAAGCGAGGCAAGGCCCCGCTTTTCAATCAGTCATTGGAAGCAAGTTTCAGGCCGGAAGAATCGCGCCTTCCAGCGTGGTCAGCTGGCTAAGGAACTGCTCGGCCTTGCTGCGCGCCTGGTCGTCCTTGGCGTCGGCGGCATCTTCCTTGGCTTCCTGGATGCGGCGGGCGAGATCGGCGCGGTCGACATCCTTCACGGCGACAGCCGATTCCGCCAGCAGCGTGCAGCCGGCCGGAACGATGTCCGCGAAACCGCCGAACACGACATAGCGTTCTTCGCCGCCCGAAGCGGTCTTCACCGTGACGACACCCGGCTTGATCGTGGTCATGACGGGCGCGTGATGCGCCATCACGGTCATCTCGCCTTCGGCACCCGGAATGACGACGGATTCGACCTCAGTGGAAACCAGCAGGCGCTCCGGCGAGACCAGTTCGAATTTGAAAGCTTCAGCCATGTCAATTTAGTGAGTAGGGAATAGTGAGTAGGAAGTAGGGAGAGAGGGAACCGTCCCGATCACCCAGCTGCTATTCACTACTGACTACTGACTACTCCCTATTCCCTTGATTAAGCCGCTTCGGCCGCCAGGCGCTGTGCCTTCTCGACTGCTTCCTCGATGCCACCGACCATGTAGAAGGCGGCTTCCGGCAGGTGATCGTAGTCGCCGTTGCAGAGGCCCTTGAAGCCCTTGATGGTGTCGGCGAGGTCGACGAGCTTGCCCGGCGCGCCGGTGAACACTTCGGCGACGAAGAAGGGCTGCGACAGGAAGCGCTCGATCTTGCGGGCGCGGGCCACGGTCTGCTTGTCCTCTTCCGACAGCTCGTCCATGCCCAGGATGGCGATGATGTCCTGCAGCGACTTGTAGCGCTGGAGGATCGACTGCACCTGGCGGGCAACGGCATAGTGCTCTTCGCCGACAACCATCGGGTCGAGCATGCGCGAGGTCGAATCCAGCGGATCGACCGCCGGATAGATGCCCTTTTCGGCGATGGCGCGGTTCAGCGTCGTCGTCGCGTCAAGGTGGGCGAACGAGGTCGCCGGCGCCGGGTCGGTCAAGTCGTCGGCGGGCACGTAGATGGCCTGCACCGAGGTGATCGAGCCCTTGGTGGTGGTGGTGATGCGTTCCTGCAGCGCGCCCATGTCGGTGGCGAGCGTCGGCTGATAGCCCACGGCCGACGGGATACGGCCGAGCAGAGCCGACACTTCCGAACCCGCCTGCGTGAAGCGGAAGATGTTGTCGACGAAGAACAGCACGTCCTGGCCCTGGTCGCGGAAATATTCAGCGACCGTCAGGCCGGTCAGGCCGACGCGGGCGCGCGCGCCCGGCGGCTCGTTCATCTGGCCGTACACGAGGGCCGCCTTGGAGCCTTCGCCGCCGCCCTTCTTGTTGACGCCGGATTCGATGAACTCGTGATAGAGATCGTTACCCTCGCGCGTGCGCTCGCCGACGCCGGCGAACACCGAATAGCCGCCATGCGCCTTGGCGATGTTGTTGATCAGTTCCTGGATCAGCACGGTCTTGCCGACGCCGGCGCCGCCGAACAGGCCGATCTTGCCGCCCTTGGCGTAAGGTGCCAGCAGGTCGAGCACCTTGATGCCGGTGATCAGGATCTGCGCTTCCGTCGACTGCTCGACATAGGTCGGAGCCGGCTGGTGGATGGAGCGCATTTCGATCCCGTCGACCGGGCCTTCTTCGTCGACCGGCTCGCCGATGACGTTGATGATGCGGCCGAGCATGCCCGGGCCGACCGGCACCGTGATCGGCGCACCGGTGTCGCGCACTTCCTGGCCGCGCACCAGACCTTCGGTGGAGTCCATGGCGATGCAGCGCACGGTGTTTTCACCCAGGTGCTGGGCAACTTCGAGCACCAGGCGATTGCCGACATTGGTCGTCTCGAGCGCGTTCAGGATCGCCGGAAGGTGATCGCCGAATTGTACGTCGACGACGGCGCCGATGACCTGGCGGACCTTGCCGACGACGCCCGTCGCCTTGGCGGCCACTGCGGGAGTCCTGGCCGCCGCGGCCTTGGCCGGCGCCGCGGCCGTCTTTGCCGGAGCTGCCTTCGCGGCGGCTGCCGGAGCCTTGGCCGCCTTTGCGGGGGCTGCGGTCTTCGCGGCTGCCGCCTTGGGGGCCGCCGTCTTGGGGGTCGCTGCTTTCGCCATCGTCTTTACCCTTTTTCGTCCTTTGTTTCTCACGCGGTCCTGGAGCGGGCCGATGGCCCGCGAACCACGCCTAGAGCGCTTCGGCGCCCGAAATGATTTCGATCAGTTCCTTGGTGATCTGCGCCTGCCGCTGGCGATTGTAGGTGATCGACAGCTTGTTGATCATCTCGCCGGCGTTGCGCGTCGCATTGTCCATGGCGCTCATCTTGGCGCCCATTTCGCCGGCCGCGTTTTCGAGCAGCGCCCGGAAAACCTGCACGGAAATGTTGCGCGGGATGAGGTCGGAGAGGATTTCGCCCGGCTCCGGCTCATACTCGTAGACGGCATTGCCGCCATCCACCGCCTCGGCGGGAGCCGAAGCGACGCCGGCCGGGATGATCTGCTGCGCGGTCGGGACCTGGCTGATCACCGACTTGAACTGCGAATAGAACAGCGTGCAGATGTCGAAGGCGCCCTCGTTGAAGAGGTGGATGACTTTCTTGGCGATCGCGTCGGCATTGACGAAGCCGAGCGTCTTGACCTCGCGCAGGTCGACGCGATCGAGGATCATCGAGGCATAGTCGCGGCGCAGGATGTCGAAACCCTTCTTGCCGACGCAGATGATCTTGACCTGCTTGCCGTCGGCCAGAAGCCGCCGGATATGATCGCGGGCAAGACGGGCAATCTGCGAATTGAAGCCGCCGCACAGGCCGCGCTCGGCGGTGCAGACGACGAGCAGATGCACGTTGTCCTTGCCGGTGCCGGTCATCAGCGCCGGGGCGTCGCCGCCGCTGCCGATTGCCTGGGTGATGTTGGCCAGCACGGAACCCATGCGCTCCGAATAGGGGCGCGCCGCTTCCGCTGCCTCTTGCGCACGGCGCAGCTTCGCCGCGGCGACCATCTGCATCGCCTTGGTGATCTTCTGCGTCGCCTTGACCGAGGCGATACGGTTACGAAGGTCTTTTAGTGAAGGCATGCTTCAAACCTGATCCCGTCTTGTCGCTTTGCTCAGGCGAAGGTCTTGGCGAAAGCGTCGATCTCTGCCTTCAGCTTGGCGCGCAGATCGTCCGACAGCGCCTTTTCCTTGCGGATGGCGTCGAGAACGTCCTTGCCCGCCGCACGCATGTGGCTGAGCAGGCCATGCTCGAACTTGCCGACCTGGTTGACCGGCAGCTTGTCGAGATAGCCGTTGACGCCGGCGAAGATCACCGCGACCTGCTCTTCCGTCTTCAGCGGCGAGAACTGCGGCTGCTTCAGGAGTTCGGTCAGGCGCGATCCGCGGTTGAGCAGGCGCTGCGTGGCGGCGTCGAGATCCGAGCCGAACTGCGCGAAGGCCGCCATTTCGCGGTACTGCGCGAGCTCGCCCTTGATCGAGCCGGCAACCTGCTTCATTGCCTTGATCTGCGCCGAGGAACCGACGCGCGACACCGACAGACCGACGTTGACGGCCGGACGGATGCCCTGGAAGAACAGGTTGGTTTCGAGGAAGATCTGGCCGTCGGTGATCGAGATCACGTTGGTCGGGATGTAGGCCGACACGTCGTTGGCCTGGGTTTCGATGACCGGCAGAGCCGTCAGCGAGCCATTGCCCAGATCGTCATTGAGCTTGGCGGCGCGCTCGAGCAGGCGCGAGTGCAGGTAGAAGACGTCGCCCGGATAGGCTTCGCGGCCCGGCGGGCGGCGCAGGAGCAGCGACATCTGGCGATAGGCGACGGCCTGCTTCGACAGATCGTCGTAGCTGATCAGCGCATGCATGCCGTTGTCGCGGAAATATTCGCCCATGGTGCAGCCGGCGAACGGCGCCAGGAACTGCATCGGCGCCGGATCGGAAGCGGTGGCGGCGACGATGATCGAATATTCGAGCGCGCCGCGCTCTTCCAGCACCTTGACGAACTGCGCGACGGTCGAGCGCTTCTGGCCGACGGCGACGTAGACGCAGTAGAGCTTTTCCTTCTCGGGGCCGTTGTCGTGCACCGACTTCTGGTTGAGCATCGTGTCGAGGATGATGGCGGTCTTGCCGGTCTGGCGGTCGCCGATCACCAGCTCGCGCTGGCCGCGGCCGACCGGGATCAGCGCGTCGATGGCCTTGAGGCCGGTCGACATCGGCTCATGCACCGACTTGCGCGGGATGATGCCGGGCGCCTTGACGTCGACGCGCTTGCGTTCGGTCGCCTTGATCGGGCCCTTGCCGTCGATCGGGTTGCCGAGCGCGTCGACGACGCGGCCGAGCAGGCCCGGACCGACCGGAACGTCAACGATGGCGCCAGTGCGCTTGACGGTGTCGCCTTCCTTGATGTCGCGGTCGGCGCCGAAGATGACGACGCCGACATTGTCGGCTTCGAGGTTGAGCGCCATGCCGCGGATGCCGCCGGGGAATTCGACCATTTCGCCGGCCTGGACATTGTCGAGGCCGTAGACGCGGGCGATACCGTCACCGACGGACAGCACCTGTCCAACTTCGGAGACCTCGGCCTCCTTGCCGAAATTCTTGATCTGGTCTTTCAGAATTGCGGAAATTTCCGCGGCGCGGATGTCCATCAGCCGACCTCTTTCAGTGCAAGCTTGAGCGAATTGAGTTTGGTTTTGAGCGACGTATCGATCTGGCGCGAGCCCATCCTGACCACCAGCCCGCCGAGCAGCGACGGATCGACGGTGACGGAGATGGCCACGTCCTTGCCGGCAACGCCTTTAAGCGCCGCCTTGAGTTCGGCCTGCTGGGCAGCCGTCAGCTCGTGAGCCGACGTCACTTCAGCAGCGGTCTCGCCACGATGCTCGGCGGCGATCTGGCGGAACGCCTTGATCATGCCGGGCACGGCGAACAGCCGGCGATTGCGGGCGACGACGCGCAGGAAATTACCGGTGAGGCCGGTGATCTTGGCCTTGTCGGCGATCGCCGCGATGGCCTTGGCCTGCTCCTCGCTGGAGAATACCGGGCTGTTGATCAGCCGGGTCAGGTCGGAACTGCCCGCGAGCATCGCCTCGAAACTGTTGAGGTCGGACTCGACCTTGGCCACGGAATTTGCCTGCAGGGCGAGTTCGAACAGCGAACCCGCATAGCGTTCTGCGACACCTGAGATTGGCGATGACGATTGAGCCACGGACCGTCTTTTCTCTTGTCTGACAGGCCGCAGATTGTTGGCGCGAGCAAAAACTCTGGCTAAATCTTTGACCTTACTGCATTTTTTCAAGCACGGAGGCGCGGCTTCCGCTATCCCCGGCCGAAAGTCGATTGCCGTCTAGCACAGGCATTTTAAGACCGCAATGCGTCGTTCCGCATGCTTTTCAGGCACTATTGTCGCATCCGGCGAAAGACTCGCGCCTGATGCGCCGGAATAGCCTTGGATTCAGGGCACAAAGCCGAAGGCAAAGGCGAGCGGCAACGCCGCCAGGACCAACTCCACCACAATGGAAACCCAATTGAAAGGTGTGTTGGCGCCATCCGACATCATCGACAGCAGCCGGCCGAAGGCCGTGAACAGCCAGGAGAAGCCGAGCGCCATGTAAACCAATGGCTGCGCCAAGAGGATGCAGCACAGGCCGACGCCGAGATAAAAGCCCGACATCCTGCCACGCCCCTCTGCGATCGCCGCCGCCTTGTCCGGTTTCGCCTGCAGGCGCAGGATGCGGAAGGCCAGCCCAGGCGCCAGGAAAAACAGAAACCCGAGCAGCACGGTGAAGACGGCGCTCGACCAGGCCAGCCATTCGCCCTGGCTCGTCGGCCATGGAAGCGCAAAATCCATGCTGTCCCCTCGAAATGCCTGTTTTGAAATTCCGGGCATTCTAACCGAGGAAAAGCGCCGCGCCAGATGGCATCAGGCACTTTCAAAGCCATGCCAGGAAAAGTGTGAAACGTTTTCCCGGGAAAAACGCATAGCGTTTTCCCTAGGCAATTGCGTCAGAAAAAAACGGCGCATCAACCGAGCGCGAATTCCACCGCCGCCTCGGCATGGATGCGTGTCGTGTCGAAAACCGGAATGTCGAAATCATCCTGTCCGATGAGCATGGTGATCTCGGTGCAGCCCATGATGATGCTGTCGGCGGCCTCGTCACGCCGAAGGCGTTCGGCCTCTTCCATGTAGGCCGCCTTCGAGGCTTCGCTGACGATGCCCTGACAGAGCTCGTCATAGATGACGCGATGCACCATGTCGCGCCCGGCCGCATCGGGCACGACCGGCGACAGGCCGTATTTGTCGGCGAGCCGGCCCTTGTAGAAATCCTGCTCCATGGTGAAGCGCGTCGCCAGCAGCGCCGGGCGCTGCATGCCTGTGCGCTTGACCGCGGCCGCAGTGGCATCGGCGATACGGATCAAGGGGATCGACACCGACGCCTGCACCTGGTCAGCCAGTCTGTGCATGGTGTTGGTGCACAGAACCAGGCCTTCCGCACCGCCCGCCTCCAGCTTGCGCGCGGCATCATTCAGAAGCACGCCGGCGCCGTCCCAATCGCCATGATGCTGCCGCTCGGCGATCTCGGCGAAATCGAACGACCACAGCAGCAGCTTGGCCGAATGCAACCCGCCGAGGCGCTCGCGCACGATCTCGTTGAGCAGGCGATAGTAGATGGCGGTCGATTCCCAGCTCATGCCGCCGAGCAAGCCAAGGGGTTTCATGTGATCTTCCATTTCTCGCTATCGCCGATATGGCGGCCTTATAAAAAGCTCTGCGGATCGATGTCGACCTGCACCCGGACCGAGCCACGCTGCTTCGGCCCGTTGGCCAGCATGGCGCGGATAAAGCCCTGCATGTCGGCGCGCCGTTCGCCCTGGATCAGCAGGCGGAAGCGATGGCGGCCGCCGAGCAGGAACAGCGGCGCTTCCGCCGGCCCCAGCACGAACAGGTCTGCCGCCTCGGGCGCGGCGCGGCGCAGGCCGCGTGCATGCCCTTCCGCTTCCGCCCGCGTCACCGCGCTGACGATGACGCCGGCCAGCCGGCCGAACGGTGGCAGCGCCGCCCGCTCGCGCTCGGCGATCTCGCGTTCGTAAAAAGCCTCGGCATCGCCCGAGACGATCGCCCGCATCACCGGATGGTCCGGCTGGAAAGTCTGCAGCAGGCCGAGGCTCTTCTTGCCGGTGCGGCCGGCGCGGCCGGTCACCTGGCTGAGCAGTTGGAAGGTGCGCTCGGCAGCGCGCGGATCGCCATTGGCAAGGCCAAGATCGGCGTCGACGACGCCGACCAGCGTCATGTTGGGAAAATTGTGACCCTTGGCGACGAGCTGGGTGCCAATGACGATGTCGGCCTCGCCATCGGCGATGGCCTCCAGTTCCAGCCGGAGCCGCCGCACGCCGCCCATCAGGTCGGACGACAAGACAATGGTGCGCGCATCGGGGAAATGCGTGACGACCTCCTCGGCGATGCGCTCGACGCCCGGGCCGCAGGCGACCAGATGATCGAGCGTGCCGCATTCCGGGCAGGCTTCGGGGCGGCGCTCATTGTGCCCGCAATGATGGCAGACCAGCTGGCCGCGAAAGCGATGCTCGACCAGCCAGGCCGAACAGACCGGGCAGCCGAAACGGTGGCCGCAGACGCGGCACAGCGTTAGCGGCGCATAGCCGCGCCGGTTGAGGAACAGCAGCGACTGTTCCTTCTTCTCCAGCGTCTTGCGCATATGGTCGATCAGCACCGGCGACAGGAAGCCGCCACGCGCCGGTGGCGCGCGCCGCATGTCGATCGACTTCAGCTGCGGCAGCGCCGCCTCGGCGAAGCGGGCGGAGAGAATGGCCCTGTTGTACTTGCCCTGGCTCGCATTGACGCGGCTCTCGACCGATGGCGTCGCCGATGCCAGCACCACCGGGAAGCCGCCAATATGGCCGCGCACCACCGCCATGTCGCGCGCATTGTAGAAGACACGGTCCTCCTGCTTGTAGGCAGGGTCGTGCTCCTCGTCGACGACGATCAGGCCGAGCTCCTTGAACGGCAGGAACAGCGCCGAGCGCGCGCCGGCAACGACGCGCACCGTGCCTTCCGCCACCTGCCGCCAGACTTTTTCGCGCATCCTGGGCGGCAGGTCGGAATGCCATTCGCCCGGCTTGGCGCCGAAGCGCTGCTGGAAGCGTTCGAGGAAGGCATGGGTCAGCGCGATTTCCGGCAAAAGGATCAGCACCTGCTTGCCCCGGTCGAGTGCGGCCGCCACCGCCTCGAAATAGACCTCCGTCTTGCCAGACCCGGTGACGCCGTCGAGCAGCGCGACGTTGAAGGCGCCGGCCGCGACATTGGCGCGCAGCATCGATGCGGCGTCGCTCTGGTCCGGCATCAGTTCGGGCACGGCATAGCTCGGGTCAGGTGCTGCCACGACCGGGCGCGGCGGGATCATCACCGTCTCGAACACGCCTTGCGCCTTCAGCCCCTCGATCACCGTCGACGACACGCCGGCCGCATGCGCCAGGCCGGATCGTGTCCAGGCCAACCCGCCTTCGGCCGTTTCCAGCACGCGCGCCCGCGCATCCGTCATCCGGTCGGGAACGATAAGGGTGCGCTGCAACCCCTCGATCCAGGGCTCCGGGTCGAAGGCCTCCGGCGCTCTGAGCAGCATCCGCGCCACCATGCCCGGCGCCGACAGCGTGTATTGCGCCACCCAGTCGACGAAACGGCGCATCGAACGGTCGATCGGCGGGCAGTCGAAGACCTGTTCGATCGGGCGCAGTTTTTTCGCGTCGACAGTCTCGACCGCGCCATCCCAGACGATGCCGGCAACCTGGCGCGGCCCGAGCGGCACGCGCACGATCGACCCCGGCACCACGCGCATGCCGGCCGGCACGGCATAGGTGTAGGGGCGTTCGGCAGGCATCGGCACCAGCACCGGCGCGGCTGCGACAAAGGGCGAATCTTCGATCATGAGGCGTGACCTTGCCCCGACTTTGGTCTAGATCAAAGAGCAACGCTGAACGTGCCTTCCCAAGCACGACGAAATCGTCAGGAGACCGCCATGAAATTTTTCGTCGACACCGCCGACATCAAGGAAATCCGTGAGCTGAATGATCTGGGGCTGCTCGACGGCGTCACCACCAATCCGTCGCTGATTCTCAAATCCGGCGGCAAGATCGCCGACGTCACCAAGCAGATCTGCGATATCGTCGCCGGCCCGGTCTCGGCCGAAGTCGTGGCGACCGAATACAAGGACATGATGGCGGAGGCCGAGGTGCTGGCCAAGATCGCGCCCAATGTCTGCATCAAGGTGCCGCTGACGCTGGACGGCCTGAAGGCCTGCAAGACGATCCGCACCCAGATGAACCGCATGGTCAACGTCACGCTGTGCTTCTCGGCCAACCAGGCGCTGCTCGCCGCCAAGGCCGGCGCCTCGTTTATCTCGCCCTTCGTCGGCCGTATCGACGACACCGGCTCGGACGGCATGGAACTGATCCAGGAGATCCGGCAGATCTACGACAATTACGATTTCCAGACCGAGATCCTGACCGCTTCGGTGCGCACGGTGAACCACGTCAAGCAAGCGGCCCTGATCGGCGCCGACGTCATCACCGCGCCGCCGGCGACGCTGAAGGCGCTGGTCAACCATCCGCTGACCGACAAGGGTCTCGCCGCCTTCCTTGCAGACTGGGCCAAGACCGGCCAGAAGATCGGCTGAGATCGCACTGCTTCAAAAGGCCGGGCGACCGGCCTTTTTTGTTATGTGTCGGAAGAAGCCCGATCGCCGCAAGGGCCGCCGATCATTCCGTGCCGTCCTCGTCGGGCGCGGCTGCCGGCGGGCGCCGGCCCATGATGATTTCGCGCTTGCCGACATGGTTGGGCGCGCCGACCAGACCTTCCTTCTCCATGCGCTCGACCAAGGATGCGGCCCGGTTGTAGCCTATGCCGAGACGGCGCTGGATGTAGGACGTCGAACACTTCTTGTCGCGCACCACCACCTTGACCGCTTCGTCATAGCTGGAATCGCCGTCCTCGGCGGCGACCGATCCCTTGTCGAAGACCGCGCCCTGATCGTCCTCGACTTCTTCCTCGTCCTCGTCGGCGGTCACGGTCTCCAGATATTCCGGGCGGCCCTGCGCCTTCAGATGCGCCACGACATGTTCGACCTCGGCGTCGGAGACGAAGGGGCCATGCACGCGCGAAATGCGCCCGCCACCCATCATGTGCAGCATGTCGCCCTGGCCGAGCAGCTGTTCGGCGCCCTGCTCGCCCAGGATGGTGCGGCTGTCGATCTTGGAGGTGACCTGGAAGGAGATGCGGGTCGGGAAGTTGGCCTTGATCGTGCCGGTGATGACGTCGACCGAGGGGCGTTGCGTTGCCATGATCAGATGGATGCCGGCAGCGCGCGCCATCTGCGCCAGGCGCTGGATGGCGCCTTCGATCTCCTTGCCGGCGACCATCATCAGATCGGCCATCTCGTCGACGATGACGACGATGTAGGGCATCGGCGCAAGATCGATTTCCTGCTGCTCGAACAGCGGCTCGCCGGTGCCTTTTTCGAAGCCGGTCTGCACGGTCATGACGACCGCTTCGCCTTTATCGCGGGCCTGGGCGGCGCGCTCATTGTAGCCGTCGATGTTGCGCACGCCGAGCCGCGCCATCTTGCGATAGCGGTCCTCCATCTCGCGCACCGCCCATTTGAGCGCGGTGACGGCCTTCTTGGGATCGGTGACGACGGGCGTCAGAAGATGCGGGATGCCGTCATAGACCGAGAGTTCCAGCATCTTCGGATCGACCATGATCAGCCGGCATTCTTCCGGCTTCAGCCGGTAGAGCAGCGACAGGATCATGGTGTTGATGGCGACCGATTTGCCGGAGCCGGTGGTCCCGGCGACCAGCAGATGCGGCATCTTCGCCAGTTCGGCGATGACGGGCTCACCGCCGATCGTCTTGCCGAGGCAAAGCGCCAGCTTGCAGCTGGTCTTGCGGAAGCCCTGCGATTCGATCAGTTCGCGGAAATAGACGGTCTCGCGCGTCTCGTTCGGCAGCTCGATGCCGATGACGTTGCGGCCGGGCACGACGGCGACGCGCGCCGAAATCGCCGACATGGAGCGGGCGATATCATCGGCAAGACCGATGACGCGGGACGATTTGACGCCCGGCGCCGGCTCGAACTCATAGAGGGTGACGACCGGACCCGGGCGAACGTGGATGATCTCGCCGCGCACGCCGAAATCCTCGAGCACGCTCTCCAGGAGATCGGCATTCTGCTCGAGCCGCTCCTGCGACATATAGAAGCCCTGCCCTTCCGGCGGCTGCTGCAGCAGCTCTTCCGAGGGAAGTTCGTACGCCTCGCCCGTCGTGGCTGGCACGATCTTGCCGGCCAAAGGCAGCGGCGAAGAGGCGCGCCCGGCCGGAACCTGCACGGTGTCCTCGGCGCCTTGCGCCGGAGCGGCATTGCCCGCGACGGCGGGCACTGCGACCCGCGCCTGGGTTCGCTTCGGCACACCACCCGCCGCCGGCTGAACCACCGCTTCGTTGGAGTTGGCCGGACGGACATCCGACGAGGCGGACGAGGCCTGCTGGCCTGGAAGGCAGTCGATGACACGGAACAACGCGGTCGGGTCGGCCGTCGGCGCGGCGCGAACATCGACCTGTCCGGCGGCGACCGGCGCGGCGGCGCGCTGAACCGGGACGGCTCGCGACGCGGGCGACGAACCTTCGATCATGTAAGGCGCCATGAGCTCGAAGAAGACGTGATCCGACAGGTAGGGCCAGCGGACGGTTTCACGGCCTGTTGTCTTGACCGGCGCCGCCATTTCCTGGGCAGACGCCGCCGGTGCGGATGCACGTACCGGCGCAGCGGTCCCCGGACCGGCCGTCACGAGGGTCCGCGCCTTTTCGCTGGCATGCCTTGGCGGAACGGATGCCGAAGCCGGTGATCTTTCATGCATCACGGCTTTGTTGCCGGCGGGCGGCCGGGCGGTTTCCAAAGCGGCGTTCCGGCTTTTCATCGCCGCCGACAATGACGGGGACGGGACCACGGACGACGGCGCAGCCGCGGCAGGCTGTGCGACGGCTTGCCGCGCCGGCGGCGCCGGCGATTCGCCTTGCTCGGAGGTGATCTGGCGCGGATGGCGTGCGCTGGCTTCGTAGTCCGGCGTGCGGGTAAACCGCACATTGGGCGCCAGGAAGAAATACTCCTGCCAGGCGGGACTTTCATTGCCGCCGAGATCGACAGGTGGCGGGCCGCCCGCGGTCGCGCCGGGCGGCTGGCTGTCCACCTTGCCGCTCACGCCGTTGAAACGCTTTCCCTCGGGGTCATCGGGCGAAGCTGGCTTCAATGAATTGACCCGAGGAAAACGCTTGGATTCCATTCTCAAGACTCACTCTGAAATGTCCGCTGAGCAATAGGGAGCGAGTGGTTAACAGTTGCTTCCCGCCAGCGCTTTTGGAGCGGTCGAAACGTATCTTTCGCGGCGATGTGAGGTGATCGGAATTCGAGCGGCTGATCCTCGTTCAACGGTCGCCCGCGCATCCCAATGCATCGGGCCAAAGGCGAGTTGAAAATATGCCGCCCGGCCGCTGCGAGGCGACCGGACACCAGGATCGAGATGGTGTTTCCGTGAAAAGAAGGTGGCGCTAGCTGGCCGCCTTGCCGTGCCTGACCAGATCCTGGGCGATGGACAGCTGCAGCGCCTCGGCCAGTTCGCGCGCGGCGCGGTTCTCGGCGTCGATCTGCGCCCTGTACGAGGCAAATTCCTGGCGCGGCCTGTCGAAGGACGAGGTAATCGAGCGCTTGCCGACGGTGACGACGGCGCCAGTTTTCGCATCGGTCAGCGTATAGTTGGCGGTCAGCGTCACCGAGCCGGCGGTCGGCTCGTCCTCATCGGTGCCGACCTGCACGAGGGCCGAGGATTCAACAGCTTCGGCCACGCTGAGATTAAGCGAATAAAGCGGCGACGCCGGTTCGCCGGCGCCCCGCCCGAAGCCGAAGATCAGATTGTTACGCACCTGCTGGGCATAACGCGTCCTGACCGGCTTGATGGCGATCGACGCCAGCTCGGCATTGGCGGTCGAGCCCGTCGACAATGGCGCGTTGGAATAGAGCGGCCGTACCGTGCAGGCCGAAACCAGAGCCAGCGAGCCGACAAGGCCGGCGAGCGCGACGCGGCGCAGCAGACGGCTCAGCTCTGTCTTTTCCCGATCAGGCAACGACATTGACGATCCTCTGCGGTACGATGATCACCTTGCGCGGAGCCTTACCTTCGAGTGCTTTCTGCACGAAGTCGAGAGCCAATACCGCTTTTTCGACCGCACCTTGGTCCGCGTCGCGGGCAATTGTCAAATCCCCCCGCTTCTTGCCGTTGACCTGCACCGGATAGGTCACTTCGTTGTCGACGACCAGCGTCGGATCGAAGACCGGCCATGGCCGTTCGGCGACCAGATCGGTGCCGCCGAGCGTCTCCCAGCACTCTTCTGCCAGATGAGGCATCACTGGCGCGATCAGATGCACCAGGATCTCAACCGCCTGGCGGCAGGCGCTCTGCAGTGCCGGATCGGCCTTGCCTTCCGCCACCTGGTTGAGCGGCGTGGTCAGCACATTGGCCAGTTCATAGATGCGGGCGATGGCGCGGTTGAAGCCGAGCTTCTCGATGTCCTCGCCGACCGCCTTCAGGATCTTGTGCGTGGCCTTCGACACCGCTCCCGCCTCGCCGGCGTCGGCCGCCGCGGCCTTGACGCCCGCCAGCGTCTCGGCCGCCGTCGACACCAGCCGCCAGATGCGCTGCATGAAGCGGTGCGCGCCGGCGGCGCCATCGTCGGTCCACTCGACATCGCGCTCGGGCGGCGAATCCGACAGCATGAACCAGCGCGCCGTGTCGGCGCCGTAGCCGTCGGTAATGTCTTCCGGGCTCACCGTGTTCTTCTTCGACTTCGACATCTTCTCCAGCGGGCCGATGGTGACAGCCTCGCCGGTGGCGATGTCGAAGGCGCGGCGTTCGCCGTCGACGCCCTCCAGCCGCACTTCGGGCGGCGCCAGCCAGCGGCCGTTCGAAGCCGATCCGACGCGGTAGGTTTCGTGCACCACCATGCCTTGCGTGAACAGGCCCTTGAACGGCTCGGCCAGATCGACATGGCCGGTCTCGCGCATGGCGCGGGTGAAGAAGCGCGAATAGAGCAGGTGCAGGATCGCATGCTCGATGCCGCCGATATACTGGTCCACCGGCAGCCATTCGTTGGCCGCCCTGGGATCGGTCGGCTCATGCGCCCAGGGCGCGGTGAAGCGGGCGAAATACCAGGACGAATCGACGAACGTGTCCATCGTATCGGTCTCGCGCCGCGCGTCCTTGCCGCATTGCGGGCACTTTACATGCCGCCAGGTCGGATGCCGGTCGAGCGGGTTGCCCGGCCGGTCGAAATCGACGTCGTCGGGCAGCTTGACCGGCAGGTCGGCCTTCGGCACGGGCACCACGCCGCAATCCTCGCAATGGATCATCGGGATCGGGCAGCCCCAGTAGCGCTGACGCGAAATGCCCCAGTCGCGCAGGCGGAAATTCACCTTGCGCTCGGCCATCGGCCGGTTGCCGATCGTCTTCTGCTCCAGCAGCTTCGCCACCTCGTCGAAGGCGCGGTCCGGCTTCATGCCGTCGAGGAAGCGTGAATTGATCATCACCCCGTCGTCGACATACGCTTCTTCCGTGATCTGGAACGACTTCGCATCGCCGCCTTCCGGCATCACCACCGGGATCACCGGCAGGCCGTATTTGTTGGCGAAGTCGAGGTCGCGTTGGTCGCCGGACGGACAGCCGAATATGGCGCCGGTGCCGTATTCCATCAGCACGAAATTGGCGACGTAGACGGGCAGCGTCCAGCTGTCGTCGAAGGGATGGACGACGCGGATGCCGGTGTCGAAACCCTTCTTCTCGGCCGTCTCAAGTGCGGCCACCGACGTGCCCATATGGCGGACCTCGTCGATGAACTTCGCCAGCGCCGGATTGGTCTCGGCGGCCTTTTTGGCCAGCGGGTGATCGGCGGCGACGGCCATGAAGGAGGCACCGAAGATCGTGTCGGGCCGCGTCGTGTAGACTTCCAGCTCATGCTCGCCGGCAACATCGGAGGCCAAAGGCCAGCGGATCAGCAGGCCTTCCGAGCGGCCGATCCAGTTCTGCTGCATCAGCTTCACTTTTTCCGGCCATTCGTCGAGGCCGTCGAGCGAATCCAGCAGGTCCTGCGCAAAGTCGGTGATCTTGAAGAACCACTGCGTCAGTTCGCGCTGTTCGACCAGCGCTCCGGAGCGCCAGCCGCGCCCGTCGATGACCTGCTCGTTGGCGAGCACCGTCATATCCTCCGGGTCCCAGTTGACCTTGGAGGATTTGCGCGTCACCAACCCCTTCTCGACGAAATCGAGGAACAGCATCTGCTGGCGGTGGTAGTAGTCGACGTCGCAGGTCGCGAATTCGCGCGCCCAGTCCAGCGACAGGCCCATGACCTTGAGCTGCTCGCGCATGGTGGCGATGTTCTGGTAGGTCCATTCCTTGGGGTGGACCTTGTTCTGCATCGCTGCGTTTTCGGCCGGCATGCCGAAGGCGTCCCAGCCCATCGGATGCAGCACGTTGAACCCCTTGGCCCGCTTGTAGCGCGCCACCACGTCGCCCATCGTGTAATTGCGGGTGTGACCGATATGGATGCGCCCCGACGGATAGGGGAACATCTCCAGCACATAGTATTTCGGCTTCGGGTCGTCATTGCGCGCTTCGAACAGCTTCTTTTCGGCCCAGGCCTTCTGCCATTTGGGTTCTGACGCGCGCGGATTGTATCGTTCGGTTGCCATGGGACGTTTTTCACTTAAAAGCAGGCGCGAACCGCGGGCGACTGGCTCCGCGGTTCAGGGAATGTGGTCCGGGTGTTCACCATGGTTTGGCAAACCCGTCAACCATATGGGCATCGCGGCGGCTAAAAACGCGGGTCAAAACAGCGGGATTTGCATATGGGTGACACCGTTCAGCAGTTTTTCGCGGTCAAGGCGAAGATCGCCGCCGCCGAGCAGGAGGCCCGCCGCGAGGCCGGCGCGGTGACGCTGGTGGCCGTCTCCAAGACCTTTGACGCCGCCGACATCCGGCCGGTGATCGAGGCCGGCCAACGGGTCTTCGGCGAGAACCGCGTGCAGGAAGCGCAAGCCAAATGGCCCGATCTGAAGCAGGCTTTTCCTGACATCGAGTTGCATCTCATCGGTCCGCTGCAATCGAACAAGGCCAAGGAAGCGGTGGCGCTGTTCGACGTCATCGAAACGATCGACCGCGAGAAAATCGCCGCCGAACTCGCCAAGGAAATCGCCAGGCAAGGCCGCGCACCGAAGCTCCATGTCCAGGTCAACACCGGCTCCGAGCCGCAGAAGGCCGGCATCGAGCCGCGCGCGGCGATCGCCTTCGTCGCCCGCTGCCGCGATGTCCACGGCCTCGCCATAGAAGGGCTTATGTGCATCCCCCCGGCCGACGAAAATCCCGGTCCGCATTTCGCCCTGCTGGAAAAGCTTGCCCGCGAGGCCGGCGTCGCCAAACTGTCGATGGGCATGTCCGGTGACTACGAGACGGCCATCGCCTTCGGCGCCACCAGCGTCAGGGTCGGCTCGGCGATCTTCGGCAGCCGCTGATACGCACGCCTTTGGGCCAGTTCGGCAAGCCGGCTGCGCCACGACTTGAAACGAAACGTACCGTTCCTATTTGTTTTGTGTCATCACACATTTCTCCTGGAGCTTCGCCATGCGTTACAACCAGCTTGGAAATACGGGGATGTTCGTCTCCGAACTGTGCCTCGGCACCATGACCTTCGGCGCCGCCGGCCAGAATGCCCAATGGGGGCTGATCGCCAGCCTCGACCAGAAGGGCGTCAACGAGATCGTCGGCCGCTCGATCGCCGCCGGCGTCAATTTCTTCGACACGGCCGACGTCTACTCCTTCGGCGAGTCCGAGCGCCTGCTCGGCCAGTCGCTCAGGGACCTCGGCGTCAAACGGTCGGACGTCGTCATCGCCACCAAGGTGCATGGCGCCATGGGCCAGGGTCCGAACGAGCGCGGTTCCTCGCGCGGCCACATCATGGATTCGGTCGATGCCAGCCTCGAACGGCTGCAGCTCGACCATATCGATCTCTATCAGCTGCACGGCACCGACGCGGTGACGCCGATCGACGAGACGCTACGGGCGCTGGACGACCTCGTTGCCAGCGGCAAGGTCCGCTATGTCGGCGTTTCCAACTGGGCGGCATGGCGCATCGCCAAGGCGCTCGGCATCGCCGACCGCAAGGACTTCGCCCGCTTCGAGACCATCCAGTCCTACTATTCGATCGCCGGCCGCGACCTTGAGCGCGAGATCGTGCCGCTCATCAGCGAAGAAAAACTCGGCCTGATGGTGTGGTCGCCGATGGCGGGCGGCCTGCTTTCCGGCAAGTACGGTCCTGGCGCGCCCGGCAATGGCGAGGGCCGCCGTGCGTCCTTCAACTTCCCGCCGGTCAACGAGGACCGCGCCTGGGCGGCCGTCGCCGTCATGCGCGAGATCGCCAGAAAGCATGACGTCAGCGTTGCCACGGTGGCGCTCGGCTATGTCCTGGCCAAGCCCTTCGTGATGAGCGTCATCATCGGCGCCAGCCGCATGGACCAGCTCGAACAGAACCTCGCCGCGGCTGAAGTGAAGCTCGACGCGGACGATCTCGCCAGGCTCGACGAGGTCAGCGCGCTGCCATCCGAATATCCCGGCTGGATGCTGGAGCGCCAGGCGGCTGGCCGTCGCCCGGCGCCGTTCGTGCCGAAAGCATAGTAGCTGCCAGCGCAGTTATCTCGGGAGCCCGGCGGCTCCCGAGTGTCCTGTCAGGCCAGCCGCACACTCTCTCCCAGAAAATCGAGAAAGGCCCGCACCCGCGCCGGCAGATGCCGGCCCTGGCCGACATAGACGGCGTGGGTCGCCTCCTCGTCGCCCGGATTGAATTCCTCCAGCAGCGCCACTAGCCGCCCGGCAGCGATGTCGGCCGCGACATGCCAGCGCGCCAGCCGGGAGATGCCCGCTCCGGCCAGCGTCATCAGCCGCATCGCCTCGCCGTCGCTGACCAGCGTGTTGCCGGTGATCGGGACCATGACCGCGTTGCCGGCAGCGTCGACAAACGGCCAGCCATCAATGTGCCTGACGAAGCCGAAGCCCATGCGATTATGCCCATCGAGATCGGCCGGCGTCAGCGGCTTGCCATGCGCTTCGAGATAGGACGGGGCCGCTACCACCACCACCGGGCTTTGCCCGAGCTTGCGCGCCACCAGCCGCGATTCGCCGAGCGGCCCGGCGCGGATGGCGACATCGGCGCGTTCGGCCATCAGGTCGATGACGCTGTCGGTCAGCACCAGATCGACCGAAATTTCGGGATAGCGTTCGAGGAAGCGCGGCAACAGCGGGATCAGCCGGTGCACGCCGAAGGGCACGTAGGTGTTGACGCGCAGCCGCCCGCGCGGTGCGGCACCCGCCGCCGCCTCGCGCTCGGCCGCGGCCATGTCGGCCAGGATACGCAATCCGCTGTCGTAGAACGCCGTTCCCTCCGGCGTCAGCTGTAGCTTGCGTGTCGAGCGGCTGACCAGCCGCGCGCCGAGCCGGGCTTCCAGACGCGCGATCAGCTTGCTGACGGCTGATGGCGTCATGCGCAACATGCGCGCAGCCGCCGAGAAGCTATCCGCCTCGACCACGCGCACAAACACTTCGATCTCGCCGGAGCGGTTGATGTCGGGTCTGGCCATTTGTGAATCTATTTCACAGAAAATGTGCCCAATGCAAGTCTGGTTCACAGTGCATGGCGACACGATCTTTTGGCTCGGAGCGCGGTTTGGACAAGGCGCTCGTCGCCAAAGTGGGAACCGCCATGCCTCTTGCTCTCTACGCCCTCGCCGCCGGTGCCTTTGGCATTGGCGTCACCGAATTCGTCATCATGGGTCTGCTCATCGACGTCAGCAAGGACCTCGGCGTCTCGATCTCGGCCGCTGGCCAGCTCATTTCGGGCTATGCGCTGGGCGTCGTCATCGGCGCGCCGCTGCTCACCATCGCCACCGGCAACTGGCCGCGCAAGACTGTGCTGCTGGCGCTGATGGCGATATTCACGCTGGGCAACCTCGCCTGTGCGCTGGCGCCCGATTATTGGACCCTGATGGGCGCGCGGATCATCACCGCCTTTGCCCATGGCACGTTCTTCGGCGTCGGTTCTGTCGTCGCCACCGGCCTGGTCGCGCCCAACAAGAAGGCGTCGGCGATCGCGCTGATGTTCACCGGGCTCACCGTCGCCAACATCCTCGGCGTGCCCTTCGGCACCTGGCTCGGCCAGGCCTTAGGCTGGCGCGCGACCTTCTGGGCGGTGGCCTTGGTCGGCCTGGCGGCCTTCGCCGTCATCCTGGCCCTGGTGCCGCGCAGCGAGGTCGCGCCCGAAAAGAGCGACCTGCGCGCCGATCTCGCCGTGCTGCGCCGCACGCCGGTCCTGCTCGGCCTCGCCACCACCGTGCTCGGCTATGCCGGCGTCTTTGCCGTCTTCACCTACATCGCTCCGCTGTTGACCGAGATCAGCGGCTTCAAGGAAGCCGCCGTGTCGCCGATCCTGCTCGTCTTCGGCGGCGGCCTCATCGCCGGCAACCTCGCCGGCGGCAAGGTCGCGGACCGCTGGCTGGTGCCGGCGGTGCTGGGCAGCCTCGTGGTGCTCGCCGTGGTGCTGGCGACCATGAGCTTCGCCATCCACAGCCAGGTCATGGCCGTCATCTATGTCGGCCTGCTCGGCGCCGCCGCCTTCGGCACCGTGGCGCCGCTGCAGATGTGGGTGCTGGACAAGGCGCAAGGCGCCGGCCAGAGCCTTGCCTCCTCCTTCAACATCGCCGCCTTCAATCTCGGCAATGCCGCTGGCGCCTGGCTCGGCGGCGCGGTCATTGCTCATGGCCTTGGACTGGGTTCGCTCACCTGGGTCGCCGCCTTGCTGCCGGTCGCGGCACTCGCCGTGGCCGGGCTGGCCCTGCGCCTTGATCGCGCCAACGCGCTCGGCGCGCCCGTCTCCGTCCGACCCTGACGCACGTCGGCGGACCGGTTTTTTCGACACCCCTTTCCAAACCACCAGGAGTAAGAAAATGGACTATCGACGTCTCGGCGCATCGGGCCTGAAAGTGCCCGCACTCTCATTTGGCGCGGGAACCTTTGGCGGCTCCGGTCCGCTGTTCGGCGCCTGGGGCAACAGCGACGCCAGGGAAGCGCGGCGGCTGGTCGACATCTGCCTGGAATCCGGCGTCAATCTGTTCGACACCGCCGACGTCTATTCGAACGGCGCCTCGGAAGAGGTGCTCGGCGAAGCCATCAAGGGCCGGCGCGATGCCGTGCTGATCTCGACCAAGACGTCCTTGCCGATGGGTGATGGGCCGGCCGACTACGGCTCTTCCCGTTCACGACTGATCAAATCCGTGGACGCCGCGCTGAAGCGCCTCGGCACCGACTATATCGACCTGTTGCAACTGCACGCCTTCGATGCCGGCACGCCGATCGAGGAAGTGCTGTCGACCCTGGACGAGCTCGTGCGCGCCGGCAAGCTGCGCTATGTCGGCGTCTCCAACTTCTCCGGCTGGCAGGTGATGAAGTCGCTGGCGGAGGCCGACAAGCACGGTTATCCGCGTTACGTCGCGCACCAGGTCTACTATTCGCTGGTCGGCCGCGACTATGAGTGGGAACTGATGCCGCTCGGCCTCGACCAGGGCGTCGGCGCGCTGGTGTGGAGCCCGCTCGGATGGGGGCGGCTGACCGGCAAGATCCGCCGCGGCCAGCCGCTGCCGGAAAAGAGCCGGCTGCATGACACCGCAAGCTTCGGCCCGCCGCTCGAGGACGAACATCTCTACCGGGTGATGGACGCGCTGGACGCGGTGGCGCGGGAAACCGGGAGGACCGTGCCGCAGATCGCCATCAACTGGCTGTTGCAGCGCCCGACCGTTTCCTCCGTCATCATCGGCGCCCGCAACGAGGAACAATTGCGCCAGAACCTCGGCGCCGTCGGCTGGGCCTTGACGCCCGAACAGGTGAAGAAACTCGACGCGGCAAGCGAAGTGACAGCGCCCTATCCGTATTTCCCCTATCGCCGCCAGGAAGGTTTTGCCCGGCTCAACCCGCCGGCGGTGTGAAAAGGACTACAGGGAACTGACAACAAGAGACTATTCGCCCACCACTAGGCTAACGTCCGCAGTCGACCTATTGCGGACGTTAGGATCACTGCTCATAGTCGCGCAATGATGACCCTACCGCCTGCTGTTTTGCCGATCTTTGCCGCAGCCGGGTGGTTTCCTGGGCGCAAAGTTCCCGTGTCTCCAACAGTCCCGGCTGGTCATCCGGTAGCTGCCATTCTCAGCGAGTTCGATGGCCTTAAGGTCGGTGAGACCGGTTCTGGGATCGAGTGCGCCCGAAGCGATATCAGCTTTTGGTGGTCTCCAGACGAAGGCTACGAAGAAATTTTCGAGATTGAAGCCCTGCTTCAGACCAAGCTGGCCTGCTTTGCAGCGGCTCACAATTATCACGTAAGCCTGTATGTCGATGGAGGAGGCCGGGTGTTTGTCGTGTCTCCGAGTATGCCTGGCATAGGTTTTATGGGCAGTACCTTTGGTGAAGCAATGGAGCGCACCCTGCTAGGTCTGAGGGCGTCACCCCTTCTTCTGCCATCGCATGACAAAGTGTCATGGTATGGCGAGGTACTTCTACGTGGAAACCCTCGGATCCTGAGCACCGAAGAGTTGATGACGGGATAGGGGCGACCTGATCGGCCCTATCCATCCCATCTCGGCCATCGATGGCAGACGGCTCATCGAGCTTTGTGTTAATGCAGCACGAACTCGCCATCCACCTTGCGCCATTCGTTCGGCGCGATCAGCTTCTGGTGCGTGTAGACGACCGAGTGCAGCGGCCCGTCGAGCTTGGCCTTCCAGAATTCGATGAATTTGATCAGCACCGGAAACGTCGGAGCGATGTCGTAGTCCTGCCAGATGAAGCTCTGCAGCAGGTGGGGATGGTCCGGGAAATGATAGAGAATCTTGGCCGTGGTCAGGCCATAGCCTTTGAGCATCAGGTCCATTTCGGCATGGTCGCGCATTGCTGCCCCCTTGGCGGTCCCTTGGTTGAGTCTCCTTTCCTCCCAACGTCAGATTGTGCGCGCCGTTGCTTAACTGTCTATTGATTTTTCCTGATCGAAACAGGCTTTTCGACGCGAAAACATACAGTTAGCAGCGAGCTAAGCTGAGTGCTGACAACGTCCGCCAATGCCCCTGCGGCATCCCGCCACGCAAATCCAACGTCTAATATTGCCGTAACGCCGGAACTGGTAATAATGCCGCCGAATTCGCGGCCGCTTCGCCGCGATCCAGCCGGCGGTTCAAGCCGGCGGATTGGTTTGGGAGGAAAGTCAGGAATGTCCGAGGTTCATGTCCATCGCGTCCAGCCGGCGTGGAAGAAGAATGCGCTGATCGACAACGACACCTACCTGAAATGGTATGCCGACAGCATCAAGAACCCGGACAAGTTCTGGGGCAAGCACGGCAAGCGCATCGACTGGTTCAAGCCGTTCAGCAAGGTCAAGAACACCTCCTTCGACGGTAAGGTCGCGATCAAATGGTTCGAGGACGGGCTGACCAATGTCTCGTACAATTGCATCGACCGCCATCTGAAGAAGCGTGGCAACCAGACCGCCATCATCTGGGAAGGCGACAACCCCTACGACGACAAGAAAATTACCTACAACGAGCTCTACGAGCACGTTTGCCGGCTCGCCAATGTGATGAAGAAGCACGGCGTCAAGAAGGGCGACCGCGTCACCATCTACATGCCGATGATCCCGGAAGCCGCCTATGCCATGCTGGCCTGCACGCGTATCGGCGCCATCCATTCGATCGTCTTCGGCGGCTTCTCGCCCGATGCGCTGGCCGGCCGCATCGTCGACTGCGAATCGACCTTCGTCATCACATCGGATGAGGGCCTGCGCGGCGGCAAGTCGATTCCGCTGAAGGAAAACACCGACAAGGCGATCGACATCGCCGCCAAGAACTTCGTCATGGTGAAGAGCGTCCTCGTCGTGCGCCGCACCGGCGGCAAGATCGGCTGGGCGCCGGGCCGCGACCTCTGGTATCACGACGAGGTCGCGACGGTGAAGGCCGAGTGCAAGCCCGAGAAGATGAAAGCGGAAGACCCGCTGTTCATCCTTTACACCTCAGGCTCGACCGGCAAGCCGAAGGGCGTGCTGCACACCACCGCCGGCTATCTCGTCTATGCCTCGATGACGCACCAATATGTCTTCGACTACCATGACGGCGACATCTACTGGTGCACCGCCGATGTCGGCTGGGTCACCGGCCACAGCTACATCGTCTATGGCCCGCTCGCCAACGGCGCCACCACGCTGATGTTCGAGGGCGTGCCGAACTACCCCTCGCAGGCGCGCTTCTGGGAAGTCATCGACAAGCACAAGGTCAACATCTTCTACACCGCCCCGACCGCGCTGCGCGCGCTGATGGGCGCCGGCAACGACCCGGTCAAGAAGACCTCGCGCAAATCGCTGCGCGTGCTCGGTTCGGTCGGCGAGCCGATCAACCCGGAAGCCTGGGAGTGGTATTTCAACGTCGTCGGCAACGGCAAGGTGCCGATCGTCGACACCTGGTGGCAGACCGAGACCGGCGGCATCCTGATCACGCCGCTGCCGGGCGCCACCGACCTCAAGCCCGGCTCGGCGACGCGGCCCTTCTTCGGCGTCAAGCCGCAGCTGGTCGACGGCGAAGGCAAGGTGCTGGAAGGGGCGGCCGACGGCAATCTCTGCATCACCGATTCCTGGCCGGGCCAGATGCGCACCGTCTATGGCGATCACGACCGTTTCGTGCAGACCTATTTTTCCACCTACAAGGGCAAGTATTTCACTGGTGACGGCTGCAGGCGCGACGCCGACGGCTACTACTGGATCACCGGCCGTGTCGACGACGTCATCAACGTCTCCGGCCACCGCATGGGTACGGCGGAAGTCGAATCGGCGCTGGTCAGCCATGACACGGTGTCCGAGGCCGCCGTCGTCGGCTATCCGCACGACATCAAGGGCCAGGGCATCTACAGCTACGTCACCTTGATGAAGGGGGTGGGGCCGACCGAGGAACTGCGCAAGGAGCTCATCGCCCACGTCCGCAAGGAGATCGGCGCCATCGCTTCGCCCGACAAGATCCAGTTCGCTCCCGGCCTGCCCAAGACACGCTCGGGCAAGATCATGCGCCGCATCCTGCGCAAGATAGCCGAGGACGATTTCGCCACCCTGGGCGACATCTCGACACTCGCCGATCCGGCCGTCGTTGACGATCTCATCGCCAACCGGCAGAACAAGAAAGGCTGAAAACGACTGGTCGAAGGTCGCGGGAAGCCCGGCCAACGAGAGACCAGCGGAATGAATGATATCGGCACTGTCGCGCAGCTCTGGCGCTATCCGGCGAGTTCACTCGCCGGCGAGCGCCAGGACGCCATCCTGGTCGGACCGGCGGGCATGGCGGGCGACCGCATGTTCGGCCTCGTCGATGTCTCGGACAACGAGATCGCGAGGCCCGACCGCGAGGCGAAATGGCACAAGGTGCCGCGCATTCGCACCCGGCTGGCCAATGATCGCGACCTGGAGATCGCCGTCCCTGGCGGCGACTGGGTGAGCGCACCCGGCGCCGAATGCGACCGTGCCATATCGGCCTATCTCGGCTTCGCCGCCTCGATCCGGCCCTTCGGCCGGGAGAATGCGCCGCCGGCCTATGCCGGTCCGGTAACCGCCGCCCGCTACAGCAAGGCGCCTATCCACCTTTTGACCACGGCGTCGTTGGCGCGCCTGAAGGCGCTGCATCCGGATGGCGCCGCCGATCCGCGCCGCTTCCGCCCCAACGTCGTCGTCGACATGGCGGCGGTGGAAGGCTCGTTCCCCGAAACGGAATGGATCGGCCGCAAGCTCGCGATCGGCGATCTGCTGGTGACCATTTCGGAGCCTTGCCGCCGCTGCGGCTTCACCATCATCGCCCAGGACGGCTTCGACCACGATCCCGGCATCCTGCGCAATCTGGTCCGCCACAACGCGCACAATCTCGGCGTCTACTGCACAGTGGATCGGCCGGCCGGTATCAAGGTCGGCGACGCGATGCGTTTTCTGTAGCTACCGATAAAGGTCGGCCCGTGCCGGCGGCAGGCCGCTTGGCCCCCGCGCGCGCTTGGTGACGACTGTCTGGAAAATCTGCGCCGAGCCGCGATCGAAGGTGATCGAACAGCCGGTGAGATAAAGCAGCCAGAGCCGTGCCTTGGGCTCGCCAACCTCAGCGATCGCCTCATCGAAGCGGGCCTGCAGGCGCTCGGCCCACAGCCTGCAGGTGCGGGCATAATGCTCGCGCAAATTCTCGACGTCGGCGACGAGGAAACCGTGCGCCTCGAGATTCCCGAGCGTCATGCCGATGGTGTCGAGCTCGCCGCCCGGGAAGATGTATTTGATCAGCGCCCTGTATTCCGGTCCTTTGCGCAGGGTCTTCTTCGGGTCGCCCTTGCTGCGCCGCGTGATGGCGTGGTGCAGGTAGATGCCGCCGGGCTTCAGCAGACGGTGGACGGTCGAGAAATAGGCCGCATGGTTGGCGAGGCCCAGATGCTCGAACATGCCGATCGACGATATCTTGTCGAACGTGCCGGAAAGCTCGGCGTAGGATTTTATCTCGATGGTGATGCGGTCCTCGAGCCCCTCGGCGCGGATGCGTTCGCGCGCCAGCTTCGTCTGCGCTTCCGACAGCGACACGCCACGGCCGACGACGCCGTAATGCTTCGCCGCGTGGATCAGCATCGCCCCCCAGCCGCAGCCGATGTCGAGCAGGCTTTCGCCCGGCTTCAGCCGGAGCTTGCGGCAGATGTGGTCGAGCTTGTCGATCTGCGCCTGGTCTATGCCGTTGGCGAAATCCCTGAAATAACCGCAGCTGTAGACCATTCGTTCGTCGAGGAAGAGCCGGTAGAAAGCATTCGAAATGTCGTAGTGATGCTGGATCGCCTCCTTGCTCGAACCGCTGACATAAGGATTGTGTCCCGATAGATCGGTGCGTGCCGTCATCTGCTTTCGCGAAAGCAGCACGGCCGGGAGGTCGCGCAGAATCGCCAGCTTCGGCAGCGATCTGAGCTTTGTCTTCAACTTACCTTGCGAAGGCAGGGCGTAGAAATCGAACAGCGATCCCTCTTCGATATCGACGGTTTTGGAAATCCACATCTCGACCAGCGTCGAGAAAGTCGGCCGACGGGCTAGTTGCCAGACGATGTCCTGGTCGTTGATGGCAAGCACAGGACCGCCGGCGGGGCCGATCCGTTCCCCGGTCCATAGCCTGACGGCAAAGCCCGGCTGCAGCGCCCCGATCACGGTTCGTACGATGCGCGCGGCTCTCTCGGTGGCGTCCATGGTCCCTCCCGTGACCGATAACGCCATGTTGTCCGTTTTGGCCGGGGATCGCAAGCCGAAGCACGCGGACCCGACTGCGCGGCATTCTCCGGCGGGACGCCTTTTTCAGCCCGGCATCTTGTCATTTGCTGCAACGCACCCCATCATGAGGATGTGTTCAACAAATCGAAAGGAGGTGATCCGATGTCGAGTGATTTCGTTTTCCAGAACGTGGCCTCAGCGGATTGCACTTTCGGGAAGCAGTCTTCCCGTTAAGGCGCGAGATGCGCGGCAGGTAGCCCGAAGGGGTTGCCGCCACAGGCCGCGCCATGGACGGAAACACGGAAGGCCGCCGGCTTCGAAAGAAGCGGCGGCCTTTTCCGTTGGGCCAATGTCGCCGGAGGCCACGGCGGTTCACTTGGCGATCGTCAGCCGCTCGATGTTCTGCACGATGGCATTGAACGCTTCGTTCAGTTCGGGACCCGTAGCCGCCTCGTAATAATGTTTCAGGGTGGACGTGTCCGCTGTCGAGCAGCCCTGGAGCACGCTCTTTGCCTGATCCCGCTCGGTCGATGTCATCGACGGATCGTCGAGATCGAAACCTATGGTGAAGATCTCGATGCCGTCGCGCTTCATGTTGTCGCAAATGCTTTCGGCATTGCTTCGCGACATCTGACCGGCATTCTGCGATCTGGGTGCGCTTCGCCCGCCGGCGAACGCCGTGTTGAACTGGCCGTCCGTCATCAGGATCGCGACCTTGCCGACCTTTCTGTTGTCGAAATTGGCGGGACCGGTGCCCAGCCGGGCGTTGACAATGGTCGAGCGCCAGGACGGCGAGAGCATGTAATAGCCCCATTGCACGGCGATGCCGCCGGCGGTCACGCCCGCCGCCTTGAAATCAGCAATCGTGTCGAGCAATTTCTGTTTGTCGGCTGTCAGCGGAATGAGCTCCGGCGTCGGGCAGGTACCCATGCGATCATCGCGGTTGACCTTGGCGAGATACTCCTGGTTCTGGTTGTTCCTGCGCAACTCGGACGGCCCGTCGGACGAGTAATCGGCATAGCCATCCTTGTCCTTGCGCTCGGTGGCGCATTTGTCGGGCCGCAGGGTCACGGATGAGCCAACCGGGATCGGTGCACCCGCTGATGGCACTGGTGGTGGCAGATTCGAGCCCCCTGCCTGCTCGACGAAAACGCTGTCGGCGAGGCCGCCCGTATTCACCGCTTCGGCATAGGGAACAATGGCCACGCGCACGCGCGGATTGTTCGGGTCGATGTTGTTGTCCAGCAGATTTTCTACGGCGGTTGAAGCGGCGGCCTGCAGGTCGCCGATCTTGTCGGTCTTTGCCCACCAGTTGGCGGCCATCGATCCTGTCACATCGAGCATCATCGCCACTTCGATGGTCTTGTCCGAATAAAGCGATGTCGTCGACGCGGTGACGCGTTTCGTATTGCCCATGCCGAAAACTGGGAAGAACAGGGCGACATCGACATGGGCGTCCGCCTGCACCGTGTTGGCGGTCCTGTCGACGATAAGCTTGTCGAGCACTATTTGGTCGGGCTGCAGAATGCCCGCCGTGCTGTTGGCCACGAGAAAGTTCTGCACCGCCTTGTTGGCGTCGGCCTCCTTGATGACCCCGGTCGTCAGGTCGCGGGCCGTCGATGTCACCGCGGCGTCGATCACCCCTTGCAGGCTCGATTTGGCGTTGTAGAGCTGCGAGATGTCGACCGAGAAGCCTGCGGCCAGCGCCAGGACCGAGGCAGCAAAGCTGAACAGGATCGCGAAATTTCCACCGCTGTGTCTGGCGAACCCGCCGACCGCGTGAACAAGACCCCCGTAATTTCGCATCCAACAGCCTCCGCTTGCCTCGGCCTCGTCGCCGCAATGAGGGCAATGCAGGATTCCAGCCGGAAGCCGCTCGTCAGGCGCCGGAACCGAGCCCCTAACCTTCAACCTTTTGTTTTTGATGGACTTCGGCTTTGTCGAAGGTGAATGACTGGTAAACAAAAAGTCGCGGCATCAGCCGCGTTTACGGACTGCTTACCATGCTTGAATCGAGGCAATCGCGGACTGCTTCGCACCGTCCTGATGCGGCACATGCCTTCTGTGCCGCAACGGGCCAACTGTACCGAGATAGCCGAGTAAGTTGGGGCGCGAACGGAATCAAAATGTGTTGAGATTCAGGTAAGGCCATTTGCGAGCCGGCATCACCTGAATATCAACATACCTTAGGCCAGCATCTGTGCGCTGGCCGTCCTGTCGATACCGTGATGGGGCGGATTGAACAGATTGCCTTCCTGCTCATAGGTCCACACCTTGAACAGGCTGAGCCGGTGTGGACCAAAACTGTGCAGCAAAGGCACGTCGGTGGCGTCGCGGCCGCGCGCGATGACGACACGACCGGTCCTAGGCCGGTTGTGGCGTGGATCGAACGTGTACCATTTGCCGTCGACGAACACTTCCATCCACGCCGAGAAATCCATCGGCGCCGGATCGATCGGCACGCCGATATCGCCGAGATAGCCGTTCACATAGCGCGCCGGAATGTTCATGCAGCGGCAGAGCGTGATCGCCAGATGGGCGAAGTCGCGGCAGACGCCGACCCGCTCCTCATGCGCCTGCGCCGCCGTGCGGGTCGAACGCGCATAGCCATAGCCGAACGACAGCCGGTTGTGGACATAGTCGACGATCGCCTGCACCCGTGCCCAGCCGGAGGGAAGATGGCCAAACAGCTGCCAGGCGAGACTACTGAGGTGATCGGTCTCGCAATAGCGGCTGCCCAGGAGATAGACGAGCACATCGTCGGGTAATTCGGCCACCGGCACTTCCCGGGCCAGCGTGTTGACCTCGTCCGTCTCGCCACTGTCTTCGATCACTGCGTCATAGAGGATGCGAAAGGCGCCGGCTGGTGCGGTGAAGCGGCGGCAGCCATTGCCATGCAGGTCATGGTAGAGCTTGGTCGGCACCGAAGGCGAGGTCAGCACCCGCGTCTGCCGCTTGATGTCGGCTTGCCTGTCCTTGTGGATCTCGAGCAGCGAAATCACCGGTGTGGCCTCTGCGCACTCAATGGCGATTTCGTAGCCGAGCCGGATCAGCATCACAGGTCCCCTTCGATCGTCATGGAAAGCAATGCCGTTCCAACGTCGCGAGATGGCTGTGGTTCCCTGGACCGCCGCAAAATAGGCCCTCGTGCCTTTCCATGCCCGCGCCTTGACGTTACGGTTGGGCAGCCCTCCCTCGACACGCTCCCCCGACTTCAAGGAAAATCATGTTTGCTGGCAGAAAATTCGCGGCCTTCCTTTTCGACATGGATGGCACGCTCATCAATTCCATCGCCTCGGCGGAGCGGGTGTGGAGCGATTGGGCGCGCCGCCATGGCCTCGACGTCGCCGCCTTCCTGCCGACGATCCACGGCGTGCGGGCGATCGAGACCATCACCAACCTTGCCCTTCCAGGCGTCGACCCGGCGCATGAGGCCGACCTGCTGCTGAAGGCCGAGGCCGCCGATCTCGACGGCATTGTCCCGATCGCCGGCGCCGTGGCGTTTCTCAAGGCGCTGCCGGGCGAAAGCTGGGCGATCGTCACCTCGGCGCCACGCTCCCTGGCGCTTGCGCGCATGGAGGCTGCCGGCATTCCTGTCCCCGCGGTCATCGTTGCGGCTGAAGACGTCTCGCGTGGCAAGCCGGCCCCCGACTGTTTCCGGCTTGGCGCGCAACGGCTCGGCTTCGATGCGCGCGACTGCCTGGTGTTCGAGGATGCTCCGGCCGGCATCGCGGCGGCCGAGGCCGCGCAAGCCGCGGTCATGGTGATCAGCGCCACGCATTCGCACCCGCTGCCGACACTGCATGCCGCGATCCTGGGCTATGACAATGTCGGCATCACCATCGACGAGCGCGGTTGGCTGGCGCTTGAGGCGCAGCGCAACGCCGCTTGAGACCAATCCCTAAAAATCGCTGGTCAGCCCTTTGACTTCCCAGTCACCATAGCGGCCGGGTTCCTTGCCGCCACGGCCGCCGACTTCCTTCGGCAGCGCGGCTTCCTTGCTGCGATAATCCGTACGCCGCGCCTCGGCCTCGGCCAGCGCCCGCTGTGCGGCGGGCGACAGGTCTCTTGGCGGCGCATCGTCGTTCGGGCCGGCTGGCGTTTTGCTGGTCTGGTCGGTCATGCGATAGTCCCGGCAGATTGAAATGGGGGCAGGTGTTTCCCATCATATAGCCATGAACCCACGACGATCGACCCCCTTTCACCGCTTTCTGGACAGGAGCAGACGATGAACACCCTTCGCACCGCCATGCTTCTGGCCGCGATGACGGCGCTGTTCATGGGCGTCGGCTTCCTGATCGGCGGTTCGGGCGGCATGATGATCGCCCTGCTGATCGCCGCCGGCACCAATCTGTTCAGCTACTGGAACGCCGACAAGATGGTGCTGTCGATGAACCGCGCCGTCGAGGTCGATGAGAAGAACGCGCCGGAATATTACGCCATCGTCCAGGGGCTGGCCAAGCAGGCCGGGCTGCCGATGCCCAGGACCTATCTGATCGACAACCCGCAGCCCAACGCCTTCGCCACCGGCCGCAACCCGCAGAACGCGGCGGTCGCCGCCTCCACCGGGCTGCTGCAGCGGCTGACCCATGAAGAGGTCGCGGCCGTGATGGCGCACGAACTCGCCCACGTCCAGCACCGCGACACGCTGACCATGACCATCGTCGCCACCTTCGCCGGCGCCATCTCGATGCTCGGCAATTTCGCCTTCTTCCTCGGCGGCAACCGCGACAACAACAACCCGTTCGGTTTTGTCGGCGTGCTGGCGGCGATGATCGTGGCGCCCTTTGCCGCGATGATCGTGCAGATGGCGGTCAGCCGCACCCGCGAATACGAGGCCGACCGGCGCGGTGCCGAAATCTGTGGACACCCGCTGTGGCTGGCATCGGCGCTTGACAAGATCGCCCGCGGCGCCGAACGCATTCCCAACCCCGATGCGGAGCGCAATCCGGCGATGGCGCATCTCTTCATCATCAATCCCCTGCACGGCGAGCGCATGGACAATCTGTTCTCCACCCACCCGAGCACTGAAAACCGCATCACCGCATTGCAGGAGATGGCACGGCAGATGGCGGGCGGCAACCAGGCCGCCCCGCGCCCGACGCCAGCGCCTCGGCAGGCCGGGGAACAACAGCCGTCCGGCCCGTGGGGCCAGGCCCCTCAAGCGGAACAGCCGGCGGAACCGGAAAGGCCTAAGGCCAACCCATGGGGGCGCAATCCGACCGGACCCAAAGGCCGATGGTCGTGAGCGTGGCGGGATCTCGACGCGCACGCTCAGGCAATCAGGATCATAGAGACGGCGGCGAATTCGTCGCCGGTCTCGCCGCCCGCAAGGCGGCGGCGCGGCTGCTTGCCGCTGTCATCGATGCCAGGACTCCGCTCGACGGACTGACCGACCACGAAAACGGCCATCCGCAATACAAGGCGCTCGATTTGCGCGATCGTGGCCTGGTGCGGGCAATCCTGGTCACCGCGCTGCGCTTCCGCATGACCATTACGGGCCTGCTGGCGCGGCGCCTGGAAAAGCCGCTGCCGCCCAACGCCACCGCTTTGTCGCATATGCTGCATGTGGCGGCCGCGCAGATCCTGTTCCTCGACATTCCCGACAGCGCCGCTGTCGACCTTGCGGTCACCCACGCCAAGTCCGATCCGCGCACGCAACGCTTTTCCGGTCTCGTCAACGGCGTGCTGCGCACGCTCGCGCGCGCCAAGGAAACCGAACTGCCCGCCGCTCTTGCCGCGACCGATGAAGCGCCAAAATGGTTTTCCGACCGGCTGAAGGCTGCCTATGGCGCCGATAAAGCGAAGCTCATTCTCGCCGCGCACCGCTACGAGGCGCCGGTCGACTTCTCGGTCAAGGCCGATCCCGAACTCTGGGCCGAAAAACTCGGCGGCATCGTGCTGCCGACCGGCACGGTGCGCGTGCAAAATCTTGCCGGTGCCGTCACCGACCTGCCCGGCTTCGCCGAAGGTGCCTGGTGGGTCCAGGATGCCGCGGCCAGCCTGCCGGCGCGGCTTTTCGGCGATGTCGGCGGATTGCGCGTCGCCGACCTCTGCGCCGCGCCCGGCGGCAAGACCGCGCAGCTGGTCCTGGCCGGCGCCCGGGTCACCGCCGTCGACACCTCGAAAAACCGGCTTGGGCGGCTGGCGCAGAATCTCGACCGCCTCGGCCTCTCGGCCGAAATCGTCCAGGCCGACTTGCTCAAATATGAGCCCACGGAGCTGTTCGACGCCGTGCTGCTCGACGCGCCGTGCTCGTCGACCGGCACGGTGCGCCGGCATCCCGACGTGCCATGGACCAAGACGGCGGCCGATGTCGAAAAGCTCGCCGACCTGCAAAGGCGGTTGCTCGCCCGCGCCGTCACGCTGGTCAGGCCCGGTGGCCGGATCGTCTTTTCCAATTGTTCGCTCGACCCGCTCGAAGGCGAAGGGTTGCATCTGGCGTTTCTGAAGGAAACGCAAGTGGTCGTCGATG
This sequence comes from Mesorhizobium sp. WSM4307, assembly GCF_007003945.1. NCBI lineage: Bacteria > Pseudomonadati > Pseudomonadota > Alphaproteobacteria > Hyphomicrobiales > Phyllobacteriaceae > Mesorhizobium > Mesorhizobium sp. WSM4307. Next base: position 51,422 of record NZ_VFTB01000009.1, read on the forward strand.
ATCCGCTGCGGCAAGGCGAGATCGCCGGCATCGATTCGTTCTTGACGCCACAAGGCACGCTGCGCACCACGCCGGCCGACCTCGACCTCGGCGCGCCGGAACGCTCGGGCCTGGACGGCTTCTTCGCCGCGCGCATGCGCCGCGCCGGCTAATGCATGTCGCCCAAAAGTGCGTAGCGGTTTTGGGATAACGACATGCATGGAACAAAAAGCAAGTCGCGTCGCGTCCGGCCGGCGGGTGCGGCGCTATTTGACTTAACTCACAGGATTTGCTGACTTTTTTAGGGAGAGTATAGGCCCCCGGACCTATACCCAGGAATTCGCCTTCGCACGACTCGTTCATTCATGTAAACTCTGCGCCGGGGTAGAGGACGGACCAGGAGGGCTTTTGGCACTGGCTGCCAGCAACACGACGCGTCTGTGGACGCTTGTCGCGAAGGAGTTCTGGCGCAAGACGCGCCGGCGTTTGCGCGCCGGGCCGGTCTATCGCTGGCGCTATTCCGGCCGCACGCCCGAACGCGTGCTGATCGCACCGCCGGACCTGCGGCTGGCCGACCCGCAGATCGCGCTCGAGATCTATTACGGCCGCTATCCCTTGTCGGGGCACCTGGTCGAAACCGGCGGCAAGTCGCCCTTCCAGATCAACGTGCCCAATCACGGCTGGCAAAAGACGCTGCATGGCTTTCGCTGGCTGCGCCACATGCGCGCCGCCGGCACCGAACTTGCCGCCGCCAATGCGCGTGCCCTGGTGTCCGACTGGATCGCCATGCACGGAAACAACATTGCCGGTATCGCCTGGGAGCCCGGGACGACGGCGAAGCGCGTCATCGCCTGGCTGCAGCATTCCTCCGTCGTGCTGCAGGGCGCAGAGTTCCCCTTCTATCGCGCCTTCCTGAAATCGCTGGCCGTCCAGATCCGCTACCTCAGGTCGATGGCGCGCGAAATGCCCGACGGCAAGGACCGGCTGCGCGCCCGCATAGCACTTGCCTTCGCCGCGCTTTCCCTGCCGGCGCCGGCTTCTGCGCTGCGCGGCGCCACCCGCAACCTCGCCGAGGAACTCAACCGCCAGATCCTCGCCGATGGCGGCCATATCTCACGCAATCCGATGTCGGTGCTGGAAATCCTCGCCGACCTTTTGCCGCTGCGCCAGACCTACGCCAACCAGGCGGAGACCCCGCCGCAGGCACTGATCGGCGCCATCGACCGCATGCTGCCGGCGCTGCGCTTCTTCCGCCACCAGGATGGCAGCCTAGCCCGCTTCAACGGCATGGGCGCCACCATCCATGACCGCATCGCCACCATATTGCGACATGACGACACCGCCGGCGCGCCGCTGCTGCACGCGCCGCATTCGGGCTATGAGCGGCTGTCGATGGGCGGCGTCACCGTCATCGCCGACACCGGCCTGCCGCCGCCGGTCGATGTGTCCAACGCAGCGCACGCCGGCTGCCTTGCCTTCGAACTGTCGTCCGGCCGCCAGCATTACATCGTCAATGCCGGCATCGACACCTATGGCGCCGCCGAGTTCCGGCCGCTGGCCCGCGCCACCGCCGCGCACTCGACCGCCACCATCAACGACACCTCGTCGGCGCGCTTCAGCCATTCGCTGCGCGTCAACGACCTGCTGGGTTCGCCGCTGATCGGCGGCCCGCAGCATGTGCAGTGCAAGCGCATCGACCAGAAGGGCGTCCAGGGCTTCATCGCCCGCCATGACGGCTACGTCCCACGTTTCGGCTTCCTGCACGAGCGCGAGCTGAAACTGTCGTCGAACGGCAATGTGCTGGCCGGCAGCGACCGGTTCCAGCGCCCCGGCAATGCCGCGATCCGCAACAATGGCCGTGACTTCATCACCGTGCGCTTCCATGTCCACCCCGACATCAACTTGCTGCAGGACGAACATGACCGCCTGGTGCTGACCGCCGAGCAGGCCGACAGCTGGGTGTTCACCTCGGGCGAAGTGGTACCTGAGGTCGAGGAATCGATCTATTTCGCCGGTCTTGGCGGCCCGCGCCGCAGCCGGCAGATCGTGCTTGCCTTCAAGGCGTCCGACATGTCCGAAGTCCACTGGCAGCTGACGCGCACCAGCATCGTCGGCTATCCGGAAAACAACTGATTTGCCGCGCGAAGGCGGCCGGCTCGCTCAAGCCTGCTGCGGGATGCCGAAGGCCTCATAGGTGCTGAGCGTCGGCGGACCGGCGAAGGCGAAACGGATCTTGTCGGCCATCGCCGCCGCCTGACCGCTGCGGTCATAGCGCTCCGCGTCCTCGACAGTGCTCCATACGGTGATTGCCATGAAAGTGTCACGTGCCTGATGCTGCTGCAGCAGCACGGCGCTGATGTTGCCGTTTGCGGCGCGGATGGCTGGGATCGCCTCGGTCTCGTAGATCGCCCGCAACCGCTCGGTCGTATCTGGTAATGCCGTGAACTGGCCAATACGGACAAATGCCATCAATGTTCCTCCATCGCGAGGAGATCAGCCTATACCCGGGGCCGGCAAATTGCATATCAAACCGTCGAATGGTGCACGGCGCTTGATTTCCTGATGTCATGTGCTACGGCGCGGGCTTGCCCCTCCAGCCGTGAAAGGCCGCCAGCCCATGGCCGTCGCCGCCAAGAACATTCCCGCCCCGGACCTCGTTCCCGTACGCCGTGCCTTGCTTTCGGTGTTCGACAAGACCGGCCTCATCGACTTCGCCACGGCCTTGGCCGCCGCCGGTGTCGAACTGGTCTCGACCGGCGGCACCGCCAAGGCGCTCGCCGAGGCCGGGCTGGCGGTGCGCGACGTCTCCGAGCTCACCGGCTTCCCCGAGATCATGGATGGCCGCGTCAAGACGCTGCATCCTTCCGTGCATGGCGCGCTGCTTGGCGTGCGCGACGACCCCGAGCATGCGGCGGCGATGCGCAAATACGGCATCGAGCCGATCGACCTCCTCGTCTCCAATCTCTATCCGTTCGAGGAAGTCCGCCGCTCCGGCGCCGACTATGCGGCCATCGTCGAGAACATCGACATTGGCGGCCCGGCGATGATCCGCGCCTCGGCCAAGAATCATGCCTATGTCGCCATCGTCACCGATCCGGGCGACTATGCCTCGGTGCTGAACGCGCTGGAGATGAACATCGGCTCGCTGTCGCTGGATTTTCGCAAGAAGCTGGCGGCCAAGGCCTTTGCCCGCACCGCCAGCTATGATGCGGCGATTGCCAGCTGGTTCGCCGAGGCGCTGGAGATCGAGCATCCGACCTGGCGCGCCTTTGGCGGCCGGCTGGCCGAAGTGATGCGCTACGGCGAAAACCCGCACCAGAGCGCCGGCTTCTACGTCAATGGCGACAAGCGTCCAGGTGTCGCCACGGCGCGGCAGCTGCAGGGCAAGCAGCTCTCCTACAACAACATCAACGACACCGACGCCGCCTTCGAACTGGCCGGCGAGTTCGACCCCAGCCGCTCCGCCGCCGTCGCCATCATCAAGCACGCCAACCCGTGCGGCGTCGCCGAGGGCGCGTCGCTGAAATCAGCCTATGCCAAGGCGCTCGCCTGCGATCCGGTCTCGGCCTTCGGCGGCATCGTCGCATTGAATCGTACGCTCGACGCCGAAGCGGCGGAGGACATCGTGAAGACCTTCACCGAGGTGATCATCGCGCCCGATGCCACGGACGAGGCCGCGGCGATCGTTGCCGCGAAGAAAAACCTGCGCCTGCTGGTCACCGGTGGCCTGCCCGACCCGCGCTCGCCCGGCACGACCGTCAAATCCGTTGCCGGCGGCCTGCTCGTCCAAGGCCGGGACAATGCCGTGGTCGACGATCTCGAACTGAAAGTGGTGACCAGGCGCGCGCCGACGCCGGCGGAGATGGCCGATCTCAAATTCGCCTTCCGCGTCGCCAAGCACGTCAAGTCCAACGCCATCGTCTATGCAAAAGACGGCGCCACGGTCGGCATCGGCGCCGGCCAGATGAGCCGCGTCGATTCCTCCCGCATCGCCGCCCGCAAGGCACTCGACGCGGCCGAGGCTGCCGGCATGGCCGAACCGCTGACCAAGGGCTCGGTGGTGGCTTCCGATGCCTTCTTCCCCTTCGCCGACGGTCTGCTTGCCGCAGTCGCCGCCGGCGCCACCGCCGTCATCCAGCCCGGCGGCTCGATGAACGACAAGGACGTCATTGCGGCCGCCGATGAACATGGCATTGCGATGGTGTTTACCGGGGTCAGGCATTTCCGGCACTGAGCACTTTTACCCTCCCCTCGATGGGGAGGGTCGGTGCGCTCGCTTGCGAGGCCGGCGGGGGGGGGGAAATGGCGCTGACCCCCACCCCGCTCCGCTTCGCGGATCGACCCTCCCCACAAGTGGGAGGGTAAGGCGCTACTCCGACGGCCGATCCGCCGGATACGGCGTGCGAACCAGTATTGCCATGCCGATGCCGAGGAACAGGATGATCACGGCCATGCCGAGCCGCGCCGAGTCGGAGAGCGCGGTGATGGTCGCCACCAGGAACGGCGCCAGGAAACTGGTCGCCCGACCGGCCAGCGCGTAGATGCCGAAATAGCGGCCGGATTCCGCCGCTGTCACGCTGCGCGCCATGTAGGAGCGCGAAGACGCCTGCACGGGGCCGAAAGCCAGGCCGATCAACAGCCCGTAGAGGATATAGGCCTTTTCGGCCGCCGTGCCGAACAGCCCACCTGAATCGGTGGTCGGGAGCTGGATCAGGCCCAGCAGCGTGAAGCCCGGCCCCGTCGAGATGACGCCTATGGTTGCTATCGACAGCATGACCAGTGCGATCATCACCACGGCCTTGGAGCCGAGCGCGGTGTCGAGGCGTGCCGCGATCCAGCAGCCGAAGATGGCGACGACATTGAGGATGATGCCGAACATGCCGATCTCGGTGATCGACCACTGGAACATGCCCGCCGCGAAGGTGCCGCCAAGCGCCAGCAGCGCGTTGACGCCGTCCTGATAGATCATACGGGCGACGAGGAAGCGGAGGATGCCGCCGCGCCTGCGCACCTCGGCCAGCGTCGATTTCAGCTCCGACAGGCCTTCCCGCACCGCCGGCCCGATCGGGATGCCCTTGATGGCGTCGGGCGTGAAGAAGAACATCGGCAGGATGAACAGGAAATACCAACCGGCCGACAGCGGTCCGGTGGCGCGTGCATCCTCGCCGAGCTTCGGATCGAGCCCGAACAGCGGGTCGATGCCGATGATGGTCTTGCCGCTCTCCGGCGAGCCGGCGAGGCAGGTGACAACGAAGATCAGCGCGATCATGCCGCCGAGATAGCCGAGCCCCCACGCCGTGTTGGAGATGCGGCCGATCTCGCTCTTCGGCACCAGCCGCGGCATCATCGAATCGTTGAACACAGTAGAAAATTCCGCTGCTACCGACGCCAGCGAGAACAAAGCCGCGACCAGGAACAGGTTCGAGCCGGGTGCGGCAAACCAGAGCAAAGCGAGACTGGTGATCTTGATCGCGGCGAAGAAAGCGATCCACGGCTTGCGCGGCCCGGTCTGGTCGGCGATCGAACCGAGGACCGGTGACAGCACGGCGATGACCAGCCCTGCCGCGGCGATACCGTAGCCCCAGACCGCTTGGCCGGTGTTGGGATCGCCAGCCATGCGCGAGACGAAATACGGACCGAAGATGAAAGTGGTGACGACCGTGAAGAACGGCTGCGCCGCCCAGTCGAAGAACATCCATCCCCAGATGCCGCGCCCGGACGCCCGCTGCACTGTCTCTACCGCCATGATGATTCCCTCGGCCCCACCCGCGTCGGGCGCCATGTCTGCATGTTTCTGATGCCCATGCAAATGACAAGCCTCGCGAGCGCCCACCCCTACCTCCCCCTTGTGGGGAGGTCGGAACGAAGGTCCGCGTGGGGTCGGCGCCGCCCCCACCCCGCTGCTTCGCAGCGACCCTCCCCACAAGGAGGAGGGTAGGCCTCCGAAGCCTCACATCCCGGTCAGATCGCTCATCAGCCCAGACGCCACCGACAGCCGCGACACGGTGATGTCGCCGCCTTCGGTCAGCGCCTGCAGCCGCTCGCGGATGCGCGCCACGCGCTCGCCGCCGGCTTCCAGCCAGGCCGCCACCGGATCCGCTGCCTTGGCATGGCCGGTGAGCGCCGCGACCGCGATGCCGCGCCGCGCCGCGCCGATCGTGTCGGTGGCGCGCGACAGCGCCAACTGGTCGTAGTAGTCCGACGGCGTGATCGAGCGCGCCGCGTCCTCGACACGCGGGATGCGGAAGGCATCGCTGACCGCAAAGAAAGCCTTGGCGGCGGCGACAATGTCGGCGCCGGCCGTGCGCGCCGTCAGCGCGATGTCGGGGACGAGTTCCGCCACCTCGCTCAGCGCCAGCTGCTCGGCCAGCCTTTCCGGCGCGCCGGCCTTGAACAGCCCGTGCCGCTTCTCCTCGATCCGCTCGCGCGAAAACGCCGGCAGCAGCGAAACGAGCTTCGGCTCCAGCGCCTTGCGCGCGTCCTGCAGCTCGGCGATGCGTTGGCCGAGCGGCGCCGTGCCGGCATCGTTCTTCAGATACCAGCCGCTGGTCACATAGATCAGCCGGCTGACCATCTGGTAGAGATCGAGCTGCACCTGGCCGTCGATCTGGTTGTCGAGCGCGTCGATCTCGCTATAGAGCGCCGGCAGCGCGAAGCCGTCTCGCACCACGGCAAAGGTGCGCACCACGTCGGCGGCGGTGCGCCCCGTGGCTTCCTGCAGCCGGTTGACGAAGGACGGGCCGCCGCGATTGACCAAATCGTTGGCGACGACGCGGGCGATGATCTCGCGGCGCAGCCGGTGACCGTGGATTTCGGCGGCGTATTTCTTCGCCATCCGGTCCGGGAAATAGCCCATCAGGTCACGGTCGAAATGCGCATCGTCAGGCACGTCGCTGGCGACGATGTCGGAAAACAGCACGATCTTGGCATAGGCGAGCAGCACGCCGAGCTCGGCCCTGGTCAGCGGCTCGCCGCGCGCCTCGCGCTCGGCAAGGGCCGCCGGCGACGGCAGCGTCTCCACGGCGCGGTCGAGCAGGCCGCGCGCTTCGAGCGCCGACATGAAGCGGGCCTGGTGCGCAATGTCGGCAAGGCCGCGCTTGCGGGCGATCGAAAGCGCCAGCGTCTGCTGGTAGTTGTTGGAGAGCACAAGCCTGCCGACCTCGCCGGTCATCTCGGCCAGCAGCTTGTTGCGCGCCGGTCGCGTCAGCGATCCCTTGCGCATGGCCGACGCCAGCGCGATCTTGATGTTGACCTCGACGTCGGAGCAGTTGACGCCGCCCGAATTGTCGATGGCGTCGGAATTGCAGCGGCCGCCATTCATGCCGAACTCGATGCGGGCGCGCTGCGTGACGCCGAGATTGGCGCCCTCGCCGATCACCTTGGCGCGCACGTCGAGCGCGGTGATGCGGATGGCATCGTTGGCGCGGTCGCCGACCTCGGCATTGGTTTCGGTGGAGGCCCTGAGATAGGTGCCGATGCCGCCGAACCACAGGAGGTCGACCGGCGCCTTGAGGATGGCGGTCATGATCTCGGCCGGCGTGGCGGTCGTCTTTGTCAGGCCGATCGCCGCCGCGGCCGCCGCCGGCAAGGTGATCGACTTCTGGCTGCGCGAGACGATGACGCCACCCTCCGACAGCTTCGTCTTGTCATAGTCCTGCCAGCTCGAACGCGGCAGCGCGAACATGCGCTCGCGCTCGGCCATCGAGGCCGCCCTGTCGGGATCGGGATCGATGAAGATGTCGCGATGGTCGAAGGCGGCGATCAGCCTTGTCTGCGGCGACAACAGCATGCCGTTGCCGAACACGTCGCCCGACATGTCGCCGACGCCGACGACGGTGAAAGGTGAGGTCTGGATGTCGCGGTTGATCTCGCGGAAATGCCGCTTGACCGCTTCCCAGGCGCCCTTGGCGGTGATGCCCATCTTCTTGTGGTCATAGCCGGCAGAGCCGCCGCTGGCGAAGGCATCGTCGAGCCAGAAGCCATGCTTCTCGGAGATCGCGTTGGCGGTGTCGGAGAAGGTCGCCGTGCCCTTGTCGGCGGCGACGACGAAATAGGGATCGTCCCGGTCGCGCCTCATGACGCCGGCCGGCGGGATGACCCCGTCCAGGCCGATATTGTCGGTGATCGACAAAAGGCTGGAGACGAAATTCTTGTAGGCCGAGGTGCCGACCTCGAAGATCGCGTCTCGGCTGCCGCCCGTCGGCAGGCGCTTGGGGAAGAAGCCGCCCTTGGCGCCGACCGGCACGATGACGGCGTTCTTGACCTGCTGCGCCTTGACCAGGCCGAGCACCTCGGTGCGGTAGTCCTGGGCGCGGTCCGACCAGCGCAGGCCGCCGCGCGCCACCGGGCCGAAGCGCAGATGCACGCCCTCGACCTCGGAACCGTAGACGAAGATCTCACGCCATGGCCGTGGCGCCGGCAGTCCCTCGATCGCCTGCGAGTCGAGTTTGATCGCCAGCGACTGGCCCTTCTCGTTCGTATCGGCAACGAAATGATTGGTGCGCAGCGAGGCCTCGATCAGATTGAGGTAGCGCCGGATGATGGTGTCGTCGTCGATGTTGGGCACATCCTCCAGCGCATCCCTGATCTTTGCCTTGAGGTGCTTTGCCGCCACCACGCCCTCTGTCTCCGCCATCGAGCCGAGGCGGGCGATGAACAGCGCGTGCAGGCCGCGCGCGATCTCCGGATAGCGGTTAAGCGCCGCGGCGATGAAATCCTGGCTTTGCGGAATGCCGACCTGCTGCAGATAGCGGCCATAGGCGCGCAGGATGGTGATTTCGCCGGACCACAGGCCGGCGGTCTGGGCAAGACCATTATAGCCGTCATTGTCGACGTCGCCGCGCCACACCGACAGGAAAGCGTCCTCGAACAGCGCGCCGCCATCGGTAAGGTCGATCGGGTTGCCGTAGCTGTTCTCCAGTTCCATGTCGTGGATGAAGACCATGCCGGGCTGATCCCCGTTGATCATGCCGGTCGCGTCGTCGCCGACCTCGAAGGTTCGCTCGCTGATGACGCGGAAGCCGATGTTTTCCAGCACCGGCACGCGCCGCGACAGCGCCACCGGGCTGCCGTGGTGATAGATCTTCAGCGCCGCCTGGTGCGGCTTCTGCTCGCCATGGCGGTAATAGTCGATGGCGATCGGATTGGCGGCGCTGATCCTGGCGATGCGCCCGGCATCGGCCAGCGCCACGGCCGGCGAGAAACTATCGCGATAGCTTTCGGAAAACCGTGCGGCGATCGCCGTCCGTGCGGGATCGGCTCCAGTCACGGCCGCTGTTTCCCGAAGCGCGTCGTCCCAGGTGCGGACAATGTCGCGGATCGCTTCCTCGATCGTCGCCTGCTCGATTTTCGGCGTCTTGCCGCCGGAGCGGCCTATGATGAAATGCACCCGCGCCAGCCCGCCTTCCGGAAAGGCCGGGTAGTAGGCCGACAACCGCCCCTCGAACGCCGTTTTCAGATAGGCGCCGATCTTCTCGCGTACGACGCTGTCGTAACGGTCGCGCGGCACGAAGACCAGGATCGAGACAAAGCGGTCGAATTGGTCGGCACGCACCAGCGCCCTGACGCGGGGACGCTCCACCAGGCCCAGAATAGCCTCGGCGTGCTTGCGCAGGATCGGCACCGGGACCTGGAACAGTTCGTCGCGCGGATAGCTCTCCAGCACGTTGATCAGCGCCTTGCCGGAATGATCACCCGGATTGAAGCCGGATTTGGCAATGATGGTTTCGGCCTTCGACCGCAGATACGGTATCTTCATCACCGAGCGCGTGTAGGCGGTCGAGGTGAACAGGCCGACGATGCGCAGTTCGCCCAACAGCACACCCTTGGCGGTGTAGGTCTTGACGCCGATGTAATCGAGATAGATGCGGCGGTGCACGGAAGACTTGGCATTGGCCTTGGTGACGATCAGCGGCTCCGGCCCATGCAGGAAGGCGCGAATCTCGGGCGTGGTGGTCACCGCTTCGGTGCCGCGCCGCAGCACCAGCACGTCGGGATCGGACAGGATGCCGAGGCCGGGCTTGTCGGCGCGCTCCAGCATGCCGCTCTTTTCGCTGCCGGTGTATTTGAACTCGCGCATGCCGAGGAAAGTGAAGTTGTCGTCCCGCAACCATTCGAGGAAGGCTATCGCCTCGGTGACGCTGATCTTGTCGAGTGGCACCGGCGAGTAGCGGAATTCGGAAATCGCCTGGTCGAGGCGGGCCAGCATCGGCTTCCAGTCGGTCACGGCGGCGCGCACCTGGCCGAGCAGCTTCTTTAGTCGACCGGCCAAGGCTTCGGCCTGGTCGGGCGGCAGGCGGCCGATATGGACATGAATCACGCTCAGCCGGTCATGGCCGGTGTCGCCCTTGGCGTGGCCGCCGTCACCGAGGATTTCCTCGACGCCGCCCTTGCCGTGCCTGACGACGATCACCGGATGGGTAACCAGCAAAGGCTCACCGGCGCTATCGGTGATCTCGCCAAGGACCGAATCGAACAGGAACGGCATATTGTCGTTGACGACGGTGATCACCGTCACCGGGCGGCCTTGGCGAACGACCTCGGAATCAACATCTATGGCGACGACGCAATCGCCCTTTTTATGTCTGGCGACAGCGCGCCCGGCGAGATCGGCGGCGCGCACGAGATCGGCGACGTCATAGGCGGCAATGTCTTCTGCAGGAGCTCGTGCCAGCAGATAGTCGGCGAGCTTGCCGGACCTGTCTTCTGCCTTTGCCGCTCCCTTTGCCGCGCTCTTTTTTGGCGGATTTGCGGTTTTTGGATTGGCCATGACGCTATTCCCTCCCGTCGAATGCTTTTACGGCTATCGTAGCAGATGACCGCTGTTTGGCGACAAAGGTTTGACGGCTTGCCGAGAATTATCCGAATTCGGCGGCAAGCCATCATCCAACGAAGAGAAACGACACATGACCGGCAAAATTTCAGCGCTTGATCTGGCCTCGGGAGAGCTGAGCGAGCCGACAAAGGCCTATTTCGTCAAATGCGAGGAAAAGCTCGGCCTGGTTCCCAACGTGCTCAAGGCCTATGCCTTCGACGACAAGAAACTGCGCGCCTTCACCGACATGTACAACGACCTGATGCTGGGTGAGTCCGGCTTGTCGAAGCTGGAGCGGGAGATGATCGCCGTTGCAGTCTCCTCCATCAACCATTGCTACTACTGCCTGACCGCGCATGGCGCCGCGGTGCGCCAGCTGTCGGGTGACCCGGCGCTCGGCGAGATGATGGTGATGAATTTCCGCGCCGCCGATCTTTCGCCGAGGCAGGCCGCGATGCTCGAATTCGCCGTCAAGCTGACGGAGGAGCCGGCCAAGATCGTCGAGGCCGACCGGGCCGCACTTCGCAAGGCCGGCTTCAGCGACCGCGACATCTGGGACATCGCCTCGACCGCGGCCTTCTTCAACATGTCGAACCGGGTGGCCGCGGCAATCGACATGCGGCCGAACGACCAATATCATGCCATGGCGCGTTGAGGCTCGCGGGAGGCCCAACGCGCCTTATATTAGTCATCTCTCATTTCCGTTGCGTGTTTGCCGGTTTGGTCCGATGATCGGCGGGCGGCATGACCGCATGCCGGTTCAATGCCGCTCATCACGGGAGGAGAACATGGCGAAGTTTCTCTATGTCTATCACGGCTCCGGCAAGATGCCGACGAGCGAAACCGAGCGAAAGGCCATGACCGACGCCTGGACAGGCTGGTTTGGAAAGCTTGGCTCGGCCGTTGTCGACCAAGGCAATCCAGTCGGCATGTCGAAGACCGTCCTGCCAGGCGGCAAGATAGAAAACAACGGCGGCAGCAACCCGACCGGCGGCTACTCGATCATCGAGGCCAAGGATATCGACGATGCCGCCGAGAAGGCCAAGGGCTGCCCGATGCTGGCCATGCCGAACTGCAACGTCGAGATCGCACCGATCATCAATATGATGGCCTGACGCCTCGCCTCAGGATCATGCTCAAGACCGCGCCGCGATCGCCGCGGCGGCGCCGGCCATCGTGGTGGCGCTGACGCGGTTGGCGATCTTCATGGCGCGCTTGCTCTTCAGCAGCTTGCGCGCCTGCGCGGCGGCGAGCACCCAGGCGAGATCGATGGCGATCAAAACCACCGCCATGGTCGCCGTCAGCTCGACCCAGCCGACGATGCTGACCGAGGCGAGGTCGATGATGGTCGGCAGCAGCGCCAGGTAGAACATCATGATCTTGGGGTTGCCGAGCGTCACCGCCATGCCGGCGAAGAACAGCTTCACGGCTGAATCCTCGCGCGGCATCTCGCCCTCTTCGGCATCGACCGGCGCCGTCCACATCTTCCAGGCAAGGTAAGCGAGATAGGCGACACCGACCCACTTCACCACGACAAAGGCGAAGTGAAAAGTCTGCGCCACCACGGCAAGTCCGAACACTGCCAGCGACAGCCAGATGCCCTCGCCGATCCACATGGCGAGCAGGAAGGGGAACACGTCGCGAAAGCCCTTCGCGATGACGCGTGCGACCAGTGCCGCGATCGACGGACCGGGTGAGCCGGCGGCAACGAACAAGGCGGCGGCGAAAATCAGCAGCGAGGTGAGATGCATGGCACGGCCCTCCAAACGGTTGAAGGGCGGACGATATCCGATCGACATCGCCGCTTGCAACGCCGGTGGCAGCGGATCCCGGACTGGCTCCGCGTTTGGCCATGCCCTTGACTGCCATGCCCGACTTGCAGTCAGGTTGATCGTGCCGAGCAGGCGGGAGGAGGCGTTTTCGTGGTTGTGCCAAGGCGCGCGGTCGTTCGACGGTTCTCCATGCTGGCTGTCCTGGCAGCCATCATGGCGCTGAGCGGAGGGCTCCAGGCTGTCGCATCGTCGGCAAAGCCGCCGAAATATGATCACGTGGTTGTCGTGATCATGGAGAACCACAGCTTTGAGCAGATTTCCCTGGCGAGGCGAGCCGCCCCCTATTTGAACAGGCTGGCAAAGGGCGGCGCGCTGTTCGAGCAATCCTATGGGGTTGCTCACCCCAGCCAACCCAATTACCTCGCGCTGTTCAGCGGCCTGACACAAGGCGTCCATGACGATGGCATGCATAGCTTTGCAGCGCCGAACCTGGCCGCTCGTCTTCGGGCTCATAGCAAGACGTTCGCGGGCTACGTCGAAGCCAGATCGCCGCGAAAACACAATCCCTGGGAATCGTTTGCGGATTCAAAGGGATTTGAGAAGCCTTTGGCCCAGTTCCCTCGCGACTATGCGAAGCTACCATCCGTTAGCTTCGTAATCCCCAATCTCGATAATGACATGCATGATGGCACAATAGAGGCGGCGGATGCCTGGTTGAAAACTTACCTTGGGGGCTACGCAGCTTGGTCGAAGAAAAACAACAGCCTTTTTATAGTGACGTTCGATGAAGACGACTACCATACAGAGAATCATATATTTACTGTATTCTATGGATTTGGAGTTGAACCAGGGCGTTACTCAGAAAAGGTCGATCACTATTCCGTCTTGCGAACCATTGAAGACATCGAGAGCATACCCCCCTTGGGCACCAGCGTCATCAGAAAGGTGATCGCAAGTGGTTGGAACCGACGGTAGTTTCCCACCTTCCGTCGCCAAATGATCGCCCCCGAATAACGTCGGAAGCCATCATTCGTTCGAAGTTACTGCCTCCCTTGCGGTCCTTGTTGGCTAAGGCTAGAAGACCCGCCGCGAAACATTTTCGAGCTTCACTTTGCCTCAGTAACCGCCGGTCTCGTCAACTCCCCCGACACACTTGCATGGCGCCGCACCCGCGGTGCCTGTTTCATGTTCACGTGTTCCTCTGGGCGGCGGTTCGAGACCGGTTTGGCACTGCTGAACCACTGTCGCGCGCTTTCCGCCAGCGACACTTGAGCATCTCCGCAGCCGACCGCCACGCCGCGCCCGCATGGGCATCTCGATCGTGCCGACCTGATGAACTTCCCGACGGGAAGGGCTTATCGGCATGTCCGGCACTCTACGCATCCACTGGGCTATCGCGCCCGAAATCGCACCTCGACCGCTGATCAACTGCAATCGCTGCGGCGGCGTGAAGGCCTATCGCTGCAGCGGAAAATTCCGCGTCAACGCCAATGGCAAGCGCATCGACGTGTGGCTCATCTATCGCTGCGTCGACTGCGACAATTCCTGGAATTTCGGCATTTTCGAGCGCTGCAACCGCCGCGACATCGAACCGGCCCTGCTGCAGGCGCTCGAAAGCAACGACCCGGGACTGGCGCGGCGCCATGCCTTCGACGTCGTCGCCTTGCGCAACCAGGTGGGACGCGTCGAGGAGTTTCGCGATGTCGCGGTGCATAAGCGGTTGCTCGGCGGCGCCAGGGAAACCGCGTTAGCCCTGGAGCTCCAGCTCGGCCTCGAAATGCCGACATCGCTCCGGCTCGATCGTCTGCTCGCCAATGAACTCGGCATCTCGCGCTCGCGGCTCCTGGCGTTGGAGGAGCGGCGCCTGCTGGTCGTCGATCCGGACGGCGCCAAAGCCTTGCGCAAGCCGGCCCGCCAGGGAATGACGGTCCGCATCGACCTGGCCGGCGAGCCGGATCAGGAAGCGATCATCTGTGCTGCCGGCGGGTAAACGAGAGAGGGGCGGAGCACCTTGTGCTCCGCCCCTCTGGGAAAATCGTCGGAAGAAAAACTTATGCCGCGCCGACCGCCTTGGACGACTTCTCGAACCGCTTGCGCTCGTTCGGGTCGAGATAGAGCTTGCGCAGCCGAATGGTCTTCGGCGTCACCTCGACCAGCTCGTCGTCCTGGATCCAGGCCAGCGCGCGTTCCAGCGTCATGCGGATCGGCGGGGTGAGCTTGACCGCCTCGTCCTTGCCGGCAGCGCGGATGTTGGTCAGCTTCTTGCCCTTCAGCACGTTCACTTCGAGGTCGTTGTCGCGGGAGTGGATGCCGATGATCATGCCCTGATAGACCTTGACGCCCGGATCGATGACCATCGGGCCGCGGTCTTCCAGGTTCCACATGGCGTAGGCGACCGATTCGCCCTGCTCGTTGGAGATCAGCACGCCGTTGGTGCGCCCCGGCAGTTCGCCCTTGTAGGGCTCATAGGCATGGAACAGCCGGTTCATCACGGCGGTGCCGCGCGTGTCGGTCAGAAGTTCCGACTGGTAGCCGATCAGGCCGCGCGTCGGCGCGTGGAAGACGATGCGCTGGCGGTTGCCGCCGGAGGGGCGCAGTTCGACCATCTCGGCCTTGCGCTCCGACATCTTCTGCACGACCACGCCGGCATGTTCCTCGTCGACGTCGATGACGACTTCCTCGACCGGTTCCAGCAATTCGCCGTTCTCGCCCTTCTGCATGACGACGCGCGGCCGCGACACGGCGATTTCAAAGCCCTCGCGGCGCATCGTCTCGATCAGCACGGCAAGCTGCAATTCGCCACGGCCTGAGACGAAGAACGAATCCTTGTCGGGCGATTCCTCGATCTTCAGCGCGACATTGCCTTCGGCTTCGCGCAGCAGGCGGTCACGGATGACACGGCTGGTCACCTTGTCGCCTTCGGTGCCGGCGAGCGGGCTATCATTGACCAGGAAGGACATCGTCACGGTCGGCGGATCGATCGGCTGCGCATGCAGCGCCTCGGTCACCGACAGGTCGCAGAACGTGTCGGCGACCGTACCCTTGGACAGGCCGGCAATAGCGACGATATCACCCGCCTGGGCTTCCTCGATCGGCTGGCGCTCGAGGCCGCGGAAAGCCAGGATCTTCGAGATGCGGCCGGTTTCGATCTGCGTGCCGTCATGGTGCAGCACCTTGACCGCCTGGTTGGCCTTCAGCGTGCCGGATTCGATACGGCCGGTGATGATGCGGCCGAGGAAAGGGTTGGCTTCCAGGATGGTGCCGATCATGCGGAACGGGCCGGGATGGACGGTCGGCGCCGGCACATGCTTGATGACGAGATCGAACAGCGGCGCAAGCTGCTGGTCCTTGGGACCTTCCGGATTTTCCGAAACCCAGCCATCGCGGCCCGAACCGTAGAGGATCGGGAAGTCGAGCTGCTCGTCGGTGGCGTCGAGCGCGGCGAACAGGTCGAAAACCTCGTTGACCACCTCGACATGGCGGGCGTCCGGGCGGTCGATCTTGTTGATGACGACGATCGGCTTCAGGCCGACCTTGAGCGCCTTGCCGACGACGAATTTGGTTTGCGGCATCGGGCCCTCGGCGGCATCGACCAAGACGATCGCCGAATCCACCATCGACAGGATGCGCTCGACCTCGCCGCCGAAATCGGCGTGGCCGGGGGTGTCGACGATGTTGATGCGGGTGTCCTTCCAGTCGACCGAGGTCGCCTTGGCCAGGATGGTGATGCCGCGCTCCTTTTCCAGGTCGTTGGAATCCATGGCGCGCTCGGCGACGCGCTGATTGTCTCGGAAGGAGCCGGATTGCTTTAAAAGCTGGTCGACAAGGGTGGTCTTTCCATGGTCGACGTGCGCGATGATCGCGATATTACGGAGTTTCATGTTCTGGGTCTCGGAAGCGTTGCAGGCAGCAGGCCAAAGGCGCTGCCTCTTTCGGTTGCGCGGCTCATACAGGGTTTTTCGCAGTTGCGAAAGGGGAAGCGCGACACCAAATACTCATCAAATCTTAAGCATCTGCGTGTGAGATGATTTTGTTAACCAAGGCGGGAACCTTTCAGGGCCCGGGCAGTTCGACCGACATGACCGATAAACTCAACCGATTTTGGCCGCTCATCGCTTCGGTGGCCTTTGCCTTGCTGCTGGCGGCCAATGCCGCGCAGTCGGCTGCCGCGACCCAGAAAGGCGCGCGCGCCGTTGCGCAGTCAGACGCCCGGACCGCCGAACAGGCCTTTGCCGATGCGCCCGACGGCGTTGACCCGATGGTGACGGGACCGGTCAGCGCCGCCTTCAAGCAGCGCCAGGACGCCGCCAACTGCGACAGCGCCGTGTGGCCGAACATTCCGATGGTCTGCTACCCGGACTGACCGCACATAAATTGCCGTCTCGGACAGCGGCAACCATCGACACGCCCTGAACGCACAAGGCGGTCTGACGGCCGTCAGCTCGCCTCTCGCCTTACGCGGCTTGCGGTTCCGGATCGAAAGCCGGCTGGCTGGTGTTGATCAGCAGCGAAATACAGGCGGCCGCGATGGCCGTCATGCCGGCGATGAGGAAAGCCAGTTCGTAATTGCCCTGCAGCTCGCGCATCGTGCCGCCGAAGGCGGCCGCGGTGGCCGCACCGACCTGATGGCCAGCGACGATCCAGCCGAATACGATCGGGCCGCTGCGGTCGCCAAACGCCTCGTTGGCAAGCCGTAGCGTCGGTGGCACGGTGGCGATCCAGTCGAGGCCGTAGAGGACGGCGAAGATGATCAGGCTGGTCGCCGAGAAGCCGGAATAGGGCAGGTAGATCAGCGACAGGCCGCGGATGGCATAGTAGACGCCGAGCAGCTTGCGCGGATCGAAACGGTCGGTGAGCCAGCCCGACAGCGTCGTGCCGATCAGGTCGAAAATGCCCATCATCGACAACAGGCCGGCGGCCTGCACCTCGCCGATGCCCATGTCGCCGCAGAAGGCGATCAGGTGCGTGCCGACCAGCCCGTTGGTGGTGAAGCCGCAGACGAAGAAGGTGGCGAACAGGTACCAGAACACCCGCGTGCCGGCGGCGCGGCGCAGCGTGTTCAGCGTATGCGCCAGGAAATTGCCCTGCGATGCCGGCGGCACCGGCGGCACGTCGTCGGCCTCGGCGCCATAGCGCACCATGCCGATCGAGGCCGGGCGCTCCGGCACCAGCAGCCAGACCAGCGGCAGCAGACAGGCCGTGGCCACCGCGACGGCGATGGCGACCGGCTTCCAGCCGCCCGATTGCGCCAGCGAGGCGAGCAGCGGCAGGAACACCAGCAGGCCGGTGGCGCTGGAGGCCGACATCAATCCCATGACCAGGCCGCGATTGGTCTTGAACCAACGGTTGACGATGGTGGCGCCGAGCACGCTGGCAACAGCGCCGGAGCCGATGCCCGAGAAGACGCCCCAGGTGATGAAGAGATGCCAGGGCTTGGTCATCAGCAGGCTGAGAGCGGTCGAACCCGACATCACCAGCAGCGATGCGATCAGCGTGCGGCGCAGCCCGATCCGCTCCATCAACGCGGCGGCGAACGGACCCGTCAGACCATAGAGCAGGATGCCGACGCCGGCCGCCAGCGAGATGACATCGCGCCGCCAGCCGAAGCTGTTTTCCAGCGGCAGCATCATGACGGCGGGCGCCGAGCGCAGCCCTGCGGCGATCAGCAGGCAGAGGAAGATGACGCCGACCACCACGAAGGCGTAGCGCTGGCCAAACGGACGGGATTGAGCTATCATGTTACTGACCGGTACGTTGCAAGATGGGAGCATGTATACGTACCGATCGGTAACATTGTCAATCGAGTCCCGTGATGCCAACCGACAAAAATATTGAACTGTCCATCAGCGACGATCATGCATCGGCGCCGCCGAAGGCGGCCAAGAAGATCCTCGACGTGGCGTATGACCTTTTCTACCGGCGCGGCATCAGGGCAATCGGCGTCGACGAGATCGTCAAACGCGCCGGCGTCACCAAGCCCAGCCTCTATCGCAGCTTCCCTTCCAAGGACGAATTGGCCGCTTCCTATCTTCGGCAATACGATCTTGAATATTGGGAACGTTTCGACGAGGCCGTCAAAGCCCATCCGGACGACCCGCGCGCGCAGATCAAGGCTTTCCTGACCCGCATTGGCAAGCGCACGCAGGTGGCCGACTATCGCGGCTGCGGCATGACCAACGCGGCGGTCGAGTATCCCGACCACAGCCATCCGGCCCGCGTGGTGAGCGAAGCCAACAAGCAGGAACTGCGCCGCCGGCTGCGCGCCATGGCCGCCGCGATGGGGGCGCAAGACGCCGACACTCTGGGTGACGGGCTGCTGCTTTTGATCGAAGGCGCCTATATCAGCGGCCAGCTGTTCGGCCTCGGCGGCCCCGCCCAGTCGGTGGCGACGAACGCCGATCTGCTGATCGAAGCGAGCTTGAAGAAATAGCGTTTGGCGATACGTTGCTCCGGCCTAACTGGAGATTGTCGTCATGCGTGCCACTCTGATCCCGCTTGCGCTTGCCGGCCTGTGTCAGGTGGCTCGTGCCGGCGACATATCCAGCGCCTATACCGATCTCGACTCGAAGAAGGATTGCGTGACCTATGCGCAGGCTGCGGAAGGCGACGGCGACTGGGCCGATCTCGCCTGTTCGGGCTATCGTGGCTATCCCGTGCTCATCGCCTATGACGACGCCCGTGAATCGCTGTTCTACGGTTTTCCGCCCGGCGGCGACATGACGTCCGTCTGGGAAAGTTTTTCAGGCTTCAATTCGTCCGCGGCCAAGGTTGAATGGCGCATCGAAACCAATGGCGACAAGGCCGTGCCCTTCGCGGTCATCCACCGCCGCACGATCAGCGATGCCGAGGTTCAGGACAAATCGACGGACGTGCTGCTTGTCGCCAAGGTCGGCCAGATGGACGCGCGAGAAAGCTGCACGGTCGGCCTCGTGCTGGCCACCGGCAACCCGCAAGCCAACGATCAGGCGCGCAAGCTCGCCGACGCGAAGGCGCGAACCTTCGCCTGCGGCAAGGACCGGCACACCGTCATCGGCAATGTGCCGGCTTTCGGCCGGGTGGATAACTGACCGAAGCGGTTTTCCGTTCGGAATCGCGTCAAACAACAAAGTTGGAGCGGTTTGCCGTTTCTGTGAAACGGTGGACCGCTCCAAGCTACTTGCTCTTCTTCGCCCGTTCGATAGCATCGACGATCATCTTCTTGGCATATTTGGAATCGTGCCAGCCTTCGATCTTGACCCATTTGCCGGGCTCGAGATCCTTGTAGTGCTCGAAGAAGTGCTGCACCTGCTGCAGGGTGATGTCGGGCAGCTGCGTATACTCGGTAACGTTCTCGTAACGCAGCGTCAGTTTGGGCGATGGCACCGCGATGACCTTCTCGTCCTGGCCGGCATTGTCTTCCATGATCAAGACGCCGATCGGCCGCACATTGATGACGCAGCCCGGCACCAGCGCGCGCGTGTTGCAGACCAGCACGTCGATCGGATCGCCGTCGCCCGACAGCGTGTGCGGCACAAAGCCGTAATTGCCGGGATAGCGCATCGAGGTGTGCAGGAAGCGGTCGACGAACAGCGTGCCGGCCTCCTTGTCCATCTCATACTTGATCGGCTCGCCGCCGATCGGCACTTCGATGATGACGTTGACGTCTTCGGGCGGATTCTTTCCGGTGGCTATGGCTTCAATGCGCATGGATTTGTCCCTCTCTCGGTCGGGAGGAGATAGCGGGCGGCGCACAATGGCGCAATGCGGCGAATGATGCTCGCGAACGCCAGGCGGGACGCGATGGCGTCACGCGCGTTCAATCATCGGCACAAGATGTTTCAGCGTCGTGATCTCACTGGGATACCGCACCGCGTACCGGCCTTGCTTTGCGCAATCATCGCCCGGCGGTCATTCCCAGACGAAGGCGACCTTCTTCAGCGCTTTCTGCTCGAAGATCTCGACACCCTCGGCGACATCGCGGCCGCCGGCGCCGGCATAGAAGGCCAGCGCGTTCTGGTTGTCTTCCAGCGCCCACACCACCATGCCCTTCAGCCCGTGGTCGGCAAGGCGCGCCCTGGCCGCCGAAAACAGCCGCCGGCCGAGGCCGATGCCCTGATATTCCGGGCGCAGGTACAATTCGTAGATCTCGCCCTGCTGCTTGAGTTCCCGGGCGCGGTTCTTGCCGATCGTCGCATAGCCGGCGATGGTGCCGCCGATTTCGACGACCAGAACGGTGGCGGCGCGGCGAATCGCATTGGCCCACCAGTCGGCGCCGCGGCGGTTGATCATCGACGTCAGCGTGCGGTGTGGAATGATGCCGGAATAGGCGCCGCGCCAGGCTTCCAGATGCACTTCGGCAATGGCGCCTGCATCGCGCGGGTCGGCTTTCCGGATGTCGATCGTCAGGGTATTCATGATTTGTTAACCATAAACCCGCATCGGCCGATTGCAAGAGTCCGGGGCGGCCCGCCGGCCGCTTTCTCACAGCCGATCCTCACATTGCTGACATCGCGCAAAAGCCTGTCCGGAAACAGGCCGGACCGGTAAAGTGGCGCCTATCGGCAGGCTCTCAGATTTCGACCAGATGGTCGTCGAGCTCGTTGGTATCGCCGGATGTGACCGGGAAATGCTCGGCCAGTACCGCCCCCACCTGCTCGATCGCCTTGACGAACCCATCGGCAAGCCGGTCGTCGCCGGCATGCGCCGTCAGATCACCCACCACGCCGTCCCAGACATGCTGGCCGACCTTGGCGTCGATGCCCGAATCGGCGACCACCTCGGCATACCGCTCGGCGATCGAGACGAAGACCAGCACGCCGGTGCGCGCCGTGGTGCGATGGACGTTGCGGGCGAGGAACTGCTTGATCGCATTGGCGTGTGCGGCCTGATAGCGCAGCCGCCGTGGCACCATATGGATGCGCAGGCCGGGAACAGCCCACAACAGGGCAAGCACGCAGGCCAGTGCCAGCAATTGCGCGATGACGAAATGCGGCAGGCGGATGGTGAGCCACCATGCCTCCAGCCCATAGGCGACGGCGAGGCTGACCACCAGCATACCTAGCGTCGCCATCATGGCGGCCGGAGCGAAATAGCCTTCGCTGGCGTGGGCGACGACGCAGTAGATCTCGCCGTCGGTTTTGGTTTCCGCGGCGCGGATCGCATCGGCGATGCGCTCATGATCCTGCGGGCTGATCGGTCGTGTTGCCATTGTCTCACCAGCTTCCTGAAGAACCGCCACCACCGGACGAGCCGCCGCCGCCCGAGAACCCGCCGCCGCTCGACCCGGACGACCAGCCGCTGGAACTGCCCGACGACCAGCCGCTGGAACTGCCCGACGACCAGCCGCTGCCCGACGAACCGGTCGTCCAGCCGCTCCCGCCCGAGGATCCGCTTGGCCCCTTGCCGTAACGAAACGTCATGCCCAGCCATCTATACACGCCCGGCGACAGCTTGGTGCCGAACATCGGCGGCAGGAACGCCATGGCCAGGCCGCCGAAGAACATCGTCGCCCACAGGATCAGGAACACCGCGACGATCGGGTCGATGGGGGTGCTGCTGTCGGCGGGATTGCGCTTGCCGCGCGCTTCCAACTCCTCCGGATTGCCTTCCAGCACCATGACCATGTCGTCGACGGCCTTGGAGATGCCGCCGGAGAAATCGCCGGCGCGGAACGCCGGCACCATGTCGTTTTCGATGATCAGCTTGGTGTGCAGGTCGGTCAGCGTGCCTTCCAGCCCGTAGCCGACCTCGATGCGCATCTTGTGGTCGTTCTTGGCGACCAGCAGAAGCACGCCGTTGTTCTCGCCGGCCTGGCCAAGCTTCCAGAAGCGGAACAGCCGGTTGGCGTAGGGCTCGATCTCCTCGCCGCCGAGGCTGGGGATGGTGGCGACGACGATCTGGTCGGACCCCTTTGTCTCGAAATCGGCGAGCTTCTGTGTCAGCGCCGCCTTGGTGCCGGCATCGATGATGCCGGCATTGTCGACGACGCGGCCGGTCAGCGCTGGCAATTCGGCGGCAAAAACCGCGAAGCAGGACAACAGCAGCGCCAGAACGGCCAGGACAACGTGGATCGTCGTGTTGAAACGGCCGGGCCTCGGCAAGCGGCGCGTCGTCATGCCTTCACCAACTTCCCGAGGAGCCGCCGCCGCCGGACGAACCGCCGCCGCCGGAAAAGCCACCGCCGCCCGAAGACCAGCCGCCGCCGGAACTGCCGGAGGACCAGCCGCCACCCGAGGAGGAGCGCCGGCCGGGCTCGAACGTCATGCCGAGCCAGCGATAGCGGCCGGGTCCAAGCTTCTTGCCGAAGATCGGCGGCAGGATGGAGGCGGCGATGCTGCCGAAGAAGATGATCGCCCAGATGCTGATGAAAATGGCGAAGAACAGGTCGTCGGAATTGAACGGCGCCTGCTGGTTGCGCTTGCCGCGCGCTTCCAGCTCCTCCGGATTGCCTTCCAGCACCATGACCATGTCGTCGACGGCCTTGGAGATGCCGCCGGAGAAATCGCCGGCGCGGAACGCCGGCACCATGTCGTTTTCGATGATCAGCTTGGTGTGCAGGTCGGTCAGCGTGCCTTCCAGCCCGTAGCCGACCTCGATGCGCATCTTGCGGTCGTTCTTGGCGACCAGCAGAAGCACGCCATTGTTCTCCTTGGCCTGGCCAAGCTTCCAGAAGCGGAACAGCCGGTTGGCGTAGGGCTCGATCTCCTCGCCGTCGAGGCTGGGGATGGTGGCGACGACGATCTGGTCGGAGCCCTTTGTCTCGAAATCGGCGAGCTTCTGTGTCAGGGCCGCTTTTGTGCCGGCATCGATGATGCCGGCATTGTCGACGACATGGCCGGTAAGCGCCGGCAGGTCCGCGGCGCGGGCGGCCAGGGGGAGAAAAAGCAGGCTGGCAAGAAGGCCAAGGAGGGTGAGGTAAGCGCGAGGCCCCCCTCTCTGTCCTACCGGACATCTCCCCCTCAAGGGGGGAGATTGGCAGCTTCGTTGCCGGGTCTCACTTTGAGAGGCTGAAAATTGGCGAAGGCCTGGACCACGACTGATCTCCCCTTTTGAGGGGCAGATGTCTGGCAGGACAGAGGGGGGTGTTTGCACGCCAGCGGTCCGTCTTGTGGCAAAGAGACGCTCAGCCGATTTCGCGAATTATCCGCCCTGTTTCGTGCCAAAATCGACCTTCGGCGGCT
Organism: Mesorhizobium sp. WSM4307; assembly: GCF_007003945.1. Taxonomy (NCBI): domain Bacteria; kingdom Pseudomonadati; phylum Pseudomonadota; class Alphaproteobacteria; order Hyphomicrobiales; family Phyllobacteriaceae; genus Mesorhizobium; species Mesorhizobium sp. WSM4307. The sequence continues at coordinate 75,145 of NZ_VFTB01000009.1, forward strand.
GCATCTTGTCTTCGTCGACGGTGAAGTTGGCGAAGGGCTCGTTGCCGCGGAACCAGAAGGTCGCCCACAGCACCGACGGGAAGGTCTTCAGCGTCAGATTGTAGTCCCTGACCGCCTGGATGTAGTCGCGCCGTGCCACCGCGATGCGGTTCTCGGTGCCCTCGAGCTGGGCCTGCAGCGCCAGAAAATTCTGGTTGGCCTTGAGGTCGGGATAGGCCTCCGACACCGCGATCAGCCGCGACAGCGCGCTGGTCAGCCCGGCCTGGGCATCCTGGAACTTCTTGAGGGCCTCGGGATCCTTCAGCGTTTCCGGCGTCACCGTGATCTGCGTGGCCTTGGCGCGCGCCTCGACCACCGCATCCAGCGTGTCCTTTTCATGCGAGGCATAGCCTTTGACCGTCTCGACCAGATTGGGGATGAGGTCGGCGCGGCGCTGATACTGGTTCAGCACCTCGCTCCAGGCCGCCCTGGCGTTTTCCTCCGCTGTCGGGATCGTGTTGTAGCCGCAGCCGGCAAGCAGCGGCAGCACGATTGCCATCATCAGGAAGGCGGGCAGCGTGCGGAATGGCGATGGTCGAGCAAGGCGCTGGGCGAGCATGATGGGGTCCCTCGATAGAAGTTGCATGCGAAGCATTACCACAATCGGCGCGCAAGAAAACGGCCTCGGCCTCCGGGCCAGCGACGGCATCCATCGCCTTGCCGCAAGGCCCTGTGATTGGCCGCGCGAACGCGATAAGGTCCGGTCAAAACGGGATATCATCATGGCGCAACGCCAGGACAGCGACAGGGAATCGCGCCGCATCCTCGAGCGCGTCGCGCGGGAGACCGATCCAGCCGGTACCTCCTTGGTGGCGCGGACGACGAAAGGCGTGCGCGACCATGTCTCCGCCGCCGATGCCGACCGCACCGATCCGATCGAGGTCTGGGGCACACGCATTGGCAGGATACTCGGCCTGCTTCTGGCGCTGGGCCTGATGGTCTGGCTCGTGCTTTTCCTCATCCGGGGCAGCTAGGAATCAAAAAACAATGAGCGCCGAAAAACCCGACGCGCCGCGTGCGGTCATCGTCATTTCCAGCCATGTCGCCCGTGGCTCGGTCGGCAATCGTGCCGCCGTCTTTGCGCTGGAGACCCTGGGCTTTCCGGTCTGGGCGGTGCCGACGGTCATCCTGCCCTGGCATCCCGGCCATGGGCGGGCGACGCGCATCGTGCCGCCGCTCGACCAGTTCAAGGCGCTGATGGCCGATCTGGAGCGCGCGCCATGGCTGGGCGAGGTCGGCGCGGTGCTGTCGGGCTATCTCGGCGAGGCCGGCCAGGCCGAGGCCGTCGCCTCGCTGGTCGCCGCTGTCAAGGCCAGGACGTCCGATGCCGTCTATATCTGCGATCCGGTGATGGGCGATTCCGGCGGCCTCTATGTGCCCGAGCCCATCGCCGCCGCCATGCGCGACCGACTGATGCCGATCGCCGACATCGCCACCCCCAACCGCTACGAGTTGGAATGGATGGCCGGCACGCCGCTGCCCGATCTGAAATCGGTGATCGCGGCAGCACTCCATGCCGGGCCGTCCACGATGCTGGTCACTTCGGCACAATCGATGATGATTGGCGGCACCGGCAATCTGCTGCTCGACGGCACCCAGGCGCTGCTGGCCGAACATCGCCTGATCGACAAGCCGCCGAACGGCCTGGGTGATCTGACGGCGGCCGTCTACCTCGCCCGCATCCTTTCCGGCCAGCCGCCGATCAAGGCGCTGCAATCGACCACCGCGGCGGTCTACGAGATCCTGGCGCGCACGGCAAAGCGCGGCGGCGACGAGCTGCAACTCGAAACCGACGCCCAGAGCCTGTCGCAGCCGATGGCCATGGTGCAGCTGCGCCATCTCACGCATCCGGGGCGGGACCGCCGGGCGTGAATTCGGCCGGGGCGGTGCTGGTCGGCGCCGACGGCTGCAAGGCCGGCTGGATCGCCGTGCGGCGCGGGCCCGGTTCAGCGCCCTCGGTTGAAATCTTCCCCAGTTTCGCGGCGCTGCTCGCGGCAACTCCCGACGATGCGATTGTCGCCGTCGACATGCCGATCGGCCTGCCCGAATTCTCCAGCAAGGGCGGCCGCGGACCGGAGGCGCTGGTCAGGCCGCAGCTTGGCGCGCGCCAGTCCAGCGTCTTTTCGATCCCGTCCCGCGCAGCGCTCTATGCCGACACCAGCGACTTCACCACTATCGAAGCCTGGTATGCCGCGCATCGCAGGGCAAGCGAGGTGGCAAGGGCCACATCCGACCCGCCGCGCGGCGTTTCCATCCAGGCCTTCGGCATCTTCTCGAAGATCCGCGAGATCGACGCCCTGCTGATCGCGCGGCCCGATCTGCGCGGCCGCGTCTTCGAATCGCATCCGGAAGTCGCCTTCTGCCGCCTGAATGGCGACCGGGCCATGCGGCTGCCGAAGAAGATCAAGGGCAGCGTCAATGCGGCCGGCATGGAAGAACGCAAGGCGCTGCTTTGCCGGCACGGCTATGCCATGGACTTCCTCGACCAGCCGCCGCCGCGTGGCGCGGCCGCCGACGATTTCCTCGATGCGGCGGTCATGATGGTGATCGCCGGGCGCATCGCCAGCGGCAGCGCGAGGCCATTTCCCAACCCGCCACTCGCTGACGGTTTTGGCATACCGGTCGCCATCTGGGCATGACAATGTCGGCGGACGTCCCGCTTATGTGCATGGCGTTTATGACCAGCCCCAACAATTCTGCATTGCTCGCAACGGGCTTTTGCCGCTAGAGGCTTTCTCGACCGCAACGAGCTGCCGCCTCCAACCCCGGAAAGGCCTTAGCCGCCCATGCCTCATCTCCCCGATCACCTCCTCGCCGGCTATCGCAATTTCATGAATGGCCGCTACCTCACCGAGAGCGGCCGCTACCGCGAGCTCGCGCGCGAGGGGCAGGCCCCCGAGACGATGATCGTCGCCTGTTGCGACTCCCGCTCGGCCCCCGAAGCGATCTTCGACGCCGGGCCGGGCGAACTCTTCGTGCTGCGCAATGTCGGCAATCTGGTGCCGCCCTACGAGCCGGACGGCGAGTTCCATTCGACCTCGGCGGCGCTCGAATTCGCGGTGCAGAGCCTCAAGGTCAAGAACATCGTCGTCATGGGCCATGGCCGCTGCGGCGGCATCCGCGCCGCGCTCGACCCCAATGCCGCGCCGCTGTCGCCCGGCGACTTCATCGGCAAATGGATGAGCCTGATCGCGCCTGCCGCCGAAACGGTCTCCTCCAGCACCTTCATGACGGCGGTGGAGCGCCAGACAGCGCTTGAACGCATCTCGATCCGCTATTCCATCGCCAACCTCCGGACCTTTCCTTGTGTCTCGATCCTCGAGGGCAAGGGGCGGCTGTCGCTGCACGGGGCCTGGTTCGACATTTCGACCGGTGAGCTCTGGGTGATGAACAAGGAAACCGGCGATTTCGAGCGGCCGGTGCCGGAATGAGCGGTAAGGCGCGCCCGGTGAGCAACGTCCGGTCGGCCGTCTTCACCGCCGCCGCACTCCTGATAGCGATCATTGCCGCGCGCGCCGATGACGGCGCCATCATCAGCCGCTGGTATTCTGCGCTGCTGGTCGCCGACCGCACCGAACTCGCCGACCTGCTTGCCGACGACGTCCGCATCAAGCTCGATGATCTCGGCATCGTCCAGAGCAAGCAGGAATTCATCGCCGCGCTCGACGAATGGAAAGGCGCGGTTGCGGGCGCTGAGATCCGCCACCGCATCGAGAAGAGCGAGGGCGGCATCACCACGGTGATCGCCTGCTACGACTTCCCGGACAATGACATGCTGATGCAGGAAACCTTCGCGGTGGCCGGCAATCGCATCACCGCCAGCTCGCAGGCGGCCATCGCCGAAAACTGCGAAGCCTATTGAGGCGGATCGGCCAGCTGCCATATTGCGGCCTCGCTGGCCGCGCCCTACATCGGTGACACTCCCTCCTCCTTGACGCCAGCGAAAGACCCTCCATGCCCTCCACGAAAGCCGTCGACCTCGCCGCCCATCCGCTGACCGCGTGGCAGGGGCCGCTCGGCCTGCCCGATTTCGCCCATATCGGCGACGGCGATTTTTCCCCGGTCTTCGACGCGGCGCTGAAGGCGCATGAGGCGGAGATCGACGCGATCGCCGGCAACAAGGATGCGCCGACCATCGACAACACCCTTGCCGCGCTCGAACTCGGCGGCGAGGCGCTCGATCAAGTCTCGTCGATCTTCTGGTGCCGCGCCGGCGCCTACACCAACGAGACCATCCAGGCGCTGGAGCGCGACATCTCGCCGAAGATGTCCAGGCACTTTTCGGCGATCTCGATGAACGAGAAGCTGTTTGCCCGCATTGACGACCTCTACCAGCGCCGCGAAAGCCTTGGCCTCGACGCCGAGACGCTGCGGGTGCTGGAGAAGACCTGGAAAGGTTTTGTCCGCTCCGGCGCCAAGCTCGACGCCGAAGGCAAGAAGCGGCTCGCCAAGATCAATGAGGAGCTGTCGTCGCTCGGCACCGCTTTCGGCCAGAACGTGCTGGCCGACGAGCGCGACTGGGCGCTGTTCCTCGACGAGGGCGACCTTGCCGGCCTGCCGGATTTCCTGAAGAGCTCGATGGCCGAGGCGGCCGAGATGCGCGGCCAGAAGGGGCGCTACGCCGTCACTTTGTCGCGCTCGATCTATGAGCCGTTCACGACCTTCTCGGAACGCCGCGACCTGCGCGAGATCGCCTTCAAAGCCTTCACCATGCGCGGCCAGAATGGCGGCGCCAGCGACAACACCCAAGTGGTGCGCGACATGCTGAAACTGCGCGCCGAAAAGGCCGGGCTGCTCGGCTACGCCTCCTTCGCCGCGCTGAAGCTCGACGACACCATGGCCAAGACGCCGAAGGCGGTGCACGACCTGCTCGATCCCGTCTGGGAAAAGGCGCTGGAAAAGGCCGCCGCCGACCAGAAGGAACTGGAGCGGCTGGCGGCGCAAGCCGGCAGCAACGAGAAATTCGCCGCCTGGGACTGGCGCTTCTACCAGGAGAAGCTGCGCGCGGAAAAATTCGCTTTCGACGAGGCGGAACTGAAACCCTATCTGCAGCTCGACCGGGTGATCGACGCCTGCTTCGACGTCGCGACCAAACTGTTCGGCATCACCTTCGAGGAGAAGAAGGGCATCACCGCCTGGCACCCCGACGCGCGCGTCTTCGTGGTGAAAAATGCCGATGGCACAGAGCGTGCCTTGTTCCTCGCCGATTATTTCGCGCGGCCCTCGAAGCGTTCCGGCGCCTGGATGAGCGCGCTGAAGTCCGGCTATAAACTCGGCCACGGCTCGAAGCCGGTTATCTACAACATCATGAACTTCGCCAAGCCGCCGGCCGGCGAGCCGGCCCTGCTCTCGGTCGACGAGGCGAAGACACTGTTCCACGAATTCGGCCATGCGCTGCACGGCATGCTGACCGACGTCACCTGGCCGTCAGTTGCAGGCACTTCGGTCAGCCGCGATTTCGTCGAACTGCCCTCCCAGCTCTACGAGCACTGGCTGACGGTGCCGGCCGTGCTTGAAAAGCACGCGCTGCACGTCAAGACCGGCAAGCCGATGCCGAAGGCGCTGCTCGACAAGATGCTGGCCACGCGTGCTTTCGGCGCCGGCTTCGCCACGGTGGAATTCACGTCTTCCGCCTTGATGGACATGGCCTATCACGCCCGGCCCGAGGCGCCGGCGGAACCGCTTCGTTTCGAAGCCGAAACGTTGGAAGAACTCGACATGCCCGACACCATTGCGATGCGCCACCGCACCCCGCATTTCGGCCATGTCTTCTCGGGCGACGGCTATTCGGCCGGCTACTATTCCTACATGTGGTCGGAAGTGCTGGACGCCGACGCCTTCGCCGCCTTCGAGGAGACTGGCGATCCCTTCAACCCGGCACTGGCCGAAAGGCTGCGCAAGAACATCTACGCCGCTGGCGGCTCGAAGGACCCCGAGGAGCTTTACACGGCGTTTCGCGGCAAGATGCCTTCGCCGGAAGCGATGATGGTGAAGCGCGGATTGGTGTAGCACCTCTTCCTTCTCCCCTTGTGGGAGAAGGTGGATCGGCGCGCAGCGCCGAGACGGATGAGGGGTATTCCAGGGAACACCAACGCCTCACTCCGCTGGAGCACCCCTCATCCGTCGCCTTCGGCGACACCTTCTCCCACAAGGGGAGAAGGGAGAACCTTACGCCTTCCAAGGATCCGCAACCCTTGGCCATATCTTGCGCGTCAGCTTCCTGTAATCGGTCACCGCAGGATTGCTGGGATACGAACTTGGCGCCGTGACGTAGATGATCTCCGCCGCGATCGGCTCGAAGCCGGCGTAGAAATGGTTGGTCGACTTGATCAGCAGCATATCCTTGCCCAGCGGATCGACGCCAATATTGGAGAAAATGTCCGGCTCGAAAGTCTGGGTTCGGTTGGTGTTGAGGATGATGTCGACCTCGGTGCCTTCGATGCGCACCAGCGCGGTTGGACCGAGCGTCACCCGGCTCGGCCCGAAACTCTGCCAGCCCTCGGCAACGGCCTTCAGCACCTTGACGCGGGCGTCGATCGGTTCACCCGCCTGCGGCCCTGCCTTGCCGCCGAAACGCAGGTCGATGACCGCGCCCTCGCCGGCCGCCAGGCAGAAGGTGACGGCGATCGGATCCCAGATCGTCGCCACGCCGAATCTGTCGAGGCCACGCACCAGCATCTGACGCAGCACGAAGGTGCCGTCGCCGGGAACGCCGCCGCCGGGATTGTCCCATATGTCGGCGATGACCACCGGCTTGCCGGGGTTCTCGGCGCGCACCGCCAGCGCACGGTCGATGCCGTCGGCGGTATCGAGCATCGTCATCGCCGTCTTTTCGCGCATGGCATAGAGTTCCCGTCCCAGCCGCTCCGCCAGCGCGTCGCCCCCGGCCTTGTCATTGTCGGTGACGACGAGGATGCGCGTGCCCATTTCCGGCACGTCGGCGGCCATGAAGCCGTGGATCACTGAAACCGACAGCACGCCGTCCTTGCCGTGCAGCGCCTTGATGCGGTCGACGAAGGAGCGCATCGGCTCGCGGCTGGTCGGCAGCACCTGGATCATCCGGCAGTCGAAGGTCGAGATGACGGGCTTGATCTCGCCGCGCGCGGCGGCCAGCCCCAGCTCGACGACATGCTCGCCGCGTTCGTAGAAATCGGTGTGCGGGAATTCGAGGAAATAGGCCATGATGTCGGATGCCGCCACGCGCTTGGGCGTCAGATGGCTGTGCGGATCGAACTCGCAGGCGATCACCACGTCGGGCCCGACAATCCCGCGCACACGTTCCAGCAGGTCGCCTTCGCAATCGTCATAGCCTTGCGCCACCATGGCGCCGTGCAGTCCGAGAATGACCGCGTCGACCGGCAGTGCCGCCTTCAACTGATCGAGGATCTCGTCGCGCAGCGCCTCGAAGGTCTGCCGCTGCACCAGGCCGCCAGGCTCGGCCCAGGTCGCGGTGCCTTCGATCACGGTCAACCCTTCCTTGGCCGCGCGCCGGCGCAAGGCGACGATCGGCGACGAGCACAGCGTCGGCGTCTCCGGATGCTTGCCCGGTCCGGCATAGAAGGCCATCTCGAACGATGCCCGGTCCGTCGGCACCGGCGAAAAGGTGTTGGTTTCGGTCGCCAGCGAGGCGGTGAAGATGCGCATGTAGGCTCCGTGGAATGCAAATTCTATTTGACGGCCCCGAGCGCCAGCCCGCGCACGAGGTAGCGCTGCAGCCAGATGAACAGGATCGCCACCGGCAATGTCGCCAGCAGTGTCGCCGCCATGACGTGATGCCACTCGATCGTGTAGCGGCCGGCGACGAGAGAAAAGACCTGGATCGGCAGCGTATAGCTTTCCTGGCTGCGCAGCATGGTCAGCGCCACGACGAACTCGTTCCAGGCGTTGATGAAGGTGAAGATGGCGGTGACCGCGATGGCCGGCAGGCAGAGGGGCAGGAACACTTTGCGCAGGGTCAGCCAGCGGCCTGCGCCTTCGATCCAGGCGGCCTCCTCGAGGTCGCGCGGAATGGTGTCGAAATAGCTCTGCAGCATCCAGACGGTGAAGGCGACGTTGAAGGCCATGTAGATGAAGCCGAGCGCCGTCGTCGATTCGACCAGCCCCCAGGCGGCCATCAGCCGGAACAAGCCGAGCACCAGCACGATCGGCGAAATCATCTGCGAGATCAGCAGGAACTGGCGGAAGGCGCCGTAGCCGGCAAAGCGAAAACGCGACATGGCGTAGGCAGCGGGAACGGAGATGAGGATGGCGCCGACCGTGGCGATGACCGAGACATAGAGCGAATTGGCCAGTGCCTGGCCAAAGCCGGTCGCCACCCACATGTCGGCAAAATTCGACCAGCGGAACTCGCTTGGCCACCATGTCGGCGACAGCACCTCCTGTCGCGGCTTGACCGCGGTGAGCAACATCACCGCGAAGGGAAACAGCGTCACCACGATCAGCGGCGCCAAAAGCAGCCAGGCGACGATGGTGCGTTTGAGTTTGCTGGTCATGCGCGCTGCTCCCGCATCGCCAACCGCACATAGATCATGGTGAAGACCAGCAATATGGCGAACATCACCAGCGACACCGCCGAGGCCTCGCCCAGTTTGCCGATGCGGAAGGCAAGCTTGTAGAGGTGGGTGACCAGGATGTCGGTCGAGTTGGCCGGCCCGCCCTGCGTCATCACCCAGATGATCGGGAAGGAGTTGAAGACGTAGATGGTGTTGAGCACGATGGCGATGTTTATGAACGGCTTCAGCAGCGGAAAGGTGATCTCGCGGAACTGCTGCAGCGGCGTGGCGCCCTCGAGCGCCGCCGCCTCGTAGAGATCGTCCGGGATCGACGACAGGCCGCCGAGGAAGATCGTCGTGGTGAACGGCACCGTCACCAATATGCCGATCAGCACCTGCATCGGGAACGCCGTCTCGGCGCTGGCCAGCCACTGGATGTTGTGGTCGATCAGGCCAAGGCCAAGCAGCGCCGAATTCAGCATGCCGCTTTCGCCGCTGAGCGCCCAGCGCCAGACCACCGCCGTCATGGTCAGCGACACCGCCCAGGGCAGCATGATGATGACGCGGGCAAGGCCACGGCCGTAGAAATCGGTGTTGAGGATCATCGCCACCGGCACCGACAGCAGCAGCGCGCCGCCGACCACCAGCACGGTCCACACACCGGTGCGCCAGAGTGCCGCGACGAAGTCGGGATCGGCGGCAAGCGAGGCGAAATTGGCAAGGCCGCTGAACTCGCGCAGCTGGCCGAAGCGGTTGACGTCATGCGTCGAGATCTGGATCAGGTCCCAGACCGGCCAGAAGATGACGACCGCCGCCAGGAACAGGCTGGGCAAGGTCAGGAGATAGGGCAGGAAACGATTTTGCATCGGCTGGTTCGTACCGCGTTGCGGTTGGAGATTGGATTGCGCTGGCTTAACAGATTACTTTATCCCGCCTCGTTCTTCTCAGGGCCTTCAGGATTCCTTGCAAGCATCAGCGCTGCCCATCACCTGTCTGCCCGTCCTCCGCAGCCGTTGCGGAAGGGGCCTTTCCTCTCCCCCGTCGATCGGGGGAGAGGTGTCGAGCGAAGCTCGACGGAGTGGTGTCGACCCTTGGGCGCAAGGCAAGGCAACATTTGCGCCTAGTGCCCTTCCCGTGCCCGTTCGCGGCGGTTGCCAGGTGGTTCCCCCACTCCGTCTCGGCTTCGCCGAGCCACCTCTCCCCCCTCCGGAGGGAGAGGAAGGAGCCTGGCAGGGCGGCGCTGACACCGACGAACTATCCTTCTTCTCAAGTCGGCAAGGGTGTGGCGCGCCCCGCCTGAGTCTGGGGCGCGCCACGGGGCGCAGGGAGATACGCCCTATTTCTTCAGCACGGCCCCTATTTCTTCAGCACGGCGTTGGCCTTCGCCGCCGCGTCCTTCAGGCCTGCCTCGGGGTCGCCGCCGAGATAGATCTTCTGCATGGCGTCGGACGTGATCTGGGCGATCTCTTCCCAGCCCGGAATGACCGGCGCGAAACGAGCGTCGGGCAGCAGCGCGGTGAAGGCGGCGAGATCGGCATTGTTGACGTAATAATCCATCTTGGCCTCTTCCTTGTTCACCGGCAGGAAGCCTTCGCCTTGCGTGAACTTGGCGCGCTGTTCCGTGGTGAACAGGAAGTCGAGCAGCTTCCAGGCCTCATCCTTGTTCTTGGAGTTCTTGAACATGATGATGGAATCGGTGACGCCATAGGTCCCGCGCGCCCCGGTCGGGCCGGCCGGAATGGCCGCCACGCCGTATTTCAGCTTCGGCGCCTCGTCCTTGATCTGGTTGGACAGGAAGGGTGCGGTGATCATCATGCCGACCTTGCCCTGCTTGAACAGGTTCTGCACGTCCTCGCGGTTGTTGGAGGTCACGCCTGGCTCGGTCAGCCCCTCGTCGATCATCGACTTGTAGAGCTTGGCGGCTTCGAGCGCGCCCGGCGTGCCGAGGCCCGACGTGCCGTCCTTGTTGAGGATCTCGGTGCCTTGCGACCACATGGCGTAGTAGTAGTAGACGTCGGTCTCGATCTCCTTGCCCTGCAGGCCGAAGCCGAAGGTGCCGGACCCCAGCGCCTTGATCTTGCGCGCATCGTCCTGCAGTTCGGTCCAGGTCGCCGGCGGCTTGGCGATGCCGGCCTTCTCGAACAGCTCCTTGTTGTAATAGAGCGCGCGCGCCGAAGCGGCGATCGGCAGGCCGTAGGTCTTGCCGTCCATGATCGAGGGCGACAGGAAGGTGTCGATGAAGCGGCCCTTGAAGTCGGGCGTGATGTAGCTGTCGAGCGGTTCGGCGACGTCCTGCTGGACGAAGTCGATCAGCCAGCGCGTGCCGATGATCGACAGGTCCGCATTGGTGCCGGCGGTGATGTCGGTGGTCAGCTTCTGCAACAGCACATCCCACGGCACGACCTCGAACTTGATGGTGATGCCGGGGTTCTTGGCCTCGAATTCCTTCTTGACCGCTTCGAAATACGGACCGGTCTTGGCGCTGTATTCGGCGACGGTGACGCGCACTTCACCCGCATTCGCCTGCGCCGCGAAGGCCAGCATGCTCATTCCGGCCATCAGGCCGACAGTCCATTTGGCAAGGCTCATCTGATCTCTCCCATTGTTCCGCGCATTTGCGCTCCCTTGTGCCGATGACGGGCACAAGATTTATGTGACTTTCCTACATTATCGAGGAATTCAGCGCATGCAAGCGGATTATCATGTTGCTTAATTACATTCATTTCAGTAACCTGCCGGCATCTGCCTGACATGCGGGAGGAGCAAGCGCCATGGTTTCGAAAGCCGAATTCGAAGGCCGCTCTGTCGTCGTCACCGGTGCCGGCGGCGGCCTTGGCTCGGCGATCGTCGCATTGCTGGCCGGAAGGGGCGCACGGGTGGTCGGCTGCGACCAGTCGCAGGAGGCGCTGGCAAGCCCGCACCTTGCCTCGCGCCATCTCTTCAACCTTCTCGACCGGGCTTCGATCGAGGCGGGGATCGCCGCTGTGCTGGACAGAGACGGCGTGCCCGATATCCTGATCAACAATGCCGGCTGGACGCGCGCCGAGACGATTTCCGCGCTCGATGCCGACAGGATCGAGCACGAGCTCGACCTCAATCTGACCGGGGTGATGACTTTCGCCGACCCCATCGTCAAGGCGATGGCGGCGCGCGGGTCAGGCAGCGTCGTCTTCATCTCCTCCGTCAACGCCCTCGCGCATTTCGGCAATCCGGCCTACGCCGCGGCCAAGGCCGGCATCAACGCCTATGCCAAATCGATCGCCGTCGAACTCGGCCGCAGCGGCGTGCGCGCCAATGTCGTCTGTCCCGGATCGATCCGCACCGCGGCCTGGGATCATCGCCTGGCCAAGGACCCGGAAATCCTGGGCAAGCTCAAGCGCCTCTACCCGCTCGGCCGCATCGTCGACGCCGCGGAAGTGGCTGAAGCCGTGGCTTTCCTTGCCTCGGACCGCGCATCGGGCGTAACAGGCGTGGTGATGCCCGTGGATGCCGGACTGACCGCCGGCTGCCTGCCGTTCATCGACGACATATTGGGAGCGTGACCATGACCGACGTCCTGTTTCGCAACCTGTCGAAATCCTTTGGCCTGCATAAGATCCTCGAGGACATCAACCTCGACATAAGGAGCGGCGAGTTCGTGGTGCTGGTCGGCCCGTCCGGCTGCGGCAAGTCGACCTTGCTGCGCATGCTGGCCGGCCTGGAGACGATCAGTTCCGGCGACCTCATGATCGGCGGCACGCGCGCCAACGATCTGCCGCCACAGCAGCGCAACATCGCCATGGTGTTCCAGTCCTATGCGCTGTTCCCGCATTTGAAGGCCTCCGACAATATCGGCTTCGGCCCCAAGATCCGTGGCGAGAACCGTGCCGCCATCGACGACAAGGTCAAGAAGGCCTCCGGGGTGCTCAACCTCTTCTCCTATCTCGACCGCTATCCCCGCCAGCTCTCGGGCGGCCAGCGTCAGCGCGTCGCCATGGGCCGCGCCATTGTGCGCGAACCCTCGGTGTTCCTGTTCGACGAGCCGCTCAGCAATCTCGACGCGCAGTTGCGCGTCCAGATGCGCACCGAGATCAAGGCGCTGCACCAGCGGCTGAAATCGACCATCGTCTATGTCACCCACGACCAGATCGAAGCCATGACCATGGCCGACCGCATCGTCGTGATGGACCGCGGCCGGATCCAGCAGGTCGGCGCCCCGCTTGAGCTCTATGACCGGCCGGCCAACAAGTTCGTCGCCGGCTTTCTTGGCTCCCCCTCGATGAGCTTTGTCTCCGGCGCCCTCAAGGCGACGCCCGAGAAAAGCTGGTTCGAATCGGCCGGCGGCGGACGGCTTGCGCTTGCCGGCAAGGCGGCACCGGCTGGCAATGCGGTGGAGGCCGGCATCCGGCCTGAGCACTTCATCATCGGCGAGGCCGCCGACGCCATGGCGCTCAAGGTGGATGTCGTCGAGCCGACGGGCTCCGAGACCCATGTCTATGGCGCCATCGGCACCGATACGGTGCGCGCCGTGTTCCGCGACAGGGTGCCGGTCAAGCCGGGCGACCTGCTGCCGGTCTCGGTCGATCCCGGCAACATCCATCTGTTCGACAAGGCGACCGGCCTGCCGCTATAAGGCCTGCCCCGAGGGCAACGGCATGAAGACGAAACGACAGACATGAAGACGCCGGCAGACATCATCACGCGGCTGCAGCTGGTGTCGCAGGACGGCACCAAGTCGGATCGCCGGCTGGCCGGCCTTGTGCTGTCCGATCTCGATTTCGCTTCCAAGGCGGCAATCTCGGAGATTGCCGCGCGCGTTGGCGTCAGCGAACCGACGGTGACGCGCTTCTGCCGCAATCTCGGCTGCGAGGGCCTGCGCGACTTCAAATTCTACCTGGCCCAGGCCATCGCCATTGGCGGCCAGTATCTGTCGCCCGAACCGTTGAGCCGCGACGCGCGTGAACAGCGCATCGCCTCGGCCATCACCGAAGCGGCGATCTCGGCCATCCAGCGCGCCAGCGAGAACCTCGACATGACGACGCTGGTCGCCGTCGCCGAGCGGCTTGCGACGTCAGGCAATGTGCTGTGCATCGGCTCTGGCGGCATCTCCTCGATGATGGCGACCGAGATGCAGAATCGGCTGTTCCGCCTTGGCCTGCCGGTGCTGGCGCAGATCGATGGCCAGTTGCAGCGCATGTATGCCGCCGTAGCCACATCGGAAACCACCCTGGTCGCCTTTTCGGTGTCCGGCTATGCGCGCTCGGTCATCGAGGCGGTGCAGGTGGCCCAGCAATATGGCGCCACCACGGTCGCCATCACCGCGCCCGATTCGGCGCTGGCCAAGGCCGCCGACACGGTCATCCATTTGCAGCCGCTCGAGGACGGCAACATCTACAAGCCGACATCGTCGCGTTACGCGCTGCTGGCGATCGTCGACATGATCGTGACATCGGTTGCCGAGACGCGCGGTCCGAAGGTGCTGGAGAACTTGCGCCGCATCAAGCAGAGCGTGAACACGCTGAAGGTCGACGATCCAAGGCTCCCATTGGGGGATTGAACGTCAGCCAGAGGATTGACCGAGTGCTTCGACGCTCCGTGCCAGCACCTTCGGATCACCGGCTATGCGCAGCGTCTTGAGCCGTGCCGTGCCGCCGGCGACCACCGAAACGGCCGACGCCGGCACACCCAGCGTCTTGGCCACCAGCCTCTCCAGCGCGTGATTGGCGGCGCCGTTTTCCGGCACGGCGCGGACCCGCGCCTTGAAATGGCTTCGCCCGTCCGCTGCCGTTTCGACACCTTCCAACCTGTCCACGGAAGATTTTGGTGTCAGCCGCACGAACAGGTCGATGCCGTTCTCACGGATGCGGAACGGCGCGCTCATAGGATCGGCAAACTCACAGCACCAGCGGTGCTACCGTGGTGAGAATGAACTGCCTGACGAAGAACAGGATCAAGAGCAGGATGATCGGCGAAATGTCGATGCCGCCAAGGTCCGGCATGAAGCGGCGGATCGGCCGCAGCGCCGGCTCGGTCAGCCGGTAGAGCATATTGCCGATGCTGCCGACGAACTGGTTGCGCGAATTGACGACGTTGAAGGCATAGAGCCAGGAAAAGATCGCCGAGGCGATGATGATCCACCAGTAGAGGTCAAGCGCCATGACGATTGTCTGAATGAGGGCGAGCATGCCGGTCTCCAATTGTTGCCGACATGTAGCCATTGCACGCCAAACCGGCAAGGGCCGGCAACCGAAGCGCCAGGCAACGAGGATTTCGGCAACGCAGCCTTGACAGAAATCAGCCGCGCCCGATAAATGCGCCACTTGCTGGAACGGGGCTGTAGCTCAGCTGGGAGAGCGCATCGTTCGCAATGATGAGGTCAGGGGTTCGATCCCCCTCAGCTCCACCAGCAAAGTCGTCGGTTCTCCACTTTTTCTGCCGCGCCGCCGGGACGCATGGTCGTCCCACGCGGCGCCGCGCGCCAATGTCACCCCAAAGCAGGCCGCAGGCAATTTCGCGACCTCCGGGGCCAGGCAATTGTCAATTGGACTTATGGCGATGGCCGTTGCCGGATCGCCGCTATTTTTTTTGGAAGCCGCCCCATTAGAGTGGCGTTCTCAAATCGTTTTTTCTGTGTGTTGTGACAAGGCGTTTCGGCGGGGGCGACCGAAGGCGCTATACGGATTCCGAGTTGAAATGAAGAATTCGCCTGCGAAAGCAAAGACGTGTCCATTCGCGAGAACCTCGCTGCAAATCTCAGACGGCTCTGCAAGAACCATGCCTCCGTTAGTGCGGTATGCCGTGAGTTGGGTATCAACCGCACGCAGTTCGAGCGGTACCTGCAAGGGCAGACCGTTCCGAACAAGGCCACCGCCAAGCTGATCTGCGACTACTTCCGCATCAACGAGCCCGAACTCTACCAGGACCCTGGCGCACCCGAGCACAGGGCTCCCGGTCTGCCGCCGATTTCCGAAAGTCTGTTCAACCAGATGATCCGCCCGCCCGCCCCGTCGATCGCGGGCGGTACCTATTTCACCTACTTTTCGATCCCTACCCGTCCCGACCTCTTGATGCGTTCGGTGACCTTCGTGCGTCGCGAGGCCGAGCTGGTCACATTCCGCCGGGTCACCGGGTGGTCGGAGCGCCGTGGCTCGACATGGGCGCGCGCGCGCGGCAACCACTATGGTGTGGCGATCTCGCGCCTGAACTGGATCTATTTCAGCGGCGTCAACCGTCGCCAGACCGGCGAACCGTCGCTGATCTCCGTGCAATGGGCTCCGATCTCCGAACCGGTGCTGACGGGCAAGGCCATGCTTCTGACAGAGGCCGGGCCGGCATTCGTATCGGTCATCATGCGGCAGGATATGTCCGGCATCCGGCCACGGCATGCCATCCGCATGGCGCATGTCGTCGGGCTCGACGATCCCGGCATCGATCAACTCGTCGTCAGCCTCGCCCGAGACGGGCTGGGTTAGTCGATCGGTTACGCTAAATAAGAATAAGAATATACCAAAAAAGCGTATGCTAGCGATTGCCTACTCCGTATCTGAGCAAAATCGATATTTTAGACTTTACCGCCAAGAAAGATATTTTAGACCACGTCGGCTTTACTACAATTTTAACAAACCATTAACTCTTTCGACCTTACCTTTCTTCACGCGGATCCCGCTGTGGGGATCTTTCAACAGATCCCATTGGGGGTCGGGGAAAGGGACGAAAATGGCCAAGAAAGTGAACAATGCCCCGAAGCTGACGGTTGCGGCGGGCACGCAGACTGTCTTCTTCTCGCAGGGCATGCACTACAACAAGCGCTGAGGTCGTTCGGCGCCGATGGGCGGTTCGCCTGTCGGCGCCTCACATTGGCAAAACGGCATTCAGCATCATGAAAATGCGCTCTTCAAAAACGCTCGTCCTGTATCCCGGGACCAACAAGGTCACGGCCTGCAATTTCCTGACCCGAAGCGTCTTCGAATGCAGCCCCGAGGTGATCGGTCTTCTCGCATCCTGGGACGAATGGGCCTCCCCCGCGGAAATCGCGCGCGCTCACGGATGGTCGAGGTCCGACCTGAACGCCGTCGTCCCGCAATTGCTCGATTTTTCCGCCCTGGTCACCGCCGGTTCGCCGCTGGCCGAACAGGAAACAAAATTCTCCGGACAGTGGAACTGGGGCATCCCGACCGCGCTGATGCATTTCTGCGTCCAGGACTCGGAGTTCATGACCATTGAGCAAGCCGAGGCCCGCCAAATCGAACGCGCCGGCCATGTCGCGCAGCCCGACCTCATGCTCAAGAATGCCGCCGACGCCATTCGGCTGCCGAACGCGCTCGACGACAACGAACTCCTGACCCTGATGGCGCGGCGCCGCACCAACCGCACCGCGGCCGCCCCCACGATCACCGCGCGGCAGCTTTCCGACTGCCTGTTCGCGGGCATGGGCATCACCGGCGAGACCAGCAACTGCGTCGGCGCCCTGCCGCTGGGCATGACCCCCTCGGGCGGCGCACGCAATCCTTACGAGGCCTATGTGGTTGCGCTTGGCGTCGAAGGCCTGGAGCCCGGCGTCTACCACTATTCCGCCGCCGATCACGACCTCGGCAGGATCTCGGCCAACCATCTGCCGAGGATTTCCGAACTGGTCGGCGGGCAGGAATGGGCTGATGCCATGCCTTGCCTGATCCTGCTTTGCGCCAAGCTCGACCGCACCATGTGGAAATATGAGGATGCCAACGCCTACCGCGTCGTGCTGATCGAGGCCGGCCATATCGGCCAGAACATGATGCTGGCGGCGACCAGGCATGGTCTGTCGGCCTGCCCCACGGCAGCGCTCAGCCATTCGGCGATCAAGCGTCTTCTCGGCCTCGACCGCCTCACCGATGCACCCATCTATGCGTTGACCCTTTCGACCCCGGAACCAAACCCGCATTCGGCGGGCCAGGCCATTAATTAGCCGTCTTAGTATGTCCGTGTAGCCAATACGCGTTCCCTGAGTTCCACCAGATGACAGGAGAAGCACGTGGCCAATCAGTCCCTACGTCAGTCAGAGATCGATAGCCTTCAATATATCGCGACGATGAGCAATGAGCTCGTACAGATGGCCGAAGCAAGCCGTTTTCCCATGATCTCCTACCTGCTCGGCATGGCCTATGCCGAAGCCTTCGACGTCCTGCGCGGCGCGCAGCCGGCAAGGCATGCGCAGCTCAGCGGCAACCCGATGCATGCCAGGCCGAAGGACAACCACGCTCAGCAAAGGAGAGCGTAGCGGATGCAACACTCAGCCCTGCGCGCTCTGGTACCGCGACCCCCGCCTTGATCGCCTGCGGCCCGCAAATGGACTTCATGCATAGAGATTCGAGGGGGATCCGCCAATGAACATGATCGCACCCATCAGGAGCGCCGACGCCACGGACAGCGTCTTCGGCCGGCTCCAGACCCTGATCGCCCGTCGGCCGGCATCGCCAGATGCCGCACGCGCCGAGGCCCGGCAAATGATTTCCCTGGCGATGGCCGACACCTGGCAGGCAGACAGCCTATGGGGCGCGGCGGACGCCTTCCACGCCCATTTCGACTTCATGATGCAGACCATCGAGATCAACGGCGCCGACGATCCGAACCTCAGGACACTGCGCGTGAAATGCCGCTTCTATCTGGAGCAGGTCGAAGCGCTGTGCCATTCGATGAGCCACTGACCGCGGTCCTCACAAAGATCGGACAGCACCAGTATCGGGCCGGGCCTCTGCTCTAATCCCGCAAATTGAACACGAACGGCGCCGTGCGGCTGACGCGCGAGCCGAGTCCCGGCGGCGGTGCCGGCACCGTTGCGCCCTGCAGCACGGCGAGCGCGGCGCGGTCGAGGTCGGGATCGCCGGAAGAACGGGCCACGCGCGCCGACACCACCCTGCCCGATGCGTCCACCGCGAAGGCCACGTTCACATTGCCCTGCGCTCCCCTGGATTTCGCGGCACTTGGATAACGCTTGTGCCGATTGATCCACGACGCCAGTCGGGATTCCCACTTGGCCGGATCTATGCCCGAGACCCCTGCCGCCGATTTCGGCGCGGCCGCCCTGGCCGCCGGCCTTGTCTGTGCGCTTGCGGTGGCAACCGTCCTTGCCGGCTCGGCCTTTTCCTTCCTTGGCCGCGGCTTCGGCTTTTCGGCCGGTTTTTTCGCCTTGGCCTGGGCCGGTTTCTTTTCCTTGGTTTTCTCGACCGGCTTCGGCTGCGGCAACGCAATGACGACCTCTGGCGTCACGGCTTCGACGATTTCGGGAACGACCTGATCCGGCGGCGGCTGGTCGATCGGTTCGGCGTCGGCTGTCGTGGTCGGCTCGGTCCCGTCGGGCGGCACCGTTTCCGGTTGCTCGGCTGTCGGTTCGGTCTGTTCGGCCATTTTCTCGGGTTCGGCTTCGGCGACCCTCTCGGCCTCCTCGGCTGGTTCGGCCTGGTCGGGCATCGCCGCTTCCAGCATCGCGGCCTGTTCGGGCACGGCCGGCATCACCGCCATCGGCACCATTTCGATCACCGGAGCCGGCGGCGGTCCGCCATCCACCTCGATCGGACTGAAGCTCTGCACCGCATAGGCGACCGCGACATGGGCGCCAAGCACCAGCGCCGCCGCACCCGTCCACAAGCCAAGGTCGCGCCAGCCGAAGCGCGTCGGGTAAGTCGTCGGCAGGGCCGCCGCCTGCGTCATGGCGCCGCCGTTCCCGCGGGAGCGGGTGCCGGCGCATCGCTCGCGGGCGCCGTCTCCAGGCCGACCAGCGCGATCTTCAGATAGCCGGCGCGGCGCAGCAGGTTCATGGTCTCCATCAGGTCGCCATAGGCGACCGCCTTGTCGGCGCGCAGGAAGATGCGCGTCTGCTTGTCGCCCCTGGTCCTGCTGTCCAACGTGGCCGCGAAGGCCGGACGCGGCACGCTGTCATTGCCGATAGCCAGCGTAAGATCATCCTTCAAGGTCAGGAACAGCGGCGTTTCGGGTCGCGGCGCGGGCGTCGCCGTCGAGCCCGGCAGGTCGACATTGACGTCCACCGTCGCCAGCGGCGCGGCGACCATGAAGATGATCAGCAGCACCAGGATGACGTCGATGAAGGGCGTGACGTTGATCTCGTGGCTCTCCTCGAGATCGTCGTCCAGGGTCTGGCGGATTCTGCTTCCCATGGCGTCGCTACTCCGCCGCCAGCGCCGTCGCCGGCGCGACCGTGCGGAAATCCAGGTCGCGGCTGACCAGCCTCTCGACGCCCGCCGAGGCATCGGCGAGGATCTGGCGGTAGCCGGCTATCGAGCGGGCGAAGACATTGTAGACCACCACTGCTGGAATTGCCGCGACGAGGCCCATCGCCGTGGCCAGCAGCGCCTCGGCGATGCCCGGCGCGACCACTGCCAGATTGGTGGTCTGCGCCTGCGAAATGCCGATGAAGGCGTTCATGATGCCCCAGACCGTGCCGAACAGGCCGACGAAGGGTGCCGTGGAGCCAATCGTCGCCAGCACGCCTGTGCCGCGCGACATGCGCCGCGACGCCGCCGCTTCGATGCGCGACAGGCGCGAGGTGACCCGTTCCTTCAACCCGTCGCCGCCGACATGGTCGAGCGCGCCGGCCGAGAGTGCGGTCTCTTCTTCCGCCGCCTTGACCAGAAGCGCGCCGGGGCCGCCGCTGCGATCGAGCGCGCGGCTCGCCTGCGTCAGCGTCGCGGCATCACCGATCGCGCGAACGGCACGGCGGGTGCGCAGCTTGCCGCCAAAAATCTCCAGCGATTTGGCCAGCCATATCGTCCAGGTGACGAGCGAGGCGAAGGCCAGTCCGATCATCACCGCCTTCACGATGATGTCGGCCGCCATGAACATGCCCCATGGCGACAGATCGTGCGGCAGGTTCAGCTCCATCGTCCCCGTCGGCGCTGCTGCGACGGGCGCCGCAGTTGCTGGCGCGCCGGGCGGCGGTGTCGCGGGCGCTGATGTGGCCGGGGCCGTTGCGGCGGGTGCCGGTGCGGCAGACGCCGGCGCGGCCTCCGCCGCAGGGGCAGCGCTGGCCGGCTGTTGCTGGGCCGATACAATGCAGACCGACAGGATGACGGATGCGACCAACGCTGCAAGCAAACTGGTTCTAGACAACAACAGCTTCTTCCTTGTCCTCACAACGGCCGGCCGCTTCCTATTCCGCCACCCCGGCGGTCCGATCTCCGGGCATGAAACATGGCTCTACTAGTCAACATTGAAGATGAGTGCAACAGTCAACAATTCGTCGGGACGACCGATGACGTTCGCCGGCGGCAGCACGATGCCCGCAACATCCTGCTTCTTGGCGTCAGAGCCGCGGCCTGAGTGGACGAGTTGAGCTTCGCCAGTCAGGATGGCTCTCACGATCGGCAAGGAGACCCTCTCGGATGATCAAGGCAACGCCCTTCGACTTCCCGTATGACGGCAGGCTGGCGGCCGAAAACACGGCGCTTGTCGTCATCGACCTGCAGCAGGATTTCCTGTCGACCACGGGCTATTTCGCCAGAAAGGGGTATGACCCCTCGCCGCTGCGGGCGATCCTGCCCACGGTGAACCGGCTGATATCAGCCGCGCGCAAAGCCGGCGTCACGGTCATCCACACCAGGCAGGGCTATCGCGCCGACATGGCCGACATGACGCCCTATGAGAAATGGCGCCGCAAGCGCTCCGGTCTCGACGGCACCGACATACTGCTGCGCTCGGGGGCGGGGTTCCAGATCGTTCCGGAGATCGAGGTCGCACCTGATGACATCATCGTCGACAAGACCTGCAACAGCGCCTTCACCTATACGGATTTCGAGCTTGTGCTGCGCGCGCAAGGCATCACGCATCTCATGTTTTCCGGCTGCACGACCGACGTCTGCGTCCACACCACGCTGCGCGAGGCCTGCGACCGCAACTTCCAGTGCCTGACGATCTCGGACGCCTGCGCCAGCGGCGACAGACAAGCCCACGAGGCGGCGCTGCACATGGTGACGGTCGAGGACGGCGTCTTCGGCGTCCTGGCCGATTCGGCCGCCGTCATCGATGGCCTGTCGCGGCTTGGCGACAGGCATCACGCAGACGATTGATCGGCTTCACCCTGCCGCACGCGTCTCCAGCCCCGTGCGAGGCGCGTAGGCCCCCGGCTGGAAAACATCATGTTCGCGGCGCGCCAGCGAGTTGCGCAGCAGCGCGATCGTTTCCCGGCCGGCCGTCGCGATCTCGCGCGGCGTGTCGACGCCGATGATCATGAACTCATCGATCCCGAGCCCGGCATAGGCAAGCAGCGACAACGCGACCTGGGCGGGCGGCCCGGACAGGTCGACCGCCTTGTGGCCGGTGGCGGAAGCGCCCTGGTGGATCCGCACCGGAAGCGCGAAGCGCAGTTTGCCGGCCCGGCCATGTTCGGCCGCGGCGCCACGCACCCGCTCCATCAACTGCCTGACATCGTCGATCGAGCCCGGTGCCAGTTCGAAGATATCAGCATGCCGGCCGGCCACTTTCAGCGCCGTTCCTGATTGCCCGCCCATGCGGATGGTCAGGTCGGCGCCGTGCGGGCCTTTGCGCGGCACGTAGCCGCCCTTGATACTGTAGAAGACGCCTTCATGATCGAAGGGTCGGTCATTCGACCACAGCCGCTTCAAAAGCACGAGATATTCGTCGATGCGCTGCCAGACGACGCTGTGCCCGACCGGCCGTGACTCGGCATCGTCATCGTTCAACGGCTCGCTGATCATCCGGAGCGCCAGCCGGCCGCCGCTTTTTCGATCTATCGATGCCAGCTGACGGGCCGCCACGGTCGGCTCGACGACACCTGCCCAGTGGGTCAGCACGACCTCGAGCGCGGCGGTGCGGTCGAGCACCTGAGCGGCAAGATCCATATTGGTCAGCAGCCCGGCCGAATCGTCGACGACGATCTTCTGAAAGCCGCCATCTTCGATCAGTCCGAGCTTGGTCGCCGTCTCGGCAAAATCATAGAAAAACGGAATGGCGGCGTCGGCGGTCTTGCCAGGGACATGGGTGAATTCGATCGGCATTGTCATCTCCTCCATCGCTGGAATCATGGACGCGCTAAAATTCGAATCGCGGCCGCGCGCAAACGCACCGGATCCGGTTCATTCAACTCCGATTGCCTGATACAGCGGGGCGGCTGGCCCCTGTCGATCCGGTGCCCTAGGGAATAAGGCCCAGAACGACGGCCCCGGTGAACACGAACGCAAGGGCAAAGACGAGATAGGCGAAAGCTCCGGCATAGGCCGGGCGAAAGGTCTGGGCATTGGCCAGCCTCTGGCCGCTGCTGTCAGTTTGAGCGTTCTGGATATAGGACATATCGACCTCCGTCTCGCCGGTTAATCTATAAAACTTGTAGACTTTGTCGATTGCTATTTTTGCGCTGTAGGCAGAATAATTTTCTCCCTCCAGGGGTTAAGTTGGTCATGAATTGCTGGGATCGCTTGCCGGCGCAATTGATCGGCAGGGCATGAGCCTTCCTCCGGGCGCGTCCGAATGGACCTATGGCCTTGTTCCCGCTGCACCCAATTGGTCCATTGGCCGCCTTGTGCGGGCGCGGTAGCATCCCCCGACAAGCAAATGCGAACTGGGTCGAACAGGGGAATAGAAATGGGCGAAAGACTGGCAGGCAAGGTTGCCATCATTTCGGGCGGCGCGACGGGAATGGGCGGAGCGGCCTCGGAACTGTTCGCGGCTGAAGGCGCCAAGGTGGCGATCATCGACCGCAATGGCGAGGCAGCCGCCGCCACCGCGACGGCAATCCGTGCACGCGGCCATGTCGCCGAGCATTTTGTCGCCGACGTGTCCGACGAGGCGCAGGTTCAGGCGGCAGTGAAGGGCGCGACCGAAAAACTCGGCCCGGTCACGGTGCTGTTCAATCACGCCGGCACCATCGTGATAAAGCCGTTCCTGGAGACGACCGTGCAGGAAGGGGACTGGCTGCATGCCGTCAATGTGCGTTCGATGTTCCTGATGACGCGCGCCGTGCTGCCCGGCATGATCGCGGCGGGCGGCGGCTCGATCGTCTGCACCTCGTCGATCTCGGCGGTGGCGGCGACACCGAACGAAGTGCTCTACGACACCACCAAGGGCGCCTGCCACATGTTCGCCCGCGCCATTGCCGTCGAGTTCCGCGACCGCAACATCCGCTGCAACGCCGTCTGCCCCGGCTTTATCAGGACACCGCACGGCCTGCGCGAGGTCGCCGACCTCGGCAAGCTCGGCGTCGACGTCTCCGACGCGGCACTGGCTGCGCAGCAGGGCCGCATCGGCGAGCCGGAAGAGGTGGCCAAGGCCGCGCTGTATTTGGCCAGCGACGAATCGTGCTTCGTCAACGGCGCGCATCTGTTCGTCGACAATGGTTTTACGGCGATGTGAGCTTTCCAGGAGAAGGGCCTCGCTACCGCTCTTCCCTGCGAAACGGCTTCAACAACGCCGACGGCGCCACCGCGTTGCGCGACATCACCGCCATGGCGACGATGGTGAAGATGAACGGCAGCATCAGAAACGCCTCGTAGGGGATATGCCCGAGGCCGCTCGCCTGCATGCGCAGCTGCAGCGCATCGACAAAGGCGAACAGCAGTGCCGCGCCCGCCGAGCGCCACGGGTCCCAGCGGCCGAACACCACCAGCGCGATCGCCACCCAGCCGCGTCCGGAGACGACACCGAAGGTGAAGGCGTTGAACTGCGCCATCGACAGGAAGGCGCCGGCCAGCCCCATCAGGGCGCCGCCGAGGATGACGGCCTGGAAGCGCGTGGCAATGACGCTGACGCCGGCCGAATCGGCGGCGCGCGGGTTCTCACCGACCATGCGCACCGACAGGCCCCAGGGCGTGCGGTAAAGCACGAAGGCCGCGAGCGGTATGGCGATGATCGCCATGTAGACCAGCGCGAACTGGTTGAACACCGCCGGCCCGAGCACCGGAATGTCCGATAGAACCGGGATCGGCAGCGTCTGAAAGCCCTTGATGGCAGGCGGCACCGATTGCTGACCGAAGATCAGCCGGTAGAGGAAATAGGCAAGGCCCGACGAGAACAAAGTCACGCCGATGCCGCAGACATGCTGGCTCAGGCCCAGTGCCACGGTGAACAGCGCATGCAGCGCGCCCATCAGCATCCCGGTCAGCACCGCCACCAGGACGCCGAGCCACAGGCTGCCGCTGAGGCTGGTGGCGGTGAAGCCAGTCATGGCGCAGAGCAGCATGATGCCTTCGATGCCGAGATTGAGCACGCCGGCGCGCTCGGAGAACATTTCGCCGAGCGTGGCGAAGGCCAGCGGCGTGGCGATGCGGATGATGGCGGCCAAAAAGCCGACCTGGAAGATCTGTTCCAGCACCGCGCTCATCGGGCGGCCCCCACACGGCGAATGCGATAGGCGGTAAACAGCAGGGCCACCAGCATGGCGAGCAAGGCGGTGCCCTGGATGACGTCGCTGAGGAACGCCGGCACGCCGGTCGCGCGCGACATCGCCTCGGCGCCGGTCATTACGGCGGCGAGGAAGATCGCCGCCGGCACCACGCCCAGCGGATTGAGCCGCGCCAGCATGGCGACGACGATGCCGGAATAGCCGTAGCCGGGCGAGATGTCGCTCATCACCTGGAAATGCACGCCGCCGACTTCGCCGACGCCGGCGAGCCCCGCCAGCGCGCCGGACATGAGCGCGGTCGAGAGCAGCACACGCTCGACAGGGATGCCGCCGTAGCGGGCGGCTTCCGGGTTCTCGCCGGTGACCCTGATGCGGAAACCAAGCGTGGTGCGCGCGATTAGGAACCAGATCAGAGGTGCTGCGATCAGCGCCACGATGACGCCCAGATGCAGCCGCGTGCCTTCGACCAGCACCGGGAAATTGGCCGAATCCTCGATTGGCGGCGAGATCGGATAGCCACTGAAGCTGTCCTTCCACGGCCCTTCGATCAGCGCCATCAGCGCATAGTAGATGACCGAGTTGAGCAGCAGCGAGCTGACGACATCGTCGACCTTGAATTTGACCCGCAGCGTCGCCGGCACCAACGCGACTGCGGCACCGGCGGCGGCGCCGACAATTGCCATCAACAGCATGGCGAGCGCTCCCGGCATCGGAATGGCGCCGACAAAGCAGCTGGCGACGGCACCGGCCAGCAATTGCCCCTCTGCGCCGATGTTCCAGAATTTGGCGCGGAAGGCGACGGCGACCGCCAGTCCGGTGAAGATCATCGGTGCGGCGCGCACCAGCGTTTCGGTGATGGCGTAGCTGTCGCCGAGCGAGGCCGTGAACATCACGCCGTAAGATTCGAGCACGCCAGCGCCAGCCAGCGCGATGAGCCCGCTGCACAGGACAAGCGTGGCGCCGATGGCCACCAACGGAAGCGCAAGATTGAACCAGGCTGGCGTCGAGTTGCGCACTTCGAGGCGAAACATCAGCCGTGGCCCTCCGCCCCGGTCATCAGCAGGCCGAGCCGCGCGATCGTCGCATCAGCACTGTCGAGCGTGCCGGCGATGCGGCCCTCATACATCACCGCGATGCGGTCGCAGAGCACCAGCAGCTCTTCGAGATCCTCGCCGATGACGATGATGCCACAGCCCTTGGCGCGCATGTCGAGGAACTTCTCGTGGATGAAGCGGGCAGCCCCGATGTCGAGGCCGCGCGTCGGCTGAGAGACGATCAAAACCTTCGGGTCGAAGGCAAGCTCGCGCGCCAGGAGCGCCTTCTGCAGATTGCCGCCGGACAGCGCCCCGGCACGCGTCATCGGTCCAGGGCACCTGATGTCATAGGCCTTGATCTGTTCTTCGGCGAAGGTGCGGATCGCGTCCGGCTTGAGCAGGCCTTTGCTGCTGAATGCGGCGGTACCGATGCGTGGCAGCACCATCGAATCGGCAAGCGGCAAATTGGTGACCAGACCCGTGGTCATGCGGTCCTCCGGGATGCGGCCGAGCCCAAGCGCCTGCACCTCGCGCGGCGAAAACCGCGAGACCGTCTGGCCGGCGATCGTCATCCGGCCGGCATCGGGCGCGCGCACGCCGGAGATCACTTCGGCGAGCGCCCGCTGGCCATTGCCCGACACGCCGGCAATGCCGAGGATTTCGCCGGAGCGGACGGCAAGCGAAACATCGCGCAGCGCGGTTCCCGAATGCGTCGAGGTGGAAATGCCGTCGAGCGTCAGCACCGCTTCGCCCGGCGTCGAAGGCCCCCTGGCCGGCGGCACGATCTCGTGGCCGCACATCAGCTGCGCCATGGCGGCGGACGTGGTGTTGGCCGGATCGTCGACGCGGCCGGCGACACGGCCATGCCGCAGCACCGTGCAGCGATGGGTGAGCGCCCGCACCTCGTTGAGCTTGTGCGAGATGAAGATGATGCCGAGACCTTGCGCCGCCATCGAGCGCAGCGCTGAAAACAGCCCGTCGACCTCGCTCGGCGCCAGCACCGCCGTCGGCTCGTCGAGGATCAAAAGCTTTGCGCCGCGAAACAGCGCCTTGACGATCTCGAGCCGCTGCTGTTCGCCGACCGACAGCGCCGAGACCGGCAGGTCGGGATCCAGCGTCAGTCCATGCTGGCGGCCGATTTCGGCCAGCCGCGCCAGCCCGCCGGCGCGGTCGATCCGTCCCGATTTTCCGGGAATGCCGATCAAGAGGTTCTCCAGCACCGTCAGCCGTGGCGCCAGGTGAAAATGCTGATGCACCATGCCGATGCCGGCGGCCAGCGCATCGGCCGAACTGGTGATCCGCACGGGCTGCCCCTGGACGAGGATTTCCCCGGCGTCCGGCGCGTAGGCGCCGAACAGCACATTCATCAGCGTCGTCTTGCCGGCGCCGTTCTCGCCCAGCAGTCCGAGGATTTCACCGGGCGCGACGCTGAGGTCGACAGCCTCGTTCGCCTTGACGGCGCCGAAGCTCTTGGTGATGCCGCGCATTTCGATGAGTGGGGCGGGCGTCGGCAAGGATACTCCTGATCGGAATTGGCTTTACGATTCAGCTTTGACTGATCGGGTGGCGCTGCACCCCTCTCTGGCCTGCCGGCCATCTCCCCCTCAAGGGGGGAGATTGGACGTCACTTTCGGCTTTCGCCAGTTTTTCTAGGTCGAAAGAAAAGTGACTCGGGTGAAGCTGCCAATCTCCCCCCTTGAGGCGGAGATGTCCGGCAGGACAGAGGGGGGCGCTTAGCACCGCCCCTCAAAGCAAGCCTCAATCCGAAACCGGCGTGTTCTCGTCGACATCCACCCGGAAATTGCCTTCGAGGATCTCGGCCTTCTTCTTCTCGACCAGATCCTTGACCTCGGCCGGCAGCGTCTTGTCGAACTTGTGGTAGGGGGCGAGATACGAACCGCCCTTGGCCATGCGCGAGAAATCGCCATAGTCCTGCGCGGTATAGACGCCGGCCTTGACCAGTTTGATCGCTTGTTCGACCGTCGGATACATGTCCCAGACCGGGCCGGTGATGACCGTGTCGGGGCCGAGGCTCGACTGGTCCGACATGTTGGAGATGGCGAGGATTTTCTTCTCGACCGCCGCCTCGATGACGCCGAAGCGCTCGGCATAGATGACGTCGACGCCGGCATCGATCTGCGCCACCGCGGCTTCCTTGGCCTTGGGCGGATCGAAGAAGGAACCGATGAAGGCGACCTTCTTCTTGACGTTCGGATTGACCTCCTTGGCGCCGGCAAAGAAGGCGTTGACCAGCCGGTTCACTTCCGGAATGCCCATCGCCGCGACGGCGCCGACCGTGCCCGATTTCGACATCTTGCCGGCGATCATACCCGAGAGATAGGCGGGCTCATGGATCCAGTTGTCGAAGACGCCGAAATTCGGTTCGGCCGGACCGGCGCCCGAACCGAACAGCCAGGCGGTCTTCGGGAATTGTTTTGCGGTGCGGCGCGATTCACGCTCGGCGGCGAAGGCGTCGCCTAGCACCAGCTGGTAGCCGCCCTGCGCATATTCGCGCATGACGCGGCTGAAGTCGGCGGTCTGCACCTTCTCCGACCATCTGTATTCGATGCCGAGTTCCTTCTCCGCCTTCTGCAAGGCGACATGGATCTGGTTGTCCCACGGCTCCTCGATCGGCGTGGCGAAGATCGCCGCCACCTTCAGCTTCTTGTCCTTGGCGAACGCCGCACCTGGCAGCATGGCCGCTGCCAGGCCAAGCGCGCCGAGCTCCAGCACATTGCGTCGCGAAATCCCTTCGCGTGTCGACGAAGATTTGTTCTTCCGGTTTTCCATTGCAGTCCCCTCTGTTTGACAGCCGTGTCGAGCCGGCCGTTCTAAAAATCAGACGGGGAACTATGGAACGGGTCCGGACTTTTGTCCACATGGTCAAATTTGGCGACGCGCCGAATCCAGCCCTGATTCTCGCAGGCCAAACGGCAGGCGGCGGTCAGGCTCGTTCGAGCGCGATGGCGATGCCCTGGCCGACGCCGATGCACATCGTCGCCAGGCCATAGCGGCCGCCGCGCTCACGCAGCTCGAGGGCCGCCGTGCCCGAGATGCGCGCGCCCGACATGCCCAGCGGATGGCCGAGCGCGATGGCGCCGCCATTCGGGTTGACGTGTTCGGCATCCTCGGCAATGCCGAGCTGGCGCAGCACGGCGATGCCTTGCGAGGCAAAGGCTTCGTTGAGCTCGATGACATCGAACTGTCGCGGCGTCAGGCCAAGCCGCGCGCAAAGTTTCTGCGTCGCCGGCGCCGGGCCGATGCCCATGATGCGCGGCGCAACGCCGGCGGCGGCGCCGCCAAGGATGCGGGCGATCGGCGCCAGGCCGTATTTCTTTATCGCGGCCTCGGAAGCAACGATCAGCGCCGCCGCGCCGTCATTGACGCCGGAGGCATTGCCGGCGGTCACCGTGCCGTCCTGGCGGAACGGCGTCGGCAGCTTGGCCAGTGCCTCGACCGTCGTGCCGGCGCGTGGATGTTCGTCTTTCGAGACCATCACCGCATCGCCCTTGCGCTGCGGGATGGTCACCGGAGTGATCTCCTTGGCCAGCCTCCCATTGGCCTGCGCCGCGACCGCCTTGTCCTGGCTGCGCACGGCAAAGGCGTCCTGGGCCGCGCGGGTAACGGCGAATTCTTCTGCCACGTTCTCGCCCGTCTCCGGCATCGAATCGACGCCATATTGCTTCTTCATCAGCGGGTTGACGAAACGCCAGCCGATGGTGGTGTCGTGGATCTCGGCATTGCGCGAGAACGCCGTGTCGGCCTTGGGCATGACGAAGGGCGCCCGGCTCATCGATTCGACGCCGCCGGCGATCATCAATTCCGCTTCGCCGGCCTTGATGGCCCGCGCGGCAATGGTCAGCGCATCCATGCCCGATCCGCACAGGCGGTTGACGGTCGAACCCGGGATTTCCTTGGGCAGGCCGGCCAGGAGCAGCGCCATGCGCGCCACGTTGCGGTTGTCCTCGCCGGCCTGGTTGGCGCAGCCATAGACGATGTCGTCCACCGCCTGCCAGTCGATGCCGGCATTGCGCTCGACCAGCGCCTTCAGCGGTATGGCGCCGAGATCGTCTGATCGCACCGAGGACAGCGAACCGCCGAAGCGGCCGATCGGCGTGCGGATGTAGTCGCAGATATAGGCCTCGGCCATGTCATGCAGCCTTTGCTTTTCCGGTTCCCTCATGCGCCGCCTTGGTGCGGGCCTGCAGGTCGCGCAATGTCGTGAGTTCGAGTTCGCTTGGCGCCGGTGTTTCGTCAAGCGCCTCGGCGAACTTAACCACCCAGCCACAGCTGTCCTGCACCTGCTGGCGGGTGACGCCGGGATGCAGCGACACGACCGTGAATTCCTTGGTCACCGGGTCCGGCTTCCAGATGGCGAGATCGGTGATCAGCAGTGTCGGCCCGGCGGTGTCGATGCCCAGCCGCTTGCGGTGATCGCCGCCCTCGCCATGGCCGAAAGAGGTGAAGAAGTCGATCTTCTCGACCATGCCGCGCCTGGTTTGCGCCATGGTGATGTAGATCTCCTTCGACGAGGTCGCGATCTCCGGCGCGCCGCCGCCGCCGGGGAGCCTTGTCTTGGGATGGACATAGTCGCCGATGACCGTGGTGTTGATGTTGCCGAACTTGTCGAGCTGCGCGGCACCGAGGAAACCGATCGAGATGCGGCCGCCTTGCAGCCAGTAGCGGAACATTTCCGGCACCGCGACGGTGGTGACGGCGGTCTCGCACAATTCGCCATCGCCGATCGACAGCGGCAGCACGTCAGGCGCGGTGCCGATCGTGCCGCTCTCGTAGATCAGCGTGATGTCAGGCGCATGCGTCAGCCGCGCCACGTTGCAGGCGGCGGACGGCGCGCCGATGCCGACGAAGCAGACATCGTCATTGCGCAGCGCGCGGCTGGCGGCGATCGTCATCATCTCGTTGGGGGTGAAGCCCGGATTGTCGCTCATGCAGCTTTCCTCAGATGCTCGACGCGGCCAGCGAAATCGTCGGCGCTCTTTTCGATGACATTCGCCTGCATCCAGGCATGGAACTTCTCGCGGTCGGCGGCGATCGCGTCCCATTCGAGATAGGCGGCGTTGTCGCGCGCGTAATAGCCATGGGCATAGGACGGATGCGAGCCGCCGGGCACCACCGAGATCGCCGCGATCGTCCAGCGCGGCAGCACGGTCAGATTGGGGTGCAGATCGTCGAAATTGTCGACCACCTCCTCCACCGTCACCACGGCGCGCCTGGCCGCCAGCACGGCCTCCTTCTGGATGCCGATGATGCCCTCGACCAGCACATTGCCTTTCCTGTCGGCCTTCTGCGCATGGATGAAGGTGACGTCAGGCCGAATTGAGGGAACGGCCGCCAGCACCTCGCCGGTGAACGGACAGGTGACCGACTTGATGTTCGGGTTGACCGCGGCAAGGCCTGCGCCGCGATAGCCGCGGAACACCGCGCAGGGCAGGCCGGCCGCGCCCGCCTCATAGGCGTTGGCCATGCCGGCATGGCTGTGCTCCTCGACCTCGATCGTCCGGGGAAAACCGTTCTCGATGGAATCGCGGGCGCGCCGCAGCAGGCCGACACCGGGATTGCCGACATAGGAGAAGACGATCTTCTTCGCCATGCCCATGCCGATCATCTGGTCGTAGATCAGATCCGGCGTCATGCGGATCAGGGTCAGGTCGCGAAACCCCTGGCGAATCGCCTCATGCGCAGCGGCTGTCGGGATCAGGTGGGTGAAGCCCTCGAAGGCGACGGAGTCGCCATCGTTCAAATTCTCGGCCACGGCCTGTTTGAGCGGCAGGAACTTGACCATCGTCGACTCCCGGTCCAAAAGTTCGTATTGCGAACTTATGTTTTGTATGCGAAACTTTCTACGCCGGGTAAGGTCATGGAGTCAATCCGGGCGTCGATACCCTTTGGCGGAGGTGAGATGGGCGAAGAAGCCGCTTCCCGTGATCATGTCGGCTCGCTCGAGCGCGGCCTTGCGGTCATGGAGATCCTCGCCCGCCACCCCTCCGGCATGACGCTGACGGAAATGGCCCAGCAAGCCGGCCTGACCCGGGCCGGCGCCCGCCGTTTCCTGCTGACGCTTGTCGCATCAGGCTATGCCACCCAGGACGGCCGTGTGTTCTCGCTGTCGCCGCGCCTGCTGGCCGTTGCCCGCACATGGCTCGGTGGCGGCTCGCTGTGGAGCTTCGCCGCGCCGATCATGCGCGCGGTCGCCGCGCAGCTGAACGAGGCCTGCTCTGCGGCGATCCTGTCGGGCCAGGATGTCGTCTATGTCGCCCGCATTCCTGGCCGGCGCATCCTCAGCGTCTCGCTCGATGTCGGCACCAGGCTGCCCGCCTATTGCACCTCGATGGGGCGCATGCTGCTCGCCGGCCTGGCGCCGGAGGAACTCGACGAATTTCTGCACCAGACAACCATCGAGAGACGGACGCCGAAGACGATCACCGACATCGGGCTGCTGGCCGAGGCCATCGGCAAGGCGAAGGCCGACGGCTTTGCCATCGTCGACGAGGAGCTGGAACTCGGCCTGCGCTCCATCGCCGTGCCGATCCGCGACCGCGCTGGCAAAACGGTCGCGGCCATCAACGTCTCGACCCAGTCGGCGCGGTTTACCGTCGCCGAGATGGAGCGGGAAATCCTGCCGGCGCTGCTTGGAGCCAGACAGCGCATCGAGGATTTTTTTGTGGTCTAAGAGGTCGAACGCCGGCGGGCCAGCCTCCGATAGTTACACCCTCAGTGCTTGATCCTGTCTCGCATCGCGTACCAAAGCATGCCCAGCACATAGAGCGGCCCGCGCAGCGCCGTGCCGCCGGGGAACGGCAGCGGCGTCAGCGTCGAGAACAGGTCGAGCCGCGAGGCGTCGCCGGTGATGGCTTCGGCCAAAAGCTTGCCCGACAGCGTCGACAGGATGACGCCCTTGCCGGAATAGCCATGCGCGAAATAGACCTCGCCATAGTGCCCGACATGCGGCAGCCGCGATGTCGTCACCGACACCAGCCCGCCCCAGGCATGATCGATGCGGCAGCCCCTGAGCTGCGGGAA
This sequence comes from Mesorhizobium sp. WSM4307, assembly GCF_007003945.1. Lineage (NCBI taxonomy): Bacteria > Pseudomonadati > Pseudomonadota > Alphaproteobacteria > Hyphomicrobiales > Phyllobacteriaceae > Mesorhizobium > Mesorhizobium sp. WSM4307. Next base: position 108,075 of record NZ_VFTB01000009.1, read on the forward strand.
GGTGGCTTCCATGTGAGGCCGCACGAAGCCGGCAATGTCGGCCGGCGGCGACGGCGTGTAGCGCTCGCCGCCGCCGAACAGCAGCCGTCCATCCGCCGACATACGATAGTAATTGACGACGAAGCGTGTGTCGGAGACCGCGACATTGGCCGGGATGACGTTGCGCTTGCCTTCCAGCGGCTCGGTGGCGACGATGTAATTGCCGACCGGCATGATGCGGCTGTTGACGCGCGGCTCCAGCCCATTGAGCAGCGCATCGCCCGCCAGCACGACATGTTTTGCGCGCACCGAGCCATTCGATGTCGAGACCCGGATCGAAGGCTCGCGCTCCAGCTTCACCGCCACCGAATTCTCGTGAATGGTGACGCCGGCGGCCACCGCCGCGCGGGCAAGGCCAAGCGTGTAGTTCAGCGGATGCATGTGGCCGCCAAGCGGCTCATACATCGCGCCATGATATGCGGTGTCGACCTTGGCCCGGGCGTCGGCTGCCGACAGGATCTCGACGTCGCGGAATTTCATCACGCTGTCGAGGCACTTGGCCTCTTCCTCCAAATCCTTGAGATCGGAGCCGTTGACGGCGCCAACCAGATGGCCGGTGAGCCTGAGATCGCAGTCGATGGCGTGGCGCTCGATGATATCCATCACCAGGCCGCGTGCCTCGAAGGCAAGGTCGAACAGCACCTTCGCCCGCTCCGGCCCGAAAAGCTTGACCAGGCCTTTGGCGCCCTTGCGCAGGCCGGGGATCATCTGGCCGCCATTGCGCCCCGATGCGCCCCAGCCGATCCTGCCGCCTTCGAGCAGCACCACCTTCAGGCCGCGCTCGGCGGCGTGAAGAGCAGCCGACAAGCCGGTGCAGCCGCCGCCGACGACAACCAGATCGGCTTCGACATCGCCGGCAAGCGCCGGATGGTCCGGCGCCGGATTGGCGGTGGCGACATAGTAGGATTTGCCGATATCGAGACCGGAATTGAAACCTGTTGAAGATGCCATGATCACACCTTCAGCAGCAGGTGATCGCGTTCCCAGCTCGTCACCACGCTCTGGAACAGGTCGAGCTCGACGCTCTTGACGCGCAGATAGGTCTGGAAGAAATCCTCGCCGAGCAGTTTGCGCACTGGCTCACAGGCGGTGAAGCGATCGAGCGCCTCCTCCATGGTCTTGGGCAGCGTGCTCTTGATCTTGTAGGCATTGCCCGAAGCTTCGGCCGAGCGCGCGAGTTTCTGCTCGACGCCGAGATAGCCGGCGAGCAGCGAGCCGGCGATCGCCAGATAGGGATTGGAATCGGCGCCCGGCAAACGGTTCTCCACCCGCCGCGCCGAACGGCCGCCGGCCGGCACGCGCAAGCCGCAGGAGCGGTTGTCATGCGACCATTCGATGTTGGCCGGCGCGCTGTGGTTCGGCCTTATGCGGCGGAACGAATTCACATTGGGCGCGAACAGCGGCATGATTTCCGGCACATATGTCTGCAGGCCGCCGATGAAATGGCCGAACATCTCGGTGTCGGCATCATCGTCGCTGGCAAACAGCGCATTGCCCGCCTCATCGACAACCGACATGTGCAGATGCATCGAGCTGCCCGCCTGGGCCGCGATCGGCTTGGCCATGAAGGTGGCATGCATGCCGCATTGCTGCGCGGCCTGGCGCGTCAGCCGCTTGAACAAAAGCACCTGGTCGGCCAATGGCAGCGCGTCGCCATGCAGGAGGTTGATCTCCAGCTGCGCCGTGCCCGATTCATGGATCAGCGTATCGAGCGGCAGCCCGGCGGCCGCGGCATAGTCGTAGACGCGCCGGATCACCGGCTCGAATTCTTCCAGCGCCGCCATGTCATAGGGATGCTGCACGCCCTCGGCACGGCCATTCGCCCCGACCGGCGCGATCAGCGGCCTGTCCGGATCCGGGTTGGGCGCGGTCAGATAGAATTCGACCTCCGGCGCCACCACCGCGCGCCAGCCGCGCTGGCGGTAGAGATCGAGCACGGCGCGCAGCACATGCCGCGGCGAGGCCATCCATGGCCGGCCATCCATGTGGAAGGTGTCGGCGAAGACATAGGCCTTCCCTGCCCCCGCACCCGGCGCCAGGCACAACGTCGAGACGTCAGGCACCATGCGCATGTCCGGATCCGAATAGGCAAAGCCCTCGTCGATCGAGCCGGAATAGCGGCCGTCGATGCTGACGAGAAAAGCGCTGCTCGGCAGATACAGCGCACGGTCTTCCAGCGCCTTGAGGAATTTGGCCGTCGGCAGCGCCTTGCCGCGCAGCACGCCGTTCATGTCGGGCACCAGGCATTCGACCTCGTTGATGCCGTGCTGTGCCAGCCAGGCCCTGGGATCGTTGGTCGCGGTATTCGTGTTCTTATCAAGCATGTCGTTCAAGTCCGTATCAGAGAGAGTATGGCTTGCGCGGCCACGTCCGTTCCGGGTTGCAGCGCCATTTGGGCCGCATTGTCCCTCAGGCGGGCGCGCATGGCGTCGTCGGCCAGCAGGCCGAGAATGGCTCTCTCCAATACTCCTTCAGTCCAGGCATCCCGGCCGATATGATCGCCGGTGCCGGTCTCGCCGGCGCGGCGCGCATTGTCATGTCCGTCCCAGCAATAGGGCATGATCAGCGACGGCACGCCGAAGCGCAGCGCCTCGCAAAAGCTGTTGTTGCCGCCGTGGTGGATGAACAGATCCGACTTCGCCACCACCGAAGGCTGCGGAAACCAGGCGTCGAGATAGACATTGTCCGGCACCGCGCGATAGGCGTCGCGCAGGCCGCCGACATTGACGATGAAGCGCGCCGGCAGCCTGTCGAACACGGCAAGCATGCGTTCGATCAGCCCGACATCCATGGCCCCTAAACTGCCGAAGCTGACATAGACCAGCGGCCCGCCATTGCGCGGAAACACCGGCACCTCGAACGGCCCTTCCGAGCGCACGCAGCCTTCGAGATAGACGAATCGGGCGGGATCGAGCGGTTTGGCCCGCTCGCGCCGCACGATCGACGGCGTCAGCAGCAGGTTGAGGTCGGGCGAAGCCTCGAGGAACAGGCCCTTGGGCAATGGCGCCAGGCCGGCATCCACGCGAAAGCGGTTGAAGCGGTCATGCGCCGGCGCCGAGGCCGAGAGATAGCGCGCCTCGAACGCCGCGCGTTGCGGGTCATCGGCAGCCATGCCGGAAAGGTAGGGCGGTACTTCGGCGTCCGGCAGCTCGGTCTCGGCGCAGGAGACGACGCGTACCCAGGGGCAGCCGGCGGCGGCGATCGCCGGAAACATGATGACATTGTCGAGCACCACCGCGTCGGGCTTCAGCCGCGCCAGCAATTGCCGCAGCGGCGCCTCGGCATTGACCGCCGTGTCGACAATCGCTTGCCAGGTCGGCGCGACATAGGTTTCGAGTTGGTCGATCGGACTGAGCCTAAAATGCGGCAGGTGCCGGCGCACGAAGGCCTGCCAGTAGCTCTGGCGCTCGCTGTCGCTCAGCGGCTCGTCGGTCGGCAGCTGGTATTCCTGGAAACCATAGTCGGCAAAGACGCCGGAGAAACCGGCATGGCAGATGAAGACGGGCCGGGCGCCCCGCGCCCGCAAGGCCTGCGCGATGCCGACGCAATTCAACGCGGCGCCGAAGCTTGCTTCGGGAAACAGCGCGATGGTCGGGCTGGCTCTACGCGTCAATTAATCCTCTTCATTCCGGCCGGCTGATCATGCCGAACAGGGCGGGCGCCCCGCGGCTGGCCGCTTGCGGTCGCTGGTTGCGGGAGAGCCGCAGGTGGATGCGAAGCAGATCGGCAGCCACCTCATACTGCCGGCTTTCGAGATGGTCGAGTATGTTCAGGTGTTCCAGCAAGGACTGCCGCAGCCGGAAGACGTTGACCCCGGCATAGATGCCCGGCAGCCGGCGCAGGCGCAGATGATCGGCCAGCGCGTCGGCGATGAACCGGTTGGCACAGCCCTCGGCGATCATGCCGTGGAAATCCATGTCCAGCCGCTGGAACTCACGCGTGTCGAAGGCGGCATCCGGCAACGCCGACAGAGCGTCCATGCCCTGGCGCAACGCCGCCGCCCGCGCGCCGTCCAGCCGGAATCCCGGCGTCAGGATCGCCGCCGGCTCGAGCAGCAAGCGGAACTCATAGCTTTCGCCTTGCGCCTCGGGATCGTCGGGCGTGCGCCGGAAAAGCCAGGATTGGCCGGGCGCGCGGTCCAGCAGATTCTCCTCTGTCAGTTTATTAAGCGCTTTTAGTACCGTCTTGCGATCAGCACTGTAGCGTCGCATCAGCGCCGCGGCGGTCACTGTCTGGTCCAGCCGCCGCGCCGACCGGTCGCGCAGGATCGCCTCGGCCAGATCATCCTCCTCCGCGCTCGGAAGCTCGGCGGCGATGGCCGGCTGCGCCGCGAGGTCGACCGCCAGATGATAGCCGGTATCGGCCTCCCAGCGCACGACGCCCCGTTCCGCGAGCAGGCTGAGTGCCGCCCGCACCGGCGTACGCGAGACATTGCACAGCGAGGCGATCTGCTGTTCGGGCAGGCGCGCGCCAGGCTCGAAGCCGCGCTGGCGCGCCACATCCAGGATGCGCTGCGCCAGGTCGAGATGGTTGGTGCGAGGTCGTCGGGCTGCGGCTTGCATGACTTGTCTCGGCGGATGGATATGACCGCATTGGTTTGGCCGATCGCGGGCACAAGCGCAATCGGCCAGATTCCTCGGTCGCTTGGCAAATTATGGATTGACGTACTTTTTTCTGCAATAGTACTGTCAGGATAATCGGCGATAAAAAAGACCGAGGGAACAGGATCGAAAGCAGCGGCATGGGTCGCGCCCGGTCCAGCACAGAATTCGACGATCAACCGGAATGGGAGTCTGCCATGACCGCTACCAGCCCACGACGCCGTGCGCTCAAGGTCTCTTCAATCGCTCTCGGCCTTGCCATGGCGCTGTCGGCGCCGGCAATCGCCGCCGACCTCGTCATCTCCAACTGGGACGGCTACATGGCGCCAGACGCCATGGCCGCCTTCAAGACCGCCACCGGCGTCTCCGGCGAAGTGGTGGTGCACGCCACCAATGAAGAGATCATGGGCAAGCTGATCGCCGCCAGCGGCAAGGGCTATGACGTGGTCTTCGTCTCCTCGCCCTTCGCCGAGGTGCTGAACAAGCTCGGCCTGATCGAGCCGATGGACCACGCCAAGATCCCCAATCTCGCCAACCTCTATCCGGAAGCGACCAAGCTGCCGCACGATGTCGGCAACTCGTTCTCCGTGCCCTACACCTGGGGCACGACCGGCCTCTGCTACCGCTCGGACCTGGTCAAGACGGCGCCGACGAGCTGGAGCGATCTGCTCGCGCCTTCAGACGCGCTGAAGGGCAAGACCACCATGCTGGCGACCGATCGCTGGCTGCTGGCGGCCGGCCAGCTCGACAAGGGCTTTTCCGTCAACGAGACCGATCCGACCAAGATGGCCGAGGTCAAGGACCTCTTGATCTCGGCAAAGAAGACCTTGCTCGCCTATGACGACACCACCTTCTATTCCAAACTGGTTTCGGGCGAGGCGCTGATGGTGCAGGCCTGGGACGGCTGGTGCAATTACGGCATCGCCGAGAAGCCGGAGATCAAATACGTCATTCCGAAGGAAGGTTCGGACCTCTGGGTCGACACGATGGTGGTGATGAAGGCTTCCGAGCACAAGGACGACGCCTTCAAGTTCATCAACTTCATGCTCGACGCCAAGAACCACGCCTGGGCGGCGCAGAACATCGACTACAAGGTGCCGAACAAGCCGGCGATGGAAAGCCTGCCGGCCGATTTCCTGGCCAAATTCCCCAACATGGCGATGCCGGTGGCCGATCTCGTCAAGTTCGAGCAGCTGCGTGACGTCGGCGAAGCCCAGCGCGACTATTCCAAGATCGTCAGCGAGATCAAGGCCGCGCAGTAGGCGGCATTCCAGCAGCATCTTGGAAGCAAGCTTGCGTTCCGTCCCCTCTCGCTCCTCCCTGCTGATGGCCCCGGCGCTGGTCTGGTTGACGGCGCTGATGGTGGTGCCGTGCGCGCTGGTGCTGGCGCTCGCCTTCTTCCGCCGCGGCATTTATGGCGGCATCGACTACACCTTCACGCTGGAGAATTTCGGGCTGGTCTTCGACCCGCTCTATGCCGGCATTTTCCTGAAGTCGGCGCGCATCGCCGGCACCGCCACCCTGATCGCGGTGGTGATCGGCTACGCCGCCGCCTACGCCATCTCCGCTGCCCCGCGCCGCTGGCAGCCTGTGTTCCTGTTCTTTGCCGTGCTACCGTTCTGGTCGAACTATTTGATCCGCACCTATGCCTGGATCGTGCTGCTCAACCGCGAAGGCCTGATCACGCAGCTCCTGCGCTGGCTCGGCTATACCGGCGAACCGCCGTCAATGCTCTATACCGAAGGCGCGGTCATCGCCGGCCTCGTCTACAACTATCTGCCCTTCGTCATCCTCGCCTGCTACGCGCCGCTGTCGCGGCTCAACCCCGAACTCGCCGAAGCCTCGCGCGATCTCGGCGCCTCGGCCGCCACCACATTCCGCCGTGTCATCCTGCCGCTGACCGTGCCCGGCATCGCCGCCGGCGCCGTCTTCGTCTTCGTGTTGTCGATCGGCAATTTCGTCACCCCGGCGTTGCTCGGCGGCGGCCGATTCCAGATGATCGGCAATCTCGTCTACGACCAGTTCCTCACCGCCAATGACTGGCCCTTCGGCGCCGCCTTGGCGATGGCGCTGATCGCCATCATGCTGCTGGTCCTGATGGCGCAGGCGCTCGCCGCCGACCGTGCCTCGGGGCGGGCGGCGCAGGCCGGGGGAGGCGCGGATGGCTGAGCGCCCCCCTGCGACGCGGCGCACGCTGTGGCTCGTGCTGAGCCTGGTCTTCGCCTTCCTCTACATCCCCATCGCCGTGCTGGTGGCACTCTCCTTCAACGAAGGCGGGCTGCCGACGGCCTGGTCTGGCATCTCGCTGAAATGGTACGCCTCGCTGGCCAACAATTCCGCGATCCTGTCGGCCGCCCTCAACACGCTGATCGTGGCGCTGGTCTCCACCGCCATCGCCACCTTGCTCGGCACGCTGCTGGCGATCGGCGTCGAGATGCGCCGGCAGTATGGCAAGGGGCTGGAAGCCCTGATCTTCGCGCCGATGATCATTCCCGACATCGTGCTGGCGATCGCGCTGCTGTCGTTCTTCTCCATGCTCAATTTGACCATGGGCCTGCACACAATCATCCTCGCCCATGTCGTCTTCAACCTCGCCTTCGTCTGCTCGGTGGTGCGCGCAAGGCTGAAGAGCTTCGACTGGTCGATCGTCGAGGCCTCCGCCGATCTCGGCGCCTCCGCGCTCACCACCTTTCGGCGCGTGACCTTGCCGGTCATCGCGCCTGCCGTGATCGCCGGCGCGCTGCTCGCCTTCACGCTGTCGGTCGACGAGTTCATCATCGCCTTCTTCACCGCTGGCGCCGGCCGTGCCTCGACCACGCTGCCGATGCAGATCTACGCCATGATCCGCTTCGGCATCACACCTGAGATCAACGCGCTGGCGACCATCGTCATGGCCGTAAGCATCACCGCGCTGACCCTGTCGCAGCGGCTTAACAGGGGAATGATCGGCCAATGAGCGAACCGCGCACGCTGTTGGCCATCGATGATGTGTCGAAGAATTTCGGCCGGGTCACCGCCGTTGACGGCATCTCGCTCGATATCCGGGAGAACGAGTTCTTCGCGCTGCTTGGACCCTCCGGCTGCGGCAAGACCACGCTCTTGCGCATGCTGGCCGGTTTCGAGACCCCGAGCGACGGGCGCATCCTGCTCGACGGCAAGGACATCGCCAGGACCCCGCCCAACAAGCGGCCGGTCAACCTGATGTTCCAGTCCTACGCGCTGTTCCCGCATATGAGCGTGCGCGCCAATGTCTCCTATGGGCTGGAGATGGAGCGCTTGCCGGCTAACGAAATCCGTTCCCGCGTCGACGCCATCCTGGGGACCACCGAGCTCGTCCCCTTCGCCGACCGCAGGCCGGAGCAATTGTCGGGCGGCCAGAAGCAGCGCGTCGCGCTGGCCCGCGCCCTGGTCAAGCGGCCAAGGCTGCTGCTGCTCGACGAGCCGCTCGGCGCGCTCGACAAGAAACTGCGCGGCGCCATGCAACTGGAATTGAAACGCCTGCAGCACGAGGTCGGCATCACTTTCGTCATCGTCACCCACGATCAGGAAGAATCGCTCGTCATGGCCGATCGCATGGCGGTGCTCAAGGATGGCAAACTGTTGCAATGCGACACCCCGCACACGGTCTACGAGCATCCGGCCGACCGTTTCGTCGCCGACTTCATCGGCGTGATGAATTTCATCCCGGGCAAGGCGTCAGCCGATGGTGTGGTGGCCGTGAATGGCGCGCGCATTGCCGGTAAGGTTCCCGCGACGCTCACGCCCGGTGCTTCGGCCGTAGCTTCGGTGCGGCCGGAACGCATCCGGCTATTCCCATCGATCGAGACCGCCAACCGCACCATCGGCACGATCGAGGCGCTGGCCTATCACGGCCTCGATCTGCAGCTGCATATCCGCACACCGCTGTCGCCAAAGCCGTTCCTGGTGCGCGTCACCGCGGACGCAGCCGACCGCCGGCCAGTGTCGTCGGGCGACCAGGTCGAACTCGGCTGGGATGCCGCTGATGTCAGAATTTTCGCAGAATAGGAGAAGCTTGATGGCGCAGAAGACGATCGCCTTTTTCCCGGAAGCCGCCTACGGCCCGGCGCTCAATTCCGTCGGCATCGCCCAGGCCGTCGAGGCGCGCGGCCACAAGGCGGTGTTCCTATCCGATCCCGGCTTCGTCGAGGTCTATCGGGGCTACGGCTTCGAGGCGCATCCGGTGAACCTGTCCGAGCCGATGCCGCCCGAGCAGATGGCGAAATTCTGGGAGGATTTCATCAACGGCCACATCCCGAATTTCCGCAAATCGCCCTACGACCAGGTCGACAATTACGTCAAGGATTGCTGGACGGCGATCGTCGACAGCGCCAAATGGGCGCAGAAGGATCTGCCGGGCGTGCTGGCCGCCATCAAGCCCGATGTCATCTGCGTTGACAATGTCATCCTGTTCCCAGCCATAAAACAGTTCGGCAAGCCATGGGTACGCGTCATCTCCTGCTCGGAAAACGAGATCGAGGACGAGGACATCCCGCCGCATCTCTCCGGCTGCGGCGAGAACGACCATGCCGGCCACCAGCGCTACCGCGACCACTTCAACGCGGTGATCAAGCCGATCCATGACGACTTCAACGCCTTCCTGAAGGCCAACAAGGAGGCGCCTTACCCGATCGGCCAGTTCTTCGAGGCCTCGCCCTATCTCAATTTGCTGCTCTATCCCGAAGCGGCGAAGTTCAAGCGCCGCCATCCGCTCGACCCGGTGAAATTCCAGTATCTCGAAGGCTGCGTGCGGCAGGAGAAGCCCTATGCGGTGCCCACCTTCGCGAAGAACAATGACGGGCCGCTGCTCTATGTCTCCTTCGGCAGCCTCGGCGCCGGCGATGTCGAGCTCTTGAAGCGCATCATCGCCACGCTGGGCAAGACCCGCTACCGCGCGCTGGTCAATGTCGGCGGCTACAAGGATCAGTATACGGACGTGCCCGGCAACGTCATCGTCGAGAGCTGGTTCCCGCAGCCTTCGGTGATCCCGCAGGTCGATGCCGTCATCCACCATGGCGGCAACAACTCGTTCACCGAGTGCCTCTATTTCGGCAAGCCGGCGATCATCATGCCCTATGTCTGGGATGGTCACGACAACGCCACCCGCGTCGAGGAAACCGGCCATGGCTTCGGCATGCCGCGCTACGACTGGAGCGATACCGATCTGGTCGCGAAGATCGAGGCCTGCCTGACCGATCCCCAGATGAAGGCGAAGCTGGCGAGGACATCGGCACAGATGCACGCGCAGAGCGGGCCTGAGAAGGCTGCCGGTTTGCTGGAGGCGTTGCTGTGACCTCTTCCGCTCCGCACCTCCACCAGGCATCCACCCGCACCGATCTCGTCGACTGGGGCGCCCAGCCGGATGCATTGGAAGGCGCGTCGCATTCCACCGGCAGGCTGCTGCACAAGGGCCCGAACAACCAGCCGGAATCCGGCATCTGGGTCTGCACGCCGGGCCGCTGGCGGCTCTCGATCCCGCGCGACGAACTGTGCCATTTCGTCGTCGGCCGCGCGACCTACCGCTCGCATGTCGGCGAAGTGATAGAAGTCTCGGCCGGGACCGTGGTCATGTTCCCCGCCGGCTGGACGGGCGAATGCACGGTGCACGAGACCATGCGCAACGTCTACATGCTGGCCTGACGCCGCGACACCGGGAGCAAGACATGTCGACACCGCACTGGCCACAGGCCTCGAGCGTGGAACTGGAGGATTGGGGCGCGGGCAGCAACACGCTTGCCGGCGCGCCGCGCGCCTCCGGCAAGATCCTGTCGCAGAATCCGGACGGGTCGAGCGAATGCGGCCTGTGGTCGTGCACGCCGGGCACCCGCAAGGTCACCTTCGCCACCGACGAGTTCTGCCACTTCCTGTCCGGTCACGGCAGCTATGTCCACGAGCACGGCGAACAGATTCCGGTCGAGGCCGGCACGCTGGTGTTCTTTCCGGCCGGCTGGACCGGCATTTCCATCGTCACGCAAACGCTGACCAAGGCCTTCATGTGCCGGTGAGCATCATTTCAAGGAAATCCATATGACCACGCCCATCATGCAATCGCCGCTCGCCGTCACCGACCTCGTCGACTGGGGCATCATCCCGACGATGATCGAGGGCCAGTCCCACACCTCGGGCAAGCTGCTCCACAAGGGACCGGAAGGCCGCTCCGAATGCGGGTTGTGGGTCTGCACGCCGGGCAAATGGCACTGCCACGTCACCCGCGACGAGTTCTGCCATTTCCTCGAAGGCCGCTGCACCTATGTGCACGAATCGGGCGAGGTGATCGAAATCGAGCCGGACACGGCGGCTTTCTTCCCACAGGACTGGAAGGGCGTCTGCACCGTCCATGAGACCATCAAGAAGGTCTACATGATCCGCTGAGCGGATCTGAGAGGATGTCCATGCATTTCTCCCCTGACCGGCCGACCTTCTTCGTCAATCCGGACTACCTGCCGATGGCGGGTGCAAACAAACCGGTGATCGATCCGGCCACGCTGGAAACGGTCGGCGCCATCGCCGCGGCCAGCGATGGTGAGATCGATACTGTGCTCGCCGCCGCGACCGGGGCGCAGGCCGCCTGGAAAAGGCTCGATGCCAAGAGCCGGGCGAAGCACCTGCATGCCGTAGCCAACGCCATCGAGGCCGCCGATTTCACCCGCTGCGCCGAGCTGATGGTGCGCGAGATGGGCAAGCCCTATCCGGAAGCCATCGGCGAGATCGCCAATTGCGCGCCGATCTTCCGCTACTATGCCGAGATGGCGCGCGACGACGCCGGCAAGATCGCCGGCACGACGCAGGCCGGCTCGTTCCAATATGCGCGCTACGAGCCCTATGGCGTCTCCGTCCACATCATGCCCTACAATTTTCCGATCCTGCTGATGTGCTGGACCGTGGCGGCATCGCTTGCCGCGGGCAATGCCTGCATCGTCAAGCCGGCCGAGGCGACGACGCTGTCGACGCTGGACTACATGAGCGTGTTCCGCTCGCTCCCGGCAGGCCTGGTCTCCTGCCTGCCAGGCGGCGCGGGCACGGCCCAGGCGCTGATCACGTCCGACCGCACCCATGCGGTTGCCTTCACCGGCTCGGTCGCCGCCGGCAAGGCGGTGGCCGTCGCCTGCGCCGAACGCATGAAGCCTTGCGTCATCGAGGCCGGCGGCAGCGACCCGCTGATCATCAGCGAACACGCGCCGCTGGAGGTCGCCGCGGCCGGCAGCGTCACCGCCGCCTTCCACCTCACAGGCCAGGTCTGCACTTCGGCCGAGCGCTTCTTCGTCGTCGATGCCGTGCATGACCGCTTCGTCGAGTTGTTTGCCGAAAGGACACGCGCGCTGCGCATCGGCAATGGCATGGACAAGGCCGAGATCGGCCCCCTGGTCAGCGAAGCGGCTCGAGCCAAGGTCATGCGTCTTGTCGATGACGCCATTGCCCATGGCGCCGAGGCCGTCACCGGCGGGCGCATCCCGCCGTCGCACGACACCGGCTGGTTCTACGAGCCGACGATCCTGACTGGCGTCACCCCTGGCATGGCGATCGTGCGCGAAGAGTGTTTTGGGCCGGTCGCCGCCATCTGCCGCGTGAAGGATTTCGACGAGGCGATACGGCTTGCGAATGACAGCCCGTTCGGGCTCGGCGCCTCGGTGTTCACCACCGACCTCGCCGAAGCGCATGAGGCGGCCGAACGGCTCGAAGCCGGCATGGTCTGGGTCAACAACCCGCTGATCGACAATGACGCCCTGCCCTTCGGCGGCTGGAAGGCGTCAGGCCTCGGCCGCGAACTGGGACGGCAGGGGCTCGATGCCTTCCGTCGCTCGAAGATGGTCATCATCGACCACAGACCGGCGATCCAGGACTGGTGGTATCCCTACCCCGACAACTGGTTCCGCGAGACCGGCGGCCGCAAGCACGTGTGAGGGAATGGCGCGGCAACACCGCGCGGCTCGACGAGGTTTACGCCTCGGCCTCCCAGGAGCCGGTCTCGGCCATCCGCTTCAGCAGCGGAGCCGGCTTGAACACGTCCTTGCCGGTCCGCTTGTGCCACTGGTCGAGCCGTTCGACGATCTTTGCCGGCCCTTCGAGACCGGCCCAGAACATCGGGCCGCCCTTGCCGATGGGAAAACCGTAGCCATTGGCCCAGACGACATCGATGTCGGAGGCACGGGCCGCGATCTTCTCTTCGAGGATTTTCGCTCCCTCGTTGACCAGGGGATAGAGCGTGCGCTCGATGATTTCTTCCGCGCTGATCGCGCGCGGCGCAATGCCCTTCTCAGCAGCCTTGTCGCGGATCAGCGCCTCGACCTCCGGATCTGGAACGCCTGCCCTTGCGCCGGCTTCGTAGAGATAGAAACCCCGACCAGTCTTCTGGCCGAAACGTCCCAGTTCGCACAGCGTGTCGGCGATAACGGCCGTCAGGCCGCGCGCCTTGCGGTTGCGCCAGCCAATGTCGAGGCCGGCGAGATCGCCCATCTGGAACGGGCCCATCGGCCAGCCGAAATCGGTGAAGACCTTGTCGATCTGGCTGGGTGTCGCGCCCTCCAGCAGCAGCGCTTCCGATTCCGAACCGCGTGCGGCCAGCATGCGGTTGCCGACGAAGCCGTGGCAGACGCCGACGACGACCGCCACCTTGCCGATCCGCCGCGCGAGATCGACCACCGTCGCCAGCGCATCCGGCGCGGTCTTGTCGGCCCGCACGATCTCCAAGAGCTTCATGACATTGGCCGGCGAGAAGAAATGCAGGCCGAGCACATCCTGCGGCCGCGAGATCGAGCCGGCGATTTCATTGATGTCGAGATAGGAGGTGTTGGTGGCGAGGATGGCGCCCGGCTTGGCGATAGCATCCAGCTTGCCGAAAACCTGCTTCTTCACCGCCATGTCCTCGAACACCGCCTCGATGACCAGGTCGCAATCGGCGAGATCGGCATAGTCGGTCGAGCCCTCGAACTGGGCGAGCCGCTGACGCTTGGCGTCTTCGGTCAGGGAACGGCGCGAAACGGAGACGGCATAGTTCTTCTCGATCATGCCCAGCCCGCGCTGCAGCGCTTCCGCGCTGGTTTCCAGCAAGGTGACCGAAAAACCGCCATTGGCGAAGGCCATGGCGATGCCGCCGCCCATGGTGCCGGCGCCGATGACGCCGACGCGGGCAATCCTGCGCTTGGGCGTGTCCTTGCCGGGAAGCTTCGCCGCCTCGCGTTCGGCGAAGAACAGGTGCCGTTGCGCCCGCGACTGGTCGCTGGCGACCAGTTTCGCGAACAGCGCGCGCTCCGCCGCCAGCGCCTCGTCGAAGGGTAGCGTGAGGGCGTTGCGCACGGCTTGCGCGCAGGCGACCGGCGCTTCCAGCCCGCGCGCTTTCCTGGCGAGGTCCGCCGCCTCGGCGTCGAAAGCCGCCAGATCGGTTTCCCCAAGCCCGTCATTGCGATCGCGCACCGGCGTGAACGGACCACCCTTGCGGGCGATTTCCCGGGCGAAGTTCACGGCATGCGTGGTGAGGTCGCCTTCGAAGACAGCGTCAACGAGCCCGGCTTCATGCGCCTCGTCGGCACCGACCGGCGAACCCGAGACAATCATCTTCAGCGCCTTCACCGCGCCGACCAGGCGCGGCAGCCGCACCGTGCCGCCGCCGCCCGGCAAGAGGCCGAGCTTCACTTCGGGCAGGCCGAGTTTGGCGCCGGCATCGGCAACGCGGAAATGACAGCCGAGCGCCAGTTCCAGCCCGCCGCCGAGCGCGGTGCCGTGGATGGCGGCGACCGTCGGTTTGGCGATGGTTTCCAGCATCGCAACGGTGGCGCGCAGATCAGGCTGCTGCACCGGCTTGCCGAATTCGGTGATGTCGGCGCCGGCGACAAAGGTCCGCCCGGCGCAGGCAATCACGATGGCCGTGACCGAAGCGTCATCGCGCAAGTCGACAAGCGCCTGCATCAGCGGCTCGCGGGCATGGAAACTCAGTGCATTGACCGGCGGATTGTCGATGGTGACGATGGCGACGCCATTGTCGTTCACGACGCTGACAGAATTGGACAAGCAGAGCCCTCCCGGGACCGACTGAGATCGCGGAAGGGTTTACTAGGCCGCGCCGCGAATGGGAACCCGCTGTTGGGCTGGCCCAACGTTTGGCGGCGCGACGGGCTGCCCCAGAAGCTTGCGGCGATGCTCGCCGGACGCTCGGGAACGGCGATCACCGCACCGCCTTTTCCCCGCCTGCCGCCGTAATCACCCCGACGATGATCAGCCCCGTCAAAAGCAGGCGAACGCCCGCGCTGACCCCGAATGTGTTGAGCATGGTCAAGAGCAGCACCAGAAACAGCGCCGCGCCCCACACGCCGGGCACATTGGCCTTGCCGCCGGCCACCGACGTGCCGCCGATGACGACGACGGCGATCGAGGCGAGCAGATATTCATTGCCGATATCGACATTGGCGCCGCGGAAATAGCCGGCGAGCAGCGCGCCGTCGATGCCGCCGAGCGCGCCCGACAGCGTGTAGGTGAGGAAGCGGATGCGGCCTACATTGACGCCGGCGAGCCATGCGGCGCGGATGTTCTGGCCGATCGCCAGCACCGAGCGGCCATAGATCATGCGCTGCAGGGCGATGGCCGCGCCGATGGTGAACAGCACGGTCAGCACCGCCAGCACCGGAATGCCCAGGATCTGCCAGTTGGTGAAATCGGCAAAGCCGGGCGGCGGCTTGATCTGCAGCCCACGCCCATAGCTGATGTCGATCGACTGGATGATGAAGCTCGCCGACAAGGTGGCGATGATCGGCGGAATGCGCAGCGCCCAGATCAGCAGATAGTTGACCGCGCCGATCGCCGCGCCGCATGCGAGCGCCGCCAGAAGGCCTACAACGATCATGGAATCGCTGCCGGCCATCACTTTCATGGCGACCGCGCTGGCGAGGCCGATATTGGCCGGCAGCGACAGGTCGACATTGCCGGGCCCAAGCGTGATGACGAACATCTGGCCGACGCCGACGATGACCGTGAACACCGCGAGCGACAACGCCGCCGTGACCATGCCGCCGGCGCCGTAGCCGCCGGTGAAGGCGATCGTCGCCAGCCACACGACAAGCGCGCCGAGGAACGACCATACCCAGGGCTTGCCGGCCAGCGATCTAACCAGGATCATCGCTTACCTCTCCCTGCGGCTGATCAGCACCCGCGCCGCCAGCACGATGATCAGGATGGCGCCGTTGGCGGCCACCTGCCAGTCCGGCGGAATGTGCATGAAGGTGAGCAGCGGCGAGGCGGCCAGCGCCAGTGTCAGCGCGCCGATCACCGCACCGATCGGCGACACCCGGCCGCCGACGAATTCACCGCCGCCGAGGATGACGCCGGCGATCGACAGCAGCGTATAGCCATTGCCGATATTGGCATCGGCCGAGGTAGTGATGCCGATCAGCGCCATGCCCGACAGCACGCCGAACACGCCTGCCAGCGCGAACAGCACGATCTTGGTTTTGAGCAGCGACCAGCCGGCGCGCTTGAGCGCGGCCGCATTGCCGCCGGAGCCGCGCAGGATTACGCCATAGGAGGTGCGCATCAGGCCGAAATGGACGATGAGGCCTATCAGCAGCGCCGTGATGATCGGGAACGGCACGAAGGGCGGCTTGAACGACATGATCGCCAGCAGCCAGTCCGGCGCCTTGCCGCCGGGCTTGGGCAGGACGAGGATGGCGAGCCCCTGCCAGACGAAACTCATGCCGAGCGTCACCACGATCGACGGCAGATTGCGCAGGCGGATCAGCGCGCCGAGCAGCGCATAGACGCCGATCGAGCCAACCAGGATGGCGACGCCGATGAGCGGCGCGTCCTTCAGCCAGGTCGCGGTGACGCAGCCGACGAAACCGACGAAGGTGCCGATCGACAGGTCGAGCTCATTGCCTGAAATGACGAACATCTGCGCGATCGTCGCCAGCGCGATCGGGATCGCCAGGTTCAGCATCAGGCTGAAGCCGAAATAGCTGATGGCGCGTGGGTTGAGCCAGGCGATGGCGAGCAGCACCAATGCCAGCGACAGCGCCGGCAGCAGCCCGCGCAGCAGGCGGGCACGGGCCAGCGCGCCACGCTCGGCGGAGCTCCTGGTGGGGGCGTCGAGGCTGGCGGCGGTCATCTCAGGCCGCATCGCCGAAGGAGGACTGGATGATCTTCTCCTCGGTCAATTCGTCGCGACCCAGATTGGCGACGATGCGGCCGTTCTTGAAGACATAGACATGGTCGCAATTGTCGAGTTCCTCGGTTTCCGTGGTGTACCAGAGGAAGGTGCGGCCGCGGCCAGCCTCCTCGCGCACGAGGTCGTAGACTTCCAGCTTGGTGCCGATATCGACGCCGCGCATCGGATCGTCCATCAGCACGATCTGGGCATCCGAGCCGAGCGCGCGGGCAAACAGCGCCTTCTGCTGGTTGCCGCCCGAAAGCGAGAAGATGTTGTTGTTCATGTCGGGCGTGCGGATGCCGATCTTCTTCTGCCAGAACTGGGCCAACTCGGCCTCGCGCCGCGGCGAGATCAGCAGCCCGTTGCGCAGCCGCGCCAGCGATCGGATGCCGATGTTCTCGGCGATCGACCATTGCGGGAAGATCCCGTCCGACTGGCGGTCCCCGGCGACCAGCGCCACCGGCGCGGTCACTTCGATCCCGGTCCTGGCGCGGGAGGCGGCAGCGAAGATCGCCAGCAACAGGTCGGTCTGGCCGTGTCCCGCCAGCCCGGCAAGGCCGATGATCTCGCCGGCGCGGGCGACAAGGTCGGCGCCGTCCTTCTGCGCGGCGGGACGCGCCCGCACCCGCAACGGACCGTCAGCCGGCTTGGCCGCGGCAATCTCGGCGGCGATCTTCTGGCGCGCTTCCGCCCCGCCCATCGCGGTCACCAGCCGGTCGCGGTCGAAGGCATTCGCCGCATCGGCGACCACCACCTTGCCGTCGCGCATCACCACGATGCGGTCGGCATTCCTGAGCACCTCGCCCAGAACATGCGAGATCAGGATGCAGCTCTTGCCGCCGGCGATGAAGCGGCGCACGAAGGCCAGCAATTGGCCAGCCGTGTGCGCGTCCAGCGATGATGTTGGCTCGTCGAGGATGACGAGGTCGAGCCTGTCCTGCGTCACCGTGAAGGCGCGCGCCACCTCGACCATCTGACGCCGGCCGATCGACAGGTCGCCGACAATATCCCAGGCCGAGATGCCGTGATCGGGAAAGATCTCGTCAAGCTTGGCGGTGATCAGCGCGGCCGCCTTGCGCCGCCAGCCGAGGCCCGAGAGCGAGGCATGGTTGATGCGCGTGTTTTCGGCGACGCTGAGATTGGGGCACAGCGACAGTTCCTGGAACACGCAGCGTATGCCGAGCTTTTGCGCCCGCGACACCGCGTAGTTGTCCTCGATGCCCCCATGCACGCCGATCTGGCCGCTGTCGGGCGTGAGTGTGCCCGCGACCATGTGCATCAGCGTCGATTTGCCGGCGCCATTGTGGCCGACCAGGCCGACGCATTCGCCGGGCCGGACGTGGAAGTCCACCCCGCCCAGCGCGCGAACGGCGCCGAAATATTTTTCGGCGCCGTTCAGTCTGATGATGTCAGCGTTCCCTTCGGGCATGCCTAGATATATCCGCGCGATGGTACGAAGGGCAACGCAAGCGCGACATTCACTTGATGTTGGCCTTGATCGCCGCGAGGGCGTCTTCCTGCGTGTATTCGTGGGTGGCGACGCCGCCTTCCTTGATCTTCGGCAGGGCTGCCTCGAAGTCGTCCTGGGTGAAGGCCAGATACGGCACCAGCAGGTCGTGCGGAATGTCCTTGCGGCCATCGAGCACCTGCTGCGCCACCCAGAAGGCGAGCGACGACACGCCGGGCGCGATCGAAGCCGACCAGGTCTTGTAGCCGTCCTTGTCCTTCTGTTCCTTCCACCACTTCAGCTCGTCCTGCCGGTTGCCCATGATGATGGTCGGGCGCGGCTTGCCGGCGGCGGCGAAAGCCTGTGCGGCGCCATAGCCGTCACCACCCTGGTCGACGATGCCCACGATATCGGGCAATGAGGGCAGGATGGTCGCGACCGCTTTCTGCGCCGTCGTCTGATCCCAGTCGCCGGTCACCGAGCCGACGATCTTGAACTCGGGATGCGCGGCGACGCCTTCGAGGATGCCGGCATGGATGGCATCGTCGATCGAGGTGCCGGCCAGGCCACGGATTTCCAAAAGGTTCCCGCCCTTGGGCTGGAACTTGGCCATCTGCTCGACTTCCTGCTTGCCCATGTCCTTGAAGTCGACGACGACGCGGTAGGCACAGGGCTCCGTGACGGTGCCGTCGAAGGAGACGACCGTGATGCCGGCGTCGCAGGCCTGCTTGATGGCGCCGTTGAGGGCGTCCGGCGAGGCGGCGTTGATGACGATGGCGTCGTAACCCTGCAGGATCAGGTTCTGCACCTGGGCCGCCTGCGTCGGCACTTCCTTGTCGGCGGTGGTGAAGATGTCGGCCGCGCCGACGATCTTGTCTTCAACCGCCTTCTTGGTGACGATGCCATAGCTGTCGAGCATCGCCTGCCGCCACGAATTGCCGGCGTAATTGTTGGAGAATGCGATCTTCTTGCCGCTGGTATCGGCAAGTGCCGTGCCCGATGCGAGCATCGCGGCAAGAGCGCTCAGAGCTAACAGTTTCTTCATGTTCATACTCCTCCCAAGAGTTGCTGGTCGTGCGGATTTTAGGTGGAAAGTCGCGCCTGCGTTCCTGTTTTTTATCGATTGTCAGACAAATGAAGATGGCATAGCGGCCTGTCAACTGCAATCCGCAAAGCCTGCCGATCAACTTGCGGTGCGCCAATTGAAATGGCGTCGGTGGATGGGTAAGCCATGCGCACAGGAGGCCAACAGAGATGGCAGTGACGCCGATCGTTCCCCCGGGCGCGCCGGGCATTCCGGCGCGCTGGACGTCGAGCGCCAAGAGCGGCGTCGG
This sequence comes from Mesorhizobium sp. WSM4307, assembly GCF_007003945.1. NCBI lineage: Bacteria > Pseudomonadati > Pseudomonadota > Alphaproteobacteria > Hyphomicrobiales > Phyllobacteriaceae > Mesorhizobium > Mesorhizobium sp. WSM4307. The sequence continues at coordinate 127,647 of NZ_VFTB01000009.1, forward strand.
GACGTCGCTTTCGCCGGCCGGCCACATCTGGTTCACCATCAGCCACGGCATCCTCAACGAAGTCTACTATCCACGGCTCGACAGCGCCTGCACGCGCGATCTCGGCCTGATCGTCACCGGTCCCGGCGGCTATTTCTCGGAAGAGAAGCGCGATGCCGCGCATGAAATCGAGCCCTTCGAGGCCGGCGTGCCCGCCTACCGGCTGGTCAACACCGCCGGCGACGGCGCCTACCGCATCGAGAAGCGCATCCTCTGCGACCCGGCGCAACCCGTGCTGCTGCAGGAAATCACCTTCACGGCGCTTAAAGGTGCTCCCGGCGATTACCGCGTCTACGCGCTTCTGGCGCCGCATCTGGTCAATGCCGGCATGGGCAACACCGCCTGGGTCGGCGACCACAAGGGACAGCCCGTGCTGTTCGCCTCGGGCCGCGGCTCTTGCCTGGCGCTGGCCTCGTCGCTGCCCTGGCGGGATTGTTCAGCCGGCTACGTCGGCTTCTCCGACGGCTGGCAGCAACTCAATCATACCGGCATCCTCGATCCGGCTTGCCAACGGGCAGAAGACGGCAATGTCGCGCTGACCGGCGAGATCGGCTTTTCGCCGACCAAGACAAAAGCCGTGCTGGCGCTGGGTTTCGGCGCGACAGCGGACGAGGCCGCCGAAAATGCCTTCGCCAGCCTGAAGACGGGCTTTGAGCCCGCCGCCAAGGCCTATGTCCAGAATTGGCGCAAATGGCAGGCGGGACTGCTGCCGCTGGACCGGCACGCGGCATCCGGCATCAACACCTATCGCGCCTCGACCGCGGTTCTGGCGACGCACCGCTCCACCGCCATGCCGGGCGCGGCGGTCGCCAGCCTGTCCATCCCCTGGGGCTTCAACAAGGGCGACGACGATCTCGGCGGCTACCATCTGGTCTGGCCGCGCGATCTGGTCGAGACGGCGGGCGGCTTTCTCGCCGCCGGCGATGCCGGCTCGGCGCTGCAGATCCTCGAGTATCTGCGCTCCATCCAGCAGCCGGACGGACATTGGCCGCAAAATGCCTGGCTCGACGGGTCGGCCTATTGGCCCGGCATCCAGATGGACGAATGCGCCTTCCCGCTGCTTCTGGCCGACGCCCTGCATCGCGCGGGACACCTGCCCCGCGCCAGGCTTGCCGCTTTCCTGCCGATGATCGAGCGCGCCGCGACCTATGTCGTGCGCAATGGACCGGTCACCGGCGAGGATCGCTGGGAAGAGGATGCCGGCTACAGCCCGTTCACGCTGGCCGTGGAGATCGCGGCGCTGCTTGCCGCGGCCGACCTGCTCGATGCCTGCGGCAAGATGGACGAAGCAATCTATCTGCGCGAGACATCGGATGGCTGGAACGACCAGGTCGAACGCTGGACCTATGCCACCGACACGGCCATCGGCAAGGCGGCCGGCGTCAAAGGCTATTATGTCCGCATCGCGCCGCCCGACAGCACCGAGGCCGCCTCGCCGAAGGACGGCTATGTACCGATCAAGAACCGGCCGCCCGGTGACACAAACCGCCCGGCGCAGGAAATCGTCAGCCCGGACGCGCTGGCGCTGGTGCGCTTCGGCCTGAGGTCGGCTGATGACCCGCGCATCGTCGATACGGTCCAGGTCATCGACGCGCAGTTACGCTGCGCGCTGCCGCAAGGCTCGCTCTGGTATCGCTACAATGGCGACGGCTATGGCGAACACCAGGACGGCGCCCCTTTCGACGGCACCGGCCAGGGCCGGCCATGGCCGCTTCTGGCCGGCGAACGCGCCCATTATGAACTGGCGGCGGGGCGCAAGGACAAGGCAGCCAATCTTCTGGCGGCATTGGAAGGTTCGGCCGAGCCCGGCGGCCTGCTTCCGGAGCAGGTCTGGGACGGCGCCGACCTGCCCGAGCGCGAATTGCTGCACGGCCGCCCTTCGGGCAGCGCCATGCCGCTGGTCTGGGCGCATTCCGAGCATATCAAGCTGCTGCGCTCGCTGCGCGACGGCGTTGTCTTCGACATGCCGCCGCAAGGCGTGAAGCGCTACATCCAGGGCAAGACCACATCGCCGTTCAGGACCTGGCGCTTCAACAACAAGATCCGCACGCTGCCCGAGGGCAAGACGCTGCGCATCGAATTGCTGGCAGCGGCCACGGTGCACTGGAGCAGCGACAATTGGGCAACCGCCCATGACAGCCAGACGGCGGAAAATGCCTTCGGCATCCATCTTGCCGATCTTCCCACCGCCAGCCTCCGCGGCGGAAGCACGCTGATCTTCACTTTTTTCTGGCCCGGAACCGGCGATTGGGAGAATGTCGACTTCTCCGTCACATCAGGCGAGCGGGATAGCGGCTAGATCCTTCCTCGACAAACCCAGAAAATCTCTAGGAAACAGGACGAAACCATGCAGATCGGAATGATGGGACTGGGCCGGATGGGCGCCAACATGGTGCGGCGCCTGATGCGCGATGGCCATGAATGCGTCGTCTACGACATCAACCCGGCAAGCGTCGCGGCCCTGGTGAGCGACGGTGCGCTGGGCACGGCATCCCTGACGGAATTCGTCGGCAAGCTCGCCAAGCCGCGCTGTGTCTGGCTGATGCTGCCGGCGGCGATCACCGGCAAAATCATCGATCAGGTCTCGGTCCTGATGGAGCCCGGCGACATCGTCATCGACGGCGGCAATTCCTACTATCATGACGCCGTCGACCAGGCGGCGAAACTGGCCACCAAGGGCATCCATCTTGTCGATGTCGGCACCAGCGGCGGTGTCTGGGGCCTCGAGCGCGGCTACTGCCTGATGATCGGCGGTCCCGACGTTGCGGTGCAGCACCTCGATTCGATCTTCGCCACGCTGGCGCCCGGCGCCGATGCCGGCGCGCCGGCTCCCGACAAGGCCGCCGGCACCGCGCCCTTCGGTTACCTGCATTGCGGGCCGAGCGGCGCCGGCCACTTCGTCAAGATGGTGCACAACGGCATCGAGTATGGCGTCATGGCCGCCTATGCCGAAGGCATGAACATCTTGAAGTCGGCCAATGCCGGTAAGCGGCAACGCACGGCCGACGCCGAGACCAGCCCGCTGGAAAACCCGCAATACTACCAGTTCGACATCGATCTTCCGCAGGTGGCCGAGGTCTGGCGGCATGGCAGCGTCATCGGCTCCTGGCTGCTCGATCTCACCGCCGGCGCGCTGAAGGGCGACCCGGGCCTGGCGCAGTTCGGCGGCCGGGTTTCGGATTCGGGCGAAGGACGCTGGACGCTGAAGGCCGCGATCGACACCGGCGTGCCGGCGCCGGTGCTGTCCTCGGCGCTGTTCGACCGCTTCTCCTCGCAAGGCGAATCCGAATTCGCCGACAAGCTGTTGTCCGCCATGCGCTATGCCTTCGGCGGCCATGTCGAAAAGCCGAAGGCCGGCAAGTGACGCGGCCTGGGGAGACGCACGCATGAGCCAGGAACGGTCCGACACGCTGGTGCTCTTCGGCGCCACCGGCGACCTCGCCCACAAGAAGATATTTCCGGCCCTTTACCAGATGGTCGCCAAGGGCACGCTCACCGAACCGGTGATCGGCGTCGCCTTCGACGCCTGGGACATCAAGCAGTTGCAGGCCCGCGCCCGCGACGGCATCGTCAACGCCATCGGCAAGATCGACGAGAAGGTGTTCGCCAAATTCGCCTCGCTGCTGCGCTATGTCAGCGGCGACTACCGCGATCCGGCCACCTTCGAGAAGCTGAAGACCGCGCTTGGCACCGCCCAGCGGCCGCTGCACTACATGGCGGTGCCGCCGACCATGTTCGAGACTGTCGTGCAAGGATTGGAGCAGTCGGGCACCGCGCGTGGCGCGCGGCTGATGGTGGAAAAGCCGTTCGGCCATGATCTGCAGTCGGCGCGCTGGCTGAACCGCGTGCTGCATCTGGTGTTCGACGAGCAGTCGATCTTCCGCATCGACCACTATCTCGGCAAGGAAGCGATCCAGAACCTGCTTTATTTCCGCTTCGCCAATTCCTTTCTCGAGCCGATCTGGAACCGCAATTTCGTCGAGAGCGTGCAGATCACCATGGCCGAGGATTTCGGCGTCGAGGGCCGCGGCCGCTTCTATGACGATGTCGGCTGCATCAGGGATGTCATCGAGAACCATCTGCTCAACATCCTCTTGCTGCTGGCCATGGAGCCGCCGGTCGGCCGCTCGGCCGACGACCTGATCGACGAGAAGGTGCAGGTTCTCAGGGCGATACGGACACTGACAAAAGACGATGTCGTGCGCGGCCAGTTCACCGGCTATCTCGCCGAGCCCGGCGTGAAGCCGAATTCGCCGGTCGAGACCTTCGCGGCGGTGCGCTTCTTCGTCGACACCTGGCGCTGGCAGGATGTGCCTTTCTTCATCCGCGCCGGCAAGAACATGCCCGTGCATGTCACGGAAGTGGTGGTGCGGCTGAAGCGCCCTCCGCTCGACGTCTTCGACCCGATCAAGCCCGCCGACCAGAACTACGTGCGTTTCCGCATCGACCCGCAAGTGGTGATCGCCATCGGCGCGCAGCGCAAGGCACCCGGCGACGACATGGTCGGCGAACAGGTGGAACTCACGGCGCTCGACGACAGCAAGGCCGACATGCCGCCTTACGAGCGCCTGATCGGCGACGCCATGAACGGCAATGGCCAGCTCTTCACCCGCCAGGACGCGGCCGAGCTTGCCTGGCGCATTGTCGGGCCGGTGCTCGGCGACACCACGCCGCCGCATCTCTATGAGCCGAAGACATGGGGGCCGGCCGACGCCATGGCCGGCTTCGGGCCTCCCAACGGCTGGATCGACCCGGTGGCATGAGCGGAGGAGAGACGATGGCCAAGGCGGTGAAGCAGACGGCATCGGACGCCGGGCAGATCGTGCTTTCGATCGACATTGGCGGCTCGCACGTCAAGATCCTGACCAGCGCCGGCGGCGCCGAGCGCCGGGACGATTCCGGCCCGGACCTGACGCCGCAGCAGATGATCGACAAGGTGAAGAAGCTCGCCGAGGGCCTGTCCTACGACGTCATCTCGATGGGCTATCCCGGCCCGGTGCGTCACAACAAGCCGGTGCTCGATCCCAAGAATCTCGGCAAGGGTTGGGCCGGCTTCGATTTCGACGCGCAGTTCGGCAAGCCGGTCAAGGTGGTCAACGATGCGTTGATGCAGGCTATCGGCAGCTATGAAGGCGGGCGCATGCTGTTCCTCGGGCTGGGAACCGGCCTTGGTGCGGCGATGGTCTTCGACAATGTCGGCCAGCCGATGGAGCTCGCCCATCTTCCCTACAGGAAAGGCCGAAGTTTCGAGGACTATGTCGGCGAGCGCGGCCTGGAAAAGTACGGCAAGAAGAAGTGGCGCAAATACGTCGTCGACGTCGTCACCCGTCTGCGCGCCGCCCTGCAGCCAGATTATGTCATCATTGGCGGCGGCAATGTCGATAAGCTCGACGAGTTACCGGCCGAGGCCAGGCGCGGTGACAACACACGCGCCTTCGAAGGCGGATTTCGTCTGTGGCGAGACAAGGCGCTGATTGTCTGATATTATTACTGTTTAGTATAGTTGTTCAAAATAACGTGTGACGCCGCGCTTAATCATTGCGTTGCGCAGATTTGCCGACTAGGAATTTCGCGCACTAACCCGCGCGCTCCACTGGATACGCTTGAAGACCCTTCAGCATTTTTTGATTTGTGCCTCGTCCTTTCGAAAACGATCCCCATTTTCGAGGCCGGGCACCATAGACGGAGGAAACATTGACCGACGATAGCAACGACGCTCGCATCGACCTTCTCGAGCTGACCGCCCACATCGTATCCGCCTACGTTGAGAAGAACCGCCTGCCCGCCTCCGGCCTGGCCGACCTCATCGCCAGCGTCGCCACCTCGATCGGCGGGCTCAGCAAGCCGGCGGTGCCGGTGGCGGCTCCCCTGGTTCCCGCGGTCAACCCGAAGAAGTCGGTGACGCCGGATTTCATCATCTGCCTCGAAGACGGCAAGAAGTTCAAATCACTGAAGCGCCATCTCGGCGTGCATTTTGGCCTGACGCCGGACGCCTACCGCGCCAAATGGGGCCTGCCCTCGGACTATCCGATGGTTGCTCCCAACTATGCGGCCTCGCGCTCGCAACTGGCGAAGTCCATCGGACTCGGCCGCAAGGTCGAGGTGGCGCCTGTCAAGGCCAAGGGCCGCAGGGCGAAGGTTTCGGCCTGAGCATTCAGGCCTGAGCCAATATTTAGGACGACTGGAACAGAAGCCTGCCGGCGAAACCGCCTTGGCAGGCTTCCTGCTTTTGTGGCTTGGATAGACCGGACAAAGGTCATGTGGGGGAAGCCATGAACTACACCAGGATGGTGATCGAGAAAGAGGCGCCGGAGGAGTACGGCTACGACCGCATCTGCTTCAACCTGTCCGAGAGCTCGATCGCCGACCAGAAGCTCTCCGACATCGGCCTGTCGCTGCCTGACCTCACGCTGTTCTATGGCGAGCATCGCGGCGACAAGGACTTGCGTGCGCTGATCGCGGCGCAGGATGCCGGCATCTCGTCTGACGATGTGCTGGTCACCGCCGGCGCCGCCGGCGCGCTGTTCATCATCTCGACATCGCTGCTGTCGGCGAGCGACCATCTCGTCGTCATCCGGCCCAACTACGCCACCAACATCGAAACCCCACGCGCGATCGGCTGCGCCATCAGCTTTGTCGATCTCGCCTTCGAGGACGGCTTTGCCATCGACGTCGACGCCATCGAGGCGGCGATGCGGCCGAACACCAGGCTGATCAGCGTTACGTGCCCGCACAACCCGACAGGCACGATGATGGGCCAGGCCGATCTCGACGCGCTGGTAGCGCTCGCGGAAAGCCGCAACTGCCATTTGCTGGTCGACGAGACCTATCGCGACCTTTCCTATGGCCGGCGCCTGCCGTCGGCGGCCTCGCTGAGCCCGAAGGCAATCAGCGTCGCGTCGCTGTCGAAGGCCTTCGGCATTCCAGGCATCCGCATCGGCTGGCTGATCACCAGGGATCCAGCGCTACAGGAGACGTTCCTTGCCGCCAAGGAACAGATCGGCATCTGCGGCAGCGTCATCGACGAAGGCATTGCGCGCGGCATGCTCGAACGCCGGGACGCCTTCCTGGGAGCGCTGCTGCCCGAAATGGCGAAGCGTCGAGACATCGTCCAGGCCTGGATCGACCGCGAGCCGCTGGTCGACTGGGTGCGGCCCGAAGGCGGTGTCGTCGGCTTCCCGCGCCTCAATGTCGAACCCGGCTTCGATCTCGACCGCTTCTATGTGGACCTGCTGGAAAACCATGGCACCTATGTCGGGCCCGGCCACTGGTTCGAGATGGAAAAGCGCTTCTTCCGCGTCGGCTTCGGCTGGCCGACGGAGGCCGAGTTGCGAGGCGGGCTCGACGCCATTTCGGCGGCACTTCGGCAGTAACGTCCTTGTGCGATGGACGCAACGGGCTGAGAATCCCTTGATCCAGTGCCGATTTTCGCACACATCGCGCATCGAACTTTGCTAGACGTTCCATTGGTCGGACCAGCGCCCATCCGGGAAGTGCCCCGCCGGCATCGCATCGGCCCGAAAGTGCATTTCCGATTTTCGCAAAGCACGATGCGAAACCAAACAGTGTTGGAGCGAACTTTGTGCGTCCAATTGGACGTCGCTCCAATGCCATCGCAACGGGGCCTTTATTCATGACATCCCTGCAAACTTCACCTGAGCAGCGTTACGCGGCCTTCCGGCACAAAGCCTTCCTCAGCTACTGGACGGCGCGCTTTCTCACCACTTTCGCGACCATGATCGTCTCCGTCGCCGTCGGCTGGCAGGTCTATGATTTGACCCGCGATCCTTTCGACCTCGGCATTGTCGGCATCGTCCAGTTCCTGCCGTCCCTGCTTCTGGTGCTGGTCACCGGCGTCGTCGCCGACCGCTTCGGACGCCGGCTGATCATGGCGCTGTCGACGGTGATCGAGGGCACATGCGCCCTCATTCTGCTGGTCCTGACGCTGCGCGGTCTCGCCAGCCCGCTGCCGATCTTCGCCGTGCTCGCGATGTTCGGCACGGCACGGGCCTTTTACGGCCCGGCCTCGTCCTCGCTGTTCGCCAATCTGGTGCCGCCGGAGGATTTCGGCAACGCGATTGCCTGGAACTCGTCCGCCTGGCAGACGGCGACCATCGTTGGACCGGTTGCCGGCGGCCTGCTCTACGGCGTTTCTCCGGAGGTCGCATACGCCAGCGCCGCCATCCTGATGCTGGCTGCCGCCCTTTTGATTTTCACCATTCCCAGGCCCGCCCAGCGGACCGCCACCGACAAGCCCTCCATGGCGACGCTGTTTGCCGGCTTCCGCTACATCTGGAGCGAGAAGATCGTGCTTGGCGCCATCTCGCTCGACCTGTTCGCCGTGCTTCTCTCCGGCGCCTCGGCATTGCTGCCGGTCTATGCGCGCGACATCCTGCAGCTCGGCCCGTGGGGCCTCGGGCTGCTGCGTTCGGCGCCGGGCATTGGCGCCATCTGCGTGGCGGTGTGGCTCGCCGGGCATCCGATCCGCAACCATGCCGGCGTGATCATGCTCGGCTTCGTCGCTGCATTCGGCGCCTCCACCGTGCTGTTTGGACTGTCCACCCTCACCTGGCTGTCGATCGTCGCATTGGCCCTCCTCGGCGCCACCGACATGTTCAGCGTCTATATCAGGGAGACGCTGATCCAGCTGTGGACGCCGGACGAGGTGCGCGGCCGCGTCAACGCCGTCAACCAGGTCTTCGTCGGCGCCTCCAACGAGGTCGGCGAATTCCGTGCCGGCACCATGGCGGCGCTGATCGGCACCGTCCCTGCGGTGGTGATCGGCGGCGTCGGCGCCATCGCGGTCGCCGGCCTGTGGGCGTATCTGTTCCCGCAATTGCGCAAGGTTCGCCACCTCGACGGGCGCAACTGACGCTCGCCGATGGCCGGCAAGATACCTCACCCTGTCACAGGAAATCCCATGATCACGTGCTACCTGAAATATGTCATCGACCCTTACAAGCTTGCCGAGTTTGAAGAATATGGCCGCCGCTGGATCGGTCTGGTCAATCGCCTCGGCGGAAACCATCATGGCTATTTCCTCCCGAGCGAAGGAGCCAACAATATCGCCTATGCCATGTTCAGCTTTCCGAGCCTTGCCGACTACGAGGACTATCGCATGCGGATGGCGGCTGACCCGGAATGCCAGGATGTGTTTGAAGCGGAAAAACGCAATCGCAGCATTTTGAGCTATGAGCGCAGCTTCATGCGGCCGGTGCTCGAACCCTAGAATAACAGTCCGCCCGGAATTGCGAAACGGACGGAGCTATCGCACCGCCGGCCTGCCGAACACCATGCGCAGGAATTCGTCCAGCCAGCGCTTCAGATGCATGTCCCAGATCAGCCGGCCGCCGAGGTGATCGCGGCCGGGCTGCGCGCCCGGCAATTCGAAGCGATGCGCGCCGCGCACCACCCAGCGCTGCATCATCACCCGGGTCAGTTCGCCATGGAACTGTATGCCCCAGGCATTGTCACCGTAGCGGAAGGCCTGGTTGGGATAGGTCTCGGCCGTCGCCAGCAGCGTCGCGTCGCGGGGCAAGGAAAAGCCCTCGCGGTGGAACTGGTAGACCATTTCGGGCCAGTGCATCAGTTTCTTGCCGGCCTCGGTCGCCTTGATCGGATACCAGCCGATCTCGACCAGCCCTTCGCCGTGGCCCTCGACCTTGCCGCCGAGATGGTTGACCAGCATCTGCGCACCGAGGCAGATGCCCAGGCACGGCCGGTTTTCCCTGAGCGGGATTTCCAGCCAGTTGGTCTCGCGGCGAACGAACTCATCCTCGTCATTGGCGCTCATCGGTCCGCCGAACACCACCGTGCCGGCATGGTCGTCCAGCGTCTCCGGCAAGGCGTCGCCGAGCGGCGGCCGGCGGATATCGAGCTCGAAACCCTCCTCGATGAGCATATGGCCGACACGTCCGGGGCTCGAATTCTCCTGATGCAGCACGATCAGGATTTTTGGCTTCGAGCTCGTTGCGCGCGGCATCGTCAGGCGGGATCCCGTCTATTCGTCGCTCGAAATTCCGCGCGCGCCCGGCGCCTGCGCCGCCGCCTTGCGGCGCGCCTCGACCCGGTCGTGGCGTTCGACGCCAATCAGTTCGGCGACGCGCCACACCGTATTGTCCTCGAGTTCGTGCAACTCGCCATCGGCATAGACGATCTCCCACATCAGGCCGATAAAGGCCTTGCGCCCGTCCGCGTCGAGATGGCGCTTGAGCACGCTGGTGAAGGCATAGAGGTCGATCGCCTCATTGTCGGCCCGCTCGCCGGCAGCGGCGAGCGCTTCGAGTTCGGCGCCGCTGATCGAGTAGCTCTCGGAGAGCACGGCCTTGAACCGCTCCCATTCGACATCCTGGCGCACGCCGTCGGCATTCATCACATGGTAGAGCAGCGCCGAGGCGGCGACGCGCGGATCGTCCGTGCTGGTATGCGCCCCGGCGCCGGCCGGCAAATCCCTGAGAAACGATAGAACGCGTTCGAACATCAATCCATTCCCAAACGGCCCAAGGGCCAAGTCAATCACCCGAAGGCCAAGATCAAAACAGCCGGAAGCGGCGCGGCGATTTTTCCGCTTCCTCGTCCGGATCGACGCCCGGATCATCCGGCAGCCGCGCCAATTCTTCAGCCGGCCCGACGGCCTCGGCATCGGCCGGCACCGCCGCAAACGCAGCCGCCGTGACCGGCGTGACCTGGTCTTCGCTTCTATCGGTTCCCTTGCCCGTTGTCTCGCTGCCCGCCGTGGCAGGCTCGATCGCTTCGACCGGCTTTTCACTGGCCGGCTTCGCCAGCGCCTCGATCACCGGCACGGTGGCCTCAGGCGCATCGTCGCGGCCGTCGATCAACTGGCCAAGCCGCTCCATCGGCGCGCGCCACTCGAAGGCGTCGAGCCGCCCGGTAACTGGCGATACCGGCACCCAGCGTTCCGAAACGACGCCATCGGCGACCCAGGCCGGATCGCGTGGCGCTCGTACCGCCTTGGAGAGCAGCTGCCGCACCTTGCCCTGGTCGCCCGTCTCGGCCTCCTCGATGTCGGCCAGCAGCAGATAGGCGCCTTCGCGGCGGTCCATCCGGATCGCCGCCTCGGCCTCGCTGCGAGCGGTGGCGAAATCCTGTGCGTCGAGCGCGGCACGCGCCACGGTCATCGACGATTCGGCGTGGTTCTTCTTCATCTCCTGCAGCTTCTTCGCCCGGTTGAGACGGTCGAGCACGGCGTCACCCGGCCTGGCATGGGTGTAGAGCTCGGCAATCTCGGGATGCGGCTCGGCCCTCCAGGCGGTCTCCAGGATTTTCGAACCCTTGCGCACATCGTTCTGCCTGAACAGCGCGGCGGCGGCGGCAACCGCGGCAGGGGCGAAATCCGGCTGCAGCTTGTTGGCCTCTAGCGCCGCGCTTCTTGCCGCATTGGGATCGCTGTCGGCGAGCGACTGCGCCTTGGCGGTCAACAGCACGGCGCGACGGCGGTTGGCGGCGTCGCGCTCGATCTGCCGCGTCGCCTTCTGCGCGTCGACCAGTTTCAAGGCGCCGTCCCAATCGCCGCGCGCGGTCAATTCCTCCAGTGTCGATTCGGCCGCCCAGGCCAGCTGCGGCGCAACGGCGGCGGCGCGGCCGGCATAGTGGCGGGCGGCATTGCGGTCACCCAGCCGTTCGGCTTCGAGATAAAGCCCGCGCAGGCCGAGCAGCCGCATTTCGGGATCGTCGAGCATGCTTTCGAACTTCTGGCGCGCCCCTTCATGGTCGCCTTCGAGCAGCGAGGCCTGCGCCTCGAGCAGATGGATCAGCGGCTCCTGGTCGGAACGGATCAGCTTGGCCGCTTCCTTGGTCTTCTTGCGGGCCAGCGCGCCGTCGCCGGCGCCGGCCGCGATCATGCCGGTCGACAGCGCCTGATAACCGCGGTCGCGGCGGCGCACGCGGAAATAGCGCGAGATGGTATAGGGGCTGTTCCACAGCGACCTGACCAGCCACCACAGGATCATCACGGCGGCGATCACGGCGACGATGGCCACCGCCGCCACCATCAGGCTGACCTGGTACTGATAGCCGTTGAAGGTGACGACCATGTCGCCCGGCCGGTCGGCCAGCCAGGCAAAGCCGAGCCCGAGCGCGAAGACGACGATGAGGAAGGCGAGCAGGCGGATCATCGTGTTGCCCTCATGCCTTCATCGCGCCGGAGATCAGCGCGTCGACCTGGGTTTCGACCTCGATGCGCGCCTTCAGTTTGCCGGCAAAGTCGGCGCCGGCGGCCTTCACGGCCTCAGGCAGCGAATTGTACTCGCCGAGCGCCTTGGCATAGTCGCCCTGCGTGACGGCGACTTCCATGCGCGCCACGGTTTCCGGCGCGCCGGGACCCTCGACGGCGCCGATCGGCCGCACCTTGACCAGCGATTCGGCGCTCGCCATCAGGTTCTGCAGGAAGCCGGCATTCTGGTCGACCGGCGTAGCGGCGGCGACCATGGCATTGGCGGCGGCATCCATCTGCGCGGCGATCTCGGTGCGGGTGGGCACGCCTTTTTCGGCATAGGGCCGCAAGGTCGCGAGCTCAGGCGCGTTGGGCGAAATCGCCGCGAGCGTATCGAGTTCAGCCGAGAACGGCGCACCGCGTTCGAGCGCCGACTTCAAGGCCGACGCGGCAATGGCGAGCGCGATCTTCGGCTGTCCTGCCGCCGCCTCGACCTTGCCGGAAAGCTGCGACACCGACTGTTCCAGCGCGGCGAGCCGGCTGTCCTGGGCCTTCGCCGCTTCGCCTGTCGATTTTACCAGCGCGTCGAGACCGGCGAGTTTTTCGTTGAGCGGGCCGAGATCGACCGGCACCGCGCTGCCGGCCTTGCCGAGGGCGGCGACCGCGGTTTCGATCTGCTTGACCTTGTCGCCAAGGGCTGCAAGCCCGGCATTGTCGCCCGCGCCGCCTTGTTCGACCGCCGATTTCAGCGCCGCGACATCGGCTTTTACCTGCTCCAGTCCCGAGGAAAGTCCGACCACCTTGGCCGCTGCATCGTTGTTGCCGCCGCCGTCCTTCAACCCGGCAATCTCGGTTTTCAGCGAAGCGATCTCGCCATTGACGCCGTCGAGCGAGACGCCGGCGCCGGAACCCGGCGCGCCAAGCAGGCCGGCAAATTGCAAGCCGCCGGCGCCGGCGAGCGCGACGACGCCACCGATAATGCCGGCAGCGATGCCGTTCAGGCCGCCACGCTTTGCCTCGGCCGGCGCCATCTTTTCGTCCCGCGTCTGGGTTTTTGCCTTGCCGTCGTCGGTGCGCTTCGCCGACGCATCCTCGAAATTGTAGTCGGAGGCGGCAGTGCGGTCGGCTGGCGCATCCGAACCGGGATAGGGCATCTCCGGCTCAACAGCCTTGGCCTCCGCGGGTGGCTCGGTTCCGGCCTGCCCCACGCCGTCGGCATGTTCCCAGGGTTCGAGATCGGTCTGGTCGGCATGCACCGGCTCTTCGGGAGCCTCCGGCTGCGAGGCATTGGCGGCTTCTTCAGCCTTCGCCTCGTCTGTCTCGGCCGCTGCCTTGGCGGCACCCTCCTCGACGATGCGGGAAACGGCACCGGGCTCGAGATCGATGGTCACCGGCTCGCGGCGGCTTTTCGAGTGTCGCATCTTCGGCGTCTTGACCATGCCTGGGCTCCGCAAAATTCGCTTCGTCTCAGCGCCTGCCGGCGCGTGATGGTTCAGAAAGGGTCTAGCACATCACCAAGCGGTGAAAAGGGGCGGTGTGATGACGCGGCTCAGGGCAGCACCCGCAAAAGCGCCAGCAGCGCCTCCTCATCGGGCTGTGCGGCAACGCGGATCGCTTTGCCGGCGCCATCGTCGAAAGCGTCGGCGATGCGTGCGGAGAGCGCGATAAACCGCGTTTTTTGAAAGGCCTCTTGCAGAGCCGGCCGCTTGGTCAAGGCCTGCATTGCGGCGGCCGACTTGGCCGAATAGAGCAGCACCGCATCGACCGGCTGGCCCGACAGCAGCGCAAGGATGGTCTCGTCGGAATACGGCACCGGGAGCGTGTCATACGTCTCCACGGCGCGGAGCCGGACTCCAGCCGCCTCCAGCCGTTGTTCAAACACGGGAAACCGCACGCGTCCGCAGAGATAGGTGACTGCCTTGCCGGGAAATGCCGCCGCCATTGCGTCGGCCAGCGCCTCGGCATCGCCTGAGCCTTCAATGATGGAAGAAAACCCCATCTTGCGCGCCGCTTCGGCGGTCCTGGCGCCGACGGCATGGCAAGGCAGGGCGGCAAGCGCCGCGATGACCTCGTTCGGGGCATGGCGCACGGCATTGGCGCTGGTAACGGCAACCGCGACGGCATCGCCGGTGACGAGCCCCGCATCGACAGGCAAAGCCACTGTTTCGGTCAGCGGCAGAACGACCGGCTGGAATCCCGTGTCCTGAAGCCGCCGCGCCGTGCGCGATGCGCCCGGTTCCGGTCTGGTCACCAGGACGCGAAGCATCTTCAGAGCCAGCCGTCGAAGAACTTTTCGCCGGCCCTGGCCCGCACCGTCCGCGCGGCCTCATCGCCGATGCGCGCGGCATCCTGCGCCGGTCCCTGCAATTCGACCACATGCGACTGCGTGCCGTCGGGTGAAATGATCAGGCCGGCGAAGGAAAGATTTCCGGCCTCGATCGTCGCATGGCCGGCGATCGGCGTGCGGCAGGAGCCGTCGAGCGCCGCCAGGAAGGCGCGTTCGCAAGCCAGAGCCTGCCCGGTCGGCACATCATGGATGGCGACCAGCATTTCTTCGACGGCGCGATCGCCGATGCGCGCCTCGATGCCGATCGCGCCCTGGCCGGGTGCGGGCGGAAAAATGTCGAGCGGCATCAAGTCGGTGGCGACATGCTCCAGGCCCAGCCGCTTCAGCCCGGCATAGGCGAGGATGGTGCCGGCGGCGATCCCTTCGTCGAGCTTGCGCAGTCGCGTCTGCACATTGCCGCGGAACATCACCACCTCGAGATCCGGCCGCATGCGGCGGATCAGCGCCTGCCGCCTGAGCGACGACGAGCCGACCTTGGCGCCGCGCGGCAGCTCGGCGATGGTCTTTACCGCCCTACCGACAAAGGCGTCGCGCGCGTCCTCACGCGGCAGGAATGCGCTGAGCTCCAGACCGTCCGGCAATCGTGTCGGCATGTCTTTCGACGAATGCACGGCGATGTCGATCGCACCGGCGAGCAGCGCCTCCTCGATTTCCTTGGTGAACAGGCCCTTGCCGCCGGCTTCCGACAGCGGCCGGTCCTGGATGCGGTCGCCGCTGGTCGAGATGATGACGACCTCGAAGGCTTCCGCCGGCAGGCCATGCGCGGCCATCAGCCGCGCCTGTGTTTCATGCGCCTGGGCCAGCGCCAGCGGGCTGCCGCGTGTTCCGATTTTCAAGATTGTTTGCATGGCGCGCGGTCCGTGATAACCCCCCGGCTGGCTTTGCGTTTCCGGCATTCTCCCTAAAGGGGAAAGCCTGGCTGCACAATCTCTTGGGATAGCGACGAATTGATCCGCGTTCTGGGCATTGAGACGAGTTGCGACGAGACCGCCGCCAGCGTCGTGGCGCTGGAGGGCGATGCCGCGCCGAAAATCCTGTCCAACATCGTGCTATCCCAGATCGAGGAGCATGCCGCCTTCGGCGGTGTCGTACCCGAGATCGCCGCCCGCGCCCATGTCGAGGCGCTGGACGGCATCGTCGAGGCCGCCCTGGCCGATTCGGGCACGACCCTAGCCGATATCGATGCCATCGCCGCCACCGCCGGCCCCGGCCTGGTCGGCGGCCTGATCGTCGGGCTGATGACGGCCAAGGCGATCGCCGCCGCCGCCGGCAAGCCGTTGATCGCCGTCAACCACCTCGAAGGCCACGCCTTGACGGCGCGACTGACCGACGGGCTCGAATTCCCCTATCTGCTGCTGCTGGTCTCCGGCGGCCACACGCAAATCCTGGCGGTGCGCGGCGTCGGCGACTATCAGCGCTGGGCCACCACCATCGACGACGCGCTCGGCGAAGCCTTCGACAAGACCGCCAAGATGCTTGGCCTGCCCTATCCCGGCGGACCGAATGTCGAGACGGCGGCTCTATCGGGTGACGCCTCGCGCTTTGCCTTCCCCCGTCCGATGAAGGGTTCGGCGCAGCCCGACTTCTCCTTCTCCGGCCTGAAGACCGCTGTGCGCCAGGCGGCGACCGCGATCGAGCCGCTGAGCGACCAGGACGTCGCCGACATCTGCGCCTCGTTCCAGGCGGCGGTCGCCGATGCGCTGGCTGACCGCGTTTCGCGCGCGCTGGCGCGATTCGGCCAGACATTTCCCGGCACGAAAAACCCGGCGCTGGTGGTTGCCGGCGGCGTCGCCGCCAACCGCACCATCAAGGCAACGCTGGAACGGCTCTGCGCCGAGGCCGGGTTCACCTTCGTCGCGCCGCCGCTGAAACTGTGCACCGACAATGCCGCGATGATCGCCTGGGCCGGCATCGAACGGCTGCGCGAAGGCATGGCGCAGGAGAACGGCTTCGATTTCGTGCCGCGCTCGCGCTGGCCGCTGGACAGCATCTCGGCGCCGATGGTCGGTTCCGGCCGGCGCGGAGCCAAGGCATGACGGGTGAAACGGTGAGCGGCCAAGACGTCGGCAATCCCAATAAAGGCGGCTGGCGGGTCGCCGTGCTGGGCGGCGGCGCCTGGGGCACGGCGCTGGCGCTGGCCATGCTGCGCGCCGGCCATAAGGTGCGGCTGTTCGCGCGCGATCCGCAAACCGTGGCCGCGATCGGCCAAGGCCAGAATCCACGCTATCTGCCCGGCATCGCCATTGCGCCCGGCATCGAAGCGACAACAGACATTGCGGCGGCGCTCTCGGGGGCCCATTGCGTGCTGGCGGTAACGCCGGCGCAGTCTCTGCGGGCGACGCTGGCGGCCGCGAAGGACCATATGCCGGGCGGCATCCCGCTTGTGCTCTGTGCCAAGGGCATCGAGCGCGACACCGGCGCCTTGCTGTCGGCAATTGTCGACGAAATCCTGCCGCGAAATCCGGTCGCCGCGCTGTCGGGCCCGAGCTTCGCCACCGATGTCGCCCGCGGCCTGCCGACAGCGGTCGTGGTCGCCGCCCGCGACGAGGCGCTGGCGGCTGACCTTGCCGCCCGCTTTTCCGCCGAAAACCTGCGCTGCTATTCGAGCGACGACCTGATCGGCGTCGAGATCGGCGGCGCCTTGAAGAATGTCTTTGCCATCGCCGCGGGCGCCATCGCCGGCGCCGGGCTTGGCGCCAGCGCCCAGGCCGCCATGGTGACGCGCGGCTTCGTCGAACTGCGCCGCATCGGTGCCGCCTTCGGCGCCAGGCCCGAGACCTTGATGGGGCTTTCCGGCCTTGGCGACCTGCTGCTGACCTGCTCGTCGGCGCAATCGCGCAACTTCGCCTACGGGCTGGCGCTCGGGCAAGGCAAGGCGCTTGCCGGACTGGCGCTGGCCGAGGGCGTGCCGACGGCGACGATCGCCGCCCGCATCGCCACCGAGCGCGGCATCGACGCGCCGATCATAACCGCCGTGGCGGCCATACTGGACGGCACCATCACCATCGGCCAGGCGGTGACGGCCCTGATGACCCGGCCGCTGAAGACCGAAACCAACGATTGATCCCCACGACTCTGATCCAGAAGAACCCAGGAGAAAGACCATGCTGTTCGCTTTGATTTGCAAGGACAAGCCCGCGAGCCTGCAGGTGCGCCTCGACACGCGGCCCGAGCATGTCGCTTTTCTCGAAGGGCTGAATGCGGACAAGAGACTGGCCTTCGCCGGTCCGTTCCTCGATGCCGACGGCAAGCCCAATGGCAGTCTCGTGGTCGTCGAGGCGCCGGATCTGGCCGCGGCGCAGGCCTTGTCGGCCGCCGACCCCTATGCCAAGGCGGGCCTGTTCGAAAGCGTCGAAATTCGCCAGTGGAACTGGACGTTCAACAAGCCGGCGGCTAGTTAATTCCGGTTGCCTGCACCTCGATCGCACGGAGGAGAAACATGAACTACTGGCTGTTCAAATCCGAACCCTCGGTCTTCTCCTTCGAGGCGTTGAAGGCCAAGGGCAAGGCCGGCACGCAATGGGACGGCGTGCGCAACTACGCCGCCCGCAACAACATGAAGGCCATGCAGATCGGCGATCTCGGCTTCTTCTACCATTCCAATGAGGGGCTCAACATCGTCGGCATCGCCGAAGTCTGCGCGCTGGCCCACCCCGACACCACTTCGGATGATCCGCGCTGGGAATGCGTGGACATCCGCGCGGTTCGCGATGTGCCGACGCCGCCGACGCTAGAACAGGTGAAAGCCAATCCGAAGCTCGCCGAAATGGCGCTGGTGCGGCTCGGCCGGCTTTCCGTGCAGCCGGTGACCCCGGCCGAATGGAAGGAAGTCTGCCGCATGGGCGGCCTGACGCCCGCTCCGTGACGGCGCTCACCCCGCACGGCGCGAAGCAATTTATCCTCGACAACACGGCGCTGATGGCGCCGCCGCATGTGCCCGAGATTCTGCTGCGTCTCGCCGATGAAGCGCACGATCTGTGGCAGCGCACCGAGGACGAGCTGGTCGAGATCGGCCTGCCGCCGCCCTTCTGGGCCTTTGCCTGGGCCGGCGGGCAGGGCCTTGCCCGCTATGTCCTGGACAATCCCGACACGGTGCGAGGCAAGCGCGTGCTCGACTTCGCCTCAGGCTCCGGCCTTGTCGCCATCGCCGCCGCCAAGGCGGACGCTGCCGCAGTTATCGCAGCCGACATCGACCCGTTTTGCGCCACGGCGATCCGCCTCAACAGCGAGGCCAATGGCGTCGGGATCGGCTTCCTCGGCACGGATTGCATCGGCACCGACGCGGGCTGGGACGTGGTGCTGGCCGGGGACGTTTTCTACGACAAATCCTTCGCCGACCGTCTGATGCCGTGGTTCGCGACACTCAAGGCGCGCGGAGCCGAGATCTTCGTCGGCGATCCCGGCCGGTCGTATCTGCCGAAATCGGGGCTGGAGCCGCTTGCGGTCTATGAGGTGGAGGTCACGCGGGCGCTGGAGGATTCCCTGGTCAAGCGCACCACCGTCTGGCGCTTTGCTTGACGCCATCGCCGAAGCGCCTGATACAGAATGCATGCATGTCGCATGGCCTGCATCTGGAGGGGGAAGCTCATGGATTTTTCAGCAGTGAACTGGCTGGCGGTCATTGCCGCCGCCGTCTTGGCCTGGCTGTTCGGCGCCGCCTGGTACATGGCGTTGAGCAAGCCGTGGCTGAAGGCCGCCAAGCTCGATCCGGCGACGATGAAGAAATCGCCCCTGCCTTTCGTCATCAGCTTCGTCGCCGAACTGGTCATGGCCTACATCATGGCCCTGATCGTCGCCGCGATGACGGGCGGTGAACCGACATTGCTCGCCGGACTTGTCTTCGGCTTCGTGCTTTGGCTGGGGTTCATCGCCACGACGCTGTCGGTCAACCATCGCTACGAAAATTTCGGCTGGGACCTGACCCTCATCGACGGTGGTCACTGGCTGGGCGTCCTGTTGATCGTCGGCGCGGTGATCGGCTGGTTCGGCGCCGCGGCAAGCTAAGGCGGCGCGCTGACGATGGCGGACGAGTCCGGCTTTCCACGCGACCAGGTGTTCAGCCGGATCTGCCACGTCAAGCAGGGCTATGACGACCGGCGCCGGCACATTGTCCGCGAATTCGAGCGGCGCGGCGTGCCGGTCTATTTTTACACGGACTGGGACCAGGCAGACATCACGCCGGAAATCCGAAACGAGCTGGTCGCGCCAGCCCTTACCCATCCGGCGACCGTCTCGCTGGCGCTGAAGCATGTCGGCATCTGGCGCGACTTCCTCGAGACCGACCTTCCCTATTGCCTCGTGTTCGAGGACGACGTCTTCCTCGCCCGCGACTTCGTCGCCAAGTTCCGGCAGGGGCTTTCCGAACTCGGCAGCCCCAGCCGCGAGGCCGTCATCTATCTCGGCAATGGCAGCAACTACTACACGCCGGGCTGGAAATTGCGGAAGGGCCAGAAGCTTTATCCGGCACTGCATGCCAGATGCACCGATTCCTACCTTATTACCCGCCCGGTTGCCGAGGCCCGTTGCGCCTGGATCGCGCAAAACAAGATATCGACGGCGATCGATCACCAGATTGAGCAGATGGACGAGAGGCTCGGGGTTGAAATGCTTTGGTTCGAACGGCCCATTGTCGAACAGGGCAGCGAAAACGGGGCGTTTCAGACGTCCATTTCGGCGAAAAGATACCCGCGTCTTTACAAAAGCGTGAAATGGAACTGGAAGAAGTACACGCGCATGATCTTCGGCCATAGCGCCCGGTCGTGACCGAAGGACGGGCCCGGCAGCGGCCTACACCTTCTCCGTGCCGTGCGTCTTTGCCGCTTCCTCCAGCAGCCACTCACGAAACGCGGCGATGCGGGCGTCGTCCTTCACGGCTTCCGGATAAACCAGGAAATAGGCGAAGTCCGGCGCGACCTTGACGCCGAGCTCGAAGGGGCGCACGAGACGCCCTTGCGACAGGTCGTTGGCGACCATGGCGAAGTCGGCCAGCGCCACGGCATTGCCGTCGAGGGCCGCCTGCGTGGCATCGGTCGAGGAGCCGAAGACGAGGGTGCGGCTGTCGTCGAAATCGTCGACGCCGGCCGCCTGCATCCACATGCTCCAGTTCGGCCAGGTGACGCCTTGCCGCGACCAATCGATATGCGCGAGCGTGTGCTGGAAGAGATCGCGCGGTTCGTTGAGCGGCGGCCCGGAAGCCAGCAGCGCCGGGCTGCACACCGGGATGATGATGTTGTCGAACAGCCGGTGCGCGCAAAGCCCGGCATATCTGCCGGTGCCGAACCGGATGCCGATATCGACGTCGTCGCGCTCGAAGTCCCTGACATCGTAGGAGATGTCGAAACGCAACTCGATGCCTGGCCGCTGGCGGCGGAAATCGTCGATGCGCCGCATCAGCCATTTCGTCGCGAATTGGGCGTCGAGCGTCACTTTCAAGAGCGACGTGCCGCGCGTCATCTTGCGGGCGCGCGACACCGCCCGGTTGAGCAGGTCGAGCGCATCGATCGATGCTTCGTGAAGCACGTTTCCCGCTTCCGTCAGCCGCATGGTGCGGCTGGTGCGCGTGAACAGCACCAGGTCGAGTTGATCCTCGATTTCCTTGACCTGGTGGCTGACCGCGGCCGGCGTCAGCCCAAGCTCGTCGGCGGCGCGGGTGAAATTGAGGTGACGCGCCGCCGCCTCGAAGGTCCTCAGCGCGCGCGTTCCGGGCAGGAGGCGAGACATCTGATCTCCAAATAAAACTTGATGATCTGAAAAGAACTACTCGTTTCCCGTTTGTTTTTCAATCCGGCATGATCTCGACATCGAGATACCTTCAAACCGGATTTGATATCCGGAGAAACCGGATAAAGCCATGACCGACATCGCTCTGAAGTCCCACACCACCCAGAAATCATCTCTCACGCAGTGGCTGCGCGCCACGTTTGACTGGCTGCGCCAGGCCAACGTCGCCGCCAGGCTTCCCTTGGAATCGGTCGACGACCTCTCCGACCGTGAACTGCGCGATATCGGCGGCGAACGCCGCGACATTGCCAGGGCGATGGACCGTGAGCTTCGCGAAATCGGACTGCTGGGCACGGGTTGGCAGAAGCGATAGAAAAGGGATTGGGCAGTAGGCGGTAGGGAATAGGCGTAGAAAGAGATGCCTACTGCCTACTGCCTACTGCCCATTCCCTACCGCACCACCCTCACCATCGTCCTATCCGACAGCAGCGGCAGCAGCCGGGCCATCGTGCGCGCGGTCACCGCCACGCAACCTTGCGTCGGCGTGAAATCTGGCCGCGCCAGGTGAAAGAAGATGGCGCTGCCGCGCCCGCGGCGGCGCGGCGCGATGTTCCAGTCGAGCACCAGGCAGGCGTCGTAGAGCCGGTCGTCGCGCCGCATGCGCTCGTGGCTGGCGCCATAGGGGATCTTGACCGGCCTGTTGTAGTTGCGGTCGTCTGATACCTCGCACCAGCCGAGATCGGGCCCGATCGGCGTCATCGCCAGCCGCGTCCGGCGGCCGCCGGCAAACTCATCTCCCCGGAAATAACCCGACAGGATCCGCATCGAGCCGAGCGGCGTGGCGCCATCGCCCTCGCGCTTGTCGGCCGAGATGCCGCCACGCCCCAGCGCGCAGGCAAACACTGTTTTCCCGGCCTGCAGCAGGCCTTGGCTGGGGTGGCCGGGCCTTGCCCGCACGGTCAGCACACGCAGCCGTTTCGGCAAAATTGCGCCGGCTGCATTGCGATCGCGTTTTTTCTTGTATGATCGTGCCACGGAACAAATCACTGTGATCGGCTATTGTGTCGGCCAGCTTCCGCATAAATACGCAGCGGTCAACTGAATTTCATTTTCAAAACAACGGATTGATCCATGACTTCACGCACCATCCTAATCGTCGACGACGACGACGACCTGCGCGGCACACTGGTCGAGCAACTCGCCCTCTACGAGGAATTCGACGTGTTGCAGGAAGCGACTGCGGCAAAAGGCGTCACGGCGGCACGCGGCGGCCTCATCGACTTGCTCATCATGGATGTCGGCCTGCCCGACATGGACGGCCGCGAGGCCGTCAAAATCCTGCGCAAGGGCGGCTACAAGGCGCCCATCATCATGCTGACCGGCCACGACACCGATTCGGACACGATTCTGGGTCTCGAGGCCGGCGCCAACGACTATGTGACGAAGCCGTTCCGCTTCGCGGTGCTGCTGGCGCGCATCCGTGCCCAGCTGCGCCAGCACGAGCAGAGCGAGGACGCGACCTTCTCGGTCGGCCCCTACACTTTCAAACCCAGCCAGAAGCTGCTCATCGACCCGCGTGGCGGCAAGGTGCGGCTGACGGAGAAGGAAGCCTCGATCATCAAATATCTCTACCGCGCCGACCAAAAGGTGGTGACGCGCGACGTGCTGCTGGAGGAAGTCTGGGGCTACAATTCCGGCGTCACCACGCACACGCTGGAAACCCATGTCTACCGGCTGCGCCAGAAGATCGAGCGCGATCCTTCCAATGCGGAAATTCTTGTGACAGAAAGCGGTGGCTACAAGCTGGTTCCTTAAACATTTCATTATCCAATAGGCGGTCTGGGCGGGACCGCTTTCGGGTGCGATCCTGTTGGAGGGGATTAAGGATCGACTCGTGAAGGAGGGATTGGACTGACCGTTCGGGGACGCAGCTAGAGATGGCGTTGGATGACGACATCCGCATCCTGTCCGCCGTGAGGCTCTTCCAGGGTTTCACGCAGGAACAGCTGCGCCTGCTCGCCTTCGGCGCCGAGACCACCCTGCTGCAGGCCAACCACAAGCTCTACCGCGAGGACGACGAGGCGGATACGGCCTATGTCGTGGTCAGCGGACGCATCGTGCTCTATCGCGAGCAGAGTGGCGAACGCATCCCGATCGGCACCGCCGGCCCCGGCACCATGCTCAGCGAACTGGCGTTGATCGCCGACACCAACCGGCTGACCAGCGCGTCGGCCGAAATCGACTCGGAAGTGATCCGGCTCAGCCGCAAGATGTTCCGCCGCATCCTGGAGGAATATCCGGAAGTGGCGGTGAAGCTGCACCAGCGCATCTCCGAGGAATTCCAGGACATGATCCGCCGCATCGAGGAACTGGCGCCACGGTTTTCGGGGAGGTGAGAGCGATCGTCGGTTGCAGCCAGGAACTACATTAGGCGGGAGCTTCGGCACACCTAATCCAGGTTGAACCGCGCGATAACCGGCACATGGTCCGACGGCCGCTCCCAGCCGCGCGCCGCCCGCAGGATTTCGTAGCCGGCGAAATCAGGCACCAGATTGGGCGACGACCAGACATGGTCGAGCCGCCGGCCCCGGTTCGATGCTTCCCAGTCCTGCGCGCGATAGCTCCACCAGGTGTAGAGCTTCTGGTCGAATGGCACGTTGTGCCGCATCAGGTCGACCCAATTGCCGGCGAGCCGCATCGCCTCGAAGTTTTCGGTCTCGACCGGCGTATGGCTGACCACATTGAGCAATTGCTTGTGCGACCAAACGTCGTGCTCGAGTGGCGCGATGTTGAGGTCGCCGACCAGCACCGAGGCGGACACCTCTGTATGCTCGGCGCGAATGGCGTTCATCTCGGCGACAAAGTCGAGCTTGTGCTTGAATTTCCTGTTGATTTCGGGATCGGGCTCGTCGCCGCCCGCCGGAACGTAGAAATTGTGCAGCAGGATCGTCTTGCCGCCGGCGCGCACCGACACCGACAGATGCCGGCTGTCCTCGATCTCGCAGAAGCGGCGCTTTTCGACCACCGCGATCGGCCGCCGCGCCACCGTGGCGACGCCGTGATAGCCCTTCTGGCCATGAAAGGCGATGTGCTGGTAGCCGAGCCTGCGGAATGCCTTTTCCGGGAACAGCTCGTCCGGAACCTTGGTCTCCTGCAGACACAGCACATCGGGCGCGTATTCATCGAGCAGGCGCTCGACGATCGGCATGCGCAGGCGCACGGAGTTGATGTTCCAGGTGGCGATGGAAAAAGGCATTTGGCAATCCGGACAGCGTGCAGCCAGCCAGGATCGATCGGCCCTGACAGGGAAGACGCCTTTTGAGGGAGTCGGTCCGGAAACTGCCAGCCGGGCGCCGCAAACACAAGCCGGGCTTGCTGCGAACCCTTCGGGGTCGGTCAAAGCCCCCGAACTTCGTCATCCCTGGCCGAAGCAGGCGCGCAGCGCCGTCGCGGAGACCCTGGGATCCATTCCGTGAGGTCTGTCGAACAAGACGACGGGGCAGAATGAACGCTGTAGCGACCGTTCCCACCCCGCCTGGCACCGCCTCGACGCTCTTGCGTAACGGCATGTATCCCTTGGGCTGCGGAGCACAGCTCCAGGGGTCTGCGCCGCGTCGCTTCGCTCCTTGCTCCGCCCTAGGATGGCGAAGCAAGGAGGCTAACAAGTCAGCGATCAGCGCGTCTTCGTATTCAGCTCGCGGTTCGCCGTATAGTCGATGGCAAAGGTGTCGGGCGCGAAGCTGACGCCTTCCTTGGTGTTGAAGATCATCACCGTCGTGTCCTTGCCTTGCGCGTCGGTGATCGTCCACTGGCGCAGATCATAGGTTTTCGGATCGAACATCATGGTGATGCGCGCATTGCCGAACACCGACTTGTCGGAAAGCTGGATGGTGGTGAGGTCGTCTTCTTCCTTGACGCTTTTGACGCGGTCGCCGGAGAGGTCGATCCGGTCATCGAGCAGCAGCTTCAGCGGCGTCTTCGACAACGGATAAAGGTCCGATGTGTTCATTTTCTTGTTGAGGATGACCACCGACTTGCCGTCGGAAATCACCTTGAAATTCGACGCCCCGTCATAGTTGAAGCGGATTTTGCCCGGCCGCTCGAGGAAGAATTTGCCGCCGGTCTGCTCGCCCTTGGGGCCGAACTGCACGAATTCGCCGCTCATCGATTTGACCGAGGAGAAATGGTCGGCGATCTTCTGCGCGGCGGCTGGCACGGCCGCCTGCGCCGAGGCCAGAAGCTCGAACCCGGGCACCACGTTGAAGGCGGCCGCACCGGCAGCGACAAGGCCGAGGCCGAGGAGCTGGCGGCGGGTCGGGGCAAAATCGCTGAGCTTGGAAAGATCGTTTTTCATGTCGGTCACTCTCGTGGTGATTCCTCTATCTGTCGCTGTTCTGAACCCCCAGTTGGGCTGAAGTTTGGCGGGCCGAACGCTGCTTAGTTGCTGAACGCGCCAGAGGGTTCAAAGTTGCCGTGACCTCCCCGCCATCAGAACTTGTCGTCCTCGGTCGGCACCAGGATTTCGCGTTTTCCCGCGTGGTTTGCCGGGCCGACAATGCCTTCCTTCTCCATCTTCTCGATGATCGAGGCGGCGCGGTTGTAGCCGATGCCGAGCCGGCGCTGGATGTAGCTGGTCGACGCCTTGCCGTCGCGCAGCACCACGGCCACCGCCTGGTCGTAGGGATCGTCGGAATCCTCGAAATTGCCGCCGCCACCGCCGCCGGAGCCGCCGCCTTTGCCGGACGGTTCGTCGTCATCCTCGTCGTCATCCTCGGTGATGGCGTCGAGATATTCGGGCACACCCTGCAGCTTCAGGTGTCCGACGATCTTTTCGACCTCATCGTCGGAGACGAAGGGACCGTGCACGCGCTGGATGCGGCCGCCGCCGGCCATGTAGAGCATGTCGCCCATGCCGAGCAGCTGCTCGGCGCCCTGCTCGCCCAGAATGGTGCGGCTGTCGATCTTCGACGTCACCTGGAAGGAGATGCGGGTCGGGAAGTTGGCCTTGATGGTGCCGGTGATGACGTCGACCGAGGGACGCTGCGTCGCCATGATGACATGGATGCCGGCGGCACGCGCCATCTGCGCCAGGCGCTGCACCGCGCCCTCGATGTCCTTGCCGGCGACCATCATCAGGTCGGCCATTTCGTCGATGATGACGACGATATAGGGCATCGGCTCGAGATCGAGGTCCTCGGTCTCGTAGATCGCCTCGCCGGTCTGGCGGTCGAAGCCGGTCTGCACGGTGCGCGAGATTTTTTCGCCCTTTTTCTCCGCCAGCTGGACGCGTGCGTTGAAACCGTCGATGTTGCGCACGCCGACCTTGGACATCTTGCGGTAGCGGTCCTCCATCTCGCGCACGGTCCATTTCAGCGCCACCACCGCCTTCTTCGGATCGGTGACGACCGGCGTCAGCAGATGCGGGATGCCGTCATAGACGGAGAGTTCCAGCATCTTCGGATCGATCATGATCAGCCGGCATTCCTGCGGCGTCAGCCGGTAGAGCAGCGACAGGATCATGGTGTTGATGGCGACCGACTTGCCCGAGCCGGTGGTGCCGGCGACCAGCACGTGCGGCATCTTGGCGATGTCGACGATGACGGCCTCGCCGTTGATGGTCTTGCCCAGCGCCAGCGCGAGCTTTGCCTTGGTCGTCTCGAAATCGCGGCTGGCCATGATCTCGCGCAGATACACCGTCTCGCGCTTGGCGTTCGGCAGTTCGATGCCGATGGCGTTGCGGCCGGGCACCACGGCGACGCGGCAGGCGATCGCGCTCATCGATCGGGCGATGTCGTCGGAAAGGCCGATGACCCGCGACGATTTGATGCCGGGCGCGGGTTCCAGCTCATAGAGGGTGACGACGGGACCCGGGCGCACGGCGATGATCTCGCCCTTGACGCCGAAATCCTCCAGCACGCCTTCAAGCAGCCGCGCATTCTGTTCCAGCGCGTCCTTCGACAGGCTTGGGTCGCGCGCGACGTTCTTCGGTTCGGACAGGAAATGCAGCGACGGCATTTCGAACTTGTCCGAGCCGATCAGCGAGGTCTGCGCCTCGCGCTGGACGCGCGCGCCCGGCGCCGGGCGCGGCGCCGGCGCCTCGACGCGGGTGGCGGCATCCGAACGGAACTGCTGCACCTTGGCCGTTGGCGCCGCCCGGCGCTGGGTGACGGGCTCCTCGTCGAAATCCATGTCGTCGCGGTCGAAGATGTCGTCATCGTCCGGATCGACGGATACGCTGCGGTCATTGACCATGGCGGCGAAGAATTCCGGCTCGACGCGGGCGCGGCCGTCCGGGCTCATCCGTTGCTCGGCGAATTCGGCCGATTCGACACGCTCGGCGGCGCGCCGCCAGGCGCTGGGGCGCGGCTCCATATCCGGCTCGTATTCGTCGCGTTCCTGCCTGCGGCGCACCGCGCGGCGATGCATCCACGCGCGCAGCGACAGCCACCAATGGGTGATGGCGCCGAGCGCCAATATGCCCTCGTCGCCCTCATCCTCTTCATTGTCGAACAGAAGATCGTCCTCGCGCGGGTCCGCGGTCGCCGGCTCTTCCATCACGGCGAAGCCGTTCTTGCGCCCGATCAGCGCCGAGCCATAGGCGAACAGCCAGAGCGCCGGCCCGGCCAGCAGCACGGCGAGCACGCTGGCGATCAGCCCGGTCGGGTAGCCGCCGATCAGCATGCCGGGAATCTTGAGCACCATGTCGCCGAACACGCCGCCGAGGCCGGTGGGCAGCGGCCAGGTCTTGGGCGGAACGATGCAGCCGGCGATCGCGGCGGCAAGCAGCGCGAAGCCGAACCAGAACAAACCGCGCTTGGGCAGTCTGTCGACGCCGCGCGCCGAAAACAGCAGATACCCCCAGATGACGGCGGGAACCAGCGCGGCAACCGCGGCAAGGCCGAAGAACTGCATGGCGAGATCGGAGAAAACCGCACCGGCATAGCCCATGGCGTTGGTGACGGTGTTGTTGGTGGCGTGCGAGAAGCTTGGATCGGCAACGTTCCAGGTGGCGAGGCTGGCAACCCCGAAGGCTACAGCCGCAAACATGCCGGCGCCGACCAGCCGGCCGACCTGGCGCCGTGCGAAAGCCTGGATGCCGTGCCCCGTATCGGTCATCGCGAGCGGTGCTGAAGCCCCTGAACGCATGCTCTTCCCCGTCAGTGATTGCCTGGCCAGAGCGCATGACGCACTCCGGCAGATTCGGATGCCAGACTATCGGTGGGAAGGTTAAGGGCGCATTAACTATAAGAAGTTGAGATCATCAAACCCCGTCACTTCAGGTTGAAGCGGTAGCGGACGGAGCGTGCAACGTTGCCGTGCGACCACCAAAATGGATAGAGGCATGCAATCCATCGTCCTGCGCGTGGCAGCTCTGGCCTGGGCAGGGCTTAGTCTCCTGCTTGCTGTGCTCTGGTTTGTCGAGCTCGGGATGGTGGGCTTCCCGGATGGTCACGTGACGCCCTTTGCCAGAACGACGGGCCCACTCCTGCACGTGCTCGCCTCCGCCTGCCTGATACAGGGCCTGTATTTTCTGTGCAGGGGCCTCTTCGGCAAGGGATTTGGGCTGCTGGGTCTCGGCCTGCAAATTCTGATGGCGGCCATGCTGACGGTGGCGCCGACGTTGATTGTCCGCAATTGCCCCCATTCCCAGGCCTGCAGCAGCGCCTATGAGGCGCTGACAAACACCATGATGGACGATGGGATCGGCGGATAGACGCCGTCACCGGAAGGCATCGGGAACGCCTGCGGTCTCCGCCAAAGTGCACTTGCAAACGAAGCGATGGCGGGCACGTAGACCCGCCATCGTTTCGCTCGGCAACAAAAAGATCGGCCTCTGCCCGATCCCGCGCGATCACTTGTGACCGGCATACATCATCAGGCTGGCACAGAATTCGGCGTGAGGCTTGCTCATCGCTGCGTCCTGGCACTCCTTCATCATCTGGTCCTGCTTGTCCTTGGCCGTCGAGGCCCAGGCTGCTTTGAAATCCGCCTCGGGCTTCATGGTCTTCATGCTGGAATCGGTGAAGAACGGTGCCATGTTGTCCGGTTCATCCAGAGCACCGGCAAATGCCATGCCACCGACCATGGAAAGAGCGAGCGCTCCAAGGCAGATATTCTTGAGGTTCATGAGAAAGTTCCTCCCTGTTTTTTGCACGAGCGTCAGAACGACGATCGCCCCCACAGTTCGGAACCAATGCGGTCGATGTTTCTTCCCAAAGGTCCATCACGCGAACGTGATTGCGCGAACCGGGGTATAGCTAGAACATTTTACCAAAAAAAGAGGCCCGGAAACAATCCGGGCCTCAAGGCGTGAGCTCCTTGCGGGAGCGTCACGACGGGATCTCTGGAGCAGCTCCGGGAAAGCCGGATTGCGGTTTTCCCTGGAATTGCGTGAGGGACAACGGGGCCGGCGGGAGGAGGATCCGCCGGCCCCATTGGCGAGGCTGGCCTTACGGCACCACTTCGCCATGCTGGGAGATGTCGAGGCCTTCGACCTCTTCCTGGGTCGTCGGACGCAGGCCGACCAGCGCCTTGACGATGTAGAGGATCACGAAGGTGGCGATCGCCGTCCACAGGATGGTGAAGACGATGCCGTAGAGCTGCTTGCCGATGGAAGCGTCTTTGCCGAGCGCATTGATCGCCGGATCGGCGAGCACGCCGGTCAGCAACGCACCGACCACGCCGCCGACGCCATGGACGCCGAAGGCATCGAGCGAGTCGTCATAGCCGAACATGTGCTTCACCTTGACCGCCGAGATGTAGCAGATCACGCCGGCGACGATGCCGACGATGAAGGCGCCGGTCGGGTTGACGAAGCCGGAAGCCGGCGTCACCGCGACGAGACCGGCGACGGCACCCGAGATGATGCCGAGCACCGAGGGCTTCTTGGCGACGATCCATTCGGCGAACATCCAGGCGAGAGCCGCCGCGGCGGTGGCGACCTGGGTGTTGAGCATGGCGGCACCGGCAAGGCCGTCGGCCGCCAGTTCCGAACCGGCGTTGAAGCCGAACCAGCCGACCCACAGCAGCGAGGCGCCGATCACCGAGTAGACCAGGTTGTGCGGCGCCATGTTGGTGGTGCCGTAGCCTTCGCGCTTACCCAGGACCAGCGCGCAGACCAGGCCCGCGACACCGGCGTTGATGTGGACGACCGTGCCGCCGGCGAAGTCGAGCACGCCGGCCGCGCCAAGGAAGCCGCCGCCCCAGACCCAATGCGCGATCGGCGCATAGACGACCAGCAGCCACAGCGCCATGAAGATCAGCAGCGCCGAGAACTTCATGCGCTCGGCGAAGGCACCGGCGATGAGGGCAGGCGTGATGATGGCGAAGGTCATCTGGAACATCGAGAAGACGAATTCAGGAATGTTCGCGACCCCCGGCAGCCACAGCGTCGAGACGGTGATGCCGTGATGGAAGAATCTCGAGAAGCCGCCGATGTAGCTGTTCATGCTGGCGGATTCATTGGTGGTGAAGGCCAGCGAATAGCCGAACATGAACCACAGCACCGTGACCAGGCAGGTGATGGCGAAGCTCTGCATGATGGTGGCGAGCACGTTCTTCTTGCGCACCATGCCGCCGTAGAACAGCGCCAGGCCCGGGATGGTCATCATCAGCACCAGGGCCGTCGAGGTCAGCATCCAGGCGGTGTTGCCGGTGTCGAGCACCGGGGTGGGCGCGGCAGCAGGCGCGGCGGCGGCAGCGGCCGGAGCGGCTTCCTGCGCAAAGGCGGCGACGCTGCCCAATGCTGCCAGGGCAAGCGAGCCCAGAAGGGCCGCCCGTCCCGTCGTCTTCAAGGTGGAAGAAATATTCATTGAACTCTCCATTGGAATACGTGTTCGCCGCTCAGAGCGCGTCGGTGTCTGTTTCGCCGGTGCGGATGCGCACCGCCTGATCGATGCCGAAAACGAAAATCTTGCCGTCGCCGATCTGGCCGGTCTTGGCCGCGGCAGTGATGGCTTCGACGGCCTTGTCGACCATGTCGGCACTGACAGCGACCTCGATCTTGATCTTCGGCAGGAAACTGACCGCGTATTCCGCTCCGCGATAGATTTCCGTATGTCCCTTCTGACGCCCGTAGCCTTTGACTTCGGTGACGGTCAGGCCCTGGATGCCGACGGCGGTAAGCGCTTCGCGTACCTCGTCCAGCTTGAACGGCTTGATGATTGCCATCACGATTTTCATAAGGTTTCACCCTTTGCTGTTGCGGTCCCCCGCGTTTGCACGACTTCACCGATCCCAAAGAGCCGGAGAGTGCCCACAAGGATTCAAGCTCCGTGCCAAGTGCCGAAGCAGGGTGTTAACCCGTTGTAAACAAAGGGAATGAGGTGATTGGAGGCAGCAGGTGCCAATGCGCGCGGCACATCACATGCTCAAAAAATATGCAATTTTTGGAAATTGCCTAATTTGCCGGCTTTGAGCATGATCCCGAAAAGCCGAGCCGGGTTTTCTCGGACAAACGGTTTTCGTTTGTCCGGTGATCCTGCTCAAACAAGACTCGCAATGCTCAACGCTTGAGCCGGATCAACCCTTCCTGGGCCATCGAGGCGATCAGCGTGCCGTCGCGCGCATAGAGCGTGCCGCGGCTGAAGCCGCGCGATCCCGAACTCGACGGGCTGTCCTGGGCATAGAGCAGCCAGCCGTCGAGCGGATGCGGCCGGTGGAACCACATCGAATGGTCGAGACTCGCCGCCTGGATGTCGGGATCGAACAGGCCGCGCCCATGCGCGAAGGTCGAGGTGTCCAGCAGCGTCATGTCGGAGAGATAGGCCAGCAGCACCGATTGCAGCGCGCGGTCGTCGGGAACCGGGCCGGCAAGGCGGATCCAGACATTCTGCCGGGGCGGCAGCTTGTCGCGGCTTTCATAGTGCTGGAGATTGACCGGCCTGAGCTCCAGCGGCCGCTCGCGCGCCCAGAAGCGGCGCACCGCCTCCGGCACGCGTTCGGCTCTTTCGAGCAGCTGGCGCTGCGTCAGCAGCCCTTCCGGCGGCGGCACGTCGTCGGGCAGCGCGAACTGGTGCTCCAGCCCCTTCTCGTCGACCTGGAACGAGGCTTCCAGCGAAAAGATCGCCTGTCCGTGCTGGATCGCCAGCACGCGTCGGGTGGTGAAGGAGCCGCCGTCGCGGATGCGGTCGACCTCGTAGACGATCGGCACCCTGATGTCGCCCGGCCGCATGAAATAGCCGTGCAGCGAATGCACGAAGCGGTCCGGTTCCACCGTCCGCTGCGCCGCAACCAGCGCCTGGGCGATGGTCTGGCCGCCGAACACGCGCTGCCACTCCACCTGGGGGCTGCGACCACGATACAGATTGTGTTCCAGCCTCTCGAGGTCGAGAATGCTCAGAAGCTCGTCGATCGCCGCCGTCATGTTTTGTGACCTCGCCGCAAAATTGCTATGGCGGTTTCCGACAGGAAGAACGAGCCGTCAAGGGCGCGGGCCAGGGCCGGCGCGCAAGGAGCCAAGGCAATGGAACGCAAGGCGGACGCCAAGACCAGATCCGGGCTCGATGTTCTCGTCGCCGGCGCCGGCTATGTCGGCCTGGCCACCGCCGTCTCGCTGAAGCAGGCTCGACCGCATCTGGCCGTGGCGCTGGTCGATGCCGCGCCCGCCGGTGCCTGGCAGCGCGACGGCCGCGCCTCGGCCATTGCCGCTGCCGCCTGCCGCATGCTCGACCAGCTCGGCGTCTGGGCCGAGATCGCGCCGCAGGCGCAGGCGATCACCGAGATGATCATCACCGATTCGCGCAATGCCGATCCGGTGCGCCCGGTGTTCCTGACCTTTGGCGGCGAAGTGGCGCCGGGCGAGCCCTTCGCGCATATGGTCGCCAACAAGTCGCTGAACGGCGCCTTGCGCGCCAGGGCCGAAACGCTCGGCATCGACATCATCGAAGGTGTCGCCGTGCAGGGTTTCGAGACCAATGGCGCCGGCATCACCGTGCATCTGGCCGACGGCGCCGCGCTGACCGCGCGGCTGCTGGTTGCCGCCGACGGCGTCAATTCGAAGCTGCGCGACATGGCCGGCATCAAGACGGTGAAGTGGGACTATGGCCAGTCCGGCATCGTCTGCACCGTGGCGCATGAACGACCGCACAATGGCCGTGCCGAAGAGCACTTCTTGCCGGCCGGCCCCTTCGCCACGCTGCCGCTGAAACCCGATGAGGACGGCACCAACCGCTCGTCGATCGTCTGGGTCGAACGCGCGCAAGATGCCAAAGCGCTGGTGGAAGGCGACGATCTCGTCTTCGAGCATGAGCTCGAACAGCGTTTCGGCCTGAAGCTCGGCGAGATCCGCGTCGCCGACAAGCCGCGCGCCTGGCCGCTCGGTCTCACCATCGCGCGCGCCTTCGTCGCTCCGCGCGTGGCCCTTGCCGGCGACGCCGCCCACGGTATCCATCCGATCGCCGGCCAGGGCCTCAATCTCGGCTTCA
The DNA here is from genome assembly GCF_007003945.1 of Mesorhizobium sp. WSM4307. Taxonomy (NCBI): domain Bacteria; kingdom Pseudomonadati; phylum Pseudomonadota; class Alphaproteobacteria; order Hyphomicrobiales; family Phyllobacteriaceae; genus Mesorhizobium; species Mesorhizobium sp. WSM4307. Next base: position 161,350 of record NZ_VFTB01000009.1, read on the forward strand.
AGGATGTGGCAGCGCTTGCCGAGGTAATCGTCGAGGCCGACCGGCTCGGCCAGGACATCGGCGCACTCGACGTGCTCGAACGCTACCAGCAATGGCGCCGTTTCGACACGGTGCAGATGGGCGTCACGACGGATGTGCTGAACCGGCTGTTTTCCAACGACATCACCCCGCTGCGCACCGTCCGCGACATCGGCCTCGGCCTCGTCGAGCGCATGCCGCGCCTGAAGGAGTTTTTCATCCGGCAGGCGTCGGGATTGTCCGCGGACACGCCGCGGCTGCTGAAAGGCGAGGCGATCTAGCCTTTCCTATAGTCAGGCCCAAAACGCGTGGGCAGGCCGTCGGCGAGTTTCAACCAGGGGAGCTTCTCCTCAAAAGCGACATGCAGCGTTGGTGCAAATTTTTCCGGCTCCTCCATCGCCGCGGCAAAGAAATGCATGACGCCGGACATGTTCTTTGAGCGGAAAGACAGTGGCGAGCCACAGTGATCGCAAAATGTTCTTTCCACACCGGGAGAAGAATTGAATACCTTCGGTGGCTTGCCCAGCCATCGCCATTGGTCGTCCAAGACGCCAATATAGGTGGTCATCGGCGCAGAACATTGCCGCCGACAACTTTCACAATGACAGCTCACGCATGCTTGTGCCGGACCATCGACCTCGAAAGCAATGGCGCCACATAAACAATGACCACGCATGCGAATTCTCCTTGAGCCAATCGACGGACCGATAAATTATGCCGGTCGTAGCGAGGGGGCCGCCATGAAATGCGCAGAGCGGGAACCCAATTCCGACATTCGAAGCAAGCGATTGTGTTCGCGTGCGCGAGGCGTTGCCCCCAGGCTGCATTCACTACGCCCTGGCTGCACAGCCTAGTTCACTTCAAAACCCAGCTTCTGCCGCAGCCGCAGCATGCGTTGGTCGGCGATCTCGAGGCGCTTCTCGCCACCCTGGGCGGCGCGGTTGACCATCTGCAGCAGATCGTTGCGTTCGGCGACGTCGAGACGCTCGCGCAGGAACGGCGCCAGCTTGTCGATGACGACGGTGGTGTCGTCGATCTGTGAGGCCGCCCATTTGGCGTAGATCACCGCCTCGTCGGTCTTCTTCTTGTCGGCGATCTCGGAGATCACCGCCCGGATGACGGCCTCGCGCTGCGGCAGGATGGGCCCATTCTCGGAGACGATCGATGCAATCAGCGTCGCTGCGGCCACCACCGGATCGTCGATCGCCGTCAGCGGCGACAGGGCCGCCTGCTTGCGCAGCTTCTTGCGCCTGATATTGCCTTGCACGCGCCCGACGACATCGGCGACCTCGCGCGCGGCATCGTTCATGGCCTTCATCCGGTACCACCAGAACGCAGCCGCACCCAGCACGCCAAGGACAGCAATCAGGAAAGGCATGTCGAAATCCCCCGGAAATCCGAGGGACGATAAGAGAACTGACGCGCTGCTTCAACACGCGCGGGTTGCTTGCGGCGAAGAAAATTCAATTTGCGGCTGGTGAAGCTTAGGCGAATAACAAGCGTGGCCCACGGGCCTTGCCGTCGAGGCCGGACGCCATCTATGACCCCGGCACGTTGTAGATCGCGCGCACCTCGATGGTGCCGATCTCGGCCAGCGGGATCTCGCCGGCGATTTCCAGCGCCTCGTCGAGATCCTTCGCCTCGATCATGACGAAACCGAGCAACTGCTCCTTGGTTTCGGCGAACGGGCCGTCGGTGACCAGCCGCTTGCCCTGGCGCCTGCGAACGGTTTTCGAGGTTTTCACCGGTTGCAGCGCTTGCGCGATGATCAGCATCCCGCGTTGGTCCAATGACCGGTCATGGGCCAGCGAATCGGCGTCGAGCTTGGCCAACCGCTCTGTCGTCATGGCGTGGAGATCTTTCTCCTCACCGTAAACCAGGCAAACATATTGCATGTCCATCTCCCTTATCGCGACGAATCATAGGATGAGGCGATCAGGCTGTCAGCCGGGCCTTTGGCCGCCGCATGATCGAGCAGGCACACCCCGACTCCGATGATGGCGACCGCCGCCAGCAGCCGGCCGAAGCCGGGCGCCGGCAGATCGAGCCAGAAGTCTTCCTGTCGCTCAGGCGCGTGGCCCGGGCTCTTCCACAGTGTGAAGAACAGATTGTCCATGTGAACCTCCATCAGGCCACAAATCCCATGGCCGCCCACAGGACGGCCGGGTCGCATGGAAGTCGACATTTTTGCGCGGATATTTTTTCCAGGCTGCCCCAATATTTTCCGAATGCAAATGCGCCGTCATCGTGCGTGGTCCAAACAGCGCGGTGGTGTTCGCGCCCACCCGCGCTATAGTTGAGCGGACGCGGGGGCTCACCCGGGCCAAGTTCACGACAACCCCCGAGTTCACGACAACCAAGGAGGACTTCATGGACCGCACCGCAACCGCCGTCTGGAAAGGCAATCTGAAAGAAGGCAAGGGCACGCTCGACAGCCAGAGCGGGACGCTCAAGGGCACACCCTATTCGTTCAAGGCGCGCTTCGAGGATGAAAGCGGCAAATCCGGCACCAACCCGGAAGAGCTGATCGCGGCCGCGCATGCTGGCTGCTACGCCATGCAGCTTTCGCACTTCCTGGCCGAGAACGGCACGCCCGCCGCCGAACTCGACGCCAAGGCGGTGGTGACGCTGGTTCCAGGCACCGGCATCACCGGCAGCGCGATCACGCTGGTCGGCAAGGTGCCCGGCATCGATGCGGCGAAATTCAAGGAATTGGCCGAGAAGGCCAAGGCCGAATGCCCGGTCTCCAAGGCGCTTGGCGCGATCAAGGTCTCGCTCGACGCCAGGCTTGGCTGAGAAAACGGACAAGCGCCGAGGTCGGAGCTGCCAATCTCCCCCCTTGAGGGGAGATGTGCGGCAGGACAGAGGGGGGCGCTGTTCCGCCAACATCCATAATGATTGCCAGTTGCCTAAGCGCCCAGCGCGTCAAGCCGGGCGCGCAATGCGGCGACTTCCTGTTCCAGTGCTTCCAGCCTCGCTTCCAGGTCGGAGTGAGGCATGGCCGGCGCACTGCGTTGCGCCGATAAAGCCGCAACGTCCACCGGGCCGGCGAGAAGATGCACGTAGCGGTCCTCGCGCTGGCCTGGCCCGCGCGGGATTTCCTGCACCAGCGGCGGCCGGCGGCCGATCAGCATGTCGAGTTCACCGCGCAGATCTTCGATGGATGAAAACCGCGCCATGCGCTCGGCTCGAGCCAACAGTTCATGCGCCGTCTGCGCCCCGCGCAGCAGGAGCAGGCCGATCAAGGCGGTCTGCGGCGTGGTCAGCGAGAAGCGTTGCGCCATCTGATGCTCGTAGCGCTCGACGCGCGAGCCGAACATCTGTCGCACCAGCCCCTTCTGCTCGAGCAGCTTCAGCGCCCGGTGCACCTCCGTCTGTTCCAGCGCCATGACCGGGTCGCGCGCCGTCTTCTGGTTGGCGGCGGCAAGGGCCGCGTTGAGCGTCAGCGGATAGACATCAGGCGTCAGCTCCTTCTTCTCGATCAGGCAGCCGAGCACGCGCGCTTCGATGGGGGAGAGGATGGGAAGGTCTTCGCTCATGGATTTCTATACCCAAAGCTTCCGATACCACGACCGTTCGCGAAACGTCGTCCATTTTCGACCGACAGATGCGCTACGAAGCGTCACACTTTTCAGTCCTTTTCCCGCATCAAGGCGCTGGCGTCGGACACATGGTAGCGGCGCAGTGAGCGAGAACTGCGAGCTGAAGCTCATTGCGCTCGACGCGCGAGCCAAACATCTGCCGCACCGCAGGTTCTACCTCCGATCAGCGAGGTATCTACGAAGCGTCACACCCACCAGTCCCTGCTCTCGCATCTCTTCGAAATATTTGGCTGAACCCTCTTTTACATTCAGCGCAGCGCGCGATTTTTTCACTGGAACCACGCGAGAGTCATAGACCTCAAGGGTCGAATCCAAAACATTCACGACCTTACTCTCGGATTTTCCGTCTGGGCCGTTAAAGAAGAACGTCTCAAATTCTCGGATACCCAGTTCCCGCGTGAGATCACCTTGGTCGGCACTCCCATTGGGCCTGGAACGAACAATGCCAGCAATAACTTTTAGGCCCATATCCAAGACGTCTTGGAGATCGGCGTCGACTGCCTTTCCGTGTTTAGACCTCAATTCCCTGACAGCATTTGGAGTAGAGTATGTGCCTTTTGCCACTAGTTCCTTCGTAATTTTATACAAAGCGGTTTTTACGTTGCCTGCTCGAACCCTGCGCACCATTGATCTCTCCAATTGTCAGAGTTTCATCGACTCAATTGGCTGAACTAGGATGTAGCTTGCCTGATTCTTGGGGGAAGGCGAGTCGATTGATGCGTGACCGCAGATTTCGTTACCTGTATCCAAAGGTATTCATTGCTTCGGAGCAAGTGACTTGAAACCGCACGGCGGCTATCCCATATTCCCGCCGGTCGTGCGAACACGATCAACCCGCAAGGGTTACGCAGTGGTAGCCTCAGTTGGATAGAGCGCTCGCCTGCTAAGCGAGAGGACGCGGGTTCGAGCCCCGCCCACTCTCTGCGTGTCTAACAGTCGCATTCCAGTAAATAGGTGACTCCCAAAAATAGAGGGTGCGGTTCCCGGCCGCCTCGACGGCTTCCGGTGCGATAGCCATCGACCGCATCCGGCAGCTAAACCCGCCGCTCCACCATCATCTTCTTGATCTCCGCGATCGCCTTGGCCGGGTTGAGACCCTTGGGGCAGGTCTGCGCGCAGTTCATGATGGTGTGGCAGCGATAGAGCCGGAACGGGTCTTCGAGATTGTCGAGCCGCTCGCCCTTGGCTTCGTCGCGGCTGTCGATCAGCCAGCGATAGGCCTGCAAGAGGGTTGCCGGGCCGAGATAGCGGTCGCCGTTCCACCAGTAGCTCGGGCACGAGGTCGAGCAGCAGGCGCACAATATGCACTCGTAGAGCCCGTCGAGCTTCTCGCGGTCCTCATGGCTCTGCAGCCATTCCTTGGCCGGCTGCGGCGACACCGTCTTCAGCCACGGCTCGATCGAGGCGTGCTGGGCGTAGAAATTGGTGAGGTCGGGCACCAGGTCCTTCACCACCTGCATGTGTGGCAGCGGATAGACCTTTACCGCACCGGAAATGTCGTCGCAGCCCTTGGTGCAGGCCAGTGTGTTGGAGCCGTCGATGTTCATGGCGCAGGAGCCGCAAATGCCTTCGCGGCAGGAGCGGCGCAAGGTCAGCGTCGGGTCGATCTTGTTCTTGATCCACAGCAGCGCGTCGAGCACCATCGGTCCGCAATCGTCCATGTCGACAAAATAGGTGTCGATGCGCGGGTTCTCGTCATCGTCCGGCGACCAGCGGTAGATGCGGTATTCCCGCAGATTGGTGGCGCCTTCCGGCTTCGGCCAGGTCTTGCCCTGCTGGATCTTCGAATTCTTGGGGAGCGTCAGTTCGACCATTACCTCAGGTCCTTTCGGATGACGAGCTTCAGCCCGGACCAGATTTCATTCACGGCAGCGACCTTGACGTCGACAAGGTCGCGCTTCAGCGCTTCAATGCGCACGATACCCTCGGTGACGTCGGTCGGCACTTTCGATGCCTTCTTCGGCCACGACACCCAGACCATGCCGTCACGCTTGATCGCCGCCTCGACGTCGCCAAGGCGATCCTCGATCTCGGCGCGTTGTTTGGTGAAGGCGTGGACGGCATCGTATCTTTGATGGCTACCCGAAATGTCGGACCATTCGGCCAGCCGATCGACCTCTGCGAAATCGACGGCGCCGGCCAGTTCGTCGAGCTCCGGCGGCAGCGCGATGAAGGCGGCAGTCATACCGTCCTTCAGGCCGAGCTTGGCCGGAAGGGGCTTGCCGGAATATCCCGTGGCCGCCAGCGCCATTGTCAGTACACCCTGGCCTTGGGCGCGATCTTGGCGAGGCTGATGCCGCCGTCCTTTTCGGCCAGCAGCGGCTCGGTGTGCACCGGCCGGTAGCTGAGCGTCACCTTGCCGTCTTCGCTCACCCTGGCCAGCGTGTGCTTGCGCCAGGCGGCATCGTCGCGCGCGGAAAAGTCCTCACGCGCATGCGCGCCGCGGCTCTCCTTGCGCGCCTCGGCGCCGTAGACGGTGGTGATGGCGTTGGCCATCAGGTTTTCCAGTTCCAGCGTCTCGACCAGATCCGAATTCCAGATCATCGAGCGGTCGAACACTTTGATGTCCTTGAGCTCGCCCCAGATTTGCGAAATGCGCTTGCAGCCGTTTTCGAGCGATTCCTGCGTGCGGAACACGGCGGCGTCTTCCTGCATCGCCTTCTGCATCTTTTCACGCAAGCTTGCCGTCGGCGTCGAGCCATTGGCGTGGCGCAGCCGGTCGAAGCGATCCATGATCTTTTCGACCGAGGCCTCGTTGGGGGCGGGGATCGCCGACTTGCGGTCGATGACCTGGCCGGCCCGGATCGCCGCCGCGCGGCCGAACACAACCAGGTCGATCAGCGAGTTCGAGCCCAGCCGGTTGGCGCCGTGGACAGAGGCACAGCCGGCCTCGCCGACCGCCATCAGGCCCGGCGACACCTTGTCCGGGCTCCTCGCCGTCGGGTTGAGCACCTCGCCCCAGTAATTGGTCGGCACGCCGCCCATATTGTAGTGCACCGTCGGCAGCACCGGGATCGGCTCCTTGGTCAGGTCGACGCCGGCAAAGATTTTTGCCGATTCCGAAATGCCGGGCAGCCGCTCATGCAGCACGGCTGGGTCGAGATGGTCGAGATGCAGGAAGATGTGGTCCTTCTTCGGGCCGACGCCGCGGCCTTCGCGGATCTCCAGCGTCATGCAGCGCGAGACGACGTCGCGCGAGGCAAGGTCCTTTGCCGACGGCGCGTAGCGCTCCATGAAGCGCTCGCCTTCGGAATTGACGAGATAGCCGCCCTCGCCGCGCGCGCCTTCGGTGATCAGGCAGCCGGCGCCATAGATGCCGGTTGGGTGGAACTGCACGAACTCCATGTCCTGCAGCGGAAAGCCGGCGCGAGCCGCCATGCCGCCGCCGTCACCGGTGCAGGTGTGCGCCGAGGTGGCGGAGAAATAGGCCCGGCCGTAACCGCCGGTGGCCAGCACCACCATCTTGGCCGAGAAGCGGTGGATGGTGCCGTCGTCGAGGTTCCAGGCGACGACACCGGTGCAGGTGCCATCCGGCTCCATGATCAGGTCGAGCGCGAAATACTCGATGAAGAACTGCGCGTTGTTCTTCAGCGACTGGCCGTAGAGCGTGTGCAGCATGGCGTGGCCGGTGCGGTCGGCGGCGGCGCAGGTGCGCTGCACCGGCGGGCCTTCACCGAAATTCATCATCATGCCACCGAACGGCCGCTGATAGATCTTGCCTTCTTCGGTGCGCGAGAACGGCACGCCGTAATGTTCGAGTTCGTAGACGGCGGCAGGCGCCTGCTGGACCATGTACTCCTGCGCGTCGATGTCGCCCAGCCAATCCGAACCCTTGACGGTGTCGAAGAGATGCCATTGCCAATTGTCGGGGCCCATATTGGACAGCGAAGCGGCAATGCCGCCTTGCGCGGCCACCGTGTGCGAGCGCGTCGGGAACACCTTGGTGATGCAGGCGGTGCGCAGGCCCTGTTCGGCCATGCCGAGCGTGGCGCGCAGGCCCGCCCCCCCGGCGCCGACCACCACCACGTCGAATTTGTGGTCGACAAAATTATAGCCTGCCATTTTGGCTGATTTCGCGTCCTTGGCCAACTCAGCCTCCGAATGCCAGCTTGAGCAGGGCGAAGATCGAGGCGACGCCGACCGCTACGGTGAAAAATGTATTGAGCGCGATCGTCGCCAGCTTCAAGCCTTCGCTGGTGATGTAATCCTCGATGATCACCTGCATGCCGAGGCGCATATGGATGAGCCCGGAGATGAGCACCAGGGCCAGCACCAGCGCCACGAACGGATTGGCGAGCGCCGCGCGCACTTCCGCATAGCCGGCGCCGTTGAGCGCGATCAGGAACCCGACGAAGAACAGCATCAGCGGGATGTTGGCGATGGCCGTCAGCCGCTGGCGCCAGAAATGGCCGGTGCCTTCGCGGGCGGAGCCGAGGCCGCGGACTTTCGCCAGCGGCGTGCGCATGTCGGTATTGCTCTTGCCGCTCATGATCAGGCTCCTCGCGCCATGTAGCCGGCGATCCAGATCAGCAGGGTGAGCAGGACCGAGCCGACAAGCGTCGCCCAGGCGATCTTCGAGGCCGTATGCTTTTCCAGCCCGGCGCCCGTATCCCAGACCAGGTGGCGCACGCCGCCCAGCATGTGATGCATCAGCGCCCAGGTGTAGCCGAACAGGATGAGCCGGCCGAGCCAGGTGCCGAAGGCCCAGTTGACCCAGTCGAAGACGCCTTGAGAACTCGCCGCCGCCATCAGCCAGACCGAGACCAGCAGCGTTCCGAAATAAAGCGCCCCGCCGGTGATGCGATGGATGATCGACATCGTCATGGTGACCGGCGGCCGGTAGATCGTCAGGTGCGGCGAAAGCGGCCGTTCACGTCTGGCGAATTCGCGGGTGGCTGGTGATTTGCTCATGGCTCCCCCAGGTTTGGCGTCTTCGTGCATGTCGCCCAAAAGTGACCTCGGTTTTGCGAGGACGGCATGCACAGAACAACAATCCAAAGCGCGTCGCATGAATCCGTTTCGGCGCGACGCGCTTAGCCTCAGATGGAAACGCGGCATTGCCGCTTCCGGTTGCGACTTCGGACAGGCGGTTTCTAATGCTCTTTTTGCACCGCGTCAAAGCCAGAAAATCGTTTTGGAAACGTCATTTAGTCTGACAAAAAGGCGGGCTCGGGCTTCAATCGATTAGGGGTGGAGGACCCAAGGCCGGCTCGATATCGCTGCAGTGCAGCATAAGCGACTTCTTGGCCGTGCGGCCTAGCGCTTGCAGGTCTGCGGCGTCGAGCCCCTCTTCATCACCAACGCCTCACGCCCGTCGATCACGATTGCGTTATGCGTGGCGGCTTCCTGGTAGCGGCTGGACTGGTTGGCGGGCGACGCCGCAAACTCTTCGGTCGCGCCATTCGGCTCGATCACACGCAACGACGAGCCGAGGTTTTGGATGGTGATCGCGCTGCCATTGCCGCATCCATAGGTTGCCGTACCCACTGTGGATCGCGGCGCGGTGAGGTCGGTGGTGATCTTGGTTGCCGGTGCAGGAGGCGCCGATGCCGGGGGCGTCGCGGCTGCGATGGACTGCCGAGCCGGCGCAGGCGGGACGACATTGGCCGCCTTCGGCGCGCCATCCTGCGGCACACAGGCCGCAACGACGGCAAGCAACGGGAAAACGGACACCCGAACCGTCCGGCGTAATCCCATATGCTGTCCTCCCGCGCGGCAGACTAGCCACGATGTTGCGCCCAGATCAAGGTTGCCCCGAGGCTGCCTTTAAGTCCATTCGATGCCGGCCGCGATGGTGCCGCCAAGCATGGCCGAATGATGGCTATCGGGTTTTCACTCCAGTCGGGAATTAACCATGTTTGACGAGACATCGCCGCGCAACGCGCCGGCCTCTTAACAAAGGTTAAGAAAAGGTTAATTTCTGATTCGAGGAGCCATGCATGTCGCCCAAAAGTGCGTCAGCGGTTTTGGGGCAACGACATGCATCCAGACAAGTAACCAAAAAGCGCGTCTCGACGCGCTTTGGCCTCTAACCATCGGGAAGACCATGCGTTCGAACTCAAGCAGATCACGCCTCTCGGCGCTTATCGTGGCCGTCTCGCTCGCCGGCCTGGCGACGCCCACGCTGGCCAATGGACGCCACCAGGATCGCGTCTACGCCGATTCCTTCGGCAATCTCGTCATCGACAGCGCGGCCGGCTACAAGCGCATCATCGTCGGCCAAGGCAAGCTGGCCAAGAAGCTGGCCGACTACACCAGCGCCGGACAGCCCAAGGTGATCTACCAGAACGAATCCGACGAGATTTCAGGCTATGGCGATTGCTACCGGCCGCCGGTCTTCGTCAAAGGCCGCAGCTATATGTACGGGCTTTCCGACGGCGAGATGCCGGAACTCAGCCCCTGCCGCTAGTACAATTCGCCGTTTCACGGAAACGGCGAAGAGATGGATCAGGATGACGTTTCGACCAAAGTCATGCTGATCTGGAATTGATGACGATTGCGCTGGACGACCACTCGCCTCCCGGCCCGGCCGAGACACGGACGCAGTCACGCCCGGCATTCTTTGCCAGGTAGAGCGCCTCGTCGGCGCGCCGCATGAGATCGGCGGTGGTTTCACCGGGATGAAGTTCGGCAACCCCGAAACTCGCCGTGCAGCGATTGTCCGCCGGCAGCCCGTCGATGGGCAGCGCGCCGAATGCGCTGCGCGTGCCCTCGGCGAACAGCCGGGCGGCGGCCAGATTGGTTCCGGGCAGCATGATGGCGAATTCCTCGCCGCCGATGCGGCCCGCGACATGGTGCCCGGCGGCGGCTTCGCGCAGGAAACCGGCAAAGGTCTCGATCACCCGGTCGCCGGAGGCATGGCCGAAATTGTCGTTGATGCTCTTGAAATGATCGAGATCGGCGATGACCAGCGCGACCGGCACGCCTTGCCGCATGGCGCCAAGCACGGCCTGCTCGGCCTGGCGCGTGAAGGCACCGCGATTGAGCAGTCTGGACAGCGTATCTGTCTCCGATCTCGACGTCACTTCGGCCAACACATCGCGGACAAGGATGGCCAGCGTCAGCAGCGCCATGGCCAGGGCAAAGACGGTGCCGAGCGATTGCGACACCAGCGCGTAGCTGCTTTGCAGATAGGCCTGCGGATTGGCGCCCCAGCCGCCGAGCGCATGCGCGATGAACGGCTTTGAGGCGAACTGCACGCCGCTGGCTGCGAGCACCGCCATCAGGATACGATCGAGCCGGCCACGCCTTTGCCTGGACGACCAGACGATGGCCAATCCGACGAATTGCATGACGGCATAGGGGAGCTGGTAGGCCATCATGCGCACCAGCGACTGGCGCGGCAGGTCTTGCACGAAATAGACGACGATGGTGGCGGCGACCAAGAAGAACAGCATCGGCGACCATGGCGGCGCGACGCCGTATTTGCGGGCCAGTCCGACGTTGAAGGCTATTGTTGCGCCCAGGAAAACCGCGAAGGCGGTGACCACCGGCAGCCGGGCATCGGTGAAGGCGGGAATGCTGAATTCGATCGCCGAATAGACCATGCCCAGGACATAGCCAGAAGCAAACCAGCGCGCCGGGGCGCGGCCGACATCATGAAACGCCACCGCCATGAAGGATGCCGCCAGCAGGCCGGCAACCGACAGATTGATCAACAAGATGAAGTTCGCGCCGCTCATCTCTTTCGCACCCCGTGTCTCACCTAAACACCGACGGGCGAAAAAGACGTTAACGTGAGGCGGGATACACGGCTTCAGCCGGCCTTGGACGGCTCCGGCACGAACAACGTTTCGGGCCGTTCGTACGACAGGCGCACGCTGTCGCGGCCATTTTTCTTGGCCTTGTAAAGCGCCTCGTCGGCACGCCGCATCAACGGCTCCAGCGCTTCCTCGCCGTTGCGGGCCGCCACGCCGAAACTGGCGGTGACCTTGGTGCCGGCGGGAAGCCCGTCGACGCCGCCTGCCGAGTAGAGCGTGCGCACAGCCTCGGCGAACAGGCGCGCGGCGGCGAGATCGCTGAGTGGCAGGAGCACAGCGAACTCCTCGCCGCCGATGCGTCCGGCAGCGCCGCGCGCGCCGGTGGCCGACCGGAGCTTGGCGGCGAAATCAGCGATCACCCGGTCGCCGGCGGCATGCCCGTGCACATCGTTGAGCGCCTTGAAATGATCGAGGTCGGCCAGCACCAGCGCCACCGGGAACCTGGCCATCGCGCAGTGTCGCAGGAGCTGGGCCGCGCGCTCCTCGAAGCCGCGCCGGTTGAGCAGGCCCGAAAGCGGATCGGTGTGCGTCTCGGCCTTCAGGGCCTTCATGACGTCGAGCGCCGCGGCGGTGAACAGGCAGAGCGCGATCAGCAGCGACAGCAGCGCATGCGACAGCAGCGCCGTCGTCCAGTAGGACGAGCTGTAGAATCCATCATAGCTGGTGAACGGCCCGTGCGCGATGACGACGACGAGGGTTCGCACGAAGAAGTTGAGGCCCGACAGCAGCGACAGCACGAACAGGATCTTCTCGGTCGGGCCATTGTTGCGCACCGGGCGCAATTCGGCGGCCACCAGAAGGCTGAGACCGCCGAAGGCGAAATTCATCGCCAGGATACGCCAAGTGAGATCCGGCGCGACAAAGAGGAACCAGCAGAACGAGGCCAGACCGCCACCGGTCAGCACGCCGATCGCCACATAGGGCACCTTGCGGCCATAACGGGCGACGATTGCGCCCGACAGGCAGCAGCCGGCGATGGCGAAGCAGATGTTGGACACCAGCTTGGTCAGCACCATGCCGATGGGCAAGGTGAAATACTGGAACAGAAAGCCGGGCGCCGAAACACAATAGCTGAGCGCCAGCACGGCCAGATAGGGCCGGTGACGCTGATAGGCCCATAGGACGAAGAAGGCCGCGCCGAGGGCCAGCGCGATCGTCGGATTGAGCAGCGCTATGAACAGGCCGGTGTCCAAAGGACGGTGACTTCCCCTCGCTTTACGTCAGGGAAGACCTTAGCGCGCAAGCCCAAACAAGCGGTTAAGCCCGAACGCATATGCGGACCGCGCGAATGAAAAAGACCCCGGAACCGCAATGCGGTCCGGGGTCCGGCAATCATCGGAACGTGTGGACCGGAGGTTATTTCCAGTCGCGGATGTCGACGAAGTGGCCGGCGATCGCCGCCGCCGCCGCCATGGCCGGCGACACCAGATGGGTGCGGCCCTTGAAGCCTTGCCTTCCCTCGAAATTGCGGTTCGAGGTCGAGGCGCAGCGTTCATGCGGCTTCAGCCGGTCGTCGTTCATGGCAAGGCACATCGAGCAACCCGGCTCGCGCCAGTCGAAGCCGGCGGCGAGGAAGATCTTGTCGAGACCCTCGGCTTCCGCCTGTTCCTTGACCAGGCCGGAGCCCGGCACGATCATGGCGTTGACGCGCGGATTGACGGTCTTGCCCTCGATTACCTTGGCGGCGGCGCGAAGATCCTCGATGCGGCCATTGGTGCAGGAACCGATGAAAACACGGTCGAGCGCGATGTCGGTGATCTTGGTGCCCGGCGTCAGGCCCATATAGTCCAGCGCCCGCTGCTTGGAGGTGCGCTTGTTCTCGTCGGCGATATCGTCCGGGTTCGGCACGATGCCTTGCACGGAGACGACATCCTCGGGCGACGAGCCCCAGGAAACGATCGGCGGCAGCTTGGCCGCGTCGAGCACGATCACCTTGTCGAAATGCGCGCCTTCGTCCGACTGCAGCGTCTTCCAATAGGCGAGCGCGGCGTCCCAGGCCGCGCCCTTCGGCGCGCGCGGCTTGTCCTTGACATAGGCGAAGGTGGTCTCGTCGGCGGCTATCAGGCCGGCGCGCGCGCCGCCCTCGATCGACATGTTGCAGATCGTCATGCGGCCTTCCATCGACAGCGAGCGGATCGCCTCGCCGGCATATTCGATGACATAGCCGGTGCCGCCGGCGGTGCCGATCTCGCCGATGATGGCGAGGATGATGTCCTTGGCGGTGACGCCTTCCGGCAGCTGGCCGTCGACGCGCACCAGCATGTTCTTGGCCTTGCGCTGGATCAGCGTCTGCGTCGCCAGCACATGCTCGACTTCCGACGTGCCGATGCCGTGCGCCAGCGCGCCGAACGCGCCATGCGTCGAAGTGTGGCTGTCGCCGCACACGATCGTCATGCCGGGCAGCGTAAAGCCCTGCTCGGGACCGATGATGTGAACGATGCCCTGGCGGATATCATTCTCGGAATAATATTCGACGCCGAAGTCCTTGGCGTTCTTGGCCAGCGCCTCGACCTGGATGCGGCTTTCCTCGTTCTTGATGCCGAACTTGCGCTCGGGCGAGGTTGAGACATTGTGATCGACGACTGCCAGCGTCTTTTCCGGATGGCGGACCTTGCGGCCGCTCAGGCGCAGGCCTTCGAAGGCCTGCGGGCTGGTCACTTCATGGACGAGGTGGCGGTCGATATAGAGCAGGCAGGTGCCGTCGTCCTGGCGGTCGACGACGTGGTCGTCGAAAATCTTGTCGTAGAGGGTGCGCGGTGCGCTCATGTGCGTAAATCCGTCGATATGAGAATGGGAAGAGTGTGACGCCGCAAGCCCTTGGCCCGGCGAAAGCGGTCTAGCTAAGTCGGCTGGTCAAAGCGCCACAGACGCGCGCGGAGAAGCGCGACGGCAGGCGTTTTCTGTCCTGCAGCACGAACCCCTTGTAGGCCGGATCGCCAAAAAGCTCTTCCATGGCGTGGCTCATACCAATGTTTTGGCTTTTCGGCAATTGCGGCGTGGCCTGGCGGGCTCCCCGCCCTCACTTACACATCTTCAGGGGCAGGAAGGGCACCAAGCTCGACGAACTCGCGCCTTTCCTCTCCCCCGTCGATCGGGGGAGAGGTGGCTCGGCGAAGCCGAGACGGAGTGGGGGTCGACCAGGCTTGGCCGTTGTTGTTTCAAGCCGGGGCGATGCCTCGCCAGATTGAGGCCCTGTGGCAAGTTGTCAGCGGCGGTGCATTCGAGGACCGCCTTCCCCCACTCCGTCGCTGCTACGCAGCGCCACCTCTCCCCCCCTCCGGAGGGAGAGGAAGGGAGCCAAGATCGGGGAACTCGCAGCTCACATCACCTCGAACACAAAAGTCTTCACCAGCGCATCCGGCTCGGCGATCGCGTAGCAGCGAAACCACGGACTTTGCTCGACCGGCCGCCATTTTCTCGCCTGCTCCAATTCGTCGAACACGGCCTGAAACCCGCCGCTCTCGAACACTGGTCGCGCACGGTGAAGATAGCGTGGCCGCGCTTTTTGGTGATGCGCACCAGTTCGTGCAGGCCCGCCGCCGGCGCGTGGCTGATGGTGAACACGCCGGTGGAAAAGAAGGCGCGGAAATGACCATCCGGCCAGGGTAGCTTCCCGCCCAGCATCGCCTGTTTCAGCTCGCTATAGGCGTTGCGGCTGCCGGCGATCTTCAGCATGTCGTCCGAGAGATCCAGCCCGGCAATGTCGCCATAGCCCAGCGCCTTCAGCGACGGACCCGACAGGCCGGTGCCGCAGCCGGCATCGAGCAGCGGCCCTTCGCCAGCCGGAACATGGCGCGCCACCCAGGCGGTGATCAGGAACGGCAGGAGATAGCCGAGCGAGGCGGTCTCGCTGTCATAGGTCGCGGCCCAGGCGGCATAGGCCTGCGCCAGTCTTTCCGGCGTGTCCGCGCCATAGACGGAATCCAGCGCCGCATTGGCCTTGTCGACGATCATGAGACCTCCCTCGATGTCGACAGGATCGTAACCCTGTCCTTACCCAAAAACTATTCCTCGTGCTGGCGGCGCAGGCGCCGCTCCAGCGCCCTGAGCGCCAGCGACAGGCCGACGGTCAGGATGAGATAGATATAGGCAACGATCGAATAGGTCTCGAAGAAGCGGAACGAGCCGGCGGCATAGATCTTGCCCATCTGGGTGATGTCGGCGACGCCGAGCACCGAGACCAGCGAGGAATCCTTGACCAAAGCGACGAAATCATTGCCGAGCGGCGGCAATATGGTGCGGATCGCCTGCGGAAAGACGATCAGCCGGAAGCGTTGCGCACGGCTCAGCCCAAGCGCCTTGGCCGCCTCGATCTGGCCCTTCTCGACCGCCTGGATGCCGGCGCGGAAGACCTCCGAGATGAAGGCGGAGTAGCCGATGGTCAGCGCCATGATGGCCCGCCACAACAGCGACACGTCGCGCACCAGGAGCTCACCCAGATAGCCCGCGCCTTGCAGCGGCGCGGTCAGCGCGTTCCAGGCCGCGACGAAGGCCGGCGCGCCGGCAAAGGCGATCCAGAACAACAGCACCAGGATCGGCACGCCGCGGATGATCTCGACATAGAAGCGCGCGATCTGGCGAAGCCAGGGCGAACCCGACAAGCCCATCAGCGCAACGCCGAGACCGATGATCGACGCCATGGCGAAGGCGACGACGGTGACGAAGACGGTGATGCCGATGCCCTTGGCGACCGTGGCGAAGACCTGGGCATAGAGATCGCTGGCCGCGATGAAAAGGGCCGCCGCCAGTGCAAGCACGGCGGCAGCGGCAAGCCACCAGGGGAATTCGGCTTTGGCGGAGGATGACGAAGGGGGTGCCATCAGGCGATGTCGCCGCGATGGAAGTCCCGAAAGGGTAGCGTCAAGGCACCCCCCTCTGGCTTGCCAGCCATCTCCCGCTCAAGGGGGGAGATCGGATCTTTGATCGGCTTTCGCCAACCATCTACGTCGACTGGAGGGCGCCGTTGGCCGAACAGCCAGTCTCCCCCCTTGAGGGAGAGATACCCGGCAGGGCAGAGGGGGGCGTTCAAGCGCAAGCTCAGCGCGAATTGCCGCGCATGACCATCATGAAATGCACGTCGCAAGGAGGCTCACTGCCCCATCTTGTAGTCAAGAAACCACTTCTTGTTCAGCGCATCGAACGTGCCATCCGCCTTGAGCGCGGCGATCGCGGCGTTGACCGGCTTCACCAGGTCCGATCCCTTCGGGAAGATGAAGCCGAAGTCCTCGGTGCCGAGCGGGCCGCCGATCAGCTTCAGCTTGCCCTCGGAAGCATCGACATAGCCCTTGCCGGCGGTGCCGTCGGTCAGCACGACATCGACGTCGCCCGACTTCAGGGCCTGCACCGTGGCGCCAAAAGTCTCGAACAGTTTGATGCGCGGGTTCTGCTCATTGCCGTCGAGCACGCTGTAGACGGCGGTGTAGAAGGGCGTGGTGCCGGGCTGCGCACCGATCAACCCGTCCTTGAAGGCGCCGAAGGTCTTGGCGTCGGTGAAGCGGCTTTCGTCGCCGCGCACCAGCATGAACTGCTCCGAGCGCATATAGGGGTCGGAGAAATCGACCTTCTCCTTGCGGTCGTCCTTGATGGTGATGCCGGTCATGCCGATGTTGTACTGGTTGTCGGAAACCGCCTGGATCATCGCGTCCCAGGAGGTGTTCCGGTAGTCGACCTTGAAATTGAGCCGCTTGGCGATTTCGTTCATCGCGTCATATTCCCAGCCGATCTGCTTGCCCGTCTTGGGATCGATGAACTGCAGCGGCGGATAGGCGTTTTCAGTCACCACCACCACTTGTTTGCCGCCGAGATCGGGCAGCGCCTGCGCGAACGCGACAACGGGCGCCAGCACCAGGGCCAGCAAGCAGGCCAGCAGCAGTTTCGACTTGGTCATGACACACTCCGGAAAATTGAAGGCGCCCGGACATGCGCCGGGCTTGCAGGAAAGACGGCGCCGACTTTAGCTTTCCGCAAGCGCCATGCAAGACGGTCCGCTGCTCAAGCTCACGCGAAAGTGGATTGCGATGCCTTCAACCTCGGAATTCAGGGATAATCCGTACCCCGCACACGGCGTGGACTACCCCAAACCCGGAACCAGCGGTTCCGCATCCGCCGACCGGTCATCGGCGGTGGCGTTGCGCAAGCCGGCGACAAGATGAGCGAGCGTCGCGTGCAGCGCTCTCGCCTCGCCAGGCTCCAGCCCATGCTGCAGGCAAGTGCCGAGGACACGTCCTTCATGCGGCCGCGCAGTGCCTGGCCCTTGCCGCATGGTGCAAGCGGAGGCACATTCCGGGATCCTTCGACTTGGAAGAGGAGTGTTGGCCTGGTGGCATCCCGTGCGGAGAAAGTTGAGACCTTTCGAGCGCTTCATAGTGCCGGTTGCTTCATCATCCCCAATCCGTGGGATGCCGCAGGTGCGAGGATGATGGCTGGGCTAGGCTTCAAAGCGCTGGCGACGACCTCCTCCGGTTACGCGTTCTCGCGCGGCAGGAAGGACGGCGCAAACGATATCAGCCGTGACGACAGCTTGACCTACGCGGCACAGATAGCCGCCGCGACCCACCTTCCGGTGACCGCCGACCTCGAGGATTGTTACGCTGCTACTGCCGACGGCGTCGCCGAGACAGTCAGGCTTGCGGCGGAAGCCGGTTTGGCCGGCGTTTCGATCGAGGACCGGATGCCTGATCCCTTGCATCCCATTCGCGATTTCGACGATGCCGTGGCGCGCGTGGCCGTCGCGGCCGAGGCCGCGCGCTGCTACAACATCGTGCTGACGGCTCGCGCCGATGGCCTTGGCAAGGGCACTTACGATCTGGATGAGGCGATCCGCAGGTTGAAGCGCTTTGAGGCGCTTGGCGCGGAAGTGCTTTATGCGCCCGGCGTGAAGGATCTCGACGGCTTGCGGACGATCTGCCGGTCGGTCGGCTCGCCCGTCAACCATGTTCTGGGCCAAGGCGCTTCCGGCTTGACGTTCGCTGAGATCGCCGATGCCGGGGTTCGCCGCATCAGCCTGGGCGGTTCGCTGGCGCGCGCGGCGGGCGGAGCGTTGCTCTCGATCCTGTCCGAGATCGCGACAGGAGAGTTCTCAAGGCTGGACACCGCGCCCTCATGGCAAACGCTGCGGCATCCCGTGAGAGATGTCGAGCGCTGACATCCCCGGGCGGCATGGCATGAATTATCCCAAACCCGGAACCAGCGGTTCCGCATCCGCCGACCGGTCGTCGGCGGTGGCGTTGCGCAAGCCGGCGACAAGATGAGTGAGCGTCGCGTGCAGCGCTCTCGCCTCGCCAGGCTCCAGCGGCACGCTGCAGGCGAGCGCCAGGGACACATCCTTCGCGTGCGCACGCAACGCCTGGCCCCTGGCCGTCGGCTCGACCAGCACGCGGCGCTCATCGGCGGCATCGCGACGGCGGGTGACGAGCCCGCCCGCCTCCATCCGCTTGAGCAGCGGTGTCAGCGTCGCGGAATCGAGGCCCAGCGCCTCGCCAAGCGCGCCCACGGTGCTCGGTGCGTGCTCCCATAGCGCCAGCATGACCAGATATTGCGGATAGGTCAGGCCGAGCGGATCGAGCAACGGTCGATAGAGCTTCGTCATCAGCCCGCTCGCCGAATAGAGCGCGAAGCAGAGCTGTTGATCGAGTCGAGGCACCTTGACCGTCCCGGCGGTCTCCGCCGGGACGTCGCTGGTGTTCTTTGTGGTCTTTCCCGTCATGCCGCCTTTACCGAAAGCGCCACCTCGACATTGCCCCGGATGGCGTTGGAATAGGGGCAGATCTTGTGTGCTTCCGATACAAGCGCTTCCGCGGCCGCCTGATCAAGGCCTTTCGTCTGGGCCGCGAGCGCGACGCCGAGCCTGAAGCCCTCGCCATTGGGAAGCAGGCTGACGGTGGAGGTAACCCCGGCATCGGTGAGCGGCAGCTTCTGTTTGCGCGCGACGAAGCGGATGGCGCTTTCGAAGCAGGCGGCGTAGCCGACGGCGAAAAGCTGCTCGGGATTGGTGGCGCCACCTGGCCCGCCGAGTTCCTTGGCCATCGCCAGATCGACCTTGAGCAGGCCGTCGGTGGTCTCGCCATGGCCGGCGCGGCCGCCGGTGACGTGAGCCTGTGTGGTGTAGAGTGCCATTGCAAATCTCCGATTATCTTGTGCGCGATTATTTAATGCACAAGATAATGCGTCGTCAAT
Organism: Mesorhizobium sp. WSM4307; assembly: GCF_007003945.1. Classification (NCBI taxonomy): domain Bacteria; kingdom Pseudomonadati; phylum Pseudomonadota; class Alphaproteobacteria; order Hyphomicrobiales; family Phyllobacteriaceae; genus Mesorhizobium; species Mesorhizobium sp. WSM4307. Next base: position 180,905 of record NZ_VFTB01000009.1, read on the forward strand.
TGCCGGATGCTGTTTCCGGGGCTGAAAGCGTTCACAGTCTGGTGAAACGAAAAAAGGCGGCCGAAGCCGCCTTTTTGAATGGGATTTCCGAAAGCCTTATTCGGCCGGGGTCGCCTCGGCGGCCTTGGCTGCCTCAGCCTCGGCGGCGGCCTTCTTCTCGGCGGCTTCCTTGGCGGCCGTCTCAGCCGCCAGCGCCTGGGCGGCGGCGACCTTCTCGGCCTCGATGCGGGCCTTCTCGGCGTTCAGCGCGTCGCGCTCCTCATCGTTGAGCTTGCGGGCGCGCACGCCGGTGTTTTCCGAAATACGGGCCGACTTGCCGCGACGGTCGCGCAGGTAATAGAGCTTGGCGCGGCGCACCTTGCCGCGGCGCACGATCTCGACGCCCTCGACCATCGGCGAGAAGACCGGGAACACGCGCTCGACGCCTTCACCATAGGAGATCTTGCGGACGGTGAAATTTTCCTGGAAGCCGGAACCGGCGCGGGCGATGACGACGCCTTCATAGGCCTGGACGCGGGTGCGGGTGCCTTCGGTCACGCGGACCTGGACGCGCACGGTGTCGCCGGGCTGGAATTCGGGGAGCTTGCGCTTGGCTTCGATCTTGGCGGCCTGCTCGGCCTCGAGCTGACGGATGAGATCCATCTCAATAATCCACTTCTTGTTCTTCCGACAGTCAGAGCGTCCGACACTCGCCTTGCAGTACCATTGACCGCTCGGCTATGTCCTTTGCCTCCGAGACATTCGTCTGCAAGACATCGGACAGGGGCGACTACACCGTCATTGTTGACGGGTCCGGCAGATTTTTCTTCCGGTTCGGCGCGCACATACAGCTATTTCAGCGCTTTGTCACGCCCGCGCACGAGTCTTTTTTGCCGGCATGGCACCATCGTAATCGCTTCGTGCCGGGTTGCGCCGGCCCTCAGGCCTTTCTAAGCCTGACATAACTGAGTTTTCCGCGGTGGCATTCCATGTCCGTCTTCGACGCCATCCTGCTGTTCCTGGCGGGCTTCGTGTCCGGCGCCGCCAATGCGGTTGCCGGCGGCGGCACCTTCGTCACCTTCGGCGCCATGACACTGGTCGGCGTGCCGCCGATCGTCGCCAACGCCACGTCCTCGGTCACGCAATTCCCGGGCTATATCACTTCGACGCTCGCCTACTGGACCGATATCCGCCACTTCTGGCGCGGTGCCCTGCTGCTGTGCCTGATCTCGGCGGCGGGTGCGCTGGCCGGCGCCTTCATCCTTCTGGCACTGTCCAACCCGTCCTTCCGCGCCCTGGTGCCGTGGCTGCTTTTGGGCGCGACCGCCCTGTTTGCCGCCGGGCCGTGGCTGAAGCCGGCGCCAAAGCCCGGTCATGAGGCGGCGGTCGGCTCGCTCGCCGGTCTGCTGGCACAGTTCGTCACCGCCATCTATGGCGGCTTCTTCGGCGCCGGCATGGGCGTGATGATGCTGGCGACGCTTGGCCTGACGCAGGCCGGCGACTACCACCGGCTGAACGCGCTGAAGAACATGTTGGCCGTGGTCGTCGCCGCGGTGGCGATCATCGTCTTCGTCTCGGGTGGCGTCGTCGCCTGGCCGCAGGCGATTGTGATGATTCCAGGCGGTGCGCTCGGCGGCTATGCCGGCGTCTGGATCGCCAAGCGCGTGCCGCAAAACGTGGTGCGCGGCTTCGTCGTCGCCGTCGGCCTGTTTTTGGCGTTTTACTATTTCGGCAAGGGGTGAGCGCCGAAGAGGTCCGGCCGCCGCTCCCTCGTCAGCTTCTCCGACTCCGCCCGCCGCCAGGCGGCGATCTTCTTGTGATTGCCGGAGATCAGCACTTGCGGAATCTCCCGGCCCTCGAATTCCTGCGGCCGCGTGTAGTGCGGATGTTCGAGCAAGCCATTCTCGAAACTCTCTTCCTCGCCCGACACCGCATTGCCCATCACGCCGGGCAGCAGCCGCACCACCGCGTCGAGCAGCACGAGCGCCGCCGGCTCGCCGCCAGAGAGGATGAAATCGCCGATCGAAACTTCCTCCAATCCCCGAGCCTCGATCAGCCGCTGGTCGACGCCCTCGAAGCGGCCGCACAGGATGACGGCGCCCGGCCCGGCGGCAAGCTCGCGTACTCGTTCCTGGGTCAGCGGTTTACCGCGCGGGCTCATCAGAAGGCGCGGACGCGCATCGCCCGGCGGTGAGGCATGGTCGATGGCTTTGGCCAGGACATCGGCGCGCATCACCATGCCAGCACCGCCGCCGGCCGGCGTGTCGTCGACGGTGCGGTGCTTGTCGGTGGCGAAATCGCGGATCTGGATCGCCTCCAGCGACCAGGTCCCGGCCTCGAGCGCGCGGCCCGCCAGCGACAGGCCGAGCGCGCCAGGAAACATCTCGGGATAGAGCGTCAGCACCGAGGCCTGGAATGTCACCGGTTGCCCCCGGCGTCGCGCGGCCCGCGCGGCCTGCCCTTCGGGTCGAAATCTTCCTCGCGCGGCGCCTCGCCATCCTCGTCCTCGACCAGCCCGGCCGCCACCGGGTCGACGCGGACAAAGCCCTCGGCGATCGACACGTCAGGCACGGCGGCCTGGGTGAACGGGATCAGCACGCCCTTGCGGCCGGCAAGCGTCACGTCGAGAATGTCGCCGCCGCCGAAATTATGCACCGCGACCACCTTGCCGAGCGCGGTGCCGGTGTCGTCGCGAACCTCCAGTCCGACCAGGTCGGCATGGTAGAACTCATCCTCCTCGCCATCGTCCGGCAGCATCGAGCGATCGACGAACAATTCCGTGCCGGCGAGCGCTTCGGCGGCATTGCGGTCGCTGATGCCCTTGAACCGCACCACGACGACGGTGTTGGCCGGCCTTATGTCCGTGATCTGGAAGGCGCGGCCGTCCCTGGCATAGAGCGGCCCATAATCGGCCAGCGCCATCGGATCGCCGGTGAAGGTCTTCACCCTGAGTTCGCCCTTGATGCCATGGGCGGCGCCGATCACGGCCATCTGGACAGGGTTTTGCGGCTTGCTCATCGCGAATATCCTTTGGCCTGCTCTAACCCCACGCGGCTGTCATTTCAATGACGCGCTCTTCACCGCTTCCTAACCCGGATACAAGAAAATGCCGCCATGCAGGAATTCCTCATCCCGGCGAAACCCGATCTCCAGGCGGCGCGTGAAAGCTGGCTGAAGATGCTCGCGCGTGAACGTCGCCTGTCACCCGAGACAGTGGAAGCCTATGAGCGAGACACGCGCCAGTTCCTGCATTTCCTCACCGGCCATTGCGGCGGCTCGCCCGGCGTCTCCGACATCGCCAATCTGCGTCCGGCCGATCTGCGCGGCTTTCTTGCCGCCCGCCGCAACGCCGGCGCCGGCGCCCGCACGCTGGGCCGAGGTCTGGCCGGCATCCGCTCACTGCTGCGTTTCCTCGAACGCCGTGGCCTGGTCAACGCCGCTGGCGCCGCCGCGCTGCGCGCGCCGCGCCAACCCAAATCGCTGCCAAAACCGCTGACGGCGAGCGACGCCAGACAGGTCGTATCGGTGGAAGGCCAGCTGGCCGAGGAGCCCTGGATCGCCGCCCGCAACGCCGCCGTGCTGACGCTGCTCTACGGCTCGGGCCTGCGCATTTCCGAGGCGCTCGGCCTCGCCGGCGCCGATCTGGCCTCGGAGGCCGACACCGTGCTGCGCGTCACCGGCAAGGGCGGCAAGACGCGGCTGGTGCCGGTGCTGCCGGTGGCGCTCAGGGCTATCACCGAATACCGCCGGCTCTGCCCCTACCATCTCGATCCCAAGGAACTCCTGTTTCGCGGCGCGCGCGGCGGCCCGCTCAACCCGGCCATCATCCAGCGCGACATGGCCAAACTGCGCTCGGCGCTCAACCTGCCCGACACCGCGACGCCGCACGCGCTGCGCCATTCCTTCGCCACGCACCTGCTCGGCCGTGGCGGCGATCTGCGCACCATCCAGGAACTGCTCGGCCACGCCAGCCTGTCGACGACGCAGATCTACACCGGCGTCGACACCGCAAGGCTGCTGGAAATCTACGAATCGGCCCATCCAAGGGCGTGACCTCTTCAATTTCGTGCCCCCAATTAACCGTTTTGCCGCTTTTCATCCTTAGAAAGGGGTCATGAAACGCGTCATTGCCATCGCCGACCGTGCAGCTTCCATCTCGCTGAAGCTGCTTGTCGCGCTCAACGTGCTGTTTTTCCTGTCCTTCCTGGCCGTCCTGCTGTTCGCGGCCGGCAGGGCGCATGCGGAAGTCCCGACCTGCAGCGGCGCCGACATGCTGTCGGCCCTGCAGAAGAGCAGCCCTGCCACCTACAGCAAGATCGAGGCGGAAGCCGCCGCCACGCTGAATGGCAAGGGCCTGTTGTGGAAGCTGGAGAAACCGGGCGAACAGCCCTCCTACCTGTTCGGCACCATGCACATGACCGACCCGCGCGTCACCACGTTGCCGCCCGAGGCACAGAAGGCCTTTGACGCCGCCGGCACCCTCATCATCGAAACCACCGACGTGCTCGACAAGCAGAAGATGATGACGGCGATGCTGAAGGAGCCGGACCTGATGATGTTCACCGACTCCACGACGCTGTCATCCTTGCTGAAGCCGGACGAAGCGGCGGCGATGAACGCCGCACTCGACGCGCGCGGCATCCCGCCGGCAACCGTCGCCAAGATGAAGCCGTGGATGCTGTCGGCGATGATGGCGCTGCCGGCCTGCGAACTCGCCCGCCAGTCCGGCGGGGCACCGGTGCTCGACGTCAAGCTGGCCGAGAGCGCCAAGGCGGCCGGCAAGCCGGTGGAAGGTCTGGAGACGGCCGAAAGCCAGTTGCGCGCCATGGCCTCGCTGCCGCTCGCCTTTCATATGAAGGGCCTGGTCGACACGCTGAAGCTCGGCGACAAGGTCAACGACATCAACGAGACCATGATCGTGCTCTACCAGCGCGGCGACACCGGCATGTTCTGGCCATTGTTCCGCGCCGCCATGCCGGACGAGCAGAACGATCCCTCGGGCTATGCCGCCTTCGAGGAAACCATGATCACCAGCCGCAACAAGGTGATGGTCGATCATGCCGGGCCGATCCTGACCAGGGGCAACGCCTTCATGGCGGTCGGCGCGCTACACCTGCCCGGTCCCGAGGGACTGGTCGAGGATTTCCGCAAAGCCGGCTATACTGTCACCGCCGTCAATTGAGTCGGATGGCAGCGGGGGGACCAAAACGCCGCGTTTCCGGCGGTTTCCTTCGCCAGAGTGAAACCCATTCAACGGTTGCGCGTTGATGGCTATTGATTGATCATTTTCATCCACGGAGGACACTTTTATGGCGAATCCATCGAACGACACTCCCAGGCCAAGCGGCGGCGGCGGCGGCAGCCCCTGGCTGATTGCGCTGGTCGTCGTTATCCTGGCGATTGTCGCATATTACGTTTTCGGCAGAAGCGGCGAGCATCCGGCACCCGCCGAAGCGCCGGCGGCCAGCACACCGGCTCCCGCGCCAGCTCCGGCAGAACCGATGAAGCCCGCTGAACCGGCCAAGCCAGCAGAACCAGCTCCTGCTCCGGCACCCGCGCCCGCGCCGGCCCCTGCGCCCGCGCCGGCCCCTGCGCCCGCGCCCGCACCAGCGCCTGCTCCAGCACCGGCCAACTGATCGACCCGGCACCAGATACCAACGGCCCGCTGAAATGCGGGCCGTTTTGTTTTGGGTGATGACCGTTGGGGGCCTTGGCAGCGGAGCAGAATTCCGCACCGCAGGAGCGCTCTGAAGCCACGGCATGGATCCCTTGGGCTGCGGACCAGCTCCAGGGGTCTGCGCCGCGTCGCTTCGCTCCTTGCTCCGCCATAGGACGACGAAGCGCTGGGCGCCCTCAGATATGGATCGGCTTGAAGAAGGTGGCCAGCGCCGCTTCCTTCACCGCTTCCGACATCGTCGGATGCGCATGGCAGGTGCGGGCGAGATCCTCCGACGAGCCGCCGAACTCCATCAGCACCGCCGCTTCGTGGATCATCTCGCCGGCGCCGAAGCCGACAATGTGCACGCCGAGCACGCGGTCGCTGGCCTTGTCGGCGAGGATCTTCACAAAGCCGTCCGTGTGCAGCATGGCGCGGGCGCGGCCATTGGCGCTGAAGGGGAATTTGCCGACCTTGTAGTCGATGCCGGCCTTCTTCAGCTCCTCCTCGGTCTTGCCGACCGAGGCGATTTCCGGACTGGTGTAGACGACGCTCGGAATGACCTCGTAGTTCACATGGCCCACCTGGCCGGCGATGGTTTCGGCCACCGCCACGCCCTCATCCTCGGCCTTGTGCGCCAGCATCGGCCCGGCGATGACATCGCCGATGGCATAGATGCCCGGCACATTGGTCTTGAGATGCCCGTCGGTCTTGACCCGGCCGCGCTCGTCGACCTCGACGCCCGCTTCCTTCAGCCCGAGACTGTCGCAATAGGCGCGGCGCCCGGTGGCGATCAGCACGACATCGGCAGCGATGGTTTCGGCGGCGCCACCCTTCACCGGCTCGAAGCTGACGGTCGCACCCTTCTTGGCCTTGGCGACGCCGGTGACCTTGGCGCCGAGCTTGAATTCGAAACCTTGCTTGGACAACAGCCGCTGGAACTGCTTGGAGACCTCGCCGTCCATGCCGCCGAGGATCGTGTCGAGGAACTCGACGACGGTGACCTTGGCGCCGAGCCGCGCCCAGACCGAGCCGAGCTCGAGCCCGATGACGCCACCGCCGACCACCACCAGATGGCCGGGAACCTTGTCCAGCGCCAGCGCGCCGGTCGACGACACGATGATTTTCTCGTCGAAATCGACCTTGACGCCGGGAATGCCGGCGACGTCGGAACCGGTGGCGATGACGATGTTCCTGGTCTCGATCTCCTCGACCTTGCCGTCCTCGCCCGTCACCGACACCTTGCCGGCCGCCACCACCTTGCCGGTGCCGCGGAAGCTGTCGATCTTGTTCTTCTTGAACAGGAAGGCGACGCCGTTGACGTTGGACGACACCGTCGCATCCTTGTGCGCCATCATCTTCTTCAGATTGAGCTTCGGCGCTGGTATCTCGACGCCCAGCGTGTCGAAGGAATGGCCGGCCTCGGCGAACATTTCGGAGGCATGAAGCAACGCCTTGGACGGGATGCAGCCGATGTTGAGGCAGGTGCCGCCGAAGGTCGCGTTCTTCTCGACCACCGCGACCTTCAGGCCGAGCTGTGCCGCCTTGATGGCGCAGACATAGCCGCCGGGTCCCGATCCGATGATAACGACGTCATAAGCCATGATACTGTCCTTCTGTTTTGAGCATGATGCCGAAAAGTGTGACGCGGTTTTCGGATAACATCATGCTCGAACTGCATGAGCGCTCAGCGGCCGCCGCTGACATTCAGGATCGCGCCCGTCGTATAGGACGCGGCGTCGGATAGAAGATAGAGAACCGCACCCGCGACTTCATCCGCGGTGCCGGCTCTTTTCATCGGCAGCGTGTCCTGGATCAGCGCCACCCTATCCGGCTGTCCGCCGGAAGCATGGATGTCGGTGTCGATGATGCCCGGCCGCACCGCATTGACGCGGATGCCTTCCAGCGCCACCTCGCGGGCGAGCCCGACGGTGAACGTGTCGATGGCGCCCTTGGAGGCGGCATAGTCGACATAATTGTCCGGCGCGCCCAGCACCGCCGCAGCCGATGAGATGTTGACGATGGCGCCGCCCTTGCCGCCATGGCGCGTCGACATGCGCTTGACCGCCTCGCGGCCGCACAGAATGGAACCGACGACATTGATGCGCATCATGCGCTCGAGCCGTGCCGCGCTCATCTCCTCGACACGCGCCTTGGCGTCGACAATGCCGGCATTATTGACGAAGGCGTCGAGCCGGCCGTAGCTGCGGTCGACGGCCTCGAAGATGGAGATGATATCGGGCTCGCTGCCGACATCGCCCTTGACCGCGAACGCATCACCGCCGGCAGCCTTGATTTCACCGACCAGCGCATCAGCGGCAGCGTTGTTCGAGGCATAGTTGACCGCGACGCGATAGCCGGCCTTGGCCCCAAGCCGACAGACGGCGGCGCCGATGCCCCGGCTGCCGCCGGTGACCAGCAGCACTTTTTGCGCCTCGCTCATTCCTGGCATCCCTTCAGCGTGAACACATCCGACGGCACTTTCGAAAAGCCGCCGCCGCCATAGGCCGGTGACTGACGCAGCGCCGGACCGAGATCCGGCAGGATCAGCGTCTTCGGCGCCTCGACGCCTTGCGCCGGCAAAAGCCCGATGCTGCCCTTGTCGTCGGACGTGTAGATGACGCCGTGCCAGGGGGTGCAGGCGGCGAGCTCGGCGCCGGTGGTGTCGCCCTCGGGGCATTTGTACATCAAGGAACCGTTCGGCCGTGCCACGCCTTCGTTCCACATGACGATGCCGTTCAGCACGACATTGTTGTCGAGGATCATGCGGAAACTGTTGGTGACGGTGGCGGAGGTGCCGGTGGGGGTAAAATCGATCTCGCTGCCGCTTTGCGCATCGCCATAGACGGCGAGTTCGATCGGGCAGGCGGCATGCGCACTAGAATTCGCCGCCGTGAGAGCGGCCAAAAATCCGATTATGTGCGTAGTGGCGTTTGTCATCAGTTCGCCTGGTTGCTTTCTCGGCCGTCCGCGTTTTCGAGCACTTCGAAGTCCGTCATCAGGAGAAGTGGTTCGCCGGCTGTATCCAAACCCCAGAAGGACTTATACGTGCCGTCACCGAAGCCAGTGTCGAACATGGCGACATTGAGCGGGTTCCCATCAATCGGATGATCCATGCCAAACCTGTCGAGAGAACACGCAACGTCAGCAAGATAGTCGTCGAGTTCCTCCAGATCGGTCATCGGCGTGAGGACCGACTTGTCCATGAAAGATGCAACCGCGTCATCGACGATAAACTCAAACTCGTAGGCCGATGGGCGATCGCGAGCGAAGGTGGCCAATTCCCAGCGAGCCGGCAAGCCGGAGCCAAACCGCAAGACGGCTGCCGCAACCCGGCCTTGCGACTCAAGCACGGTCACCGGGTAGCGTCCCGGTCTGACCCTGCGGCTAAACACAGGCCGTTCCAGCCCGGTGATAAGCGGATCGCAAGCGATGATTTCGCCAGTCGGTAGCTCAAGCTCGCCGACCGTAGCGATGGTGATCTTCCGCTCCGCCATCTCGGCTTCGCTTAGGGCGAAGACGCCGAGATTGCTGCTAACCTCCGAGGCGTCCCAATCGGCGGGCGAAGCGACCACAGGCAAATCGGAGAAAAGCCAGGCACGTCCACGCCGAAACAATCGGCGTAAGGTATCCGGCCAGCCGCTCATTGCGGATCAGCCCCGCTCACAGATCGAGCACCAGCCGTTCCGGATCCTCCAGGCTTTCCTTGACGCGCACCAGGAAGGTCACGGCTTCCTTGCCGTCGACGATGCGGTGGTCGTAGCTGAGCGCCAGATACATCATCGGCCGGATAACGATCTGGCCGCCGACCACGACAGGCCGGTCCTGGATCTTGTGCATGCCCAGGATGCCCGACTGCGGCGCGTTGAGGATCGGCGTCGACATCAGCGAGCCGTAGACGCCGCCATTGGAAATCGTGAAGGTACCGCCCTGCATGTCGGCGACCGACAGCTTGCCGTCGCGCGCGGCGATGCCCAGCCGGCCGATCTCCTTCTCGATCTCGGCGATCGACATCTGGTCGGCATCGCGCACGACCGGCACGACGAGGCCCTTCTCGGTGCCGACGGCGACGCCGACATGGGCAAAGTTCTTGTAGATGATGTCGGTGCCGTCGATCTCGGCATTGACCGCCGGGATTTCCTTCAGCGCGTGGGTGACGGCCTTGGTGAAGAAGCCCATGAAGCCGAGCTTCACGCCGTGCTTCTTCTCGAACACGTCCTTGTACTTGGTCCGCAGCGCCATCACCGCCGACATGTCGACCTCGTTGAAGGTGGTGAGCATGGCGGCGGTCGACTGCGCTTCCTTCAGCCGGCGCGCAATGGTCTGGCGCAATTTGGTCATGCGCACGCGCTCTTCGCGCGAGGCATCGTCGCCGGAAGATGGCGCGCGCGCCGAAATCGGTGCCGGCGCCGCCTTCGGTGTCTCGGCCGGCTGCGACGGCGCACCCTTGGCGATGGCGTCGAGCACGTCGCCCTTCAGCACCTGGCCGCGCTTGCCCGAACCGGAAACCTGGTCGACCGACAGATTGTGCTCGGCGATCAGCTTTGCCGCCGCCGGCGCCGGCGGCATGCTGCGCGGCTCGATGGAACCGGCATCGCCGGCGACCTTGGCGGTTTCGGCGGCGGCCTGCTTGCTGGTCGAAGCCGCATCCGGCGACGAGGCCTGAGCCACGGCCTGCGGCTTGGTCGCCGGCGCGGTGGCGCCACCTGCCGAGATCGAGCCCAGCAACGCGCCGACACCGACGGTCTCGCCTTCCTTTGCGACGATTTCGCCCAGCGTGCCGGCGGCGGCGGCCGGAACTTCCACCGTCACCTTGTCGGTTTCGAGCTCGACCAGCGGCTCGTCGACGGCAATGGCATCGCCGACCTTCTTGAACCATTTGCCGATGGTCGCCTCGGTGACGGATTCGCCGAGAGTGGGAACGCGGATTTCGGTAGCCATTGTGCCTGTCCGTTTCTGTCGGTTCTGTTCTTTATTCGCCGAGCGCGTCTTCGAGCAAGGCGGCGAGCTGGGCAAGGTGCTTGGACATCAATCCGGTCGCCGGCGACGCGGCCGCCGGCCGGCCGGTGTAGCGCACCCGCTGATGCTTGGCGTCGATATGCGCCAGCACCCATTCCAGATACGGGTCGATGAACGACCAGGCGCCCATGTTCTTGGGCTCCTCCTGGCACCACACCATCTCGGCGTTGCGGAAGCGTGACAGTTCGGTGATCAGCGCCTTGGCCGGGAAAGGATAGAGCTGTTCGACGCGCAGCAGATAGATGTCGTTGATGCCGCGCTTCTCGCGCTCCTCGTAGAGGTCGTAATAGACCTTGCCCGAACACAGCACGACACGGCGGATCTTGGAGTCCTTGGTGAGCTTGATCGGCTGGTTGGGCAACAGCTGCGCGTCGTCCCACAACAGCCGGTGGAACGAGCTTTCGCCCGAGATTTCCGGCAGCGTCGACACCGCCCGCTTGTGGCGCAGCAGCGACTTCGGCGTCATCAGGATCAACGGCTTGCGGAAGTCGCGCTTCAGCTGCCGGCGCAGGATGTGGAAGTAGTTGGCCGGCGTGGTGCAGTTGGCCACTTGCATATTGTCTTCGGCGCAAAGCTGCAGGAAGCGCTCCAGCCTGGCCGAGGAGTGTTCGGGACCCTGGCCTTCATAGCCATGCGGCAAGAGACAGACGAGGCCCGACATTCTGAGCCACTTGCGCTCGCCCGACGAGATGAACTGGTCGAACACCACCTGGGCGCCGTTGGCGAAGTCGCCGAACTGCGCTTCCCACAAGGTCAGCGCCTTTGGCTCGGCCAGGCTATAGCCATATTCGAAGCCCAGCACCGCCTCTTCCGACAGCATCGAGTTGATGACTTCGTAGCCGGCCTGCGCCGCCGACAGGTTGTTGAGCGGGATGTAGCGGGTCTCGTCGCGCTGGTCGTAGAGCACCGAATGGCGCTGCGAGAAGGTGCCGCGCTCGGAATCCTGCCCCGACAGGCGGATCGGATTGCCGTCGAGCAGGATGGCGCCGAAAGCCAGCGCCTCGGCCGTCGACCAGTCGATGCCTTCACCGGACTCGATCGCCTCACGGCGGTTTTCGAGGAAGCGGATGATGGTCTTGTGCGCCTCGAAACCCTTCGGCACCTCGGTCAGCTTCTTGCCGATTTCCTTCAGCGTCTTGACCGGCACGGCGGTCTTGCCGCGCCGCTGTTCGTCCTGGTTGTCGGCCGTGCGCAGGCCCGACCAGGCGCCGTCCAGCCAGTCGGCCTTGTTGGGCTTGTAGCTCTGGCCGACTTCCCACTCGGATTCCAGATGCGAGCGCCAGTCGGCCTTCAGCTGGTCGAGCTCGGCCTGGGTGATGTGACCCTCGGCGATCAGCCGGTCGCCATAGATCTGCACCGTCGTCTTATGGGTGCGGATGTTGCGGTACATGATCGGCTGGGTGAAGGCCGGTTCGTCGCCCTCATTGTGGCCGAAGCGGCGGTAGCAGAACATGTCGACCACGACCGGCTTGTGGAACTTCATGCGGAATTCGATCGCCACCTTGGTGGCGTGGACCACGGCTTCCGGATCGTCGCCATTGACGTGGAAGATCGGCGCCTCGATCATCTTGGCGACGTCGGACGGATAGGGCGACGAGCGCGAGAAGCGCGGATTGGTGGTGAAGCCGATCTGGTTGTTGATGATGAAGTGCAGCGTGCCGGCGACGCGGTGGCCGCGCAGGCCGGACAGGCCGAGGATTTCGGCGATCACGCCCTGGCCGGCGAAGGCGGCGTCGCCGTGCAGCAGCAGCGGCAGCACCTTGGCGCGCTCCTCCAGCGGCACGATCTCCTCGCGGCTGCGGCCGAACAGATAGTCCTGCTTGGCGCGCGCCTTGCCCATCACCACCGGGTCGACGATTTCCAGATGCGACGGGTTGGCCGTCAGCGACAGATGCACCTTGTTGCCGTCGAACTCGCGGTCCGACGAGGCGCCGAGATGGTACTTGACGTCGCCCGAGCCCTCGACCTCGTCGGGGGCGGCCGAACCGCCCTTGAACTCGTGGAAGATGGCGCGGTGGGGCTTGGCCATCACCTGGCTGAGCACGTTCAACCGGCCGCGATGCGCCATGCCGAGCACGATCTCCTTCATGCCGAGCTGGCCGCCGCGCTTGACGATCTGCTCCAGCGCCGGGATCAGCGCCTCGCCGCCGTCGAGGCCGAAGCGCTTGGTGCCCTTGTACTTGACGTCGATGAACTGCTCGAAGCCTTCGGCCTCGACCAGCTTCTGCAGGATCGCCTTCTTGCCGGTGGTGGTGAAGGAGATTTCCTTGTCGGCGCCCTCGATGCGCCCCTGGATCCAGGCCTTCTCCTCGGGGTCCGAGATGTGCATGAACTCGACGCCGAGCGTCGAGCAATAGGTGCGGGTCAGGATCTCCAGCATCTGCCGGATGGTGCCGAATTCGAGCCCCAGAACATTGTCGAGGAAGATCGGCCGGTCGTAGTCGGCTTCGGTGAAGCCGTAATTTTCCGGCGACAGTTCGTTGTAGTCCTCGAGCGGCTTGGCGATGCCGAGCGGGTCTAGATTGGCGTGCAGATGGCCGCGCATGCGGTAGGCGCGGATCATCATGATGGCGCGCACCGAATCACGCGTCGCCTGGTGCACGTCGGCGTCTGAAAGCACGATGCCGTTGGTGACCGCCTTGTCCTTGACCTTCTTTTCCAGGTGCTTCTCGACGATGCCCCAATTGCCGTCGAGCGCCGACACCAATTCGCCATTGGCCTGCAGCGGCCAGGACGGCTTGGCCCAGGAAGCGCCCTTGGCGTTCCTGCGCACATCGCCGGCATCGTCCTTCAGCCCGGCGAAAAACTCCTGCCATTCGGGATTGACCGAGGCGGGATCGTCCTCATAGGCGGCATAGAGCGCGTCGATGTAATCGGCGTTGCCGCCATAGAGGAACGAGGTGAGCGAGAACTGGTCGTTGGCCTGATCTTGTCTTGCCATGTCGTTTCAGCGGAGCCTGGCTCCGTCTCCTTACGTTTGCGGCAGCGCCGCGATAGTGGGCGATTCACCCGCCCTTCTTGTCCCCTCAAAGCCAACGAACCGCCGTCGGCTCTCATTCCATAACCGACGCTCAGCCCTTGATGGCTTCAACCAACGTCGTGCCAAGCCGCGCCGGTGACGGCGAGACCTTGATGCCGGCCGATTCCATGGCCGCGATCTTGTCCTCGGCGCCGCCCTTGCCACCGGAGATGACCGCGCCGGCATGACCCATGGTGCGGCCGGCCGGCGCCGTGCGTCCGGCGATAAAGCCGGCCATCGGCTTCTTGCGGCCACGCTTGGCTTCGTCCTTGAGGAACTGCGCGGCGTCTTCCTCGGCCGAACCGCCGATCTCGCCGATCATGATGATCGACTTGGTCTCGTCGTCGGCCAGGAACATCTCGAGCACGTCGATGAACTCGGTGCCCTTGACCGGGTCGCCACCGATGCCGACGGCCGTGGTCTGGCCGAGGCCGACATTGGTGGTTTGGAACACGGCCTCATAGGTAAGTGTTCCCGAGCGCGAAACAACGCCGACCGAGCCCTTGCGGAAGATGTTTCCGGGCATGATGCCGATCTTGCATTCGTCAGGCGTGAGAACGCCCGGGCAGTTCGGCCCGATCAGCCGCGAGGTCGAGCGATCGAGCCGCGCCTTGACCTTGACCATGTCCATCACCGGAATGCCTTCGGTGATGCAGATGATCAGCGGGATCTCCGCCTCGATCGCTTCCAGGATCGCTTCGCCGGCACCCGCCGGCGGCACGTAGATGACCGACGCGTTGGCGCCGGTCCTTGCCTTGCCCTCGGCGACTGTGGCGAAGATCGGCAGGCTCTCACCCTTCGACCCGGTCCAGGTCTCGCCGCCCTTCTTGGGATGGATGCCACCCATCATCTTGGTGCCGTGATAGGCCAGCGCCTGTTCGGTGTGGAACGTACCGGTCTTGCCGGTCAGGCCCTGCACTAGCACCTTGGTGTTCTTGTCGACGAGAATGGACATCGGAGCCCTTTTCTAAAAACTGTTGATCGAGGAAGGCGAGACGCGCCGATAGACGCCACTCACCATGTCTTGCCAGCCATCGCTGCCAGCGGCTTTGAAATGCAGTCGCATGCGGTAGGTGTCGGCGTCGTCGAAAATATACGTCACGCGCGCCGCGCCGCGCGGCGACAACCGCTCCAGATCGAGCTCGCTGCCGTTCCACGTTCCCGTGGCCGGCGAGGCCGGCACAAAGCCCATCGAATCGAACTGGTGCATGGTGACGCGGCGGTTCGGCTGGTCGAAGCCGAACACATTGTGCGAACCGAAGGAAATCGTGCCGTCGCGGCGCTGGCGATAGCGCTGCACCACGAACAGGCCGCCGAACTGCGCCTCCGCCAGAACTTCGGACGTCGCCTTGCCGGCATCGGTCCACCGCGTGGCCGCGACCTCTTCCTCGCCGCGCCACGCGCCGACCAGCACCTGCAGGCGCTGGTGATCGGCGGAAAGCGAGGAGAAGGAGGCCGCGTTCATCGGTCAGAGCCGCTTCAGGTCGGTGACGGTAAGGTCGCTCTTGGCGTTGCCGGTATTGAGCGTCGTCGCCGGCTCGAACATCAGCACCACCGGCTCGGCGGTCAGCGAACGCGGCCGGTGCTCGACACCGCGCGGCACGACGATGAAATCACCCTCGCCGAGCTCGACCGGACCGTCGCGGAAATCGATGGCGATGCGCCCGCGCAACACGAGGAAGGCTTCATCCTCATTGTCATGCGCGTGCCAGTCGAAGATCTCGCCGAACTTGGCGACTTTGGCTTGGCTGTCGTTGATGTCGCCAGCGATATGCGGATCGAAGACCTTGCTGATCTTCTGATCCGCCGCCTCGACCAGGTTTATCTTGCGTGGAGGCACAGGCTCAGCCCTTCACCGCCGCCACGATCTTCTTGGCCGCGTCGTCGAGATCGTCCGCCGACACGACGTTGAGGCCGCTGTCGTTGATGATCTTCTTGCCGAGTTCGGCATTGGTGCCTTCCAGGCGCACCACCAGCGGCACTTTTAGGCCGACTTCCTTGACCGCGGCGATCACGCCCTCGGCGATGATGTCGCACTTCATGATGCCGCCGAAGATGTTGATCAATATGCCTTTGACCGCCGGATCCTTGGTGATGATCTTGAACGCCGCCGTCACCTTCTCCTTGGACGCGCCGCCGCCGACATCGAGGAAGTTGGCGGGCTCGGCGCCATAGAGCTTGATGATGTCCATCGTCGCCATGGCAAGGCCGGCGCCATTGACCATGCAGCCGATATTGCCGTCGAGCGCGACATAGGCGAGGTCGTATTTCGACGCCTCGATCTCCTTCTCGTCCTCTTCGGTGGTGTCGCGCAGTTCGAGCACGTCGGGGTGGCGGAACAGCGCGTTGTTGTCGAACGACACTTTGGCGTCGAGCACGCGCAGCCGGCCGTTCTTCATGACGATCAGCGGATTGACCTCGAGCAGGCTCATGTCCTTCTCGACGAAGGCCTTGTAGAGGATCGGGAAAAGGGTGCCGCCATCCTTGGCCGCGTCGCCGTCGAGCTTCAGCGCGGCGTTGAGCGCCTTCACGTCATCCGCCGTGACGCCCTTTTCCGGATCGATGGCGACAGTGATGATCTTTTCCGGCGTGTCGTGCGCGACCGCCTCGATGTCCATGCCGCCTTCGGTCGACACGACGAAAGCGATGCGGCCGACCGAGCGGTCGACCAGGATCGACAGATAAAGCTCGCGCTCGATGTCGGCGCCGTCCTCGATATAGAGGCGGTTGACCTGCTTGCCGGCCGGGCCGGTCTGCTTGGTCACCAGCGTGTGGCCGAGCATCTCGTTGGCGTTGGCGACGACGTCGGCGACCGACTTGGCCAGCCGCACGCCGCCCTTTGCGTCGGGCGACAGTTCCTTGAACTTACCCTTGCCGCGGCCGCCGGCATGGATCTGGCTCTTCACCACATAGAGCGGGCCGGGCAGCGCCTTGGCGGCGGCTTCCGCCTCGCTCGCCTTGAACACCGGCACGCCTTCGGCCACCGGCGCGCCAAAGCTCTTCAGCAGCGCCTTGCCTTGATATTCATGGATGTTCATCGGGAACTATCTCCAGGTCGTTTTGCTGGGGTGGACGTTTTGGCGGGATTTACTTCGAGGCGAGCTGCGGCGCGATCTTGACGCAGGCCTCGGTCAGGCCCTGCACGGTCGCCACCGAACTGTCGAACATTTTCTGTTCGCTCTTGTTGAGGTCGATCTCGATGATGCGCTCGACGCCGCCGGCGCCGATCACCACGGGAACGCCGACATAGGTGCCCTTGACGCCATACTGGCCGGAGAGGTGGGCCGCACAGGGCAGCACGCGCTTCTTGTCCTTGAGATAGGCTTCGGCCATCGCAATCGCCGAGGCCGCCGGCGCGTAGTAGGCCGAGCCGGTCTTGAGCAGGCCGACGATCTCGGCGCCGCCGTCACGGGTGCGCTGCACGATCTGGTCGAGCTTCTCCTTCGAGGTCCAGCCCATCTTGACGAGGTCTGGCAGCGGGATGCCCGACACCGTCGAATAGCGGATCATCGGCACCATGGAATCACCATGGCCGCCAAGCACGAAGGCGGTGACGTCTTCGACCGAGACCTTGAATTCCTCGGCCAGGAAATAGCGGAAGCGCGAGGAGTCGAGCACGCCGGCCATGCCGACGACATGGGTCTTGGGCAGGCCAGAGAACTTCTGCAGCGCCCACACCATGGCGTCGAGCGGGTTGGTGATGCAGATGACGAAAGCCTTGGGCGCGTACTTCTTCAGTCCGGCGCCGACCTGTTCCATGACCTTGAGGTTGATGCCCAGCAGGTCGTCGCGGCTCATGCCCGGCTTGCGCGGCACGCCGGCGGTGACGATGCAGACGTCGGCGCCCTCGATGCCGGCATAGTCGTTGACGCCGGTCAGCCGGGAGTCAAAACCATCGACAGGCGACGACTGCGCGATATCGAGCCCCTTGCCTTGCGGAATACCCTCGGCAATATCGAACAGAACCACGTCGCCGAGGTCCTTGAGGCCGATCATGTGGGCCAGCGTGCCGCCGATCATGCCCGAGCCGATAAGCGCTATCTTGTTGCGTGCCATGTGAGGATGTTTTCCCTTTGTCTGTGACTGCGCCCAAATCTTTGACGACTTGATGACGGCGCCGAGGAAGAGGCCGGAATGCTGAGGAAACCCGCGAGATTTCGCCGCACCCAATAGCCTCCGGGCGAGATAAATTCAAACGATTATTTTGGAGTGAACATTTTCAATCGGTTAGATGGGTTGGGATTTACGTAAACGTCAAAGTTTGTAAGCCGACTTGGAGAAATCTACACAATGAGTATGGAGATCGTAAGGCTTGAAGCCAGCGATGACGCCCTTGTGATGCGGATCGCCGAGGATGTGTTCGACGAGCCTGTCAGGCCGGACCGGTTGGCAGCCTATCTCAACCAACCCGGCCATTTCATGGTCGTGGCCCTCGCCAATGGCGTGGTCGTCGGGCAATGCGCCGCCGTCATCCACCGCCATCCCGACAAAGTTGCGGAACTTTATATAGATGAAGTCGGCGTATCGCCCGAATTCCAGCGCCAGGGGATCGCGCGCAGAATGCTCGACGCGATGTTCGCGATCGGCAGGGAGAGTGGCTGCGAGGAGGCCTGGGTCGGCACCGAACCCGACAATCTTCCGGCCCGCGCGCTTTATGAATCGCGCAAGGAGCCGCATGGGGAAGCGGAGAGTTTCGTCATGTATGCGTACAGGCTTTAGCGGCCAGCGTCTTCGCCCTGCTTTGCGTTCCTCTGCCTAGGGCGACGAAGGCAGGGCCTGAGCCGGCGGCACATCCGGCGCCGCCTTCACCTTCCGCCGCTCCGCCCAGTCCTCCAGCCAGTCACGGCTTTGCATCTCGATCAGGCGTGAAGCGGTGCGTTCGAACTCGAACACCTCGACGCCGCGTTTTGCCACATAAAGCTCTTGTGGCGGCGCATCGGCGCTCACCACCAGCCGCACATGATGATCGTAGAGCGTGTCGATCAACAGGATGAAGCGCTTGGCCTCGTTGCGCTTGCCTTCGCCCAGCACCGGGACGTGGTCGATGAAGACGGTCGAGAAACGTCCTGCGATCGCCAGGAAATCGCGCGCGCCGAGCGGTTTTTCGCAGAGATCGGCGAAGGAAAACCGCGCCGCGTCGCCGGCGGCGGCCGGCACCGGAACCTGGCGGCCCTTCAGCGTCAACGAGGTCGCGGCTGTCGGCGCGCCGCGCGTCATCGTCCGCCAGGCCTCGTCGAGCGTCCGGTCGGCCGCCGCATCGGCCGGCGTGACATAGACCGGCGTGCGGGCGAGCTTCTCGAGCCGGTAGTCCTTGTCGGTGTCGAGCGACAGCACCTGCGCGTGCCGCTCCAGAATGCCGATGAACGGCAGGAACAGCTGGCGGTTCAGCCCATCGCGGTAAAGATTTTGCGGCGCCACGTTCGAGGTGGCGATCAGCACGACGCCGTTGGCGAACAGCGCCGAAAACAGCCTGGACAGGATCATCGCGTCGGCGATGTCGGTGACCGAGAATTCGTCGAAGCACAGCACCCAGGCCTGCTCGGCCAAGGCTTTTGCCACCGGCGGGATCGGATCGTCTTCTTTGACGTCGCCATTCTTGCGCGCCTGGCGGTGCTTCTGGATGCGGTCCTGCACATCGGCCATGAAGTCGTTGAAATGGACGCGGCGCTTGCGCCGGACCGGCAGCAGCTCGAAGAACATGTCCATCAGCATGGTCTTGCCGCGGCCGACGCCGCCATGGATGTAGAGGCCTTTGACCGCCTCATGCGTCTCGCGCTTGCGGGCAAACAGCCAGCCCAGCGCGCTGGACTTGTGCGCCAGCCGCTTGGCCGAGATCTCGTCGGTCAGCCGGTCGAGCGCGGCGGCGATCCGCTCCTGCGCAGGATCGCGTCCGATCGCGCCGGTTTCCACCAGGTGGTCGTAGCGCTGCCTGACGGTCGCATGGGTCTGGAGGCCGTCACGCAGATGCATCGGTCACGTCGTTTGTTCAGAGCAGGAATGCTCCAAGGAAACTAGGTGTGTCGAGATTCAGGTCAGGCCGAACCGAGAATGGCGGCTTTCGAGAACCGGAGCGGAGCGTACTTAAAGTACGTGAGCACCGGAAGCGCAGAAACCCGCCGTTCGCAGGCCGGCATCACCTGAATATCGGCATACCTGGCTTACCTTGTAAGCGAAATCGGTTGACCGTTGGAAGTCTGGCCGTCGAATTTCGAGCCGCCCGACGAATAGAGCCGCGCCAGCGACCCGCCATTCTCATCGTAAAGCGTCAGCTGCTTGCCGGCGACGTTCCACGACTTGATGCCGTCGATCGGGGCCGGGCAATGCAGCGGCCCGGCGCGGAAGCCGGCGCCGAACTTGGTCTGCGGCGTCGCGATCTTGCAGCTTTGCCCGGAAACGCTGGCATTCCAGACGCCGGCGACGGCTGCCGCGCTGAGATCCGCGGCCCCGGCGGGCGCCTGGCCGTCCGGCGGCAAGGACGCCACCTGCGTGTTCCCCGGAGCGGTCGGGAACTTCGACGGGTCGGTGGTGCCGGGCGAGGCCGGCGGCGGCAGCTGATTGGAGGTCACCTGGCCGGCCGGCGCCGGCTGCAGTGGCGCCGGTTGCTGGTCGTCCATCGACGAGAAGCGCGAGGTCGAGCAACCGCTCGCAACGAGCGCCGCCAGCGATACGGCCACAAGACCGCTTTTCGAAAAATTCATTACAACCTCCGTCGGATCCGGCTGGGGGGAAGCCGTCCGCGCAATATCACCCTCCACCAAGATGGAGAAGGTGGCGAAATTTCAACCCGATATGGTTAAAATAGGGTTTGCGGCAAGATTGTTGCAAATTTATCGCAATCTCGACCTGCCAAGTCCGGTCGTCGCTTAAGTCCGTGGAGTTCGGCCGCGACCACGCATTCGCCTGCAAATGCTTGCGCCAACCGCCGCAACGCCTATGTCTAGGAGCCGAACCCCGCTGGAGCATACCTTGGCCGCGAGAAAGAAAGCCGCCAACCGCTATTACAGCGGTCCGCCCAGCGACCATTTCGATGGCATCTTGTTCTTCAATCCCGGCGGCCGGATGCCCGGCCGCTTCACCGATCTCATGAAATGGCAGCTCAACGGCCAGCGTGCGAAATGGCCGGCAACCAGCCCGAGCCCCTTTCCGCTGGCGAGGCCGGCCGCGATGGTCGAAGGCACCGACCTTACTGTAACCATGGTCGGCCATTCGACCTTGCTCATCCAGACGGCCTGGCTGAACATCCTCACCGATCCGGTCTGGTCGCAACGCACCTCGCCGTTTTCCTTTGCCGGGCCAAAACGCGTCAATGCGCCAGGCATCGCCTTCGACGATCTGCCGCCGATCGACCTCGTGCTGGTAAGCCACAACCATTATGACCATCTCGACCTCGTCACGCTGAAGCGGCTGAAGGAAAGAGACGATCCGCTGGTGGTGACGCCGCTCGGCAATGATGTGCTGATCGGCGAGGTGGTTCCCGGCATGCGGCTGGCGGCGCATGACTGGGGCGACAGGGTCGACATCGGCGACCGCACCGCCGTCCACATCGAGCCGGCGCATCACTGGTCGGCGCGCGGCGCCCGCGACCGGCGCATGGCACTGTGGGCCGGCTTCGTCATCGAGACGCCGGGCGGCAAACTCTATTTCGCCGGCGATACCGGCTTCCATGACGGCATCAACTACCGGCTGATGGCGGACAAACATGGCGGCTTCCGCTTCGCCATTCTGCCGATCGGCGCCTATGAGCCACGCTGGTTCATGGCGCCGCAGCACCAGAACCCGCAGGAAGCGGTGCAAGGCATGAAGCTATGCAAGGCCGCCTTCGCCGCCGGCTGCCACTGGGGCACATTCCAGCTCACCGACGAACCGATGGACGAGCCCGTCCGCAAACTGGCTGAGGCCCTTGAGGCCGAGGGCCTGCCGCCGGAGCGCTTTCGCGCCTTGCAACCCGGCGAGGTCTGGAACGTGCCGGAGATCGAGCACGGTTGAAGTCTGCATTGGCCATTTACGGCACCATCATTTTCGCCGATGGTCCGCCCAGCAGAAAAAGGGGAATGCAGATGAAATCCATGCTTGCAGCGCTGATGGTGCTGGCAATCTCGATGCCGGCGGCTTTCGCGGGCGAAATCACGGATCGCGCCGCTGAGGCCGAAAAGGCGCTGCAGGCAGGCGACGGAGCCGGCGCGCTGGAGAAATTCCGCGGCGCCGAGGAGGCCTTGTGGCAAGCGATGCCGCTCGCCGTGCAGAATGTCAAACAGGTCGATTCGGCCGGCGGCTTCGGCATCTACAGCGAGCGTGCCAATCAGATCTACAAGCCAGGCGAGAAGGTCGTGCTCTATATGGAACCGGTCGGCTACGGCTATGGGTCGGACGGCCTGGGCAACAGCCAGATCGCGCTTTCCGTCGACCTCACCGTGCTCTCCGACTCGGGCGAAGCTCTGGGTACCTTCGAGAAAATCGGCAGCGTTCAGGTCGCTTCCCGCTCGCACAACCGCGAACTCTTCTTCAAGCTCGACCTGTCCCTCGATGGACTGCCGCCCGGCAAATACAAGTGCAACTTCCTCATGCATGACCAGAATTCGACCAAGACGGCGCCGTTCAGCACCGATATCGAGATCGCCGGCTAATGCATGTCGCCCAAAAGTGACCTCGGTTTTGGGAGAACGACATGCATAAAGCAGAGACCTAAAGCGCGTCGCATGACGCGCTTTAGATTCCACTGACATCGCCTCGCAAACCGCGGGAACCCAGGCACGACTGCCGCGTTCTTCATGCGGTTACAAATCTGTCGGTTTGCGAGGCATTCCCATGATCAGATGGATCATCATCCTGCTCATCATCGCCGCCGCGGCGAGCCTGCTCGGCATGCCGGCGCTGGCTGGAGCCGCCGCCACAGGCGCGCGCATCCTCATCGGCATCGTTCTCATCATCTTCCTGCTGGTGGTGCTAGGCATCTTTGCCGTGACTTAATCCCGGCGTCTTCGCCGTGACTGAACACGCCTGCGCACTGGTAATTCCCGCCCGTTTCCGCCATATAGCGCCAAACGGACACGGAATTTCGCGGAGCAATGGCAAGCACTGCCCCTTTCGCCAAGATGAACGGCATCGGCAACGAGATCATCGTCGCCGATATGCGCGGCCGTGCCGATCAGGTAACGGCGGCCGCCGCCCTTGCGCTGAACGCCGATGCCGCGACCCGCTTCGACCAGATCATGGCGATCCATGATGCGAAGACGCCGGGCACCGCCTACTATGTCGACATCCTGAATTCCGACGGCACCAGTGCGCAGGCCTGCGGCAACGGCATGCGCTGCGTCGTCCAGGCGCTCGCCGCCGAGACCGGCCAGAAGATCTTCACCTTCGAGACCCGCGCCGGCATTCTCAACGCCAGGGAACATGCCGACGGCACGATCTCGGTCGACATGGGCATGCCGCGTTTCGGCTGGCAGGAGATTCCGCTGGCCGAGGAGTTCCGCGACACCCGCATGATCGAATTGCAGATCGGCCCGATCGACGCGCCGGTGCTGCATTCGCCCTCCGCCGTCTCGATGGGCAACCCGCACGCCATCTTCTGGGTCGACCGCGATGTCTGGTCCTATGAGCTCGAACGTTTCGGCCCGCTGCTCGAAAACCACCCGATCTTTCCCGAGCGCGCCAACATCACCATTGCACAGGTGACCTCGCCCGAGAGCATGATCATCCGCACCTGGGAACGCGGCGCCGGCCTGACCAAGGCCTGCGGCTCCGCCGCCTGCGCATCGGTGGTGGCCGCGGCCCGCACCAGGCGCACCGGCCGCAGCGTCAGCCTTTTGACGCCCGGCGGCGGCACGCTGCATGTCGAATGGCGCGAAGACGACCACGTCATCCTGACCGGTGCCGCCGAGTGGGAATTTTCCGGCAACTTCGACCCTTCGACCGGCACCTGGGCCCGCGACACCGAAAGCGCGGCCTGATGTCGGTTGCTCTGTCCAGGAGCCCGGACTTCGACGGCTCCCTTTCCGAGGCCCCCAGCCGCATTGACGTGGTGACCTTCGGCTGCCGGCTGAACACCTATGAGTCCGAAGTGATGCGGCGCGAGGCCGAAAGCGCCGGTCTCGGCGCGCTGCAAGGCGGCGCGGTGATCTTCAACACCTGCGCCGTCACCGGCGAGGCGGTGCGCCAGGCCAAACAGGCGATCCGCAAGGCGCGCCGCGCCAACCCTGCGGCGCGCATCATCGTCACCGGCTGCGCCGCCCAGACCGAGCCTGAAAAATTCGCCGCCATGGACGAGGTCGATCTCGTGCTTGGCAATGAGGAGAAGTTGAAAGCGCATTCCTACCGTGCGCTGCCGGATTTCGGCGTCAACGACACCGAGAAGGCCCGCGTCAACGACATCTTCTCGGTGCGCGAGACCGCCGGCCACATGGTCGACGCCATCGAGGGCCGCGCCCGCGCTTTCGTCCAGGTGCAGAATGGCTGCGACCACCGCTGCACCTTCTGCATCATTCCCTACGGCCGCGGCAATTCCCGCTCGGTGCCGATGGGCGCCGTGGTCGAGCAGGTCAAGCGACTCGCCGGCAATGGTTATGCCGAGATCGTGCTGACCGGCGTCGACATGACCAGCTTCGGCGCCGATCTGCCGGGCGCGCCCAAGCTCGGCAAACTGGTCAAGACCATTCTGAAGCAGGTGCCCGACGTCAAGCGCCTTCGGCTATCCTCGATCGATTCGATCGAGGCCGACGACGATTTGCTCGATGCCATCGCCACCGAACCCAGGCTGATGCCGCATCTGCATCTGTCGCTGCAATCGGGCGACGACATGATCCTGAAGCGCATGAAGCGAAGGCATCTGCGCGACCAGTCGATCCGTTTCTGCGAGGATGTGCGCAAATTGCGCCCTGCGATCGTCTTCGGCGCCGACATCATCGCCGGCTTCCCGACCGAGACCGACGCCATGTTCGAGAACTCGATAAAAATCGTCGAGGAATGTGGCCTGACCCATCTCCATGTCTTCCCGTTTTCACCGCGCGAGGGCACGCCCGCCGCGCGCATGCCGCAGCTCCGCCGCGAGGTGGTCAAGCAGCGCGCCGCCCAGCTGCGCGCCGCCGGCGAGGTCACCTATCGGCGCCATCTGTCCTCGCTGCCGGGAACGCGCCAGTCGATCCTGATCGAGCGCGATGGCCTCGGCCGCACCGAAGGATTTACCCTCGCCGCACTCGGCACCGGCGCGCCGGGCGAGATCGTCGAAGCGACAATTACTGGCCACGATGGCGCCCGGCTCAACGCAGTGCCGCTTGCCGCACGCGCCGCCTGAGAAACGCAAAGCATGGCTGGTTTTTTCAAGAAGATATTTTCGTTCGGCAAGAAAGAGGTTGTCGAGGAGCGTGTTGACGAGACCGCCCCGCTGCCCCCGATCAAATGGGACCAGCTCGATGCGCTGAAGCCGGCGGCCGATCAGGTTGTTCCGGAATTTCTGAAGCGCGATGAGCTGGAGCCGGCGCCCCACTCTCCCCTCGATGGGGAGGGTCGCCACGAAGTGGCGGGGAGGGGTAATGCCGACGCCAGTCACCCCCAAGCTCCGCTTGGGACCCCCATCGAGTGGCAGGTAGAGCCGGCACCTCAGCCCGCACCTGAAGAACCGGCACCCGAGACCGCTCCTACCATCCCGCCCACGCCGGAGCCGACGGTTCCCGCCGAGCCGGAACCCCTGCCGCAGCCCGCGCCGCAAGAGGAACCGGCACCCGCGCCAGAGCCCCCGGAGCCGCCGGCTCCCGAGGAGATTCCGCTTCCCCCCGCCGCTCCGGAGCCCGTCCCCGAACCGCAGCCGCAGGAAGTCCCTGCTCCGGCACCTGCCGAGCCGGAGATTGTGCCGCCGCGCCCGGAAAGGCAGCCCGAACCGGCACCGATCGAAGTGCCGGTCCCGCCTGCCGAGATCCCGGCCGAGACACCCGCTCCCGTTGAAGTGCCGCCAACGGCTGCCGAAGCTACGCCAGCGCCCCACCCTCCCCTCGATGGGGAGGGTCGCCACGAAGTGGCGGGGCGGGGTGATGGCGCCAACGCCAGCGCCAGTCACCCCCGAGCCGCGCCCGGGACCTCCCCCATCGAGGGGGAGGTAAGGCGCACGCCCGTCGAGACGCCGCCCGTCATTGCCGAGATCGCGCCCGAGCCGCAGCCCGTCCCACAGCCGAAGCCGGAATCGAAACCCGCTCCCGGCAAGGTGACCGTCACCAAAAAGGTCGAGCAGAAGGCCGAGCCGGTCAAGGCGCCGGAGCCGGCACCGCGGCGCTCCTGGTTCCAGCGCATGCGGGACGGACTTGCCCGTTCCTCGCGCGAACTCACCGGCAACATCGCCGGCGTCTTCACCAAGCGCAAGCTGGACGAGGACACGCTGCAGGACCTGGAAGATGTGCTGATCCGCGCCGATCTCGGCACGGAAACGGCGCTTCGTATCACCGACGCGCTGGCCGCCAGCCGCTACGGCAAGGACGTCTCCGATACCGATGTCCGCACCGTCATGGCGGCCGAGGTGGAGAAGGTGCTGACCCCTGTCGCCCGGCCGCTGGAGCTCGATCTCTCACACAAGCCGCATGTCATCCTGGTGGTCGGCGTCAACGGCACCGGCAAGACCACCACCATCGGCAAACTGGCGGCGAAACTGACCGATGGCGGCCTGTCGGTGATGCTCGCCGCCGGCGACACGTTCCGCGCCGCCGCGATCGAGCAATTGAAGATCTGGGGTGAGCGGACGAAATCGCCCGTCATCGCCTCCAAGCTCGGGGCAGATGCGGCCGGCCTTGCCTATGACGCTTTCGAGAAGGCCAAGGAGGCCGGCTCCGACGTGCTGATCATCGACACCGCCGGCCGGCTGCAGAACAAGACCGAACTGATGGCGGAGCTGGAAAAGATCGTGCGCGTGCTGGGCAAGCTCGATCCGGAAGCGCCGCACACCGTGCTGCAGACGGTCGACGCCACCACCGGCCAGAACGCGCTCAACCAGGTCGAGATCTTCCGCAACATCGCCGGCGTCAACGGTCTAGTGATGACCAAGCTGGACGGCACGGCGCGCGGCGGTATTCTGGTGGCGATCGCGGCAAAGCACAAACTGCCGGTCTATTTCATCGGCGTCGGCGAACAGGTCGACGACCTCGAACCTTTCTCCGCAAGCGAATTCGCCAGGGCGATCGCTGGAGTGGCGTAACGGCATGATTCCGTTTCAACGGGATCGTGCGTAAGAAGGAAGATCATGAACCCACCCATTCTCGAACGCGATCCGTCCGACCCGCAGAAAGAGAAGAAGGAAGGCGTCAATCCCGTGCTCAAGCTGGCGCTGGAGCTAGGACCGCTGCTGGTCTTCTTCTTCGCTAATGCGCGCGGCGAGTGGCTGGTGCAGAAATTCCCTGTTTTGGCCGAATTCGGCGGCCCGATCTTCGTCGCCACCGGCCTGTTCATGGCCGCCACGGCCATCGCGCTGATCGCCTCATGGCTGCTGACGCGCACCTTGCCGATCATGCCCATGGTCTCGGGCGTCGTGGTCTTCATCTTCGGCGCGCTGACGCTCTATCTGCAGGACGACATCTTCATCAAGATGAAGCCGACCATCGTCAACACGCTGTTCGGCGGCGTGCTGCTTGGCGGCCTCTACTTCGGCAGGTCGCTGCTTGGCTATGTCTTCGATTCGGCCTTCAGGCTCGATGCCGAAGGCTGGCGCAAGCTCACCTTCCGCTGGGGCCTGTTCTTCCTGTTCCTGGCCATCGTCAATGAAGTGGTGTGGCGCAATTTTTCCACCGATGCCTGGGTTACCTTCAAGGTCTGGGGCATCATGCCGATCACGCTTCTGTTCACCTTCAGCCAGATGCCGCTGATCCTGCGCCATTCGCTGGACGATAAAGAAGGCGGGGAAGAAAAGGCCGGCAAGTAGCGCCCTGCAAACAGGGGGAGAGCCATGGAATTCGTCACCACGCGTGAAGAGCTGCGGACGATCTACAAGACGCCGCGCCCGACCGACGGCTCGATCCGCAAGGAGCTGAAGGCACTCGACGGCCACTGCCGCTCCCTCATCGGCAAAAGCCCCTTCGTGCTGATCGGATCGTCCGACGGCCAAGGCAATGCCGATGTGACGCCGAAGGGCGACAAGCCCGGCTTCGCCGCCATTCTCGACGACAGGACCATCGCCATCCCCGACCGACCCGGCAACAACCGGCTGGACACGCTGGAGAACATCCTGCGCAATCCCTCGGTCGGCCTGCTCTTCCTGATCCCCGGCATGAACGAGACGCTGCGCGTCAATGGCGATGCCCGCATCACCGTCGATGCCGGTTTGCGCGAGCGCCTCGCCGTCGATGGCAAGGAGCCGCAAAGCGTCATCGTGGTCACGGTCAAGGCCGCCTACATGCATTGCGCCAAGGCCTTCATGCGCTCCGATCTGTGGAAGCCCGACACCTGGTACGACCGCGCCACGCTGCCGACGCTCGGCCAGATCCTGCGCGACCAGCTGGTGGTCGCCGATTCGGCCGAGGCGACCGACCGCTGGCTCGACGAGGAATACAAGCAGACGATGTGGTAGTTTTCCCGACGCGATTCGCGCCGAACCGGTCCCCACCCTGTGCTGAACCTCCTCGCCATCTCCGGCAGCCTGCGTGCCGCCTCCACCAATTCGGCCCTGGTCGCGGCACTGGCGCGCAATGCGCCCGCAGGCTGCCAGGTCACAATCTATGACGGGCTCGGCCGTCTGCCGATCTTCAATCCCGATGACGAGGGCGAGCGCACGCCGCGCGAAGCGGCCAAGCTGATCGACGCCGTCACCGGCGCCGATGGCGTCATCGTCTCCTGTCCCGAATATGCCCATGGCGTGCCGGGCGGGCTGAAGAACGCGCTCGACTGGCTGGTCTCGCGCGACGCCGCCGTCGCCAAGCCCGCCATGCCAGTGCACGCCTCGCCGCGCTCGCTGTTCGCCCGTGCCGCTTTGGCCGAGATCATGCGGACTATGTCCTTCGCGCTTTATGAGGATGGGCTGGAAATTGCCCTGCTGGGGAAGAAGCCGCCGGAGGTGGACGGCATCCTGGCGGAGCCGGTGAACGTGCTGGCAATGTGCAATGCACTATCTGCTTTCGCGGATTTCATCGCCTCGCGTTGAGCGGCACAGTCTTTCCCTTCTCCCCCTGTGCGAGAAGGTGGATCGGCGCGCAGCGCCGAGACGGATGAGGGGTGTTCCAGCGGAGTGAGGCTTGAAAAGATCGAAGGATTCTAAGCGCTTACTTTTACAAAGTCGCGATCCTTCCAACACCCCTCATCCGACCTCGCTTCGCGAGGCCACCTTCTCCCACAAGGGGAGAAGGCAAGACCTACCCCTTCCGCAATGTCTCCACATCGGTCTTGCCGACATACCAGTCGCGGGCGTTGACCTCTTCGAAAACCACCCAGACATCGTCATTGCCAAGCCCGGTGGCTTCCATGATGGCCGCCGTGACTTTCTTGGCGATGTCAGCCTTCTTGCCTGCCGGATCGGCGGCGATCACTTCCTTGACGATGCGGATGTTGACGAATGGCATTTTTTCTCCCCCAGGATGGTTGCGTTCCCGAGCCGGCGCTCGCGCCGCGATCTGTTTCAGTAGGTCTTGGCTCCGTTCACCATCAGCCGCACCGAATAGAGCGAGGTGGTGCCGGCGATGTAGAGGCAGTTCAGCTTGGCGCCACCGAACACGCAATTGGCGGTCACCTCCGGCACCTTGACCTTGCCGATCAGCGTGCCGTCGGGATCGTAGCAATGGATGCCGTCCGCGGCGCTGGTCCAGATGCGTCCGTCGGCGTCGAGCCGGAAGCCGTCGAACAGGCCGGCGGTGCAGTCGGCGAAGACTTTGCCGCCGGAAACCTTCTTGCCGTGCTTGCCAACGTTGAACACCCGCATATGCGCCGGATTCTCAGCGCCATGCGTGCGACCGGTGTCGACGACATAGAGCAGGCTTTCGTCCAGCGAGAAGGCCAGCCCGTTGGGCCGCACCATGTCGGTGATGACGGCCTCGATCTCGCCGCTGTCGGGGTCGACCCGATAGACGTAGCAGGCGCCGATCTCGCTCTCGGCCTTGTCGCCTTCATAGTCGGTGTCGATGCCGTAGCTTGGGTCGGTGAACCAGATCGAGCCGTCGGACTTCACCACCACGTCGTTGGGCGAGTTCAACCGCTTGCCCTTCCATTTGGCGGCAATGGTGGTGACCGAGCCGTCATACTCGGTGCGGCTGACGCGGCGGCCCGAATGCTCGCAGGTGACCAGCCGGCCCTGCCGGTCGACGGTGTTGCCGTTGGAATTGCCCGAAGGCTGGCGGAAGACGCTGACGCTGCCGTCGGTCTCGTCATAGCGCAGCATGCGGTTGTTCGGGATGTCGGACCAGACGACGTAGCGCCCGGCGGCGAACCAGGCCGGCCCTTCCGCCCAGCGGCATCCGGTGAACAGCTTCTCCACCTGCGCGTTGCCGTTGAACAGCCGCGCGAAGCGCGGATCGAGAATTTCGTAATAGTCTGCGGCCGCCATGCATTTCCTCCCGGCATCACGTGATGCCGGATCAAGCCAGCCCGCGATCGATCTGGCAAGACGCGGCCTCAGCAATTTGTATGACAAAACGGCGAGGAAACCGCCGCCCAGGCGGTTCCAGCCCTGATCGTCCAACCAGGACGCCTTAGGACCCGATTAACCGGCTATGCGCTGCGTGCAATGGTGCATTGCAACATCTTCTTTTTGCAACGCACCAATCCTATGTCATGTTCCGTATTGACCAAGGGAGGAAGAAACCGCCGCCAGAATGCGGCACAGAAGGACCCTTGCTATGATCTTCAACGATCTCATGACCCGCGCTCGCAACAACATCGCCAAGCGCAAGCACTACAACCGCCTCGTCGCCGAAATCGACAGCTTCTCCAGCCGCGATCTGGCCGACATGCGCGCCGACCGCTCGGAAATGCTCTACCAGATCCACAAGCAGATCTACGGCTGAGTATTCGGTCGACCTATCACGTTCGTCATGCTTGGGCGTAGCGACGCGAAGCGGAGCAAAGAGCCAAGGATTCATGCCGTGATCTTCGAGCGCCGCAGCGGTGCGGAATATCTGTCTACCGCTATACGCGGCTATTCTGATCCGAATCCTTGACCAACGTCCCGGCATGGATTCCAGGGTCTGCGCCGCGTCGCTTCGCTCTAGAATGACGAAGCGAGAGAACGCCGTCAGTTCGGTGCGGCCAATGCCTTGTCGATCTGCGGCAGCAACAAATCCCGCGCCGCTTCCGCCGTCAGCGGGCCGACATGCTTGTAGGCAATTCTGCCGTCCTTGCCGATGACGAAGGTTTCCGGCACGCCGTAGACGCCCCAGTCGATCGCCGTGCGGCCGGCTTCGTCGACGCCGATGGCTTGGAACGGATTGCCGAGATCGCCGAGGAACCGGCGGGCATTTTCCGGCCGGTCCTTGTAGTTCAGCGCCGCCATGGTGAACCGCTTGTCCTGCGCCAGCGCCAGAAGCACCGGGTGCTCTTCGCGGCACGGTGCGCACCATGACGCGAACACGTTGACCAGCGTGACCTTGCCGGCGAACGCCCTGGAATCGAGGCCCGGCAGGTTTGACCCCTCCAGCGCCGGCAGATTGGTCTGCGGCGCCGGCAGCCCGATCAGCGCCGAGGGCACTTCCGAGACATCGCGTCCCGACAACAGCTGCCACAGAAACAGGCCCGCAAGGCCGAGGAAGACCAGCAGCGGCAACAGGACGAACAGGCGGCGGCCGCGCGTCGGTGTTTCGGTCTCGCCGCTCACGACTTCTCCGCCTCCGCCTTGTCGGAACGCCGCCGCACGCCGGCTGCTTCCAGCTCGGCAAGATCGCGCTTGCGCCCCTTTTGATCGAGCAGGATCCAGCCGATCAGCCCGGCCAGAGCAACCGCCGTGATGCCATAGGCGGCCGTGACATAGAGGGCGTGCGCACTCATGCCTGCCGCTCCATCGGCGTGCCTCTTTCCAGCCGTCTGCCTCGTTCGATCATGCTTTCCCTTAGCGACATGCCCATGGCTGCGCAACGCGCCATGGTTTCAAACATACGTGGCCGCCGCGCCGCCGCCCTTGATGTCGCGCAAACCATGCCGAACCTCGCTCAATCGGTTCCGTGGCGCAGCGCCAGCGCTGCCGAGGCCGGCCCCAAAACACCAAGAAACAGCGTCAGCGCGGCAAGAATGAGGAAGGGCTGCAGGAAAGGATCGGGATCGGCGGTCGCGCCATAGCTCGCCGAAACGCCGAAGATCAGCACCGGAATGGTCAGCGGCAGCACCAGCACCGAGATCAAGAGCCCGCCGCGCGGCAGCGCCACCGCCACGGCGGCACCAGCGGCGCCAATGAAGGTGATGGCCGGCGTGCCGACCAGCAGCGTCAGCGCCGTCGCGCCGATGCCGAGCGGCTCCATGTTCATGAACAGGCCGAGCAAGGGGGCGGCGACGACCAGCGGCAGAACGCTGCCCGCCCAATGCGCCAGGCATTTCACCAGCACCGTCAGCGCCAGCATGTTCCGGTCGTTGCCGAGCACCAGCAGATCGAGCGAGCCGTCCTCTCGGTCGGCCTGGAACAGCCGGTCGAGCCCGAGCAGGCAGGCGAGCAGCGCGCCGATCCACAGGATCGCCGGGCCGATGCGGGAAAGCAGCTTCAGGTCCGGCCCGACGCCGAACGGGATGGTGGCGATGACGGCAAGGAAGAAGATGACGCCGGTCAACGCCCCGCCGCCGGCGCGGATGTTGAGGCGGATGTCACGGGCGAAGAGGGACCACATTACGATGTGGTCCTTTGTTGAGGTTGGCGTTTTGTCACGCCCCCCTCTGGCCTGCCGGCCCTCTCCCCCACTTGGGGGAAGATTGGCAGCTTCGGCGCCTCGCTTGTCTTTGCGACGGAGGGGATTGGCGAAAGCCTGGGCGCCATCCAATCTCCCCCCTCGTGGGGGAGATGTCCGGCAGGACAGAGGGGGGCGCCTCGCACCGCCATCAACCGGCTTCCCCCATCCTCAATTCCTTAGCCCCATCCAATCCCAGCGGCAAATGCGTCGCCGCGACGATCATCCCACCAGCCATGCAATGCTTCATCATCAGCCCCGCGAACCGCGCCTCCGACGCCTTGTCCAGTCCCGCCGTCGGCTCGTCGAGCAGCCACAGCGGCCGGTGGCTGACCAAAAGCTTGGCGATCGCGGCGCGTCGCCGCTGCCCGGTCGAGAGATAGCCGAACGGCAGATGGCCGATGCCGCCGAGCCCGACCGTCTTCAGCGCCTCTTCGACGCCCGAATCGCCACTTCCATTGAAATCGCGCCAGAAGCGCAGGTTTTCGACGACGCTGAGCGCCGTCTTCATCGCGTTCTGGTGTCCGAGATAATGGCAGGCCGAAGCGATCGACGGAAAGTCATCGCCGCCGTTCTCGAGCAGCAGCCGGCCTTCGGCCTTCGGCAGCAGCCCGGCGATGATCCGGAGCAAGGTCGATTTGCCCGATCCGTTCGGCCCGGTGACGACCAGCGCCTGACCCTGATCGAGCGCAAAGCCGATGCCGGAAAAAACCGCCTCGCCGCCGCGTTCGCCGCCCAGATTTTCGGCGATAAGCCGCATCCCTCGCCTGCCCCGAAAACAATGTTCCGCGGTCGCTGCCGCATCGCACAAATTTGCTTTTTGACTGTCTAGAACTATTCCAGAAAATTCTCTATATGCGGTGCATCCGTGCCAGCGGTCGGCGCGGGAACAGAATTAGCGCCGAACCAGCGCACGCGCCGCCTTGAACGGCTCGGGTTGCTTGGGAACGGACAGCGGAAATGGCCGTACCCGCACCTTTGCGCGTGATTGCATGCCATCGGCGTCCGTTCCCTTTCAGGCTGAACAGACAAGGACGGATCGCACGTGTCAAAATCCCTCGATAGTTTCAATTGCCGCCGCACGCTGAAAGCGGGCGATGCGGAATATGTCTATTTCGACCTCGTCGAGGCCGAGAAGAACGGCCTCACCGGCATCGCCCAGCTGCCCTATTCGATGAAGGTGCTGCTGGAGAACCTCTTGCGCAACGAGGACGGCCGCTCCGTCACCAAGGACTCGATCCAGGCGGTGGCCGGCTGGCTGACCGACAAGGGCACCGCCGGCGTCGAGATCGCCTACCGCCCGGCCCGCGTCTTGATGCAGGATTTCACCGGCGTTCCGGCCGTGGTCGACCTTGCCGCCATGCGCGACGCCATGGCCTCACTCGGCGGCGACCCCCAGAAGATCAACCCGCTGGTCCCGGTCGACCTCGTCATCGATCATTCCGTCATCGTCGACGAGTTCGGCACGCCGCTGGCCTTCGCCCGCAATGTCGAGCTCGAATATGAGCGCAACGAGGAACGCTACAAGTTCCTGAAATGGGGCCAGCAGGCGTTCCGCAACTTCCGCGTCGTGCCGCCCGGCACCGGCATCTGCCACCAGGTCAACCTCGAATATCTCGGCCAGGTCGTGTGGACCAACACCGAGGACGGCGAAACCACAGCCTATCCCGACACCTGCGTCGGCACCGATTCGCACACCACCATGATCAACGGCCTTGGCGTTCTCGGCTGGGGCGTCGGCGGCATCGAGGCCGAGGCGGCCATGCTCGGCCAGCCGGTCTCCATGCTCTTGCCCGAAGTGATCGGATTCCGCCTCACCGGCAAGCTGAAAGAAGGTGTCACCGCCACCGACCTGGTGCTGACCGTCACCCAGATGCTGCGCAAGAAGGGCGTCGTTGGCAAGTTCGTCGAGTTCTTCGGCCCGGGCCTTTCCAACATGACGCTCGCCGACCGTGCCACCATCGGCAACATGGCGCCCGAATATGGCGCCACCTGCGGCTTCTTCCCGGTCGATAGCGAAACCATCCGCTATTTGACCATGTCCGGCCGCGAGGAAAGCCGCATCGCGCTGGTCGAGGCCTATTCCAAGGCACAAGGCATGTGGCGCGAAGCGGGCTCCGCCGACCCGGTCTTCACCGACCTGCTCGAGCTCGACCTCGGCGACGTCGTGCCGTCCATGGCCGGCCCCAAGCGCCCCGAAGGCCGTGTCCCGCTGGAAGGCATCCCGGCCGGCTTCGCCAAGGCGATGGAGACCGAATACAAGAAGGCGGCGGAGATTTCCAAGCGCTACGCCGTCGAAGGCACCGACCATGATCTCGGCCATGGCGACGTCGTCATCGCCGCCATCACGTCGTGCACCAACACCTCGAACCCGAGCGTGCTGATCGGCGCCGGCCTTCTGGCCCGCAACGCCAACCGCCTCGGTCTCAAGCAGAAACCGTGGGTGAAGACCTCGCTCGCCCCCGGCAGCCAGGTCGTCGCCGAATATCTGGAGAAGTCAGGCCTGCAGAAGGAGCTCGACCAGATCGGCTTCAACCTGGTCGGCTTCGGCTGCACCACCTGCATCGGCAATTCCGGCCCGCTGCCTGGGCCGATCTCCAAGACCATCAACGATAAAGGTCTGATTGCTGCCGCGGTCTTGTCCGGCAACCGCAACTTCGAAGGCCGCGTCTCGCCCGACGTGCAGGCCAACTACCTGGCGTCGCCGCCTCTGGTCGTGGCGCATGCGCTGGCCGGCACCGTCACCAAGGACCTCACGACCGAGCCGCTGGGCGAGGACAAGAACGGCAATCCGGTCTACCTCAAGGACATCTGGCCGAGCTCGGCCGAGATCCAGGAGTTCATCGAGAAGAACGTCACCCGCGAGCTGTTCGCCCGCAAATATGCCGACGTCTTCAAGGGCGACGAGCACTGGCAGAAGGTGCAGGCGCCGGAAGGCCAGACCTATGCCTGGGACGACAACTCGACCTATGTGCAGAACCCGCCCTATTTCGCCGGCATGACATCCGGTTTCGGCAAGATCGGCGACATCAAGGGCGCTCGCGTGCTCGGCCTGTTCGGCGACAAGATCACCACAGACCATATCTCGCCGGCGGGTTCGATCAAGGCCGCCTCGCCGGCCGGCAAGTATCTCACCGACCATGGCGTCGGCGTCGCCGATTTCAACCAGTACGGCACGCGGCGCGGCAATCATGAGGTGATGATGCGCGGCACCTTCGCCAACATCCGCATCCGCAACCACATGCTGGGCGAGAACGGCCGCGAGGGCGGCTACACCATCCACTACCCGTCGAAGGAAGAGGAATCGATCTACGACGCGGCGATGGAGTACAAGAAGGAAGGCGTGCCGCTGGTCATCTTCGCCGGCGTTGAATACGGCAACGGCTCGTCGCGCGACTGGGCGGCCAAGGGCACCAACCTGCTCGGCGTCCGCGCCGTCATCGCCCAGTCCTTCGAGCGCATCCATCGCTCGAACCTGGTCGGCATGGGGGTCATCCCCTTCGTCTTCGAGGAAGGCACGTCCTGGGCCTCGCTCAACCTCAAGGGCGACGAACTGGTCGAGATCGATGGCCTGAGCACCATCAAGCCGCGCCAGACGATGACCGCCAAGATCACCTATGGCGACGGCACGGTGAAGAACGTGCCGATCGTCTGCCGCATCGATACGCTGGACGAGCTCGACTACTTCAAGAACGGCGGCATCTTGCAGTACGTGCTGCGCGATCTGGCTGCATAAGGCAGCAAGGAAATGGGGCTTAGGCAGTAGGGAATAAGGCGCCTACTGCCTACTGCCTACTGCCTACTGCCTACTGCCTACTGCCTTTCGGCGCCCCCAAACCGCGCCACCGCCGCCAGCAGCACCCCCAGCATCAGCCCGTTGAGGATGTGCCACAGGAAATGCGTGCCGAGCGGAAAGCTGGCGCAGACCATCGGGTCGATCATCCGGCAGAAGGCGGACACCACGAAGATCGCCGACCCCGCCAGATTGTACCAGCCGGCCCGGTTGCCGTGTGCCGTCACCCAGATGCCGAAGAAGGCCAGCGCCAGGAACGGCGGCAGGTAGCTCGTCGTGCCGTTCGATGCCAGGCGCAGCCAGTCCGGCACGGCGAAACTTATCGCGCCGGCCACCGCATGGAAGACGACCAAGACCACCATCGCCTTGCCCCATTCCATGCCGAGGAAGCGGCGCAGATTGAACAGCGTATAGGCGAGGGTGAAGCCGGCAATCGGCAGGATATCGGCCCAGATCGTGCCCCTGGTGGCAAAGGTATGGAAGATCGTCGAGCCGATGCCGATCGCCACCACCCACCAGGCCAGTACCGCGGCGAAAGTGCCGGCCTCGCATCGGCGTACTTCCCGCACACCCCATAATCCCGCGGCAATGAAAGCAAGGTTGGTCAAAGCATTGGCGGGCTCGGCCCAAAGTCCAGGCCCGGTCCGCTCGCAATAGAGATCGGCAGGGATCAGGAGAGTTTGCCACATGATGATGATGCCAGCCCTCGATCGAACCGCGTCGTGAAATGCAGGGTCCCTCCTATTGCGGCCTTAGCTGCGGCTGCAACGGCAAAAATTTCACCGCAACGTGACTTCCCGTTGACTTCCGCTTCTGCCACATATTTCAGACAATCAGAACAAAGCCGGCGCCACCGGCGGGAATTGGAATGATCATGGCCTGGCGAAGATCACTTTGGCTGGCAGCCTTCGCGCTGGCCTTCTCGGCGTTTGCCGGTGCCGGCCATGCCGGCGAGGCCGAAGGGATCCAGGCCGAAAAACCCTCGCCCGACAGGCCGCTCGGCGTGGTCGAACTGTTCACCAGCCAGGGCTGCAGCTCCTGCCCGCCGGCCGATGCCTTCTTCGCCGAACTTGCGACCAGGGAAGACATTGTCGCGCTCTCCTATCACGTCGACTATTGGGACTATCTCGGCTGGAAGGACACGCTCAGCCGCAAGGAAAACACCGAGCGGCAATATGATTACATGCGCGCCTTCGGCAGTCGCTCCGTCTATACGCCGCAAGCGGTCCTCAATGGCCGCGCGCATGTCAACGGTGCCAATCGCGGTGAGGTCGACGGCGCGCTGGCCCGCATGGCGAAATCCGGCGAAGGCATGCGTGTGCCCGTCAAGGTCAGCCGCACCAGCGACCGCGTGATCATCGATGCCGGCGATGCCGGCGCCGGTCCGAGCGACGCCCATGTCGTCATCGTTTATTTCGAGCCGCCGCAGATGGTCAAGATCGCCCAGGGCGAGAACTCCGGCCGCAAGATGACCTATTGGAACGCCGTCACCAGCATCCAGACCGCCGGCATGTGGCACGGCAAGGCGCAGCGCTATGAATTGCCGATGAGCGAGATCACCAAGAAGGGCGGCTGCGCCGTGCTTTTGCAGTCGGTCGGCAAGGACGGCATGCCAGGACCCATTCTCGGCGCTGCCTTCATCCACAAGCCGTAACGCAATCGCCGAAAACGGCCTTGCCTTCGTCATCCACGGGCGGAGCAGGAGCGAAGCTCCGTCGCGGAGACCCGAGGATCCATGCCGTGACATTTGCTATAAGTAAAAGCGGTCCAGGATCGGGCGCTCTCGACCCGGGCCTGACCGACGCCAACTCGTGCGACCGCTTATTCTGAACCGGCGCGTTCTTCGGGCAATGTCGCGGCATGGATCGACGGCGCCGATAACATCACGATCGATCCGGACCGTCAGGCATGAAAAAACCGACGTCAGCTTGCTTCTGACGCCGGTCATTGAAGTTTTGGGATCGTCGCACCCGATTTTTCCAAGGAAAAACCGAGGTTGGTTCGATCCGACGCAGACCCGTGGGCGGGGGGCTTGGGGTTTACGAGCCGGTGCCGGACCGAACCGTCTCAGGCAACGCCGGTAAATTCGTCGGACATTGGGGCATGAGCGCGGATAAAAAGAGGCAGAAATGTGGCGAAGCATCACCAATTCCAACATGCGGTTTGCAAACGTGACTGGACGTGACCGAAAAGGCGCGCTGCCGCGACCGCTTCGCCGGCTCTTGCAATTGCAGCGCGAAGGGGCCAATTTTGGTTGGCAAAGATTCATTTTGAAGGATCGAGGCATGACTGACGACGGCGGCGGGACGGGGGATGGTGACGCATCCGCAATATTAATCCCGCTGCACGAGGCGCGCAGCGCACGCCTCGACCAGCCGGTGCGCTTCGACCGGCGTGAACTGGACCAGATCCTCAGGCTCTACGGACGCATGGTCGCCGCCAATGAATGGCGCGACTACGCCATCGATCATTTGACCGACAGGGCGGTGTTTTCCGTCTTCCGCCGCGCCAGCGAAGTGCCGCTGTTCCAGATCGTCAAGGATCCGAAACTGGCCCGCAAGCAAGGCGCCTTCGCCGTCATCGCCGCCGGCGGCCGCATCCTCAAACGCGGCCAGGAGCTCGGCCGCGTGCTTGGCGTCTTCGACAGCAAGCTGAGAGTGGTCGAGGCCTGAGCCGGGAATAGGAATTGAGGAATTGAGGAATTGAGGAATTGAGGAATTGAGGAAAAAGGCACTCAATACCTGACGTAAGCGCCATTGTTCTTCAATTCTCCAGTTCTCCAGTTCCTCAGTTCTTCAATTCTTCTTTATCCCCCCGAAACTTCCGCTCCGGCAGCGAGACCGGGTCGGGCGGCAGCGACGCACCGCCATTCAGCGACAACTGCATGAACACCGTGTCCAGCCAGCGCCCGTGCTTGTAGCCGGAGCCTTCGAGCCGGCCTGAATGGCGAAAGCCGAGCTTTTCGTGCAGCCTGACCGAGGCGCTGTCGGCATGGCCGTCGCCGATCACCGCGATGATCTGGCGAAAACCCGCCGCCTCGGCCGCCGCGATCAAGGCTTGCATCAGCTGGAGACCGACGCCCTGGCCCTTGGCATCAGGCGCGACATAGACCGAATCCTCGACGATGAAGCGATAGGCCGGGCGCGGCCGGAAGGTGCCGGCATAGGCGTAGCCGAGCACTGCGCCGTCCTTCTCCGCCACCAGATAAGGAAAGCCGCCGGCCGTGAGCGTGGCGAATCGCGTGCCCATCTCGGCGCGGCTGGGCGGCTCCAGCTCGTAGCTCGCCGT
This sequence comes from Mesorhizobium sp. WSM4307, assembly GCF_007003945.1. Classification (NCBI taxonomy): domain Bacteria; kingdom Pseudomonadati; phylum Pseudomonadota; class Alphaproteobacteria; order Hyphomicrobiales; family Phyllobacteriaceae; genus Mesorhizobium; species Mesorhizobium sp. WSM4307. The sequence goes on from NZ_VFTB01000009.1 coordinate 220,480, forward strand.
TCCGTGTGTCACGGCGTCGGCGTAGATTTCGGTGATGGTGTCGAGGTCGGCGGCGCTGGCCGCCCGAATCACGATATTGCTCATTCTTTATGCAAGCCTTCTGTCTGCCTTCGATAACAGCAAACGCCGGCGCAAAAGAAAAGGGCGGCCGTTGGGCCGCCCTTTCCAAACCCGATGGTCCAGTCAGACCATGATGCGAAGCCTTAGCGTCGGTCGCCCATGAACTGCAGCAGGAACATGAACAGGTTGATGAAGTCGAGATAGAGCCTCAGCGCGCCCATGATGGCCTTGCGGCCGGCGATATCGGAAGCGTCGCCCTCGAAATACATCTCCTTGATCTTCTGCGTGTCATAGGCGGTGAGGCCGGCGAAGACCAGCACGCCGATCGCCGAAACAGCGAAGGACAGTGCCGACGACTGCAGGAAGATGTTGATCACCATCGCGATGATGATGCCGAACACGCCCATGATCAGGAACGAGCCCATCGCCGTCAGGTCGCGCTTGGTCGTGTAGCCGAACAGCGACAGCGCACCGAAGGCGGCGGCGGTGGCAAAGAAGGTCTGCGAAATGCTGGCCGTGGTGTAGACCAGGAAGATCGACGACAGCGACAGGCCGACGAGGCCGGCATAGACCCAGAAGGTCGTCTGCGCCGCCGAAACGCTCATCGATTGGACGCGGAATGACAGGAACAGCACGGCGGCCAGCGGCGCCAGCATCACCACCCAGCGCAGCGGCGATCCGAAGATCGCGTAGCCGAACGACGTCAGCATCTCGCCGCTCGGCAGCGTCGCGACGGCCGAGGCCGGATCGGTGGTGGTGGCCAGCATGATCGTGCCGACAGCGGCAAGGCCGGTGATGAGGAGGCCAAGCCCCATCAGATTGTAGACCTTGATCATATAGGCGCGCAGGCCCTGGTCGATGTCGACGGCTGCGCCGGGCACGGCGCGCGTCTGGAAGTTGCGAATGGGTTCAGCCATTGTAGTCCTCTATTGCTTCTGCCCCGTCCGGTGTCAGATCCTGTTGGGACGTAAATCCACCGGACCCAGGCGCCGCTGGCGGGGCTCCAGCATGCCTGTGGCGAAATATGATGGTTATTCGCGTCAAGAACAAGACCGTAACCGGATGTAACGGTTCGTGAGGGGCCGAAATGCGGATTCCCGGGCTTTCCAGCCGCCATCCTTACCAAGATTTAATCCGCGATAGCGGCGTCGGCCCCGGAACTACAGCTCGCGCAACACCGGCGCCGCCTTGTGGCCGAGCACCCGCCAGGTGCCGGCGAGGCCGATGCCGACGGTGATCACCAGCGCAAAGACGATGGTCGCCACCGCCACCTGCGGCATGAAATGCGACGGCAGGGTCATGATACGGGCGACAATGTACCAGGCCGCGATGCCGCCCGCCGCCAGCGCGAAGATGGCGGTGGCCAGTCCGATCAGCATGTATTCGAGGGAGAACGCCGTGATCAGCGTTCGCCTTGTGGCGCCGAGCGTCTTCAGCACCACCGCGTCGTGGATGCGCGCCCGGTTGCCGGCGGCGAGCGCGCCGGCCAGCACCAGCACCGAAGCGACCAGCGCCACGCCGGCCGCCGCGCGAATCGCCGTGCCGAGCTGCCCGACCAGCCGGTTGACGACATCGAGCGCGTCCTTGACCCGCACCGTCGTCACCGCGGGAAAGGCGCGGGTGACGGCATTGAGGACGCGCGCGTCGTCGGCCGTGGTGGCGCTCCTTTCGGTCAGCGTCGCCATCCAGCCATGCGGGGCCCCGGCGAATGTGTTGGGCGAGAACACCATGACGAAGTTGATCCCCATCGTTTCCCATTGGACCTGACGGAAATTGGCGATCTTCGCCGTCACGTTGCGGCCGAGCACATTGACGGTGACGGTGTCGCCAAGCTTCAGTCCGATCTCCTGGCCCTCATGCGCCGAGAAGGAAACCAGCGGCTCGCCGGCATAGTTGTCCGGCCACCATTTGCCCTCGGTCAGCGTCGCATTTTCCGGTTGTTTGGCATCATAGGTCAGGCCGCGATCGCCTTTCAGCACCCAGGCGCCTGCGGCCGGCACCTTGACCTTGTCGACATCGACGCCGTTGAGCGCCATCACCCGGCCGCGCAGCATCGGCACTTTGGCCAGCGTCCCCTTTGGCGCCTCCTTGGCGATCAGCGCGGAGAACGCATCGACATCGCTGCCTTGGATGTCGACGAAGAAGAAGTTCGGCGCCCGCTCCGAAAGGCTGCCGGAGATCTGCTGCCGCAGATTGCCGTCGATCAGCGCCAGCGTCACCAGCAGCGTCAGCCCGAGCCCCAGCGACAGCACCACCGACGGCGTCAGGGCGCCTGGCCGGTGGATGTTGCCGACGGCGAGCCTGAGCGCCACGAAGCGCACGCGCGGGCTTTTTCTCGCCGCCCATTGCACCAGCGCGCCGACCAGGCGCAGCACCAGGAAGGCGAAGATGGTGGCACCGACGAAGATCGAGGCGATGCGCTGGTCGCCCGAGAACAGGATGGCGAGCGCCGCCAGCAACAGCGCGATGCCGAGCGCCGAAGCGACATAGACGGGCCGCGGCTGGCCGCGGCCTTCAAGCCCCATCTCGCGGAACAGTGCCGTCGCCGGCACGTCGCGGGCGCGCCCGAGCGGCAGCAGCGCGAAGGCCAGCGTCACCAGCAGGCCGAACAGCGCCGCCATGGCGAGCGCGCCAGGATAGAAGCCGCCCTGCGCCGGCACCGGAATGACGGATTGGAGGGCGGCACTTGCCACGAACGGCATCAGCGCGCCGAGCACCAGGCCGGCGGCGATGCCGAGGGCGGCAATGATCAGGATCTGCACGAGATAGACAGCAAAGACGAAGCCGCCGGAAGCACCGAGGCTCTTGAAGGTGGCGATGACGCCGCGCTTGCCGTCGAGATAGGCGCGCACCGCATTGGCGACGCCGACGCCGCCGACCACCAGCGCCGTCAGCCCGACCAGCGTCAGGAATTGCGAGAAGCGTTCGATGTTGGACGACAGCGCCGGCGCCGCATTGTCGCGCGTGCGGATTGACCAGCCGGCCTCGGGAAAGTTTTGCGCCGCCTGATCCTGAATGGCCTTGAGCCCCGCCTCGCCGGCGCCGGCCGGCAGCCGGATCTTGTAGGCGTTTTCGACCAGGCTGCCTGGTTGCACCAGCCCGGTGGCGGCCAGACCTTCGGCCGAGATCATCAGCCTCGGCGCGAAGCCGAAACCGTCGGACACGGCATCCGGCTCGGTGATCAGTCTGGCGCGCAATTCGAAGGTCGCCGTGCCGAGCTTCAGCCGGTCGCCGGGCTTGAGATGCAGCCGTTCGAACAGCAGATCGGGGGCGGCCGCGCCGAAGACGCCGAATTCTTCGCCGAACAGTTCCTGCTTCGACAGCTTCGGTTCGGTCTCCAGCGCGCCATAGAGCGGATAGGCGTCGTCGACCGCCTTGGCCTCGACCAGTGCCTGATCCGAGCCGTCGGCCAGCCGCGCCATCGAGCGCATGCTGGCGGTGCGCGAAACGGTGCCGAGCCCGTCGAGGAAGCCGCGCTCGGCCTGGCTGGCGTCGCGCTGATTGATCTGGAAGCGGAGATCGCCGCCAAGCAGCGTCTGGCCCTGATCGGCGACGCCGGCGCTGATCGAGCGGGCAACCGAATTGACGCCGCCGATCGCCGCGACGCCGAGCGCGATGCAGGCAAGGAAGATCAGGAAGCCGGACAGGCCGCCGCGCATTTCGCGCAGCGAGAAGCGGACCGCGAGTTTCAGCGTCTGCGCCAGCGGCATCAGGCGGTGACCTTCAGGGGCGCCGGTGTTTCAATCCGGCCCGAACGCATCGAAACCTGGCGCGAACAACGCGCCGCCAGCGCCGGATCGTGGGTGACCAGCACCAGCGTCATGCCGCGCTCGGCCGCCTTGGCGAACAGCAGGTCGGCGACCTGCCGCCCGGTCGCCTGGTCGAGATTGCCGGTCGGCTCGTCGGCGATAAGGATGCGCGGCGACGGCGCCAGCGCCCGGGCGATCGCCACGCGCTGCTGCTCGCCGCCGGAGAGTTCGCCGGGATAATGGGTGACGCGGTCGCTCAGGCCCACCGCCGCCAGTTCGCGTGCCGCCACCGAAAACGGATCGGCATGGCCGGCCAGCTCCAGCGGCACCGCGACATTCTCGAGCGCCGTCATATTGGGGATGAGGTGGAAGGACTGGAAGACGATGCCAATGTTTCGGCCACGAAACGAAGCAATCTGGTCCTCGCTTTTGCCGTTGAGCAGCTCGCCGGCGATTCGTACCGTGCCCGAATCGACCCGTTCCAGGCCTGCCAGCACCATCAACAGTGTCGACTTGCCGGACCCCGAAGGGCCGACGATGCCGGTCGCCTCGCCGCGCCCCACTTCGAGGCTGACGTCCTTGAGCACATGGACAGACGAAGCGCCCTCGCCGAGCGTCAGCGATACGTCTTTCAGCGCGATGACGGCTTCTGTCAAAATGAAAGTGTCCTATATGGAACGTGAAGGCTCTGTTTGCCGGAAGCCGGGAAGAATCTTTTGGTCATATGGGGCCTGCCGCATGTCTTTCAAACGCCAGATAGCCGCAGGCTTGATCCTTTTCCTCGCCCTTTGCGGCGCCATTTCGTCGGCGCGGGCCGAGCCCTTCAAGATCGTCGGCTTCGGTGACAGCCTGATGGCGGGTTACGGTCTCGGGCCTGGCGAGGGTTTTACCGACAAGCTCCAGGCCGCCCTGCGCGCCAAGGGCCGTGACGTGGCCGTCGCCAATGCCGGTGTTTCCGGCGACACCACCAGCGGCGGCCTGGCGCGGCTCGACTGGTCGGTGCCGGACGGAACCCGGCTGGTCATCCTCGAACTCGGCGCCAACGACATGCTGCGCGGCGTCTCGCCCGATATCCCTAGGAACAACCTCGACGAGATGCTGGCCAGGCTCAAGCGGCGCAACATCGCCGTGCTCCTGGCCGGCATGCGCGCCGCGCCCAATCTCGGCGCCGACTACCAGGCCGCCTTCGACCGCATCTTTCCGGAGCTGGCGAAAAAATACGATGTCACGCTCTACCCGTTCTTCCTCGACGGCGTCGCCGGGCAGCCCGGCATGCAGCTCGAGGATGGCCTGCATCCGAGCGCCAAGGGGGTCGACCAGATGGTCGAGCGCATCCTGCCGACGGTCGAGAAGGCCATCGCGGCGGTGCCCGGAGGCGCGTGAGGCCGGGCGGAACCGCTTTCCGTTAGGGAAGTTTTTAGCAAAGCCTGTGACCAATAAACCTCTTGCTCCATCAGCCTATCGATGATTCGCTATAGGTGACAGTTCGATTCGAGGAAGGGAGGCTCTTCATGCCGCGTCTTTTCACCGCCCTCGAAATTCCGCGTGATGCTGCCCTTTCGCTGTCCCTGCTCCGGGGCGGCCTGCCGGGGGCCCGCTGGATCGATGTCGAAAACTACCATCTGACGCTGCGCTTCATCGGCGATGTCGAAGGCCATGTCGCCGACGAGATCGCCAACGCGCTGGACCGCGTGCACCGCCCTTCCTTCTCGCTGACACTGTCCGGTGTCGGCGCTTTCGGTCAGAAAAAGCCGCACGCCGTATGGGCCGGCGCGTCCGCCTCGCCAGATCTGGCAGCGCTTCAGGGCGAGATCGAGCGCATCTGCCAGCGGCTCGGCATCCCCGCCGATCCGCGCAAGTTCATGCCGCACGTCACACTGGCGCGGCTGCGCAATTCGAGCCCGCTGGATGTCGCGCAATATCTGTCGGCACGCGGCAATTTCTCGACATTGCCGTTCCGCATCGGCCGCTTCGTCCTGATGTCGTCGCGCGATTCGGTCGGCGGCGGCCCCTACATCGTCGAGGAGGCCTGGCCGCTGTCCGGCAACGATGCCCGCGCCGCCAGCCGCGTCGCCAGCGCCTCCGACGCTTCGCGGATCATGCGGTAGACCGAAGCGAACGCATCTTCGCCGTCATAATAGGGATCGGGCACGTCGCGCGCCTGTCCATGCGCGAACTCTAAAAACAGGTGCACCCGGTCCCGTGCGGGCGCCAGCGCCTCGAGGTCGGCGACGTTCGAGCGGTCCATGCCGAGGATCAGGTCGAAACGGGAGAAATCCTCACGCCGGACCTTGCGTGCTCTCTGTCCGGAAATGTCGATGCCGTGACGCATCGCGACGGCGATCGAGCGTGGATCGGGGGCCGAGCCGACCTCCCAGCCGCTTGTGGCGGCCGAATCGAGCAGCATGTCGCGGCCCCGGCCGCGCTCGGCCCAGACGGCGCGAAAAACACCTTCCGCCAGTGGCGAGCGGCAGATGTTGCCGAGGCAGACGAACAGAATGGAATTTATCGGCTTCATGCTCATTCGATATGCGCCGTTTGTGCATTTGGAACCCCAAAACCGCACAGCACTTCGGGGCGACTTGCACTATGGTGAGGGTCAAATTCGAAATAGCACGGGAAATCATCATGACGAGAGAAAAACTCAGCAAGGACGCCATCACCGCCGCCCTTGCCGAACTCGGCGACTGGTCGCTGGCCGCGGACGGTGGCTCGATCAAGCGCAGCTTCGTCTTCAGGAATTTCTCCGAAGCCTTCGCCTTCATGACCCGCGTCGCGCTGGCGGCCGAAAAGATGGACCATCATCCCGACTGGTCGAATGTCTACAAGACCGTCGACGTGACGCTGAACACCCATGACGCTGGCGGCGTCACGGCGCTCGACATCGCGCTGGCAAAGAAGATGAACCGCTATTTCGCCGGCTGAGTGCACGCCTGGCCGTGAGCGGTGACCCCAAATCGGCACCGGCATCTTGCAGCCGGGTCCGGCTTTCACCACATTTTCGCCCGCGAGGCATGCGCCAGGACGCGCATGAGACCCGCAAGGAGTGATTGATGGCGCGACAACCCGGTTTTGATTTCTTCGGCTTTGGCGACAGGCTGGGCGGCGAGGGCGAAGTGCGCGAGAAATTCTGGCGCACGGCCAAGAAGGCCGCGCGGCAGATCCCGTTCATGGAAGAGGTCGTTGCCGCCTATTACTGCGCCATGGACAAGAACACGCCGCTGCGCGCCAAGGGCATATTGGTGGCCGCGCTCGGTTATTTCGTCCTGCCGGTGGACCTCATCCCCGACTTCGTCGTCGGCCTCGGTTTCACCGACGACATCGCGGTGCTGACCGCAGCGATCACCGCCGTCAGCGCCCACATCACGCCTGCACATCGCCAGGCCGCCAAGGACGCCATCGCCGACAAGGGCTGAGCGTCGTCACGTGGCGCTTGGCCTGTGGACAGAGGCGTTTGGAGGCCCTGCTGAAAAGTCAAACTCTTGCCGCTTTCGTGGCCTCCAAGTCGCCGAAGGGACGTCGCGCCGGCCGCTGACAAGGCGGCGGTGCGGGAATGGCGGCGGTTTCCGGGGGTGAGCGTCCTTTTCTTGAGGGAAATTCACCGTTTGGTAACCCAGATTAAATCAAAATGAAGCGACGGCTGGACGCCATGCGGCCCGCCCCCGCACCATTTGGAATACGGGAAAGACGATGCGCGGATTGATAGCACTGGTTTCGAGTCTGGTCCTGGTGGCCTCGGCAGCGCCTGTTCTGGCGCAGCAGGCGACCAAGATCGGCCAGCACAATGCCTGGGGCACCTATAGCTACCAGGCATCGGGCGGCAAGGTCTGCTACGTGCTCACCGTGCCGACCGACAAGCAGCCGCCGACGCTCGACCATGGCGACATGTTCTTCTTCGTCAGCCAGCGTCCCGGCCAGCAGGTGTCCTACGAGCCGCAATTCATCGCCGGCTACAATTTCCAGGAAGGCTCCAAGGCCACCGTCACCATCGACAAGAAGTCCTTCTCGATGTTCACGCGCGGCAAGTCGGCCTGGGTCGAGAACGCCGCCGAGGAACCGGTGCTGATCGCCGCCATGAAGACCGGCACCGACATGAAGGTGACGGCGAAGTCCGGCCGCGGCAACCCCACCTCCTATGTCTTCTCGCTGAAGGGCATTTCGGCGGCGCTGACGTCGATCGCCAAGTGCAAATAGGCAAACCTTCATTTTGAAGCGAATGGGCCGGGCTGCAAAGCCTGGGCCTTTGCTTTTTCAGCCCTGACCTGGCTCCGGCACTGTCTCCGCCCGCCGCCGCCGGATCGCCTCGGCGATGAAGACGCGCGACAACGCATGATAGAGCGGCTCGTGCGAGATCAGGCGCGCAGTGCCATAGCCCAGCATCGAGGCCAGCATCAGCGCGATGACATTGTCGTGATTGCCGGTCATTTCCAGGATGATGACGAAGGCCGTCATCGGCGCCTGCACGACGCCGGCGAAATAGCCGGCCATGCCGAGCAGCGCGGCGGCACCAGCGCTGGAACCAAATAGCAGCCCGAGCGAACTGCCGATGCCGGCGCCGACCGCCAGCGACGGCGCGAAGATGCCGCCGGGAATGCCCGAGACCATCGACAACACGCCGGCCAGGAATTTTTCGGCAAAGAAGAACCATGGCAGCGGCGTGCCTTCGACAGCGCCGCGCGCCTGTGCGTAGCCGGTGCCGAAGGTCAGCCCGCCGGAGGCGATGCCGATCGCCGCCACGCCAAGCCCGCAGACAGCCGCCACCAGCAGTGCGCGAGCCAAAGGCTGCTGCGTGTGCCAGCGCCGGATCCGCCGCGTGATCTTCAGCGCCAGCAGCGAGAACAGCGCGCCGAAGCCGCCGCCGATGACGCCGCAGCCAAGCACCAGCGGCCAGTCGGCGGCAAAGGCGATGGTTTCCTTCGAGACGCCGAAATAGGTGTAATTGCCGAGCAGGCCGAGCGAGGCGAGGCCGGCCAGGATCACTGCCGTCAGCACCAGCCCGTTGGTGCGCGCCTCATAGGTGCGGCCCATCTCCTCGATAGCGAAGACGATGCCGGCGAGCGGCGTGTTGAAGGCGGCGGCAATGCCGGCGGCCGAGCCGGCCAGGATCAGGCCGCGCGCCTGCGCCATGCCGCCCCAGCGCGCCGCCTGCAGCATCAGCGAGGCGCCGACCTGCACGGTCGGACCCTCGCGGCCGATCGAAGCGCCGCAGAACAGGCCGATGACGGTAAGCGCGATCTTGCCTGCCGCCAGGCGAAGCGAAAGGAGATGACCGCGATCCTCGTCGTCGCGCAAATGGCGAGCGGCGATCGCCTGCGGAATCCCGCTGCCCTGCGATCCGGGGAAAAAGGCCTGGGCAAGCCAGGCGCAGAGCACGAAGCCGAGCGGCGTTATGATCAACGGCAGGTAGAAACGCCAGCCGCCACCGTTGCCGGTGACGAGGTGAAACAGCGCTTGCGCCCGGTCGGCCAGCACCGCGAACAGCACGCTGATGACGCCGATCGAGACCGCGCCGGCCCAGAACACCAGCCGCGGCTGCCAGACACGCCGCGAGGCCCACATAGCCTGTGAGCGCCGCAACATCGGGTATTTTCGCGATATGCCGGCCATCCGCGCCTCATTGTGGTGGCCCGGCCTAGCACACCCACGGAGCCGATCAAGCCTGTGGGGCTGATCCACGCGTCGGATCCCGCCGGCGTACACCGGCGGGATCCGGGCTGGCTCACATGGCCATTTTTTCACATTCGGCCTGAGCCTTCTTGGTCGACGTATCGATCATGTAGGCTTTGCCCTTGGCGTCGGTCATCATCATCATGCAGTGCTTGATCGGCTTTGCCATCTTCATCATCTCGGCGCCCATCTTTGCATCCGGCATCATGGTGCCCATATGCCCGTCCGGCATGATCGCCATCACTTCTCCACCCTTCATCATGGTCATCGTGCCCATCGCGTCTTCGGCAAATGCCTGCGAGGCGGAAAGGCCGACGAGGCCGGCAATGACGGCGAACTTGATAGAGTTCATTCTGCATACTCCCATTTTGTAGAGGCATAGTTGCCCCATTCAGACTTCGCAGGCGCGATGGGAATCGTTACGCGAACACGATCATGTGATCGGTCAATAGGGGCTGCCCTCCAATCAGGCGGAAGCATTGCTTCGGTGCAAGGTCGACCCCCACTCCGTCGAGCTTCGCTCGCCACCTCTCCCCCGATCGACGGGGCAGAGGAAGGGCGCGAAATGATTCCAGCCAGCGCCTTTCCTCTCCCTCCGGAGGGGGGAGAGGTGGCGCTGCGAAGCAGCGACGGAGTGGGGGAAGCCGCTCGTCAATCGCGCCGCCGCCGCAAGACAGGCATAACCCTGCACAGGAGGAGAAAAGCCCGGCAGGGCAATGAAGGCCAGCGCCGACCTTCAAGGTCAGGCGATCATACAATGAAGCGCACTGCATGACTCCGCGCTCAACCTGTGCTATGCGCCGCGCTTCAGTTCCCGGCACGATGAATGAAATCGGCCGCAAAACGCTTATATCAGTGCGACCATGACCCTTTCCTTCGACCTCACCACTGAAGGTGCCCGTGACGCGTTGCGCGCCCGCGCCGCGCCCGAGAAGCCGTCGCTGATCGGCCTGACGCGGGCCGAGCTCGCGGAGGCGCTCGTCGCGTCCGGTATCGTGCCGGAGCGCCAGGCAAGGATGCGCGCCCAGCAGCTCTGGCACTGGATGTATGTGCGCGGCGTCTCCGACTTCGCCGGCATGTTCAACATCTCCAAGGACCTGCGCGCCGAGCTCGACAAGCATTTCACCGTCGCGCGTCCCGAGATCGTCGAGGAGCAGATTTCTTCCGACGGTACCCGCAAATGGCTGTTCCGCTTTCCGGCGCGCGGCGCCGGCCGGCCGGTCGAGATCGAGACCGTCTATATTCCCGAGGAAGGCCGCGGCACGCTTTGCATCTCCTCGCAGGTCGGCTGCACGCTGACCTGCTCCTTCTGCCACACCGGCACGCAGAAGCTGGTGCGCAATTTGACGGCGGAAGAGATTCTCGCCCAGCTGCTCACCGCGCGCGACCGGCTCGGCGATTTCCCCGACCGCGACACGCCGGACGGCGCCATCGTGCCGGCCGAGGGCCGCAAAGTGTCCAACATCGTCATGATGGGCATGGGCGAGCCGCTCTACAATTTCGAGGCTGTGAAGAAGGCGCTGCTGATCGCTTCCGACGGCGACGGGCTTTCCCTGTCGAAGCGGCGCATCACGCTGTCGACCTCCGGCGTCGTGCCGGAAATCTTCCGCACCGGCGAGGAGATCGGCGTCATGCTGGCGATCTCGCTGCATGCCACCAATGACGATCTGCGCGACCTCTTGGTGCCGATCAACAAGAAGTATCCGCTGAAGGAACTGATCGCCGCCTGCCGCGCCTATCCCGGCCTGTCGAACGCCAAGCGCATCACTTTCGAATATGTGATGCTGAAGGACGTCAACGATTCCATCGAGGATGCCAAGGGCCTGATCAAGCTGCTCAAGGGCATTCCGGCCAAGATCAATCTGATCCCGTTCAACCCGTGGCCGGGCACCAACTACCAGTGCTCGGACTGGGAGACGATCGAGAAATTCGCAGACTACATCAACAATGCCGGCTATGCCTCGCCGATCCGCACACCGCGCGGCCGCGACATCCTCGCCGCCTGCGGCCAGCTGAAATCGGAATCCGAGCGCATGCGAAAAGTGGACCGGCTGGCGCTGGAAGCCATGATGATCGCGGGGCACGGGGAGGCGTGAGCCGTCTCGTCGTCGGGCTCAAACGTATCGCCATGATAGCCGTCGGTTACATCGCCGGTGTGCTGACCTCGATCCTGGTGCCGGTGCTGCTGATCACGCTGCTGGAAGGTATCGAGTACGGCAACTGGTCGCTGGTCTTCACCTTCGACTGGCTGCGGTCGTTTCCGCTCGCCGTGCTGACCGTGGCGGTCTGCGCGCTGCTGATCGTCGGGCCCGCGATCCTGGTCGCCGAATGGTTTTCGCTGCGGGGATGGTTCTATTTCGCGGTCACGGGCGCGATCACCTCCATCGCCTTTGGCGTCCTTGTCCCAGGCTCGGCCGGAGGCTTTGTGTTCAATCCAGGCTTTCTCGGCTTCCTGGCCACGGCCGGCACCGCCGCCGGTTCGGTCTACTGGCTGTTGGCCGGGCGCGAGTCCGGCCGTCTGACGCCGCGGGATCCCGGATGACCCGTCTCGTCGCCTATCTCGTGCGCTTTGCCATGATCCTGTTCGGCTATGCCGTCGCCTCGCTGGCGGCGAGCGCTTTCCTCAACGTGCTGTTCCTGGCCTCGCTCGGCTATACGCCTGACCACACATACCCGACGGCGACGGCGTCGCTGTATTTCTCGATCCCCTTCGTCGCTCTGTTCGTCGCCTATTTCGCTTTCCTGCCGGCGGTGATCGTCATCCTGCTTGCCGAAATCCTCGGCCGGCGCGACTGGCTGTACTACGCGCTGGCGGGCGCGGTGGTGGCGGGCGTTTTCCTCGGCCTGGTCGACCACGCCCAAGAGTCCACCTTCGCGATCACCGACGCCAGCGCCATCATGGCGGTGATCGGCGGCGGCATGGTCGGCGGTATCTTCTACTGGCTGAGCGCCGGGCGCTGGGCCGGAAACTGGTGGAAAGAGGCGAACGCGCCTACTTCGCCTGGGCCGTCAGGATCTTGAGCGCGAAGGCCGAGAACACGCCGGCGAAGAGATAGTCGACCACCCGCGTGACGCGCGGGCTGGCCTTCATCGCCGCGGAAAATTTCTCCGCCGCCAGCACCATCGGCACCGTCACCGGGATCGACAGCACGATGAACATCGAGCCCAGGAAGAACAGCTTTCCCGGCGCGTTCGGGTCATGCGCGGAGACGAACTGCGGCAGGAAGGTCATGAAGAACAGGATGATCTTGGGATTGAGCAAATTGACGCCGAGCCCGGCCGCCCAGCTGCGCAGCAGCGAGATCTGCGGGCCTATCTTCTTTTCCGGCGAAAAGGCCGAGCCCTTGGCGATGGCCTGCCAGGCCAGGAAGACGAGATAGCCGGCGCCAAAGATCTTCAGCACGAAAAAGGCCATCGGCGAGGCGACGATCAGCGCCGAGACGCCGACCACCACCAGCGTGGTGTGGATCAGCGTGCCGCACAGCGCGCCGGCCATCGAGGCAAAGCCGGTGGCGCGCCCCTGGCTCAGCGTGCGCGAGACGAACAGGGTCATGTCGGGCCCGGGCGTGATCGCCAGGATCACGGTGGCGATGGCGAACTGGATCAGCGTGGCGGTGTCGGGAATGAAGGACATGGCAGGCCCCAGGAAACGCATAGGCCTATACAGCATGCGCCGTGCCGGCGCCAGATAAAGCGTTGATCCAGCAAGGCAATCGCTTTCCGCAATGACAGTTCCCGCTCGTGGCGGCGAGCGTCAGCCGGTGGCTGTCCTCACCCTGACAGGCACCTCGAAGGTGGGCGGGCCGTCCTGGCCGTCAAGCCTGCCGATGAGCACGATCTGATCGATCGGCTTGGGGCGGCCGAGGAAATAGCCTTGCGCCTCGTTGCAGCCCTCGACCTGCAGGATGCTGAGCTGGACATCGGTCTCGACGCCTTCGGCAAGCACGGGAATGTCGAGGCTGCGCCCCAGCGCCAGCACCGCGCGGATGATCGCCTTGGCCTGCGGGCTGCGCTCGACATCGGCCATGAAGGAGCGATCGAGCTTGATCTTGTCGAACGGGAACGAGCGCAGCGTGTCGAGCGAGGAATAGCCGGTGCCGAAATCGTCGATCGCGATCGTCACGCCCAGCGCCTTGATCTGGCGCAGCACGTGCAGCGTGCGCACCTTGTCGGCGACGATCGTCGATTCGGTCAGCTCGAGCTCGAGACGCTTCGGCGACAGGCCGGTCTCGACCAGGATTTGGTGGACGAGCGTGGCGAGATCGGCATGGGCGAACTGCACCGGCGACAGATTGACCGCGATCTTGTGGCCATTGTCCCAGGAGGCGGCCTGGCGGCATGCGGTGCGCAGCACCCATTCGCCGATCGCCAGGATGGAACCGTTCTCCTCGGCGATCGGAATGAATTCGGCGGGCGGAACCATGCCGTGCACGGGATGGGTCCAGCGCAGCAACGCCTCGTAGCCGCACGTGGCGCCGGTCTGCACCGAGGTCTGCACCTGGTAGTGCAGCGAGAGCTCGCCATGGTCGATCGCCTGACGAAGGTCGGTCGCCAGCGCCCGGCGCGCCCGCGCCGTCTCGTCCATCGCCGATTCGTAAAAGCAGACGGCCCGCGTCACGTCGTTCTTGGCCCGGTACATGGCCAGATCCGCATTGCTGACCAGCCTCTCCCGGTCGGCCCCGTCGCGCGGATAGACGGCAACCCCGATGCTGGCGCCGGTAACGCTCTCGAAATCGTCGATCCGCAACGGCTCGAACAATGATTTCTCCAGCCGCGACACCAGGCCGAGCAGGTCGTTCTGGTCCTTGAAGCGCTTGATGGCGGCAAATTCGTCGCCGCCGAGCCGGGCGACGAACTCGCCGTCGCCGGCCAGCTTCGCCAGCCTGCGGGCAATGATCTTGAGCGCCTGGTCGCCGGCCGCGTGTCCCCTGAGGTCGTTGATTTCCTTGAACCGGTCGAGGTCGATGACGATCACGGCGGTCATCGTGTCCCGTTCCTCGCGCGCCCGCTCGATCTCATGGTCGAGGCGGTCGTTGAAGGAGACCCGGTTGGCAAGGCCGGTGAGCGAGTCGTTGAGGGCAAGATGCTGCAGCCGCTCGAAGCTTTCGAGCCGGCCGCGTTCGTCGATCAGATAGCTGGCGAACCCGGTGGCGGCGACGATCAGGCCGACCACGGCGACCGCGACGGCCATGGCTTCCAGGATGTCGGGATTGGTGCCCGTGGTGATGAAGGAAAGCGGCGTCACCGCCACCGCCGCCATTGCCGTGAAATGCAGGCCGACGATCGCCAGCACCAGAAGGCCGATGCCGACATAGTGCGACCAGCGGTACGGCCGGCGCATCGCATGGCCGACCGCCACAGAGGAGAATGCCATCGCGATCAGCACCGAAGCGACGACGTAGCCGGCGTCCCATTCGACGATGCCGGCCACGTGATAGGCCATCATGCCGGTATAGTGCATGGCCGAGATCGCCAGCCCGACAAGGCATCCGCCCCATTCCGGCGCCAGGCCGCGGCCTTTGTCGAGCGCAAGGCCGAAGCCCACCCCGGTGCCGACCATGGCGATGACCAGGGAGATCATGGTGAGCGCCGGATCGAAGGTGATCGGCGCGCCGGGCTGATAGGCCAGCATGGCGATGAAATGCGTGCACCAGATCGAGGAACCGGCCGCGACCGCGGTCAGGAAAAGCCATCCCCGCATCTGCACGCCGACGGTTCTCCTAGCGCGGTCCAGCAGGCCGATCGTCACCCAGCAGCCGGTGACGCACATCAGCGCCGCCAGCAGGACGAGCCACAGATTATGCTCCGTGACGATGCATGATATGACGCGCATCAGGAATGGTCCAAGCCCGAGACACCCGCAATGAGCAGGCAAAAGCCGCTTGGCCACCCGTTGCGTGGCCAGGGCAGTTCCGTGTCGCTGCTTTAGCGGCAGGACGTGAAAACTTGCTTAAATCCGGCGCATAAATGCAGCCCATGATTGTAGCAGGTTGTTTTCCCGGGGCTTGGTCGCGAACTGAGGACCGCGCTGGCGAAAAGCCTGATGCGGTTCCATGCCCTCGCCGCGCGCTGGATCAGCAGTCTGGCGCCGCGCCTGCTTGCTCGCTTCGCCGTTCCTGCTAAAAGGCGCTCCGACAATGCGTGACACCCTTGCCCAGGCGTCCGCCACCGACGGAGCAGAAATGTCCAAGACCAAAGACGTCAAGAAAGTCGTGCTCGCCTATTCCGGCGGCCTCGACACATCCATCATCCTGAAATGGCTGCAGACCGAACTCGGTGCCGAAGTCGTCACCTTCACCGCCGATCTCGGCCAGGGCGGCGAGCTGGAGCCGGCACGCAAGAAGGCCGAGATGATGGGCATCAAGGACATCCGCATCGTCGATGTGCGCGAGGAATTCGTCGCCGATTTCGTCTTCCCGATGTTCCGCGCCAACACCGTCTACGAAGGCACCTATCTGCTCGGCACCTCGATCGCGCGGCCGCTGATCTCCAAGCACCTCGTCGAGATCGCCAGGGAAACCGGCGCCGATGCGATCGCGCATGGCGCCACCGGCAAGGGCAACGACCAGGTGCGTTTCGAGCTGTCGGCCTATGCGCTGAACCCCGACATCAAGGTCATCGCGCCGTGGCGCGACTGGTCGTTCAAGTCGCGCACCGACCTGATCAACTTCGCCGAGCAGCACCAGATCCCGGTGGCCAAGGACAAAAGGGGCGAGGCGCCGTTCTCGGTCGACGCCAACCTGCTGCACTCCTCTTCCGAAGGCAAGGTGCTGGAAGATCCCTGGAGCGAGCCGCCGGAATTCGTCCACCAGCGCACCGTCTCGCCGATGGACGCGCCGGACAAGGTCACCGAGATCGAGATCGAATTCCTGAAGGGCGATCCGATCGCGCTCAACGGCAAGAAGCTGTCGCCGGCGACCATGATGGCCGCTCTCAACGATCTTGGCCGCGACAACGGCATCGGCCGGCTCGACCTGGTCGAGAACCGCTTCGTCGGCATGAAATCGCGCGGCGTCTACGAGACGCCCGGCGGCGCCATCCTGATCGTGGCCCACCGCGCCATCGAATCGATCACGCTCGACCGCGGCGCCGCGCACCTCAAGGACGAGTTCATGCCGCGCTATGCCGAGCTCATCTACAACGGCTTCTGGTTCGCGCCCGAACGCCTGATGCTGCAGGCGATGATCGACAAGAGCCAGGAAGACGTCGAAGGCACGGTGCGGCTGAAGCTCTACAAGGGCAACGTCATGGTCACCGGCCGCAAGTCGAAGAAGACCCTCTATTCGGACGCGCTGGTCACCTTCGAGGATGACCGCGGCGCCTATGACCAGAAGGATGCCGCCGGCTTCATCCGCCTCAATGCGCTGAGGCTGCGCACGCTGGCCGCGCGCAACCGCAAGGGCTGATATCGACCCGAGATCAGGAGCATGCTCTACATGCCCGCATTGCACGCCGCTGCCGGAAGGGGTGAGTTCGCAACCTTCTACAAACGCCTCATCACCAACGGCAAAAAGCCAATGGTGGCCATCGCTGCCGTCATGCGAAAGATCGTCGTCACCTTAAACGCTAGGCTCAGGGACGCCGCCATTCCTCAGAGTTGATGACGAAGTTGGGGACTTCCACCAACACAAAAGCCCGGCGCATGGCCGGGCTTTTGTCGAACAGAGCACCCTCAGGAAAAGCGTGAAGTGGTTTTCCGTCCGGAATTGCCTCAAAACAAAGAGTTGGACTTCAATCAGTCGCCGTCGATCGCCGTGGCGATGCGCACGATGGCCTGCTGGTAGACGTTGGCGTCGTTCCAGCCGGCAATTGCGCCGACATTGTCCGCCGCGCTCGCGCCCCGCCGCCAGCCATGGGCCTTGAGGAAGTTGGCGGTGGACGCCAGCGCGGTGGCCTTGTCGCGCAGGTTGCCGCTGCCCACGCCATATTTCAGGACATTCCCGGGCAGGAACTGCGTGTGGCCGATCTCGCCATGCGCGGCGCCAACCGACGAGGCGCTCAAGGCGCCGCGATCCACCAGCTTCAGCGCCGCAATGGCATGCGGATGAAAGAATTCCGGGCGGCGGCAATCATAGGCAAGCGTCAAAATGGCCGAGACCGTATTCTGGTTGCCCATGGACGAACCGAAGCCGGTCTCCATGCCCCAGATGGCCAGCAACACACCGGGCGACACGCCGTAATTGCTTTCGATCTGGCTGAACAGCGCCGCGTTCGCCTTTTTCAGCGAACGGCCCTTGGAAATGATCGCCTCGCCGCCACGGCGCTTCATGAAGGCATCCACCGAGCCGCTGAACGCCTTGTGGATACCGCGATCGACGGAGATTGTCTTTGTCGCGTAAGTGGCGCCAGCCAAAGCGGCCAGACCCTTGGCGCCGACACCTTCGGACTTGGCCTGTGCGGCGAAGCCCGGTTTCCAGGCGTCGAAGCCGGCACCGGTGCTGCCACAGCTCGCCGCCGCCTGTGCGCCCGTCGCCAGCCCAAGCACCGCCACCACCGCGGCCGCTAAAATCCTACCCTTGGCAAGAAATGCCATTTTGTTCTCCTGGTTGCCTGATTCACGTCCCATCAGCGAATTTGCCAGCGAAACGTGCATTTGTCACCGTCCGCGGCACGATGCTGGCGAATGCCGGGGAATTTGCCTACGATCAAGTGATTATTGTGGCGGGGTCGAAATAACCATGGAAGACGTTGATGTCGCATCGGCGGCCGTGCCTGTGCCAGCGCCCGGCATTTCGGTGTGCCTTTCGGCATAGGCGGCGTGATCATCGGCGACGGCGCGGCGGGGCTTGCCACGGCCAGGACCCTGCGTGCCATGGGCCGCATGCGGCGAAACATCATCGACATAGGCGGAACGGCGGCCGGCGCTCGGCGTTGGGCACCTGCCGCCCGCTGGCTCTGAGGTTTTGAGGCCGACATGAAACTGTTCGACTGCCCGCATTGCGGCCATCGTCTCTACTTCGAGAATGCGCAGTGCCTGAATTGCTCCAGCCTCGTGCTCTACGATCCCGAGCATGCCCGCTTCGCCCTGTCGGGCGCCGACGGCATCTTCCAGTGCACCAATGCCGATGAATGCGCCTGCAACTGGATGGCCGAACCGGGACATGGGTTTTGCCGCGCCTGCGGGCTGAACCAGCTGATCCCCGATCTTTCCGTCGACGGCAACCGCCGACGCTGGATCCGGGTCGAGGCGGCCAAGAAGCGCGCCATCTATTCGCTGCTCGCCTTCGGCCTGCCGGTGGCGCCCAAACAGGCGCCTGCGGACGAGGTGGGCCTCGCCTTCGACTTCCTCGCCGATCCGATCGGCGGCGGGCCGGGCGGCGAACGCATCCTGACCGGCCATGACAATGGCCTGATAACGCTCAACGTCGCCGAGGCCGATTCAGCCGAGCGCGAGAAGCGTCGCGTCGAGATGGGTGAGAATTACCGGACGCTGCTCGGCCATTTCCGCCACGAGCTCGGCCACTATTACTGGGATCGCCTGATCCGTGACGATCCGCAAAGGCTGGACGCTTTCCGCACTTTGTTCGGCGACGATCGCGCCGATTACGAACAGGCGCTGAAGACCTATTACGCCAACGGTGCCGCGCCCGACTGGCAGCAGAACCACATCTCGGCCTACGCCACCTCGCATCCCTGGGAGGACTGGGCCGAGACCTGGGCCCACCATCTGCACATCACCGACACGCTGGAGATGGTCCACGCGCTGAACTTCCCGCTCGGCCGGCTGGAGACGGTGGAAGCCAATGATTTGCCGCGAGGCGACACCGGCGGCGAACTGCAGGCGGCCCCTTCGGAACCTGCCAACGCGCCCGAGCCCTTCGAAAAGATCCTTGCCCGCTGGCTGGTGCTGTCGGAAGCCTCCAATTCGATCAACCGCTGCATGGGCCTGCCCGACCTGTATCCCTTCGTCATTTCGGACGTGACGGCGCGAAAACTGGCCTTCGTTCACGAGCTTTTGACCGGATTGCCGAAAGGCGCGGGAACAAATCGTGAGTTGGCGCGGGCGTTTTAGCCGGAACGCATGCGCCGCTGCCCCGTTTTCACCGCCGAGGGACCATGAAAACGGAGTGAGACCATGAAATCCGTCTTGTTGCCCGCAATCGCCGGGATGATGACCGTGTTGTCGGGCGCCGCCTTTGCCGACACCGCCGTCTCGGCCGTCACCGATCTCAACGTGCGCGCCGGGCCCGGTCCGCAATATCCTGTCATCGGCGTGCTCGCCGCCGGCCAGTCCGCGACGCTCAATGGCTGTATCGAAAACAGCAAATGGTGCACCATCGCCGAAGCCGGCGGCCAGGGCTGGGTCTATTCCGACTATGTAACGGCCGATTTCAGCGGCAGCCGGGTGATCCTGACGCAGCGTCCGCACAGCTCCAGCGTGGCAATCGTCTCGCCGCCGGAAGACATCGGCAATTATTCGACCGACTATACCGGGGCGATTGTCGCCGGCCAGCCGGCCGAGGACGCCTTTCCTCCGCCTCCGGCCGAGGTCCGCACCTATGTCGACACCCATCGCCTCGACCCCGTCTATCTCGACGGCGAGGTGGTGACCGGCGCGACCCTGCCCGACACGGTCGAGCTGCGCGAGATTCCGGACTACAACTACCGCTATGTCTATGTGAACGGTCAGCCGGCGCTGATCGACCCGCAGACGCGGCGCATCATGTACGTGGTGCGTTGACGGCGGTCGCGGTCGCGGCAACAGGTTGCCTGTATTGGGAAGCGCCACCCTTTGCGACGGGGTCCTTCTCCCCGTCACTATACGGGGAGAAGATGCCGGCAGGCAGATGAGGGGCTGCGCCGAGGTTCCGCCAAAAGCGCCGCCTGATTGCGACAAAAGCAACAGCGCGACCCGGCCCTTGTCTTGACTCCGCCGCCGATTTCCTGTCTACACGCCTCGAATTCCGCGACGAGTATCCCTCCGAGCAAGCCGACCAGGACGCCGAAGCCTCTTTGAGGTGGTGCTGTAAAGAGATCCTGGAGGCCAACACCCGGCAGCGCAATGCGCCCCCGGGTGCTTTTTGGTTTTGGGCTTTGCTTTTGCTTGGACAGTTGGCGCGAACGCATTACCTCTCGGGTCGAATGAACCGAGATCGAAGGACGCAATATGTTTGAATCGCTGCAGGAGCGTCTTGGCTCCATCCTGAACGGCCTGACCGGCCGCGGCGCGCTTTCCGAGGCTGATGTCTCGGCGGCGCTGCGCGAGGTGCGCCGTGCGCTGCTCGAGGCCGACGTGGCGCTCGAAGTGGTGCGCTCCTTCACCGACAAGGTGCGCGAGAAGGCTGTCGGCGCCGCGGTGCTGAAGTCGATCAAGCCCGGCCAGATGGTGGTCAAGATCGTCCATGACGAGTTGGTCGACATGCTGGGCGCCGAGGGCGTCGCCATCGACCTCAATGCGCCGGCCCCGGTCGTTATCATGATGGTCGGCCTGCAGGGCTCCGGCAAGACGACCACTTCGGCCAAGATCGCCAAGCGGCTGACCGAGCGCCAGAACAAGAAGGTTCTGATGGCCTCGCTCGACACGCGGCGGCCCGCCGCGCAGGAGCAGCTGCGCCAGCTCGGCGAGCAGACCAAGGTCGCGACGCTGCCGATCATTGCTGGCCAGAACCCCGTCGACATCGCCAAGCGCGCCGTGCAGGCCGCCAAGCTCGGTGGCCATGACGTCGTCATCCTCGACACCGCCGGCCGCACCCATATCGACGAGCCGCTGATGGTCGAGATGGCCGACATCAAGAAGGTGTCGAGCCCGCACGAGATCCTGCTGGTCGCCGATTCGCTGACCGGCCAGGACGCCGTCAACCTGGCGAAAAGCTTCGACGAGCGCGTCGGCATCACCGGCCTGGTGTTGACCCGCATGGACGGCGATGGCCGCGGCGGTGCCGCGCTTTCGATGCGCGCCGTCACCGGCAAGCCGATCAAGCTGATCGGCACCGGCGAAAAGATGGACGGGCTGGAGGAATTCCACCCCAAGCGCATCGCCGACCGCATCCTCGGCATGGGCGACATCGTCAGCCTGGTCGAGAAGGCCGCCGAGAACATCGACGCCGAGCAGGCGGCGGCGATGGCCAAGAAGATGCAGTCGGGCAAGTTCGACCTGAACGACCTCGCCCAGCAGCTTCAGCAGATGTCGAAAATGGGCGGCATGGGTGGCATCATGGGCATGATGCCCGGCATGGGCAAGATGAAGGACCAGATGGCTGCCGCCGGCCTCGACGACAGGATGTTCGGCCGCCAGCTCGCCATCATCTCCTCGATGACCAAGGCCGAGCGCGCCAATCCCGATATGCTCAAACACTCGCGCAAGAAGCGCATCGCCGCCGGCTCCGGCACCGACGCCGCCGAGATCAACAAGCTGTTGAAGATGCATCGCGGCATGGCCGACATGATGAAGGCGATGGGCGGCAAGGGCAAAGGCGGCGGCCTGATGCGCGGCATGATGGGCGGCCTTGCCTCCAAGATGGGGCTTGGTGGTTTGGGGGGCGGCGTGATGCCCGGCGGCATGGGCGGCATGCCCGATCTCTCCAAGATGGACCCCAAGCAGCTCGAAGCCCTGCAGAAGCAGGCGCAGGCCGCCGGCCTCGGCGGCATGAAGGGCATGCCCGGCGGACTTCCTGGCGGTGGCCTGCCAGGCCTGCCCGGCGGCATGAAACTTCCGGGGCTTCCCGGCCTCGGCGGAGGCGGACTGCCGGGCCTTGGCAAGAAGAAGTGAGAATACGGATGAACGAAGAAAAGGACATGGCCGACGCCCGCACCATCCTGGCCGGCTATCGCGCATCGATCGACAACATCGACGCCGCCCTCATCCACATGCTGGCCGAGCGCTTCCGCTGCACCAAGGCGGTCGGCGTGCTGAAGGCCGAGCATGGTTTGCCGCCGGCCGACCCGGCGCGCGAGCAGCAGCAGATCGCCCGTCTGCGCCAGCTGGCCAACGACGCGCATCTCGATCCCGATTTCGCGGAGAAATTCCTCAACTTCGTCGTCCGCGAAGTGATCCGCCACCACGAACAGATCGCCGCTGCCAACGGCGTGACGAAAACCGGCTGAAAACAAAGATTTAGCCGAACCATATCAACGAAATCAGAGCTTTTAGGAGATAAGAAATGGCACTGAAGATCAGACTGGCCCGTGCGGGCTCGAAGAAGCGTCCTTACTACCACGTCGTCGTCGCCGACGCCCGTTCGCCGCGTGACGGCCGGTTCATCGAGTCGCTCGGCTCGTGGAACCCGCTGCTGCCGAAGGACGGCGAGCGCGTCAAGGTCGACGCCGACCGCGTCAAGCACTGGCTGTCGCACGGCGCCCAGCCGACCGACCGCGTGCTGCGCTTCCTCGACGAGGCCGGCCTTGCCAAGCGCGACGCCCGCTCCAACCCGAAGAAGGCCGAGCCGGGCAAGAAGGCGCAGGAACGCGCCGCTTTGCTGAAGAAGGCGCAGGAAGACGCTGCCGCCGCCGTTGCGGCGGCTTCAGCCGCGCCGGCCGAGGCGGAAGCCGCCACCGCCGAATAAAGATCGCTTCATCGCATCGACAAAACGGCGGGCCGGTGCCCGCCGTTTTGCTATTGTGCGCCCGTGCCATGGCGGTATCGGATGGAACGGATGGGCGAACGGCCAGTCACGGAAGAAATCCTGTCCGGCCGCGTTGCCGGAACGCTGCTGCGATGCGCCGACGCCACGACGGGCGTCGTGGTGCTGAGCGGATCCAGCGGCCGTGTCGACGTCGCCCGCGCACGGCTGTTTGCCGGCGAGGGCGCATCCGCTCTAGCGCTGCAGTGGTTCGGCGGCGAAGGCCAGGTCCCCGGCATATGTGAAATCCCTCTGGAGATTTTTTTCGCCGCGACCGACCATTTTGTCGGGCTGGGCTGCCGGCGCATCGTCTATGTCGGCACGTCCAAAGGCGCCGAGGCGGCCTTGCTTGCGGCGGCGCACGACCCGCGCATCGACGCCGTGGCCGCGATCAGCCCGACATCGGTGGTGTGGGGCAATATCGGGCCGGGCCGCGACGGCACCAGCTGGCCCGAGCGATCGTCATGGACGCTGAAGGGGGTGCCGCTCCCGTTCGTTCCGACCGAGCCGAACTGGCGCGCGAGCCATGTCGATGGCCTTGTGTCCTACAGGGGGCTATTCGAGCATTGCCTGGCAAGCTTCAAGCAGGAGGCCGACAAGGCCGCCATTCCCGTCGAGGCTGTCTCGGCGCAGCTTGTGCTGGTCGCGGGCGGCGACGACGCGCTGTGGCCCTCGCTCGACTTTGCCCGATCGATTGTTCGGCGTCGAGAAGATGCCGGAAAGGCCACCCGCCTCGTCTCAAACCCCGATGCCGGCCACCGCATTCTCTTGCCGGGTGAAACCACCCCACGGTCCGCATTGCACGCCCATGGCGGCAATGATCAGGCCGATGCGCGTCTCGGCCGCGACGCCTGGGAATTGATCCGGGACCTGTTGTAGGCATTTTCAGACGAAAACGGCGAGCCTGCGCCCGCCGTTTTGCTGTCTTCAGTGCTGCCCGCCGCTCAATAGCCGCTTGGGCAGCGGTCGACATAGACACGGCCATTGCGGTCGCGGTAGCGGCACTGGCCACTTTCGCTGGCGTGGCCGATCAGGGCACCCGCCACGGCGCCGACCGCGCCTCCGACGACAGCGCCCTGGACCGGATCCCCAGCCACGGCCGCGCCGACCGCGGCGCCACCAAGGCCGCCTACAGCAGCGCCTTTTTCCGTCTGCGAGCACGCGCCCAACGCCATCGTCAGCACCAGAATGGTAATCGCCTTCTTCATTATGAAATCCTCTCTCTCACGCGGATCGCCGTCCTCGCCGCCATTTCGTTAACTCGCGTGCGGCTGATTTGATCCCTGGGAGAGTGACGATTGGCCGGCTTAGCGTCGACGACGGTTTCGGCACTTGCGATCAAGATTTTGAAATTGTTAGTCTTTGTTGCTCCGTTGTCTGCTTCAGATTGGCCAGGCCGGCCTCGAAATCCTTGCCGATCAGCTTGTCGAAGTCCATGAATAGGGCCATCAGCTTGGCGATGAACGGTCTTGCGCCGCGCATCGCCCAGGTGACAGCGGTGCTGTCGCCCGATGGCGTCAAGGTGAAGTCGACGCTGTTGTTGGCGCGGAACGGCTTCTCGAAATCGAGCTTGAGCGCGACCTGCGAGGACGGCACCGAATTGACGATCTCCATGCGCCCCTTGCCGGCCTTGCCATTGCCTTCCCAGGCATAGACGGCGCCCTTGCCGCTTTGCGCGCCCGAGACCGTGCGCTTCATGTTGGGGTCGAGCTTTTCGTAGGGCGACCATGTCGGCCAGCGGCTGAGATCGTTGATCAGCGGGAAGATCGCCTCCGGCGCAGCCTTGATGGTGGCCGTGCGGGTGGTGACGAAATCATTGGGCCGTGTCGCGGCGTAGATGAGGACGGCGGCGATGAAGACGACCAGGATGATGAGGATGGTGCTGAACATTTTTCTCTCCTCAAAGCAATTTCAGGAAAAGTGTGAAGCGGTTTCCCTCCGGAATTGCGTCAGAACAATGAGACTATCGGCTGAACGGGATCAGTGCGCGCACCTTGGGGTCGCGCAGATAGAGACCGCCCCACAGGATGATGCCGAGATAGACGCCGAACAGTGTGTGGGAGAACAGCGGGCTATCGATGCGCAGCTTTGTAGCGATGGCGCCGCCCATATAGGCGGTGAGCAGGATGGCGCCGAGCACCGAAGTGCGCGGCCAGGCGTAGAGCGCCGTCGAGACCAGGCCGATGACGCCGAGCAGGCGCGCGACATTGGCGTCGGCCGGCCAGCCGAGCGGCACCATGGTCTGGGTGACGATGTCGAGCGGCGGCAGCTTGATGGCGCCGTCGAAGATCATGAACAGGATGATGAGGCCGCTGAGCACGCGGCCGGTCCACAAGGCGCCGGACGAGGCAGGCGCGGTTTCGGAAATGCTCATCGGTGTTCCTCCCTGATGGTTCGAACCCCTTTCGCCGGGGTCGAACCAAGGACGCGGCACGAGGCGGCAATCCTACAGAGGGCTGGGTTTTTTCGATCCGTCCTTTGGCCGGCAGGCAAGCCGAACCGGATTCTAGGAGAAATAAAACTTCTCGGCCGGGAGCATCTTCGGCGGCGCTTCCCCCAGCGCCTCGAACACCGAGATCTCGCAGACGCGGCACAAGCCGTCGAGAGCGAGGTCGTTGGCTTCGGTGCCGAACGGGTCCTCGAGTTCCTCCGAAAGCGCATCGAGGCCGAAGAAGGTGTAGGCGATCAGCGCCGTGAACAGTGGCGTCGCCCAGCCGGTGGTCGAGATCAGCCCGATCGGCAGCAGCAGGCAGACGATATAGGCCGTGCGGTGCACCAGCAGCGTATAGGCGAAGGGCAAGGGCGTGCCGGCGATCCGCTCGCAGCCGGCCTGGATGGCGGCGATCGACGCCAGCCTTTCATCGAGAATGCGGAAGCCGATCGGATCGACGTCGCCCGCCCGGCGCTGCGCATTGGCGCGCCGGCCCATGCGCCGGACCATCTCGTCGGCCGGATTGGCAAAGGCTGCGACCGCCTCCGCCTCGGCGTCGATGAACGCGCGGGCGTCCTTGCTGCTGTCGGTCTTGCGCAGCTGGCCGCGCAGGAAATGGCAGAAGGCCAGCGCCTCCATCAGCATGGCGCGCTGTTCGGCCGGATCGGGAATGAGGCTGGTCGTGGCGCGCGCCAGGTTACGGATCTCGAAGACCAGCGTGCCCCACAGCTTGCGCGCTTCCCACCAGCGATCATAGGCGGCGTTGTTGCGGAACGACAGATAGATGGACAGCGTCACGCCGACCAGTCCGAACGGCGTGATGTTGAAGACGCCGAGATCGAGCTCGAACCATCGCGCCAGGACCAGGATGACCGCCGAATAGACGGCGAAGCCGAAGATCTGCGGCAGGATGCGCGGCACCACGGAGCCGCGCATGATGAAGAACAGCTGCAGGAAGTTGGGGCGCGGGCGAACGATCATGGACGGCCTTTCACGGGCCGGCATCGGCCCTGAGCTGCTCTATTGTGCAATGCGACAGATCCGCAAGCCCGGCCGCCAGCGACATCGCCATGTCGTGCGCGGTGCGGACTATCGGCATGTGCCGGTTGCGGATATTGAGAAGCCTGTTGTCCGTCCCAGTTCAGGCGAGAAAGATGACCGGCGAGACCGATCTGAAGACATTGTTGGCGTCGATGACGCCGGAATTGCTCGACGGCATCCATGTCTTCGCCACGCTGGCGCCTGGAGTTTCCCAGCCGAAGAACCTCGATCCGGTGATGGTGTTTCGCGAGCGCGAGGGCACGACGCTGATCGTGACCGAGGACGCGGCAAAGGCAGCCGGACTGGCCGCCTCGTTCCGCTGCCGGATGATCACGCTGAACATCCACTCATCGCTGGAAGCCGTCGGCTTCCTCGCCGCCATCACCACGCGGCTCGCCGCCGCCGGCATGGGCATCAATCCGGTCTCGGCGTTCTACCATGACCATCTGTTCGTTCCCGCCGATCGGGCGGAGGAGGCGCTCGGGCTGCTTCATCAGCTGGCCAAGGACCGTGCCGGCTGAAATCAACGCCCGCGTACATACAGAATATCCGGCAGGCCTTCTTCGTTGGTGGTGCCGTCGCTGAACGCTTCCGCGCGGAACCCATGGCGCTCATAGAAGCGCCGGGCGCCGGTGTTGGCCTGGAAGGAATGGAGTTTCGCGACCGGCAAAGCAGCGGTCGCGCCGATCAGCAGCCGGCTGCCAATGGCTTGCCCCGCCCAGGCCGGGTCGAGATAGAGCTGCTCGACCCAATCGCCGCTGACGGCAATGAAGCCGACAATCTCGCTGCCGGCTTCGGCGACCGTCACCTGCTGCCGTGGCAGCACGATGTCGCGGAGGAAGGCGAGGTCCTCGGCCGGCGTATGGATGACCGGCATCCAGTCGAAAGCGTTGAGCGACGCTCGCATAAGCCGGGCAATGGCAGCGGCATCTGAGCCGGTGGCCGGGCGCAGCGTGACAGGCCGAGCACCGTTCATAGAGTAAGCTCAATCCGAGGGGCAGGTGCGGGCTTTCCCTTCTCCCCGTGTGGGAGAAGGAAAAGGTGCCCTAAGCCCGCGACCGCCGGTCGTCCGGCGCGCCCGCGCAGGGCCAGCCGCGGCAGCGGCGATACGGCCCGTGAGCGAGAAAAGAACCGCCGTCAGGCCGCCTTCTTCTTCGGCTGGATCAGGCCGCGTTCGACGAGGAGCTCGGCGATCTGCACCGCGTTGAGCGCCGCGCCCTTGCGCAGATTGTCGGAGACGACCCACATCGACAGGCCGTTGTCGACGGTGGAATCCTCGCGGATGCGCGAGATGAAGGTGGCGTCCTCGCCGGCCGATTCCAGCGGCGTGATGTAGCCGCCGTCCTCGCGCTTGTCCAAGACCTGGCAGCCCGGCGCGTCGCGCAGGATGTCGCGTGCCTCGTCGGCGGTGATCGGCTTCTCGAACTCGATGTTGACCGCTTCCGAATGGCCGATGAACACCGGCACGCGCACGCAGGTCGCCGTCAGCTTGATCTTGGGGTCGAGCATCTTCTTGGTCTCGGCGACCATCTTCCACTCTTCCTTGGTGAAGCCGTCGTCGAGGAAGACGTCGATATGCGGAATGACGTTGAAGGCGATGCGCTTGGTGAACTTCTTGACGTCGACCTGGTCGGCGACGAACACCGCACGGGTCTGGGTGAAAAGCTCGTCCATGCCTTGCTTGCCGGCGCCCGACACCGACTGGTAGGTGGCGACGACGACGCGCTTGATGGTGGCGAAATCATGCAGCGGCTTCAGTGCCACGACCAGCTGCGCGGTCGAGCAGTTCGGGTTGGCGATGATGTTCTTGCGCGTGAACAGCGAGATCGCGTCCGGGTTCACTTCCGGCACGATCAGCGGCACGTCCTGGTCGTAGCGGAAGGCCGACGAATTATCGATGACGACGCAGCCCTGCTTGCCGATCTTCGGCGACCATTCCTTGGAGACATTGCCGCCGGCCGACATGACGCAGATGTCGGTGTCGGAAAAATCATACTGGTCCAGCGCCTTGACCTTCAGCGTGCGGTCGCCGAACGACACTTCCGTGCCCTGGCTGCGCCGCGACGCCAGCGCCACCACTTCGCTTACCGGAAAACCGCGCTCTTCCAGTATATTGAGCATTTCCCGGCCCACATTGCCCGTGGCGCCGACGACTGCAACCTTGAAACTCATAAAGATCTCCTGTCCCTCTCCGCTTGGTTTTTGGAGAAAACCCGCCGGCCAATGCGGGTTCCGTCCCCCGGGCCGGACCCGGGAGAGGGTGGTTAGGCCAAGGGAATCACAACGTTTTGGTGGTGGTTTTCTTGGCCGTGGTTTTGCTGGAACGAGGGGACGCGCCGACGCGCCCGGCCCAATGGTTCGCATTGCGGCTGGGGGCATCGAATGCAAGAAGAGCCATCAAAAGGCCGCGCATCGAAAAAACGATCCCGTTCGAAGCGGGCTTTTACGCGGTTTGCGGCAGGAGTCAATGCGCGGCGCGGCGCATGGCCTTCATGGCGCGCCCTGTACAAGAGCGGCGGCAGGAAGTACGAACGGCCAAGATTGTTGGGCTGGCGCGGCGCCGGCCCCGATGTGCTCCATGATGAGCGCAGAACCCTGAATTCCGAAAGAGCGAGATGTCCAACTTTGAAGGTATCGTCCCGGCGCTGGCACAGGCGCTGGAAAAACGCGGCTATTCCGAACTGACGCCGGTGCAGAAGGCGGTGCTGGAACTCGGCCAGGCCGATGCGCTGGTGTCGGCGCAGACCGGCTCCGGCAAGACCGTGGCCTTCGGCCTTGCCATGGCGCCGACGCTTCTCGACGGCGCCGAGCGTTTTGGCCCGGCCACGGCGCCGCTGGCCTTGGCGGTGGCGCCGACGCGCGAGCTTGCGCTGCAGGTGACACGGGAACTCGAATGGCTTTACGAGCCGACCGGCGCCACGGTGGCGTCCTGCGTCGGCGGCATGGACATGCGCACCGAGCGGCGCGCGCTGGAGCGTGGCGCCCATATCGTCGTCGGCACGCCCGGCCGCCTGCGCGACCACATCACCCGCAACTCGCTCGACATGTCGGGGCTGAAGGCGGTGGTGCTCGACGAGGCCGACGAGATGCTCGATCTCGGTTTTCGCGAGGACCTCGAATTCATCCTCGATGCCGCGCCGGCAGAGCGCCGCACGCTGATGTTCTCGGCCACCGTGCCGCGTTCGATCGCCACGCTGGCGCAGGGCTACCAGCGCGATGCCGTGCGCATCTCCGCCGCCGGCGAGGAAAAGCAGCATCTCGACATCGAATACCGGGCGCTCAACGTCGCCCAGGCCGACCGCGAGAACGCCATCATCAACGTGCTGCGTTTCTACGAGGCCAAGAACGCGCTGGTGTTCTGCAACACGCGCGCCGCCGTCAATCACCTGACCGCACGCTTCAACAACCGCAATTTTTCCGTCGTCGCCCTTTCGGGCGAGCTCAGCCAGAACGAGCGCAGCCACGCGCTGCAGGCGATGCGCGACGGCCGCGCAAAAGTCTGCATCGCCACCGACGTCGCGGCGCGCGGCATCGACCTGCCCAACCTCGAACTGGTCATCCACGCCGACCTGCCGACCAATCCCGAAACGCTGCTGCACCGCAGCGGCCGCACCGGCCGCGCCGGGCGCAAGGGCGTCAGCGCACTGATCGTGCCGGGCAGCGCCCGCAGGCGCACCGAGCGGCTGTTGCAGAACGCCGGCCTCAAGGCGACCTGGGCGAGCCCGCCCTCCGCCGACGATGTGATGCGCCGCGACGACGAGCGCATCCTCGCCGATCCGGCCTTCGACGAGCCGGTGAAGGACGAAGAGCGCGCTTTCATCGACGCGCTTCTCGCCAAGCATGGCCCCGAACAGGTGGCGGCCGCCTTCGTGCGCCAGTGCCGCGCCAGCCGCTCGGCGCCCGAGGATCTCATGGACGTCGCCCCGTTCACGCCTTCGCGTGAAAGACTGGCGCGCGAAAGACCGGGCGGCGAAAATTTCGCCCAGCGCGACGAGGCGCCGAGCCGCCGTGACGATTTCGGCGCCAGCGTCTGGTTCTCGCTGTCGGTCGGACGCAGGCAGAATGCCGAGCCGCGCTGGCTGATCCCGATGCTGTGCCGCACCGGCAGCATCTCGAAGCGCGAGATCGGCGCCATCAAGATGCAGCCGGAAGAGACCTTCGTGCAGATCGCCGCGGACTGGGCCGACCGTTTTCTCGCCGCCATCGGGCCCGACCGCAAACTGCAGGGCAATATCGTGGTCAAGCGGCTCGACGGCACGCCGGACCTGTCGCGGGCCGGCTATCAGCCGCCCAGCCCCGACAAGAAGCCGCATCGCGGCAAGGCGCCATTCGACCCGAACGCGCCGAAGCGCAAATTCGAGAAGCGCGCACCGGCCTCCGTCGACCAGCGCCCGGCAGCCGCGCATGAGGCAAAGCCGTGGGCGAAAAAGCCGGGCAAGCCGAAGTTCGACAATGCCGGCCCGCCGAAGCACAAGAAGCCGAAGAAGCGGCCTTCGTAACCCTACGAACGCCGGGACGCGCTCTCTTTCAGGCCGGCCTTGATGGCCGACCAGCTGGCGGCCGCCGGCGTCGGCCGATGGTTTTGGGCGATGCGCTCCGCCAATGAGGAACGCCAGGCATGATCCTCAGCCATCCTGCGGATGGCGGCGTACCAGCCGGCCTGGTCTTCGGAATCGATCGCCGGCATCAGCCCGCCGCTCGCCTCGATCAGCGACGGCGCCGTCGACACGATGACCGGAACGCCGAAATCGAGACATTCCGAGGCGCCGTAGCCCCAGCCCTCTATATGCGAGGGAAAAACGCCGAAGGTGGCGCTGCGATAATAGCCGATGAGCTGCTCATCGCTGACCAGTCCGGTGAAGGTGACCGACTGGAGCAGTTCGGGATGCGCCTTGAGAAAAGCGCGCAGCGGTTCGATCATCCAGCCCCAGCGCCCGGCGCAGACAAGCCTTGGCAGCTTGACGCCCTCTTCCCGCGCCTGCTGCCAGATCCGCGCCAGCAATATGTGGTTCTTGCGCACTTCGATGGTCGAGCAATAGAACACGAACGGCTCGCCGGCCTCGATGCGCGAGGTCGCGCCGATGCGCGATGCCGTCTCGTGCAGGATGGAAGGCATCGGAAACCGGTACACCTCCGGCGCGCCGATGCCGGCCTTGCGCATATATTCGGTCAGCGTCGCGCCGACCTCGTCGGAGGCGCAGAATGCCGGCGCACCGGCGCGCACGAGCTGCTCGAGATCGGAGCCGAAACGGCGCTCGCCGGCGCTCAAGCCGATCAGGTCGGGGCGCAATGCCGGGATGATGTCGTGACACAGGAAGGCAACCTTGCCGGCGCCGCCCGAAACGGCGAACCGGTCTTCCTGGGTCAGGATGTGATGGCTGATCAGCACAAGGGCGGGCTCCGTCTCGGCCGGCCGGGCCGGGGCCTCTCGCAAACCAAGGCGGATCCGCGCCCGCTGGTACAGGCGATAGGCGCGGATCGACAGCCGCGTCGCCTGCCAGGCGATCCCCATGCCGCCATTGGTCACCGTCCTGGCCAGATGGCGGTCCGCGTCACGCTTGTCCCAGGGCTGCTGCCGCACCGCCTCGAAAGCCCGCGACAGCGCCGCGCGTCTCCCCGGCCACCGCTTGACACGATGCGGTGAAATCTCGCCGGCCGCGACGTGGTCCTGTTCGAAAGGCGCAAGCGGCCGGAACCGGCCTTCGCCTGGCCTGAACGCCACCACCTCCACGTCGGGGTCGGGATCCGCCAACGCCGCGTTGACGAGAAAGCTCTCCACCCGTGGAATGCCCGCCAGGCCCTTGCCGGGCGGCCAGAACATCAGGCCGGTCGCATCGATGGCCAGTGCAGGGGCAAGCCTCGCCGGCCTTGCGGCCTGCCCTTCCTCGGTCCCGGCGCTGGCATCGGAATGCTCGACTGTCATGGTCTGCTTCGGTGAAGACGGCTGCACGTCAAGCCTTATGCTCGATTTGCCGCTAATATGGTAGCCATGCCGCACGGTCTTGCCCGTGGGCTCGGCCCTGTGCCACATCTTGGCGGGGACGCGGCGACAAGGGGGGTGGGTGATGCGTGGCGAAGTGCTTCACTATGACGAGGACCAGGGTTTCGGCTTCATCACCGGAGCCGACGGCAACCGCTACACATTCACCCGCGAAAACCTTCGCCGGCAAACCGCGATGGCCAAGGGGACGGCGGTGGAATTCCAGCCGGGCGGCGGCCAGGCGCGTGACGTTTTCTCGATCGCCACCCAGGCCGCAAGCCCGGCCGCCGGCATAAACCCCGCACCGGCTCAGGCCAATCCCGTACCCGCGGCCGTCGCAGCGCCGGCGCAGCATTTCGGCCGGACGGCCGAGCCGGCAGAGCCCACCGATCTCTGGTCCTATTTCTGGAGCGGTGTGACCCGGAACTACTTCAATTTCGCCGGCCGCGCCCGGCGCAAGGAATATTGGGGCTATTGCCTGTTCTGGACGATCGCGTTGCTGGTGGTCGTCGGCATCGGCGTTTTCACCGATGCCGAGATAGGCAATTTCGACAACGCCGAGCTGCCGGCGATGACAGTGGGGCTTTTCGGCATGTTCCTGCTGGCCACCTTCCTGCCCAGCCTCGGCATGATCGTGCGCCGCCTGCACGACCTCGGCCTGACCGGCTGGCTCTGCCTGCTCATCCTGATCCCGACCTTCGGCAGCCTGATCATTCTCGTCTTCGCATTGATCCCGACACAGGGGCGCGAAAACCAGTGGGGGCCAGTGCCGGCGGGGGTCAGAGTTTAGCGTGGCGTGCATATTGCACTTGTGAACAACCCTGGGTAGCATGCTGGCGAGGCGATGCAGGGGGAAAGCAATGCGCGGTACGGTGTTTCACTACGACGCGGATCAAGACTACGGTTACATCGACGGCGCTGACGGCAAGCGCTATTTTTTCACACGGACGGATCTGAGCCAGGAGATAGCCCTCGTCAGAGGCCGTCTTGTCGAATTCCAGCCGGACGACGGAACTGCGCGCAACATCGTCGCCGCGAGTTCGCCCGCACCGTCGGCGACCCCTGGCCAGCCTGGCCTTGCCACTGAAACCCGGCCCACTCGTTCCACAGGACTGTGGGCATACTTCCTGTGCACGGTCAGTGTGGATTTTTTCAATTTCAACGGACGCGCCCGTCGCAAGGAATATTGGGCCTTCTGGCTGTGCTCGACCGTCCTGGTGTTTGCCATGCTGGGTTTCGGGATACTCGTGGATCTTGCCATCAACGGTTTCCGCGACGTTCCGAGCAGGAATGCGATCGGATTCCTGCCCTTCTTTATTTTCGCTTTGGCACTCAACCTGCCCTGGATCGCGCTTGCCGTGCGACGTCTTCACGACTTCGGCCGGAGCGGCTGGTTTGTCTTGCTCTGCTTCATCCCAGGCATCGGTGGCGTAGCCGTGCTGGTCTTCGGGCTTGTGCCATCCCAGGCGGGCAAGAACGCCTGGGGGCCGGCGCCCGCAGGGGTCGGAGTTTAATCGCCGGTTTTCCCGACAAAAGGGGGAATTCACTCCCAAAAGCGGTCGTTCGGCCGAACGTCGTCACGGCTGAAGATTCCTCTTGCAATTTAATCCGCGCACAGATAGTCTGTGCACAGACCGAATGATCGATCGACCAAGACGAATGGAGCCAGGACAATGTGGAGCAATGAATACACCGCGATTTCCTCCCTTCCCTCAGCAGCCATCTGGAACGCGCTGAAGGCGTTGCACGAGGGCCGCCTCACCTATCAAGGGTCCGACACTTTCGTGCTGCACGGCCCGTTCGCCAAGGGCACCCGCGTCTCGGTGACGCCGGTCGGGCAGGACACGTTCGAACCGACCATCGTCGATCTCGTCGATAACGTCACCTATGCCGACGAGACTTCGTTCGGTGACACGAAATTGCTGTTCCGGCACACGCTGGTGCCGGTCGAGGGCGGCACGCAGGTGACGCACCGGCTGGAAATTTCCGGCCCCTCGGCAGCCGAGGTCGGACCCGAGCTCGGCCCGCAGATCAGCGGCGATTTCGACGTATCGATGGCTAAATTGTTCGAGCAGGCAAAGGAGTTGGCGAACGGTGGCTGATGGACGGGATTTGAAGACGCGCTTCAGCGGACCTTCGGAGAGCCCCGGCTTGTTGTTGTGGCGAACCACCATGCGCTGGCAGCGCGTCATGACCGCGGCATTGGCGCCGCTCGACCTGACACATGTCCAGTTCGTGCTCCTGGCCTCCGCCATGTGGCTCGGCCGCAATGGGGAGCCGCCCAACCAGGTGCAGCTCGCCGCCCAGGCCGGCACCGAGGTGAAGATGACCTCGGACGTCGTTGCCCGGCTCGAGGCCAAGGGTTTGATCGCGCGGGAAGCCGACCCCAGGGATTCGCGTGCCAAGGTGATCCGCGTCACCCCGGCCGGGGCCGCCGCCGCGCAGCGCGCCATCGTTGCCGTGGAGACCGCCGACGCGGCCTTTTTCGAACCGGTGGACGAAGCGCAACTCGTCGGCCTGCTGCAGCAGCTGGCCGGCGAAATACGCTAGAGCAATTCCAGGAAACGTGTGAGCGGTTTTCCCGGGAAAAGCGCATAGCGCTTTCCCTTGGGAATTGTGTCAAAACAAAGAGTTAGAGCGGTTCGCCGTTTCCATGAAACGGTGAAACGCTCTAACTGAGCGGGTTAACCCAGGAACTTGGCGATGATCGCGTCGCCCATCTCGACCGTGCCGACTTCGGTCATGCCCGGCGAGAAAATGTCCTTCGTCCGCAGGCCCTGATCGAGCACGGCGGCGATCGCGCCCTCCAGCCTGTCGGCTTCATCGACCATGCCGAAGGAATAGCGCAGGCACATGGCGAAGGAAGCGATCATGGCGATCGGGTTGGCGATGCCCTTGCCGGCGATGTCGGGCGCCGATCCGTGCACGGGCTCGTAGAGCGCCTTGCGCTTCTTGGTCTTGACGTCTGGCGCGCCGAGCGAGGCGGACGGCAGCATGCCGATCGAGCCGGTCAGCATGGCGGCGATGTCGGACAGCATATCGCCGAACAGATTGTCGGTGACGATGACGTCGAACTGTTTTGGCCAGCGCACCAGCTGCATGCCGCCGGCATCGGCCAGCATGTGGTCGAGCTTGACGTCGGAGTAGCGCGCCTTGTGCGTCTGGGTGACCACCTCGTTCCACAGCACGCCCGACTTCATGACGTTGCGCTTTTCCATCGAGGTCACATGATTGCGACGCGTCCGCGCGAGCTCGAAGGCGACGCCCGAAATGCGCTCGATCTCGAACGTGTCGTAGACCTGCGTGTCGATGCCGCGCTTCTGGCCGTTGCCGAGATCGATGATCTGCTTGGGTTCGCCGAAATAGACGCCGCCGGTCAGCTCGCGCACGATGAGGATGTCGAGGCCTTCGACCACCTCCTGCTTGAGCGAGGAGGACGCGGCGAGCGCCGGATAGCAGATGGCGGGGCGCAGGTTGGCGAACAGCTCCATGTCCTTGCGCAGCCGCAGCAGGCCGGCCTCGGGGCGCACCTCGTAAGGCACGGCATCCCATTTCGGTCCGCCGACGGCGCCGAACAGCACCGCGTCCGCCGCCATCGCCTTGGCCATGTCGGCATCGGAAATCGCCGCGCCATGCGCGTCGTAGGCGCATCCGCCGACCAGGCCCTCATCGGTGGCGAAGCCGCTGCCGAGCTTTTCGTTCATGGCCGATATCAGCTTCTTGACCTCGGCCATGGCCTCGGGGCCGATGCCGTCGCCGGGGAGCAGGAAAAGATGCTTCGTTGCCATGGAAAAACCGTCCCAGAAAGATTTGAACCGCGGCCTTGCTAAACGCCAAGCGCTGGCGGCGCAAGCCTGCGGTTCACAACCGCGATCACCGATGTGAGAGAATGTTGACCAGCCGGCCCAGGGGATCGCGCACATAGAAGCGCCGCACGCCCCACGGTTCGTCGGCCGGGCCGTATTCGATGGCGAAGCCGGCGGCCTTCATGCCTTCGAGTGCCGCCTCGACATCGTCGACCTCGATCGACAGGTCCGGCACCGGCGTGCCGGAGCCGCCTTGCGCCATGAAGGAGACCTGCACCTGCATCTTTTCCTCGGAGCCGTAAGTGGCGATCCAGCCCTGGTCCATCAGCACGTCGAGGCCAAGCACATCATGGTAGAAGCGCTTCGCCGCCGCCGCATCCCGCGTCTCGATATTGGCCACGATGCGCCGGACCTTCATGGTCTCAGCGCCCCGGAGCCGAGCGTCGCAGCGCCGTGACCTCGATCTCGATCTTCATTTCCGGCTTGTTGAGCTGGCACACGATCATCGTCGCCGCCGGCCTGATGTCGCCGAAGGTCTCGCCCAGGATAGGGAAGACCACGTCCACAAAGGCCTGGTCGGTGATGTAGTAATGCGCCCGCACCACGTCTGATATCTCGAAGCCGCCATCGGCCAGCGCCTTGCCGATCGTCGCCAGGCAGTTGCGCGTCTGCGCCTCGACCGTCTCCGGCATCGTCATCGACGTGTAATCATAGCCGGTCGTCCCGGACACGAAGCACCAGTCGCCCTGCACCACCGCGCGCGAATAGCCGGCGGTCTTCTCGAAGGGCGAACCGGTGGAGATCAGTTTGCGCATTGGGGGCCTCCTTGGATTTGCTGAGCGTCCGTCTAGCAGAGGAGGACGATCCGGTCGTGGGCCAAGCCGAGCGGACCATTGTCACGATGCGGCGAAGTGCTGCCTCCCTCCCGTCGTCATCCTATGGCGAAGCAAGGAGCGTAGCGACGCAGCTGCGCGTCGCTCCGCCCGTGGATGACGAAAGCGCTGCGCAGACATATGGACGCCCTAATTCGCCGACGACAGCGCCTTATCCAGCGCTTCTTTCACGTCGGCCGGCCATGTCGCCACCGCCGGCCAGGCGTTCGGCTGGCCATTGTCGCCGCGGCGGGCGAAGTAGAGCTTGTGCTTGGCCGGATCGACGGCCATGAAGCCGTCATTGCCGCCGCAATCATGCGGCACGCAGCCACTGGCATAGAAGGCGCCCGACGCGGTCTTTTCCGTGCCGCCGCCGACCAGCAGGCTGGTCGCCATGTCGGGCATGTCCTTGCCGAGCAGCTTTTCGGCTTCCTTGTAGACCGCCTCATTGTGGAAGGCGTCGATGATGTTGTCGTAGGTCGACGGGTCGATGTCTTTCCAGTCGGTCCCGGGTTCCGGCATGTAGGTCAAATTGCCGGAGGTGGTCAGTCCCGATGTCGGCGACCACTGCAGGGCCGGCTTCTGATCGCCCGGCAGCAGATAGGGCACGAAATAGATGGCGCTGTCGGAGATCGCCGCCGGCGGCGCGCCGCATTCGTCCTGCTCGACCATCGTGGTCTTGATCTCGCCGTCCTTCGGCTTCCAGACGATCACCTTGGCCGGGCCGCATTGATTGCCGCCGTCGCCGACATCGACCAGCGCCACGTTGACGTCGCCGATCTTCACGATCCTGTCGAAGAAGACATCGTAGTTGCTGGCCAGCTGCTTGCCATCATAGGCGAGCACCTTCTCGCCGTCCTGCTCGGGCTGCGTGATGGTCAGTTGGCCGCCCTCGAACGGTATCGGCGCCTGCTTGTCGTCGTCGGCGGGCGCCGCGTCGCTGGTGCTCGACGATCCCTGGTCGGTCGCCGGCTGGCCGGCCGGCTTCTGGGCTGCAGCTGGCGTCTGCGTCTGCGCAAAGGCGCTCACGCTGGGCACCAGCAACAAGGCCAAGCCGCAAACGCCGGCAAGAAGCGAACGTGCCATGACTGTCCCTCCCTTCAGTCGCCACCAAACCCGGCCTGAACCCGGCCGGGCCTATCGTCGGACGGTGCCGCTCAGGCCCAGGGACGCTGTTCGGCGTTCTTCTTCTCGAACGAGGCGATGGCGCCGGCCTTCTCCATGGTCAGGCCGATATCGTCGAGCCCGTTGAGCATGCAGTGCCGCTTGAAGTCGTCGAGGTCGAACTTGACCACGCCGCCATCCGGGCCGCGGATTTCCTTGGCTTCGAGGTCGATCGACAAAGTGGCGTTGGAGCCGCGCGAGGCGTCGTCCATCAGCTTCTCGAGATCCTCGGGGCTGACGGTGATCGGCAGCACGCCGTTCTTGAAGCAGTTGTTGTAGAAGATGTCGGCGAAAGAGGTCGAGATGACGCAGCGAATGCCGAAGTCGAGCAGCGCCCAGGGCGCGTGCTCGCGGCTCGAGCCGCAGCCGAAATTGTCGCCGGCGACCAGGATCTGCGCCTTGCGGTAGGCCGGCTTGTTGAGCACGAAATCCGGATTTTCCGAACCGTCGTCATTGTAGCGCATCTCGGCGAACAGGCCGGTGCCGAGGCCGGTGCGCTTGATCGTCTTGAGATAATCCTTCGGGATGATCATGTCGGTGTCGACATTGACGATCGGCATCGGAGCGGCGACGCCGGTGAGCTTGGTGAATTTTTCCATGGCTTTTGCCCGTGTTTTCGTTGCGGGGGATTTGCTGACGCCCCGTTTACACAAAGCCGAGGGCAAATAAAAGGCAACTGTTCGTGCGCGCTGCATCGCCTATGGCGGCGCAAGGCCAATTTGAAATCTGCGACGACCCGCCCCGTCTCGACCGGGGGCCTCCAGCATGTAGCTGGCGCTCTTCCCCTGAGCTACGGGCTGCCGTAGTGGCTGTACCATGCCGCACGCTGCAAATGAGCCACCTCAAAAATGGCTTCGAAATTCTAGCCCGCTGATGCAGTCTGGCGGCCATGGCTGAAAACCCCCATGTCGTCTACGCAAGCGAGCCCGCGCTCGACATCGCCGAATTCCGCCGCGTGCTGGTGGAGTCCGGCCTCGGCGAGACACGGCCTGTCGATGATCCCGCCAGGCTGCGCCATGCTGTCCGGCGCCAATCTTGTGCTGACCGCGCGCCTCGACATCGAAGGCAAGCCGCTGATCGGCGTGGCCCGCGCAGTCACCGACTTTCTCGTG
This sequence comes from Mesorhizobium sp. WSM4307, assembly GCF_007003945.1. Lineage (NCBI taxonomy): Bacteria > Pseudomonadati > Pseudomonadota > Alphaproteobacteria > Hyphomicrobiales > Phyllobacteriaceae > Mesorhizobium > Mesorhizobium sp. WSM4307. The sequence continues at coordinate 259,921 of NZ_VFTB01000009.1, forward strand.
GGTCTGCTACATCTCGGAGCTCGCCGTCTCCCGATCGGCGCAGGGGCTCGGCATCGGCAAGGGCCTGATGGACGAGGCGCGGCGGCAGCTCGGGCCGTCGGTCGCCATCAGCCTGATTTCCGTGCCCGATGCGGTCGGCTTTTACGAACGCATCGGCATGAAACGCATGGCCGAAGCCTTCTGGTTTTCCCGCAAGGGCTGACTTTTTCTCCCGTGGCCGCGCCCAGCCGCCGACGGCGCACGATCTTGCCGCTTGACATGCAACCAAATGGTTGCATATTAAAGCCATGAGCATGGATGCAGTCTTTCGCGCCTTGGCCGACCCGACACGCCGGCAATTGCTGGACAACCTCCATGCCCGGAACGGGCAGACGCTGAACGCGCTGTGCGCGGAGATGGACATGACACGCCAGGCGGTGACCAAGCATTTGGCGATCCTGGAGGAGGCCAACCTCGTCACCGCGCTGCGCAAGGGACGCGAGAAGCAGCACTACCTGAACCCGGTTCCGATCAACGAGATCGCCGAGCGCTGGATCGGCAAGTTCGAGCGCCATCGGCTGGATGCATTGAGTGATCTGAAGAAACGCCTCGAAAGGGAAGACTGATGAGCAACAGCTTCGTTTACGTGACCTACATCCGCACCACGCCCGAAAAACTCTGGGAGGCGCTCACCGACCCGCAGTTCAACCGGCAGTTCTTCCTCTGCTCCTATCAGGAAAGCGAGTGGAAGGTCGGCTCCAGCTGGAAACTGATCTTCCCCGACGGCCGCGTCGCCGATTCGGGCGAGATCCTCGAGATCGACCCGCCCAAGCGCCTGGTCATCAAATGGCGCAATGAATGGCTGCCGGAGGTCAAGGAAGACGGCTACACGCGCTGCACCTTCGCCATCGAACAGGACGGCGAACTGATGAAGCTTGCCGTCACCCACGAGGCCGACGGCCCGCACCGGCTGATCCCGAATGTCTCCAAGGGCTGGCCGCTGGTGCTGGCCAGTCTCAAGAGCCTGCTCGAGACCGGCAAGGGTTTCGAGCGCCCGCCAACGAAAGGGTGAAGGGCTCGTTTCGATACCGAAACAAAACGGAGGCATCGATGATGCACATCCTCGGGGTACAGAGCATGACCAATGGCGAGACGATCATGGCGTCGGCCGAGATCGAAGCGCCCGCGGAACGCATTTTTCGCGCGCTGGTCACGAGCGAGATAGAGCAATGGTGGGGGACCGCCGACACCTACCGAATGGCCGACTGGTCGGCCGACCTTCGCGTCGGCGGCCGCTGGACTGTCGTCGTCCGCACGGCCGACGGCAGGGACCTGCCGGCCGGCGGCGAGTTCCTCGAGATCGAAGCGCCACGCCGGATCGTGCAGACACGGGCCTATGCCTGGGACCATCCGACGCTTGGCCGGCGGCAAACCACGGTCGCGTGGCTGCTTGAGCCGACCGCCAAGGGTACGCGCCTCACCGTCTGCCATGGCGGTTTTGCCGGCCTGAGCGATGCGGCGGCCGAGCATGCCGAGGACTGGGGCCGGGTGCTGGCCTGGCTGCAGGCTTATGTCGAGGCCGGGAGACTGGCGGCGGCTTAGGCGCCTCTTCCTTCTCCCCTTGTGGGAGAAGGGACCGGCCGCTTCTCAAATCACGTTCAATTCCCGGAACGCCCGTCCCTGGGCCACCCGCTCATAGCCGAACGCCGAGCAGTCGATCGTCCGGTACCCGCCATGCACCAGGAACTCGGCCAGCGCCTTGCCGACCGCCGGCGCCTGCTGCAGGCCGTGGCCGGAAAAGCCGTTGGCGAAGAGGAAATTGCCGACTTCTGGATGCGGCCCGATCACCGCGTTCTGGTCGAGCGTGTTGTAGTCGTAGTGCCCGGCCCAGGCGCGGGTCGCCTTGATTGCCTCGAAGGCGGGAATGCGGGTCGCCAGCACCGGCCAGATCACCTCTTCGAACAGCGGCCAGTCGACCTCGAAATCGCTGGGGTCAGCCGGGCCGTCGCCCTCTTCCGGCTCGGCGCCGCCGGTGAGGTAGACCGAGCCTTCCGGCCGCACATAGATGCCGGAGGGATCGACCAGCAGCGGCATGTCGGCATATTTCTCGCGCGCTTCGAACACGAAGACGTTGCGCTTGCGCGGCTCGACCGGCAGCGCCAGCCCGGCAAGAGCCGCGACCTTGCCGGCATTCGGCCCGGCGGCGTTGACGACGATGCCGGCCTCTAAGGTCTGGCCATTGTCGAGCGAGACGCCGGTGACGCGGTTGCCGTCGCGCGCAATGCCGGTGACGGAAGCGGCGATGAAGTCAATCTTCTTGTCGCGCAGCGCCTTGCGGAACAGCGTCAGCATCGCATGCGCGTCGAACCAGCCTTCGCCGGTCCGGCCATAGGCGCCGGCGGAAATACCCTCGGCCGACAGCCAGGCAAAGCGCCGCGTCAGCTGCTCGGCGTCCTCGAGCACGATGTCGGCGCCTTCGGCGACCTGCGCATCATGGTTTGCCTTGAGCACCGGCAGGCCGTTCTCTCCGGCCAGGATGAGATAGCCGCCCTCGCGGAAACCGATATCGGCATCGGCGCCGAACGTCTCCTTCAGCCGCCGGAACAGGTTCAGCGTGAATTGCGACAGGCGGATGTTTTCCGGAATGGAAAATTGCTGGCGGATCGAGGCCATGGACAGCGTCGTCGCCGCATGGGCGAATTGCGGGTCGCGCTCGATGAGCGCGATGGAGCCGGAAAACCCTTCCTCGCGCAGATAATAGGCAATGGACGACCCGACGATGGCCCCGCCGATGATGACGATGTCGTAGCGCATTTTCTCTCCGATCCGAGCCGGCGGCCTGTCTATGCCGCCGGCAGTGTGATCTCGAAGCGCGTGCCGCGCTCGCTGTCAACCAGCCGGATCATGCCATCATGCGCTTTCAGGAGGGCCAGCACGATGCCGAGGCCCATGCCGGTGCCGCCGGTGGAGCGCCGCGTGGTGAAGAACGGCTCGAAGATGCGCGCCCGGTTGCTCGGCGAAATGCCGGCGCCGTCATCGCCGACCAGAACTGTCGCCTTGCCGCCGGCGCTTGTCGCGGTGATCGAAACCAGCGTCGCGCCATGCCTGGCGGAATTGTCGATGAGATTGGCAAGCACGATTGCCGCGTTCTCGGCCGAGATGCGCAAGGCGAGATCGCCGCCCGCCTCGACGCGGACCATCAGCCTGGTGTCGGCGGGCAGCAGCGCCAGCGCGGCACCGATCGAGGTGCTTTCGCCGCTCGGTGCAAGATTTTCGGCCTTGGCCAGATCGAGCAGCCGCCGCACCAGCAGATTGAGCCGCCCGGCATCGGTGACGATGTTGTTGGAGAAGCGCCGCCGCTCCTCATCATCCATCGCGCTGCCGGAATCGCGCAGCAATTCGGCCGCGCCCTGGATCGCCGTCAGCGGCGATTTGAGCTCGTGCGAGACATGGGTGGCGAAGGTCTGGATCGAGTCCGATCGCGCCTGCAGTCTTTCGGCCATGTCGAGGAAAGCGGCGGACAGCTCGGCCATTTCGTAGGTGCCATGATGGTCGAGCGGCCGGATCGCGTCGCGCTCGCCGGCGGCGATGCGCTGGGTGCGGTCGATCAGCGCATAGATCGGCCGGCTGACGGTGCGCAGGAACACCAGGCCGATGAGCAGCGTGCCGCCGAGGATGGCGATCGCCGCCAGGGTCACCTTGCCGCGTTCGCCATAGAGATGCTTGATGATGTTGTTGGGTGTCCGCGAGACATAGACCACGCCGGCGAGCTTGCCATCGACGGCCACCGGCAGGGCGACGAAGACCCGTACCTTGGTGCCGCGGCTGACCGAATAGAGCGGTGGCGTCGGCTGGTCGGGAATGCGCAGCCTGAGCGTGCTGGCATAGTGGCCACCAAGGGCGGTTCGCACTTCATCGACCTCGCCAAGCGACTGCCCGACCTCGCCGCGCCCGGCAATGACGACGCCCCGGGGATCGAGCAGCCGGAAGCCGGCCAGCGTGGTTTTCTGCGTGGCGTCGAGAATGCCGGACAGGCGCGCGCCGATCGCGGCGAAGGCCGGATCGGCGGTGACGGACATGGCGGCCGGCCGGGTCGGAAGCACGGCGTCGGAGGCGAGATCGAGGCGCGGCTCGATCGGCCGGTACGGTCCGTCGGGATTGGCGGCTCGGCTGGCGCTGCCATTGGCCTGCGGCATCGGCGCGCCGAGTTTGTCCGGGGGAATGCCGGCGTCGCGCACCTCCTGCGCATAGATGGCGGCAATGGCCGCCCCTTGCGCGATCAGCTCCGCCTCGGTCTGGCGGATCAGCTGGTTCTCGTAGAGGCGGAAGAAGAACAGGCCGACCAGCGGCAAGGCCATTACCATGATCAGGATGGCGACGACGACCGTGGCAAGCCTTGGCCGCCATTTGCGGCCGATCCATTTGCTGGACGTCGTCAGCCGCATCGGCCGAGCCGGAAGCCGACGCCATGCACGGTCTCGATGGCGTCCAGGCAGCCCACCGCCGCCAGCTTGGCGCGGATGTTGCGGATATGGCTGTCGACGGTGCGGTCGGCGACATGGATCTTGCCGGCGTAGGCGTTTGCCATCACCGCGTCACGGTCGAGCACATGCGCCGGCCGCGCCAAAAACCCTTTCAGAATCGAGAACTCTATCCCCGTCAGGGCAAGCGGCTTGCCGTCGAAGGCGGCAGCGTGGCTGGCCGGCGCCAGAGTGAGCTTGCCATGCGAAAACTGCCGGTCGTCGGCCGCTGCGGCCGGCGCCGGGCGGGCGCGGCGCAGGATGACGTTGACGCGGGCGACCAGCTCGCGCGGGCTGAACGGCTTCGTCACATAGTCGTCGCCGCCCATTTCGAGCCCGAGTATGCGGTCGATCTCCTCGTCGCGCGCGGACAGGAACAGCACCGGCACATCCGATGTGTGGCGCAGCCGCCGGCAGACCTCCAGTCCGTCCATCTCCGGCATGCCGATGTCGAGCACGACCAGGTCGGGCGCCCGGCGTCCGATTTCCTGCAAGGCGGCGGCGCCGTCGGCCACCCCAAGCGTCTTCATGCCGGCCTTTTCCAGCGCGAAGCAGATCACTTCGCGGATATGCGGGTCATCGTCGGCGACGAGGATGTGATGCGGCATCGGTCAGCGGCCCGGCAAGGAAGGTTGCGAAGGCTGAGGAAGCACGAGCGACCCCTTGCTGTCGAGATAGGCAAGCAGGCGCCAGTCGCGAAAGCTCCAGGCCCGCCAGTTTGCCTGGACGGTTCGGTACCAACCCTCGTCGATGCCACGCAGTCTCACAAGTTCGCGTGCGGCGCCGGCCTCGGCGGTCTTTCCCTGATGATCGAAGAAACGGTCGAGTGCTGGAAACGCGCCCGGGCCGAGCGAGCGCAGATACCAGGCGTCGAGGGGGATGCCCTGGCCGGTCATTTCGAAGGAATGGTCGACATTGTAATTGGCGATCGTCGCGGCGAAATTGATGAAACAGCAGGCATAAAGCGTCAGGGATAACGTCAGAAGATTGGCGGAGGAGAGCCATTCATTGGATTTTCCGAGCGCGATGCGGGCGATGATCAGCGCAAGGCCTGCCGCCACCAGCCCCATCCAGACAAAGGCGGCGATGCGCCAGTAGGTCAGCGCATAGATGCCGACATAGAGGTCGAGCCGCAGGATCGAGAGATGACCAGCATGATGTTCTGCGCCACCCAAGCATAGACCAGCCGGCGGATGACGGGATCCCCCGATGTTTCGCTGCCCGGCCTGAGCGCCGCCAGCACGAACCCGGCGGCGAGCAGTGCGGTGACAACAAGGGGATAGGCGCCACGATGCGCGTAGGCCGCGTAGCTCAGACCGTCGGGAAGGGCTGCCCCGCCCCACAGATAGGTGGCATCGAGCCCGGTCTGCAGCGCAAACAGCACGTTGAAGACGATCAGGGCGCGCAGGATGGCGGCCTTGCCGAACACGATGTCCTCGACGACGTGGCTTTGCGGATTGATCGCCGGTTGAGCCGCGGCAAGGGGTGGCCGGGGGCCGCGCCGCGAAAAGCGCGGCAGGCGCGGCCGCAGAAAGGCCCAGACGCCGGCGAGCGCGAACAGCCAGAAGGCGACGCGCGCCAGCTGGATGAGGTCGAGCAGCTTCATCAGGTCGATCAGCGACAGCCAGTAGTCGATGACCGGATTGGCGGCGCCGAACAGTGCCAGGAACACGGCGCCCAGTGTCAGCGGCATCACCCAGACGGCGATCGCCGCCAGCCGCACACGTCGCCCGTCAAACCGGCGCGCAGTCTTGCGCCAGCGGATGAAATCGCGGACGAAGCGGAACGGCGCCGCCAGCCCGAACAACGCGATCTGGCCGGCAATGCGCGCCATGCCGTGCCGCAAGCGACCGCTCAACGAAAGCGCGAACACGACCAGCGCCGCGAGCGCGATCGAGACGGACAGGAGGCTGACATTCTCGGCGAGCGGCAGCAGTGCGACAAGCAAGGCGGCGGGCTTGAGCCAGACCCTGATGTCGCTGAAGGCCGTGGGATGCACGGCCACGACCGCGGCGGCGATCAGGATGGCGAACAGGAAGGCGGTGATGCCGGCGGGCTGGCCGTAGAACAGGAAATCCGCCAGCACGACCAGCAGCACGGCAACACCGAAGCGGCTGCAATAACTTGGCGCGGCAGAGAAGAACGCTGTCACGACCTGATCCTCCCGATGGTGTCCAGCCGGAAGGTCGGCGGACACTTGCGGGCGAAAGGGATGAGAATCGCCATGGGATTCGCGCGTGGCGGATCGACCAGCCACCAGCCTTCGCTGCGCAGGCGCTGTGGCACGGACCAACGGGGTTTTGCTCGCTTGTGCATGCCGCCTGTTTCGCAGGCCGGCAGGGAGATGGCAGGGCGGATCCGAGGAGCTTTTCCGCAGGCCTGTGCAGTTTTCGTGCAGGGTCGCGCGCCAGGGCTGGTGTGTCGCCCCAGCCAGGCTCCTTTCCTCTCCCTCCGGAGGGGGGAGAGGTGGCTCGGCGAAGCCGAGACGGAGTGGAGGAACCACCTGGCAACCGCCGCGAACGGACATAGGAAGGGCGCAAGCATTGCCTCGCCTTGCGCCCAAGGGTCGACCCCCACTCCGTCGAGCTTCGCTCGACACCTCTCGCCCGATCGACGGGGGAGAGGAAAGGCCCGCTTCCGCAGCCGTTGCGGAAGGGCGCTGAGCTTCTACCTCCCTTTGTGGGGAGGTCGGACCGAAGGTCCGGGTGGGGGTGCGGCGCCGGACCCCACCCCGCTGCTTCGCAGCGACCCTCCCCACAAGGGAGAGGGTGGCCGCACAGCCCCAACGCTTGCCTCGACCGACCCCAGGCGGCATAGATCGGATATGACCGAATCCTACCGTCCGCGCCGCTCGGTGCTCTACGTCCCGGCCTCCAACGACAAGGCGCTGGCCAAGATCACGCTTCTGTCCTGCGACGCAATCATCATCGACCTCGAGGACGCCGTCGCGCCGGCCGACAAGATTGCCGCCCGCGAAAAGCTGCCCGCCATCTTCGCCGGCCGCCCGGCTGCCAACCATCTCGGCCACCGCTGCGAGATGGTGGTGCGCGTCAATGCGCTGGCCAGCGAATGGGGCGACGACGACCTCCTGGCCGTGGCGAAAGTCGAGCCCGACGGCATCCTGCTGGCCAAGGTCGCCACGCCGCGCGACATCCTCGAAGTCGGCGACGTGCTCGACGACAATTTTGCCCCCGATAGCGTGAAACTCTGGGCGATGATCGAGACGCCGAAGGCCCTGCTCAACATCGGCGCCATTGCCGAACTGGGCCGCGACCCGGCCTCCCGGCTCACTTGTTTCGTTGCCGGAACGAATGATCTGGCCAAGGACACCGGTGTGCACGTGACGCCGGACCGGCGCTACCTCGTGCCATGGCTGATGCAGATGGTGCTGGCCGCGCGCGCCGGAGGCCTCGACATGCTCGACGGCGTCGCCAATGATTTTCGCGACCTCGACGCCTTTGCCCGTGAGTGCGCGGAGGGGGCCGCCATGGGCTTCGACGGCAAGACGCTGATCCATCCGGCCCAGATCGACGCCGCGAACCGCGCCTTCGCGCCCTCGCCGGAGGCGATCGCCGAGGCACGCGCGGTGAAAGATGCCTTTGCGCTCACGGAAAACACAGACAGAGGCGTGATCGCGCTGAACGGCAAGATGGTCGAGCGGTTGCATCTGGCACAGGCCGAAAAACTGCTGGCGAAGGCGGCCGCCATCGGCGCATGATATAGCCCCATGCTCGCGGGCTATGGGCACTTACGACAGGACTTGGGACATGAAACTCTACCGCTTTCTCACCGGCCCGGACGACGCCAGCTTCTGCCACAAGGTGACGGCGGCGCTGAACAAGGGCTGGCACCTGTTCGGCTCGCCGACCTATGCCTATGACAAGGAGGCCAAGACCATGCGCTGCGGCCAGGCGGTGGTGAAGGATGTCGACGGCCAGGAATATGGGCCGGATACCAAGCTCAGCGACTGGTAGGGCCAGGCGCTGAGGCCTTCCTTCTCTTCGTCATCCTAGGGCGAAGCAAGGAGCGAAGCGACGCGGCGCAGACCCTAGGATGACGAAGTGTGGGCTCTACTCAGCCGCTTCTTCGATCCGCTCCATATCATCGTCCGACAGGCCGAAATGGTGGCCGATCTCGTGGATCAGCACATGGGTGACGATGTCGCCGAGCGTCTCCTCGTTTTCGGCCCAGTAGTCGAGCATTGCGCGGCGGTAGAGCGTGACGCGGTTCGGGCCTTCGCCGGTCTGCGGGTTCCAGCGCTCGGCGATGCCGCGGCCCTCGAACAGGCCGAGCAGGTCGAACGGCGTTTCCAGCGACAGGTCGTCCATGATCTCGTCGGTCGGGAACTCGGCAATCTGGATGACTATCTCGCCCGTCAGCTTGCGAAAATCTTCCGGCAGATGGGCGTAGGCCTCCAGCGCCAGGAACTCTATCTCCTCCATCGAGGGGGCGAGTTCGCCATGCCAGGTGCGGGTCTTGTAGATGCGGGCCATGCTTTGTCCTTTGATCCGGCATATAGGCTTTCGCACCGGGCGAGGCAAATGAAGCGGCAATTCCTGCCGCGGCACCTTTGCCGATGCCGAGGAATCGCGTAGGGGTCGGTTCCGGCCATCTCCTGGGGAGTTCTCATGCCGGACCTTTCCACCATCGGACTTTTCGCCATTGCCTGCCTCGCTTTGACCGCGACGCCAGGGCCGGACATGCTGCTGATCGCCTCCCGCAGCGCCAGCCAGGGGCGCGCCTCGGGCCTGGCGACCTATGCCGGCATCGCCGCCGGCACCTATTGCCACGCGCTGGCCGCCGCCTTCGGCCTGTCGCAACTGTTCCTGGCAGCGCCCATCGCCTACGACATCGTGCGCTATGCCGGCGCGGCCTACCTTGCCTATCTCGCCTGGAAGGCGTTCCGTTCCGACGGAACGGCATTTGCCCCGGTCGCCGGCCTGCCGCGCTATTCGCGAAGCCGGATTTTCCGGCAAGGCCTGCTGACCAATCTGCTCAACCCGAAGATGGCGCTGTTCGTGCTGGCGCTGTTCCCGCAATTCGTGCGCCCCGAGACCGGTTCCGTCGCCGGCCAGATCCTGCTGCTGGCGACCGTGCTCAATCTGATCGGGCTGATGGTCAACGGCCTGGTCATCCTGACCGCCAGCCGGATCGGAGCCGCCTTATCAAAACGCACGCGGTTCCGGCGGGCGCCGCAGATCCTGCTGGGAACCGTATTCGCGGGCCTGGCCGCACGACTGGCTTTCGGCGGCCAGCGCTGAAGCGCGTTTGCAGGAATAAATTCCTTGTGACTCTGCTTGACTCTTCCGTCACCCTCTGGAATCAATAGGAACATAACAGGAACAATTGTGAGTGGACACTGACCGTCATGGCGATATCAGCCGTGGCGCGGGAGACTGTTTTTGCCCTGCGCCGCCAGATCGCGAAGATCGAGGGAACGCTGCCCGAGCGCCTGCAGGCGCCGGCTGGCGCGCCGCTTGATGCCGACGCCAGCGCCGATCTCACGATCGTCCGGCGCGGTCTTGCCGCGGCCTTGCCGGATGCCTTCCTGCCGATCGGCGTCGACCCTCTCGATGCCGCCCTGAGCGGTGGGCTACCGAAGGCGGCGCTCAGCGAAATCCATGGCCTGGAAACCCGCGATGCCGGAGCCGTCGCCGGCTTTGCCCTGTCGCTCGCCAGCCTGATCCTCAAGCAGGCGCAAGGGCTGCCGGTGTTGTGGATCGGCACCACGGAAATCTTCCGCGAGGCGGGCTTTCCCTATGCCAGGGGACTGCAGGCCTGCTTCGGCATCGGGCCTGAGCAATTGCTGTTTTCCGAGGCGCCGAAACTCGTCGATGCGCTATGGGTCGCCGAGGAAGCAGCGCGGATGACGGCGCTCGCCGCCGTCATCCTCGAAATCCGCGGCAACCCGCTGCGGCTCGACCTGACCGCGACGCGCCGGCTGCATGCGAGGGCGCAAAGTGCCGGCCGCCCCGTATTCCTGCTGCGGCAGGCGGCCGAGCCGGAACCGACGGCGGCGCCCGTCCGCCTCATCGTCTCGCCGGCGCCGGCCGTGCCGCGCGAAACCGTCGCCGGGCCGCTCGCCGGATCGATCGGCCGCCCGGCCTTCACCATCAGCATCGGCAAGAGCCGCACGGCCTTGCCTGGACAATTCACACTGGAGTGGAACCCCGATGAACGCGTATTCGACGAAAGAAGGGGCGAGGAAGGACGGACAGGCCGGGCAAAGAATCCTGTCCCTGTGGTTTCCCTATCTGGCGGCCGAAAGGATCCTGCGGCAGCGCCTGGGGCGGTCCTGGCGTTCCCGGCCCCAAGATCACCCTACGCCATCTCATCCGCCACTGGTGATCAGCCACCGCCAGGGCAACGCGCAGCGCATCTCAGCCCTCGACGAGCGGGCTGAGGCGCTGCACCTGAAGCGCGACATGGGCATTGCCGACGCGCGTGCCATGCATCCGTCGATCGACATCGTCGAGGCCGATCCGGAGGCAGACCGGCGCCTGCTCGAAGGCCTTGCCGACTGGTGCGACCGCTACACCCCGCTGGTGGCGCTGGATGGGGCGGACGGACTGTTTCTCGACGTCACCGGCTGCACCCATCTGTTCGGCGGCGAACGCGCCATGCTGGACGACATCCTGTCGCGCTTCTTCCATCAGGGGTTCGATGTCCGCGCCGGCCTTGCCCCGACGCCGGGCGCGGCCTGGGCGGCGGCTCGCTTTTGCGGCGACCGCATCGTTGTTTCAGGCGAGGAGGAAGCGCTGCTGGCGCCTCTGCCGCTCGCCGCACTGCGCATAGCGCCGGAAACCCGCGCCAGCCTGGAAAGTGTCGGCCTGCGCACGGCGGGCGCCGTCATGGCAGCACCGCGCGCGCCGCTTGCCCGCCGCTTCGGAGCCACCTTGCTGCTGCGCCTCGACCAGGCGCTCGGCCGTCTCGACGAAGCGGTCTCGCCGCGCCTTCCCGTGGCGCCGCTTTCGGTCGAGCGGCATCTCGCCGAACCCGTCACCCTGACCGAGGACATCGAGCGGCTGGTCGGCCTGCTGGCGACGACCTTGAAGACCGATCTCGAACGCCGCGGCGAGGGCGCGCGGAGGCTGGCGCTGCTGCTCTTCCGCGTCGACGGCGCCGTCAGCCGCATCGCGCTCGGCACCTCGCGGCCGATGCGCGATCCCCGGCTGATCCAGAAACTGTTCCATGAAAGGCTGGCCGCCCTCGAGCAGGACATCGACGCAGGCTACGGCTTCGATCTGGTGCGGCTTTCGGTGCTGGCGGCCGCCGCCTTCGACATGGCGCAGGCCGATCTGACGGGCGAGGTGACCGATGACGGCGCCGACATCGCGCTGTTCGCCGACCGCATCCGCGCCCGGCTCGGCGAGGGCGCCGTGCTGCAGCCGGTCGCGGTTGAAAGCCATCTGCCGGAGCGCGCCGTCGCCATCGTCCCCTTCAGCGAAGCGCCGCGCCGGACCACGCCGCCGAAGAGACCGGACAGGGTGCGGGCGCCCACAACCATCTTTCCGCCGGAACGGCCGATCCGGCTGTTTCGCGCGCCCGAGCCCATCGAGGTGCCGGCCACCGAAATGCCGGAGGGTCCGCCGCTGCATTTCCGCTGGCGGCGCGCGCTCTACCGCGTCGCCCGCGCCGAGGGTCCCGAACGCATCGCCGCCGAATGGTGGCGCCAGGCGCCAGGCGACGCCGCGGCATCGACACGCGACTATTTCCGCATCGAGGATGCCGACGGCCGCCGCTACTGGCTCTACCGGCAAGGGCTTTACGGCGGCTCGCAAGCCGCGCCGCGCTGGTTCATGCACGGGGTCTTCGCATGAACGCGCTGACCGTCATTCCCTATGCCGAGTTCGGCATCCAGTCGAACTTCTCCTTCCTGCGCGGCGCCTCCAAGCCGGAGGAGCTGGTGGTCGCGGCCAAGCTCATGGGTTTCTCGGCAATCGGCCTTGCCGACCGCAACACGGTGGCCGGCGTGGTGCGCGCCTGGCAGCAGGCCAAGGTCGAAAAGCTTGCCTATCACCCTGGCTGCCGGCTGGTTTTTGGCGACGGCACGCCGGACATTCTCGCCTATCCCAGGAACCGGGCAGGCTGGGGGCATCTGTGCCGCATGCTCACCCAGGCCAATCTGCGCGACGAGACCGAAAAGGGCGCCACCCTTCTCCAGCGCGGCGACCTGCTCGAATGGGGGGATCTGATTTCGCTGGCGGTCATGCCCGATCTGGCGGCGGGCGCGCAGGACAGTCTTGCCTTGCTTGGCCAGCTCAAGGACCGCTTCGGCAGGGCCCTGCGGCTTGGCGTCTCGCCCTGTTATGCGGGCAATGACCGTTTCCGGATCGAGCAGGCAGCGGCGCTTGCCCAGAGCACCGGCATCCCGCTGATGGCGACCAACGATGTCCTCTACCACACCGCCGAACGCCGCCCGCTGCAGGACGTGCTGACCGCGATCCGCCTCAACACGCCGGTCGCCGAGGTCGGGCTGGAACTCAGCGCCAATGCCGAACGCCATATGAAGCCGCCGCTGGAAATGGCCCGCCTGTTCCGCAGGCATCCGCAGGCGCTGGCCGAGACGCTGCTGTTCGCGCAAGAGCTGGCCTTCTCGCTCAGCGACCTCCAGTACAATTACCCCGACGAGCCGACGGAATCCGGTCTCGGGCCGCAGGCAGAGCTGGAAAGACTGGCGCGGGAGGGGGCGGCCAGGCGCTATCCCTCAGGCGTGCCTCATTCGGTGATCAAGCGCATCGAGGAAGAGCTCGCCCTGATCGAGCGCCTCAACTACGCCCGCTACTTCCTGACGGTCTACGACATCGTCAAATACGCCCGCAGCCAGGACATTCTCTGCCAGGGGCGCGGTTCGGCCGCCAATTCGATCGTCTGCTTCTGCATCGGCATCACCGAAGTCGGGCCGGACCGGATCGACACGCTGTTCGAACGCTTCATTTCCGAGGAGAGGAACGAGCCGCCCGACATCGATGTCGACTTCGAGCATGAGAAGCGCGAGACCGTCATCCAGTACATCTACGAGAAATACAGCTCCAAGCGCACCGCGCTCGCCGCCGCCGTCATCAGCTATCGCGGCCGTTCGGCGCTGGGCGAAGTGTCGAAGGCGATGGGCCTGTCGGAGGATGTCCGGGCGTCCCTGTCCGGCTCGATCTGGGGCTGGTCGACCTCCGAGGTCGGCGAGAAGGAAGCCCGCGCCGGCGGCCTCGACCGGAGCGACCCCACATCGCGCCATGTGATGGAACGGGCCAATGAGATCATGGGCTTCCCCCGCCACCTCTCCCAGCATGTCGGCGGCTTCGTCATCACCAGGGACCGGCTCGACGAGATCGTCCCCATCGTCAAGACGGCGATGGACGAACGCAAGATGGTCGAATGGGACAAGGACGATCTCGACTCGGTGAAGATCCTTAAGGTGGACATTCTGGCGCTCGGCATGCTGACCTGCCTGCAGCGCGCCTTCACTCTGCTTACGGACCACTATCCAAAAGCCCGGGATCCCTATGGCCAACCCTATGTGCTGGCCACCTTGCCGCCGGAAGACAGGCGCGTCTACGACATGATCGGCCGCGCCGACACGCTCGGCGTCTTCCAGATCGAATCGCGCGCCCAGATGTCGATGCTGCCAAGGCTCAAGCCAAAGGATTTCTATGACCTTGTCATCGAGGTGGCGATCGTGCGGCCGGGCCCGATCCAGGGCGATATGGTGCACCCCTATCTGCGCCGCCGGCAAGGCAAGGAAAAACCCGAATATCAGAAACCGGAGCTCGAGGCGATTCTCGGCAAGACGCTGGGCGTGCCGCTGTTCCAGGAACAGGCGATGAAGATCGCCATCGTCGCCGGCGGCTTCAGGCCGGGCGAGGCCGACGAACTGCGCCGCGCCATGGCCACCTTCAAGCGCACCGGCACCATCGGCAATTACCGCCAGCGCATGATCGACGGCATGGTCGGCAAGGGCTACACCAAGGATTTCGCCGAGCGCTGCTTCAAGCAGATCGAGGGTTTTGGCGAATATGGCTTTCCCGAAAGCCACGCCGCCTCCTTTGCCTTGCTGGTCTATGCCTCCTGCTGGTTCAAGACCTTCTATCCCGACGTGTTCTGCGCCGCGATCCTGAATTCGCAGCCGATGGGGTTTTACCAGCCGGCGCAGCTGGTGCGCGACGCGCGCGACCATGGCGTCGACATCCGCGAGGTCGACGTCAATTATTCCGTCTGGGACTGCACCCTGGAAAAAGCGCCGTTCGATCCGGCCCGCATCCTGCCGCGCCATGCCGATATGCGCGGGGTCATCGAGACGAACCATGCGGTGCGGCTCGGCTTCCGGCAGATCAAGGGCCTTTCCAAGGAACGCATGGAGGATTTCGTAAAGCGGCGGGGTTCAGGTTACGAAACCGTCCGTGACGTCTGGCTGCGCTCCGGCCTCGATGTCGACGAGATCGAGCGGCTGGCGCAGGCCGATGCCTTTCGTTCGGTCGGCCTCGACCGCCGTGCCGCGCTGTGGGAAGTGCGCGCGCTGGGCGCCAGGAGTGCGGCCGAAAAGCTGCCGCTGTTCGACCAGCCGGCGCTGCGCCTGCGCGAGCTGGAGCCGGAGACGAAGTTGCCGAAAATGCCGCTCGGCGAGCATGTCATCCACGACTACCGCTCGCTCGGCCTGTCGCTGAAGGCGCATCCGGTCGCCTTCCTGCGCGAGCGGCTCGACCGCGCCGGGGTCACGCCCAATGCCAACCTGCCTTCGGTACGCGACGGCAGGCGGGTTTCCGTCGCCGGCCTCGTCCTGGTGCGGCAGCGTCCCGGCAAGGGCAATGCGATCTTCCTGACGCTGGAGGACGACAAGGCGGTCGCCAACGTCATCTTCTGGGAGCGGACCTTTAACCGCTTCCGGCCGATCGTCATGGGCGCGCGCTTCGTCAAGGTCACCGGCAAATTGCAGTCGGAATCCGGTGTCATCCATATCGTCGCCGAAAAGATCGAGGATCTGACGCCCTGGCTGACCGTGCTTCTGGAGAAGGTCAGCGGGGCCGGAGCGCCGGGCGCTTCCCCTCCAGCAGCGAAAGCTGAGGCTCCCATTCGCGACAGCCGACCCGCGATACGCAACGCGCCGGTCGGGCAGGATATTGCGATGCTGTCGGAAGAGGCGGAAAGCGTCATGCCCAAGGGGCGTAATTTTCAGTAGGCAGCGCCACACGCACCTTCGTCATCCATGGGCGGAGCAGGAGCGAAGCTCCGTCGCGCAGACCCGAGGAGCTGCTCCGCAGCCCAAGGGATCCATTCCGCGACATCAACCGAAGAGTGCCACGGTCCAGAATTGCGTCTCTACACCGTGGGAAGAAAGGCACCTGGTTCTGGCCCGCTTTCGCGCGTCGCATAAGTCACGGCATGGATCCCAGGGTCTCCGCGACGCCGCTGCGCGGCTGCTCCGCCCTGGGATAACGACGCGATGAATGGTACCGCCCCTACACCGGCCCCGTGAGCACCGGCCTACGCCGGCCGTAGCCTTGACTGACAAGCTACTTATGAGTGCTTCGGCCGGCGAAGGCCGCAAGCCCAGCAACCCATTGTTTGCAGGCCGGCATAACCTGAATATCGATATACCCTAAGACGGCCCACTCAGCTTCGGCGGCGCCAGCACATCCTCCGCCGACAGCGTCCGCGCCTCGGAGGGCAGCATGATCGGGATGCCGTCGCGCACCGGATAGGCGAGCTTGGCGACCCGCGAGATCAGTTCGCCGCGCTCTGGATCCCAGGCCAGCGGCCCCTTGGTCAGCGGGCAGGCCAGGAGTTCCAGCAGCTTGGGATCAACATTGATCTTCTTTCCGTCACGCCCATCAGCCGCCACTCTATTGCCTCCTGACCGACTATCTGAAGATGTGTTGAGATTCAGGTCAGGCCGAGTCGAAAATGGTGGCTTCCGAGAACCGGAGCGGAGCGTACTTTCCGTACGTGAGCACCGGAAGCGCAGGAAGCCGCCATTTGCAGGCCGGCATCACCTGAATATCGGCACATCTTACTGTAGGCTCGAGCCAAAGTCCTCATTCTCGCGCGCCAGCGCCATTTCGGTGATGGCGATCAGCGTTTCGGCGCGCGTCTTCAGGTCGGCGGCTTCGAGCAGCGCCTGTTTCTCGGCCGGGCCGTAGGGCGCCATCATCGACAGCGCGTTGACCAGCATGGCATTTTCGGCGCGGCTGACGCTTTCCCAGTCGGCCTCGAGGTCATTGGCCTGCAGATAGGCGCGGAACGCCTTGAGCAGTGCCGGCCGGTCGATCTCGTTCGCCGCCGGATCGTCATCGAGATCGGCGAGGAAGGGCGCCGGCTTTGCCTGGCGAAACGGCGTCTTGACCGTCAGTTCATGAGCGATGCGGAAGCGGAAAACGCCTTGCAGAGAAATCAGGTAACGGCCGTCGCCGGTTTCGGAGAAGGCGATGATGCGGCCGGCGCAGCCGACATTGCACAGTTCCGGCTCGCCATCCTCGCGCAGCGCGCCGTCCAGACGGGGCTGGATGACGCCGATCAGCCGCGAGCCGGCGACCGCTTCGTCCACCATCTGCAGATAGCGCGGTTCGAAGATGTTGAGCGGCATGCGCCCGCCCGGCAGCAAAAGCGCGCCCTCGAGCGGAAAGATCGGGATCGTCGACGGCAGATCCTTGGCCAGCCGGTAATGCGCGTTTCCCGCTTGCACCACATTCCTCCGATCGACTTCATTCGCCGCCCGCCGCCGGGATCGTCGGCTTGGCCGAAGTCAGCTTCCTAATCTGGCGCAGCCGCCGCCGACCACAAGCCCGTGCGACGAAACAGCCGCCGGCTCAGGAAAACAGCAGCGCCGACAATTTGCGCCGCGCGGCCAGCGTCGCCTCGTCGGTCATGCCCCAGGCTTCGAAAAACTGCAGCAATTGCGTCCTGGCGCCATCCTCGTTCCAGCCGCGGTCGGCCTTGATGATGGCCAGCAGGTTGTCGGCTGCCGCCGTGCGTTCGCCCCTGGCATTCTGGATCATGGCCAGGTCGAAACGCGCCTGATGGTCCTTGGGGTTTTCGGCCAGGCGGCGCTCGAACTCGGCCGGATTGCCCAGTTCCGCCGCTTGCGCGGCCAGCGCCATCTTGGCGCGCAGCGCGGCGAGAACAGGCGCGTCCTTCTTGGCCTCGGGCGCCGTTGCCAGCAAAGCCTCGGCGCCTTGCGTGTCGCCGGCCTCGAACAGCAGCTCGCCCAGCCCGGCGATCGCCTCGATCGTCTCCGGCGCCTGCGCAAGGATGGCGTCGAAAATGTCGGCGGCCGTCTGCATGTCGCCGGCCTCGCGCGCTTCCGTCGCGGCCGCCAGCGCCTCGGCCACGGCCGGAGCGCCATTGCCCTTGCCGCCGACCTTGGTGATGAATTCGGCGATCTGGCTTTCGGGGATGGCGCCCATGAAGCCGTCGACCGGCTGGCCGTCCTTGAAGGCGATGACGGCCGGAATCGACTGGATGCCCAGCTGGCCGGCGATCGAGGGGTGATCGTCGATGTTCATCTTGACCAGCTTGACCTTGCCGCCGGCGGCCCGCACCGCCTTTTCCAGCTGCGGCGTCAACTGCTTGCAGGGGCCGCACCACGGCGCCCAGAAATCGACGAGCACCGGCTGGCGGCGCGATTCCTGGATGACGTCGGCGGCAAAGGCGGCGGTCGTGGTGTCCTTGATGACATCGCCGGTGGCGGCGGGAGGCGCGGCTTCGCCAAGCGCGACCTTTGCCGGCGCGGCTGCGGTTCCGCCATACTGAACGGTGGGCGCATACTGGCCGCCACTGCTGCCGAATGACCCGCCAAACGGCTTGTTGTCGCTCATCTCGTCACCCTTTCGGTCGCGCCGCCGGCCCGCGGGTCGGCGCCATGTCATTGGAAGTCGGTTTCGCCATGCATGTGGCGATCATGCCGAGACTTTCAAGATAGCAGCATCGTGCCCGGTTGCCTCGACGAATCTGATGAGATCGGCCGACGCGATCGATGTCGTCGCCTCATTGGTCAGCGGATGGGCGTTGATGACGGCATGCGCCATCAAATCCTCGTCGAGCACCAGCTTGACCCGGTGCGCCGTGTCGTTGATGACGCCGAAGACGGTGACGGCGCCCGGCGAGACGCCCAAGAGCTCCATCAGCATCTCCGGCTTGCCGAAGGAAACACGGCTGGCGGCGCCGATCAGCTGGTGGATCTGCTTGAGATCGACGACCGCCTCCTCGCCGACGGTGACCAGGAAGAAATTGTCCTTCTTGTCCTTCAGGAACAGGTTTTTCGTGTGCCCGCCGGCGATTTCGCCGCGCAGCGCCTGCGAATCGGCGACCGTATAGAGCGGCGGATGGCGTTTCGTCGAAACGGCGATGCCGAGTTCGGCGAGAAAGGCAAAAAGTTCGGCTTCGGTCTTCGGCATCGATTGTCTTCTTCGTCGTTTTTCCGCCTTGCCGTTTACGGCCAATGCGGTGGCCGACACAAGGCCATCGCACGACAGGCCGATGAAATCCCCGCGCCGCGGGCGGTTTGCCGGCATCCTTTGGCATGTTGAAAAAAGCCTGCGATTTCCCTGTTGCAATCGCCGCGCTCTTCAGCCATATAGGCCCGGCTTGCGGCCAAGACGCCGTGTGAGCGGGTGTAGCTCAGGGGTAGAGCACAACCTTGCCAAGGTTGGGGTCGAGCGTTCGAATCGCTTCACCCGCTCCAATTTCCTCAAGGGGAATCAAGTGCTAAATCGGCCGCCTTCGGGCGGCCGTTTTGCTTTTCGGGGCTCGGATCGTTCGGGGAAGCAATGCGCTGGATTTCCGGTTCGGACGACCGAAAACCTCTGCGATAGCCGCCGGGCGGCTGCCCGGTCAGCCGGGCAAAGGCCTGCGAGAACGATGGCGCCGACTCGTAGCCGACCGCATGAGCGATTTCGTCGATGGTTCGATTGCTGTCCCGCAAGGCTTTGGCAGCGAGGTTGACGCGCCAGCGCGTGACATAGGCCAGCGGCGGTTCGCCAACCAGCCGGGCGAACCGCCGCGCGAAGGTGGCGCGCGATTGCGATGCGGCTTGCGCCAGGGATGCAACGGTCCACGGGACTGCCGGCTGCTCGTGGATGAGACGCAGCGCTTGCGCCACGCCTTTGTCGCGCAAGGCGCCGAACCAGCCCGCCGTTCCGATCGGCTGGCTTTCGATCCAGGCCCGCAGCAGGAAGACCAACACGCTGTCGAGAAGACGCGGCGCTACGATGTCGTGGCCGGTCAAGCCGCCACTTGCCTCGACCCGCAGCAGATCGGTTGCCAGCCGAAGCGGTTCATTGGCGGCGATCTGTGCGCGCGTCAGATGGATCAATGGCGGCAGCAGCGACACCATCGGGTTCGGCCCCGCGCCGTCCAGCGCATATTTGGCGCACAGAAGCGTCGTCCCGTCGTCTACGCCTGGCCGATCATCGGGATCGAGCGTTGCCGAAAGCACGGCGCCTATTGGCGACACCTGCGCATTGGCCGGGTCGCTGAGCGTGTGACCAACACCGCTGCCGACGAGAATCACGTCGCCCTCGGCCACACGAACGGGTCCGTCATTGTCCGCAAGGCGCAGCCAGCATTCGCCACGCTGCACGAGATGAATGGCGGTATTGCGCATGGGATCGACCGAGATGCCCCACGGACGCCGCAGCGTGGCCTTGCCGATCACCGCACTTCCCAGCTGTATGGAAGCCAGGACATCCGACAAGACGTCCACGTCCGTATTCCTTTCGCGAAAACCAAACAGGGCGCAATTTGAGACGATTGGATAAGGATATGCAAGTTCAAGCCATCGATCATCGCATCTCGGTCGATGAAAGTGCGGGGGCGCGGTGAACCGGACCGATTCAGCAACCGGCTTCAAGCCATCCCAAGACAGGACAGATATCCATGCGTGATCAGCAATTCATCCAGACGTCCACAGCGCTCCACGATGCGACGCTCGAAGCGAATAAGGCCGTCGTGCTCGACTTCATTGAAAAGTCGGTGAATGAGGGAGATTTGGACGCGGCCGCCGTTCATTTTGGCGAGAGCTACACCCAGCACAATCCGAACATCGCCGATGGCGTCCAGGGGTTCCGGGATTATCTGCAGCAGCTTCGGCAACGTTTTCCCTTGGTCCGGGGCGAGGTCAAACGGATCTTCGCCGAGGGCGATTTCGTCATCGTTCACATGCACGCCAAACGAGAGCCCGAGGAAACCGGCATCGCCATCGTCGATTTCTTCAGGCTGGCGAAGGGCAAGCTCGTCGAGCACTGGGAGGTCCGTCAGCCTGTCGCGCAGGGCACTCTGCACACCAATGCCATGATCTGACCACCGGCGAGAGCGGACAGCTCGCGCGGCGCAGCTATCCCTCCATGGAGCGAAAAGCCGCGGCGGACCGCGGCTCTTTCGCTTTTCAGGCGGCTGGCCTACCGCGCAGCGATGCCTGGTGCACCAGCGATGTCCAGCTGTTGGTCGAGGCGAGGTGGCAGTAGAGCAGACCGAGCGCGCCGGACTTTCTGAGGTCGAGGAAGGCCTCGTCGCTCAGTCTGTTGAAGGCCGGCTCGTCGATCACCTGGAAATCGGTGAGGTTGAGCACTTCGCCGCCGTCCAGCGTCACCTTGCTCTGGCGCGGCGCGAACAGGCCATGCGCGTCGATCCTGTCGATCATCTCGCGGGTGGCTCTGAAGTCGATCTGGAACTTGTCGCAGAAGGCGAGCGCCTGCCTGATTGCTTCGGTCGGCTGGTTGCCGCTGAAGAACGGCGCGATCTTGTCATCGCGGAATGGCGCCATGAGCTGGTCGATGACCCGCTCGCTTGCCCTGTCCACGCACAGCGTCAGCCGGCCTGCCGTGGTCGGGTCCTCGGCAAGGATGAAGGGATAGCGGCGGACATAGGCGGGGACGTAATGCGGCGCGGTCCACCGGCCGTCGGCATCGACGAACAAGTTCTCGCCCTGGCGCACGCCGGTGATGATGACAGGGGATTTGGCCGGGCCGATGAAGACGATCGGGTAGGAGCGCATCGCCGCCGGCATTTCCGACGCCACCACCGGAATGGCATGCGCGGTGCGCGCGAAGGCAAAGTCGCCGCGCGCGGTCAGCCCCAGCGAGCCGTGCCGCGCCGAGTTGAGCGCTTCGGGCCTGGAATAGAACAGCGGCATGGCAGCATCCGCCGGCGCAGCTTGCGTCTTCGCCCCGATATCAGCCATGGTCCGTCCCTTTCTCCCGCCGGCCGATCAGGCCGGCTCCTCCACATCAGACCCCAGGACTGGCATCTGCTCTTGTTGCGCTGATCTTGGTTGGGCCAAGACTCCGGCGCAGGGACAAAGTACTACAGTGTCCGTGGCGCGCATAAAAGCACGGCCGCCGTGGTATTTTGCGATGAATTGTCTCGTCCGGGCCTCGGGGCTGCTGCCAGCCTATGGACAGCCTGCCGCGAAGCGGCGACATTGCGCCCGGCAACAAGCGGAGTGAGACAGACGGTATGGCGTCGGTATCGGATTTCAAGCAGGCGGTTGGGTCGGTTTTCACTGTTGCGATTGGCGGCAGGGCGGTTTGCCTCGAACTGACGGCCGTTCACCAGATCGCCTCCAGCCCACGCCCTGGCGGCGGCTTCACGCTTCTGTTCAAGGGGCCGCGCGATATAGGCCTGCCGCAGGCCATCTACCACCTCACCAGCGATGCGATCGCCGACGACATCTTCATCGTGCCGGTTTCAGCCGACGCGACCGGCTATCAGTACGAGGCTGTCTTCAACTGATTTTGATTTTCGACGGTCCGGTCGGTCAGGACGACGATCAGGGCACAGGGCGGTTCGGAGGGGCGGCTCGACATATGATCGACTATATCCAGATCGCCGGCGTCCTTGACGAAGCAGCATGCTGCGCGCTGTGCGCGGAAATTCGGGCTGCCTCGGGCCGTCCGGCCGGCGTGATGGGGCGTCCCGATCAAAAACCGGCATGGCCCGAAGTCCGCCGCACCAGGCGCGCCGAGGTGTCGGAAGCGACCGAAGGGCCGGTGAATGCCCTGTTGGCGCGGCAGAAGACGGCTCTGGAACGGCATTTCGGGCTCGCGCTCGGCACCTGCGAAAAGCCGCAGTTTCTTCACTACCGGGAAGGTGATTTCTTCGTGCCGCATCAGGATGGCAACACGCCGCTCATTCACGACGAGTCGCGGTTCAGAAAGATCTCGGCGGTGATTTTTCTCAACCGTCAGTCGGACGATCCTTTGCCCGAAGGCTATTCCGGCGGCTCGCTGGTCCTGCATGGGCCATACAGCGGTCCGAACCTGCGCGTCACCATGCCGGCGTTGCCGGGCTCGCTCGTTGCCTTCCGTTCGGAAACGACGCACGAAGTCACACCGGTCACGCGCAACGAACGTTTCACCATCGTGTCGTGGTATCGCGGCGCGTGAGAGCACCAGCGCTTCACCGGGGAGGACACATCATCAGGTCGTAAACGCCCTTGTCCTCGGCGACGGCGAAGCCGAGCCTGGCATAGAGCTGTCTGGCCGGATTGTTCTTCTCGACATGAATCGACGCTGATTTGCCGGCTAACCATGCCTCGTCGATAAGGTCGCCGAGCAGTGCCGCGCCGAGCCCTTTGCGCCGATGCGCCGGCAGAAGGGCGATATCGATGATGCGATGCTGGGTCGGCCAGCGCTCGATATAGAGGCGACCGATATCGTCTCCGTCACGCATGATCACCAGCCAGTCGGCCGCGGGATAGTGTTTGATGTAATGCGCGTGTTGCGCCCGGAACTGCATGTCGAGGAAGGCCGCCTTCTGCTCGTCGGTCCAGGACGTCACCGCGAGTTCCTCGGCGCGGGTCGACGCATAGAGCCGTGACAGGAACGGCAGATCGGCATCCGTGGCCGGGCGAAACGACAGCCCGGCGCCAACCGCCCGCATCCAGCCGATTGATGCCGCTTCAAACACCTGCAGACCGGTCATCGACAGATCAGGGGCGGGCCGGGAAAATGCCCTGCAAGGCGATGCAGAAGTTGAGTGTCAGGTACGGCATCATGTTGTTGTGCGGCAGGTCGCCGCCCGTTGGCTGCACCGCATTGCTGTTCAGCGGCGTCAAATTGGCGTTGCTGGTCTGGTAGACCGGTCCGCCCGCCGACCGCGCCAGTCCCGTGGAGGCCGACGGCGCGAACAGCAGCGCCGGAGGAATGGCGGCCATCAGCGAATGCACATGTTGCGGCATCTCGGTCTGTAGCAGCGCTACCGTCGTCGATCCCCCGGTTTCACCCAGGAAGTGATCCGATCCGCCAGCGGCCTGGCCGGGCTGCATCGGCGCATTGCCCTGCATGTCCGGCAAGGCAAAGTTCGATTTGCCATCGCCGCCATAGGTTGTGCCCAGCAGCGAGAACAAGGCGGTGTTTTGCGAGATCGGCATGAGCTGACCGTCGCAGGTCGCCCAGCCCGTGGGGGCGAAGTTGAACGGGAAAATTCGGATTTCCGCGACGAATTGGTCCGACATGGTCCTGTCCTATGTTTGGCTCGGGAAAACGCCGAACAGTGAAATGATGAAATTGATGCAAAGATAGGGCTGCAAATTGCTGTGCGGCTGGCTGCCGCCCGCTGGCGTCATCGACGACGGCCCCAGCGCCACGGTGGGAGCGATCGCGGAGTAGACTTTGATCGTGGACGACTGGGCAAGCACGTTGTTGCCCGGGGCGCTGGCGCCACCGATATTGGTTGTCGCCATGAACGGGTGCGAGTGCGAGGCGATCTGCTGCGTTGTAAGCGTAACCTCTTCTACACCCGCCATCTGCCCGATCACGTACCCGTTGCCTTGATGCAGCGGCAGCCGGCCCGACAGGTTCGGCAGATTGAACGTCTCTTCCCCGTCACCGCCATAGGTGGTGCCGATAAGTTGGAACAGCGTCTCATACTCCGAGATAGGCAATGTCTGGCCTTGGCAGAACATCCAGCCGTTCGGATTGAAATTGCCGGCGAACATGCGAATCTCGCCCACATAGGCCGTCATCGTTCGAACTCCTTCAATTTCGCGAGGGAAAGATGCCGACCAGGGCGATGCAGAAATTCAAGGTCAGGTATGGCTGCATGTTTTCGTGCGGCTGGCTGCCGCCGATACTGCTGACTTCGGTTGGTATCATGGTCGTCAGATTCGCCGGTGCGCCATAGAGCTGATTGGCCGGGCCCAGATAATTGTTGGTGGCAATCACCTGGTCACCATCCACCGTCGAGGCGCTGGCCCCATGCACATGGGACGGCAATTCCTGGACGGTAAGCGTATGCGACGGCTCGCCGCCTTGTTGACCAAGGAAAAATCCTTCGCCGCCCATATGCGTCGGCACCCGGCCCTGCAGATTTGGCAGCGCGAACGTGGTTTGCCCATTGCCGCCATAGGTCGTGCCCAGAAGAGAAAACAACGCCTGGTTCTGGTTTATCGGCAGAAACTGGCCGTTGCAGAACGCCCAACCCTTGGGAGGGAAGTTGAACGATATCAGTTTTATTTCCGATAGATATGGCTCTGCCATACGGGCCCCCTCCAGCTTCTATCCGATGCCGCTAACATGACACGTCAGATAGAAATGTCGACATGAATCTTGTGTATTCGCAACTGCTAAACTACCACAAAACTTGATCAGGGCAGCGGTGGCACCGTATTGACGATGTTGATCGTTCCCGACGTCGCCACGGTTGTCGTGGCCGGATTCAGGTTGTTGTCCGTGACGACCTGCTCGGCCGTTGGAGCTGCGGAGACACCCCTCGACAGGTTGATCGTCGAGGTACTGGCTCCGCCGGATACCGCCAGGAAGACGTCACTGCCGTTCGCCGGATCGCCATTGGAGAAGTCGTTGCGCTGAGTCCCGGAACCGCCGACCAAAAGGTTGATGACGCCATTGTCGCCGGCCAGGCCCGAGCCCGCGACGACGTAGAGGCCGGTGAAGGCATTGGAATCGCCATTGCTGGTCGTATTGCCCTGCACCGTGGCATTGATCGTGCTGCTGCCGGAAATCTGGGAGATCTGTATGCCGGCCGTGTCGTAGTGCGTGAGAATGTTGTTCAGGATCGCGACGGTGAAGGTACCGTTGTCCTGGCTGTTGATGTCGATATCGTTGGAGCCGATGCCGCTGCCCGAATGGGCTGTGCCGGCGACGCCGATCGTATTGCCCGAAATCGTGCCGTCGAATATCGAATTGCCGCTGCCGCTGCCCTTGTTCACTTCGATGACGTGCGACTTGATGCCGGTTCCACCATTGGCGGCATGCATGTCGAACGTGTTGTTGGCGATATTGAAGGTGACATTGCCAAGGCTGGCGATGTCGAAGGCGGTGCCGCCGCTCACGGTCACAGGGTGGTTGTTGGCTACCGTGTTGCCGACCAGCTGGACGTCCATGTTCGTCCCGACCCCGCCTGTCGCGGCAACGAGGTTGGCGCGGGCTGTCGTCAAAGCGCTGTTGGAGACGGTCAGGTTCATGGCGGTGCTGCCCGCGTCGGCCTGGAAGTTGATGGCGTCGTTCATCCCGGTACCGTTGTCGCTCCTGCCGCCGATGGTGGAGCTGTCGATCGTCAGCCGGTTCAGCGTGCCGGTGTTGTTCTCGACCATGATGGTGTTGGTATAGCCGCCGCTGATGTTCGAATTGGTGATCGAACCGGAGCCCAGCAGGTTGGTCAGCCGGATCGCATCCTCACCGACATTGGCGAAGGACGCCAGCCCGTCGGACAGGCTGTTGCTGGTGCCGCTGTCGCCGCTGATGACGCTGTGGTCCAGCGAGAAGCCGGTGACGTTGTTGCCGCGGATCGCGAAATTGCCGAAGTCGTTGAGCTGCATCCAGGCGAGCTGCACACTCTTCGTACCGTTGAGGAAGATGCCCGTGCCTTGCGTGGCGGAGCCGTCGGCGCCGCTCTTGTTGGCGATGGTGCCGCCCGTGCCGGCCGAGCCCGTTCCGGTCACATGCAGGCCGCCATTGCCGGCCGCCGTGCCGGTGTTGACCAGGATGATGCCGTCGGCGCTGCCGCCATTCGACGAGATGCTCTGGAAGACCAGGTTGCCCGAGCCGATATTTGTGTTCTCGACATCGAGTGCCGTGCCGGTCGTTGACGTGATCGTGTCGCCGCTGCCCTGCACCGTCACCGTGCCGCCGCCGGTGGCGTTGAAGCCGGTGCCGCTGGTGGTGTTGATGACCAGGCCACCGCCGGTGAAGTTGATGGTCGCATTGGTATTGTTGGTCAGGTTGACGGCGGTGTTGGTGCCGGTCGTCAGCGATTTGCCGGCACCGGAGAAATTGATTGTGCCGCCGCTGTTGGCGTTGACGAGAATGCCGTTGGTGGTGGCGCCGGTGGCCGTAAGATTGCCGGACAGTGTCGTGGTACCACCGGTGCGGTTCTGGATGGCAACGATGTTGTTGGCGTTGTTTTTCGAAATGGTGCCGGCATAGGTGATGTTGCCGGCGCCGCCATCGACGTTGAAACCGACCCCGGTCGGGTTGGTGATCGAGGTGCCGGCGCCGAAGCTGAAGGCGCCGTCCGAGCCGGCGAGGATGTCGATGCCGGCGTCGCCGCCGTTCAGCGTCGTCGTGCCATTGAAATTGTAGGTGCCGTCGGCATTGGAGAATTGCAGGCCGATGCCGTTGCTGGCCGACAGCGTGCCGGTCTGGAAGGTCAGCGTGCCGACGGAGTGGGTCGACACGTTGACCATGGCGCCGCTGCCGCCCTGGGTGATGTTACCGCTGTAGGTGACGTTGGCCGTGCTGCCGGACACGTTCATCGCCGTCCCGGTCGTATTGGTGATCGAGGTGCCGGTGCCGAAGCTGAAGGTGCCGCCCGAACCGGTGAGGATGTTGATGTTGGCGGTGCCGCCGTTCAGCGTCGTCGTGCCGTTGAAATTATAGGTGCCGTCGGCGTTCGAGAATTGCAGGCCGGTGCCGTTGGTGGCCGACAGCGTGCCCGTGTTGAAGGTCAGCGTGCCGGTATGGGCGCCGAGGACGTTGACCATGGCGGCGTTGTTGGCCTGGGTGATGTTGCCGGCATAGGTGGTGTTCACGCTGCCGCCGCTGACCAGGAACGCCGCGCCCGTCGCACCGCTCAAGCCACCGGAGCCGAGGCTGACCGTGCCGGTGACAGCGGTCAGGCTGACATTGTTGGTGCCGCCGGTCGACGTCGTCGAGGTGAACGTGACGCCGGCGGCGATGCCATTGAGATTCACCGCCTGCGCGCCGGTGGAATTCACGGTGCCGGTCGTGACATTGACCGTGCCGCCATTGCTGGCGCTGAAGCCCGCCGTGCCGTTCGTCAGGATATTCAGATTGGCGAAGTTGACGGTCGAAGCCTTGCCGGCGTTGTCGATCGACACCGCGGTGCCTGTCATCGTCGTGCTGGTACCGAGATTGACGGCCCCGTTGAAGCTGACCGTGTTCGCCGCGGTCGCGCCGGAAATGGCTATGCCGCTCGCCACGCCATTCGCCGAGACCGGCCCACCGAAGGTGACGCTGCCGCCGCCGCGGTTGGCGATGCTGACGGCGCTGCCAGCCGTCGCCTTGGTGACCGAGCCGCCATAGGTGATGACGGCATTACCGCCGGTCACGTTGAACGCTGTGCCCGTCGCACCGCTCAGCGCGCCGGAGCCGAGGCCGACCGTGCCGGTGACATTGGTCAGGCCGACATTGTTGGTGCCGCCGCCCGACGAGGTCGAATCGAGCGCGATGGTGGCGGCGACGCCGGAGAGGCTGACGGCCTGGCCGAGGGTCGAATTCACGGTCTCGGCGCCGCCGGTGGCGGTGATGCCCATCGTGCCGCCGGTGTTGGCGATGCCGGTGCCGGTCGTGGTGTCGACGGTCAGCCCGCCGGTGAAGCTGGTCGTGCCGCCGCCCTGCGAGAGACCGCTGCCGCTCGTCGTGTCGATGTTGGCGAGGCCGCTGACGTTGAGCGTGCCGCTGGCCCAGCCGATGCCGCCGCCGGTCGTGTTGTTGACCGTCACCGTGTTGAAATTGAAGGTGCCGGTGTTGGCGTTGATGGCGCTGATGCCGGCGCCCGACGTGTTGGAAATGCTTGTCGCGCCGGTGACGGTGAAGGTGCCGGCAACGCCGTCGAAAATGATGCCGCTCACGCCGCCGGTGGCCGTGACGCTGCCGACCGTCATGTTTACGGTCAATGGGTCGAGGTTGAACGCCGAGCCGTTGGTGGTGTCGACCGAGCCGCCGCTGCTGTTCAGGGTGAAATTGGTATTCGCGCCCTTCGTGTCGACCAGGAGACCAGTACCGCCATTGTTGGCGACGGTGAAGGTGCCGAGATCGAGCGTGCCGCTGGTGTTGGTGAAAGCGATGCCGTTGCCCTGGACGCGTGCGCCAGTCGTGCCGACATCGAGCGTGCCGACGCTGACCGTGCCGCCGGCTCCAGTGGAATCGAACGTAACGTTGTTGAAGGCAATGCCGCCTCCGGTGCCGCCGGTGACCGTATTGCCGGAGAAGGACCTGACGGCGATCGAGTTGCTTGTCGGGCCGATGTTCTGGCCGGCGAAGGACGCGGCCAGCGCGGCTCCGGTCGACTGCAGCGTGTTGCCATCGATCGAGAGCAGCAGCGTGTCGGCCGGCGCGCCGGTGGTGATGAAATCGAGCGCCCGGCCGCCGGCGGCGATGTCGTTGTCCCTGACGAAGAAACTGGAGGCGGCCGATGCGTTGCCGGAAATGCCGGCGCCGGTGCCGGTATTGCGGATGATGAGGTTCTGGATGCCGCCGGTGATCGTCCCGGCGCCCGATGTCGCCAGGTTGATGACCGAGGTGGCGTTGTTGGTCTGCAGGATCGGCCGCAGCGTATCGATGCCGCCCGGCGCCGTAACGATCGGCGAATTCTGCACCGTGGTGAAGTGGAACGCTGCCGACGCGCCACCGCTGGTGTCGACACCGAGCTGCGAGACATCGATGGCCGCGTCGCCGCTCTTGAAGGCGAGCAGCACCTGACCGTCATCGAGGTTGAACGCGGTGCCGCTGAGGTCGATGGTTTCTTGGGCACCGTTGACGTTCTGGTCGATCAGCACCACGACATTGGCGGTGGACGCCTGCGCACCCAAATAGCTGCCCGGATTGGCGAGGCTGCCGTCGCCGGTGCCGCCGGATGTGACATAGTAGACGCGGACCGCCGAAAGGTTCGACGTGTCGCCGCTGAAATTGACGTCGTTGAAATTGTAGTCGCCGTTGGTCGGCAAACTATCGGTGGCGTGGATGACCTGTCCGCCGGTGGTCGCGATCGTCGATTCGGCCGGGCCCTGGCCGTCGCCGAACACCAGCTTGGCGTTGGTGGCGCTGGAGAACTGGACGCCATAGCCGACATTGCCGATGGTCGAGGTCTGGGCGCCGCCGGGATTGACCGTGTCGCCGAGCTGGATGATGCCCGTGCCGGTCGTGCCGGCCATGTCGATGCCGATCGTGCCGGCGAAGCTGCCGCCGTCGACGTCGAAATCGCCCGCCGTGATGTTGCTCCCGCCGAGCGATGCGCCGTTGAGGTCGAAGCCGATAGCGTTCGCGGCATTGAGCCCGACCGTCAGGCTGGTGAAGTCCAGTGCCGAGCCGAGCGCGCCGGAAATATCGACGCCGCGCGAGGTGATGCCTTGCAGGTTTACCGCGCCGAGATCGAGCGAGCCGCCGTTGACATCGTTGAGCGATATGCCGGTCGCAGCACCGTTGCTCGAAATCGTATCGAAATTGATGCCGGCCGCGGCGATGGTCACGCCGTCGAGGTCCAATGCGGTGCCCGTCCCGGTGGTGATGGTGTTGCCGGTGCCGCTGACGCTGACCGTGCCGCCGCCGCTGGCGCTGAACGCCGTCGCGGCGTTCGTGGTGATGTCCAAACCCTCGAAAGTGATTATGGAACCGGCGTTGTTGGTGAGCGAGACACCATTGCCGCCGACCGTCACCTCGTCGGAGAACGTGATCAGGCCGCCGGTATGGTTTGCGATGCTGACGCCGCCGCCGGTCAGCGTGCCCGGTGTCGCGCTGTTGGGCAAAGTACCGCGCGTCAGCGTGATGTTGCCGGCGCCGCCATTGGCGTCGAGCAGCGTGCCGGCGACATTGATGTTGTTGTCGAGAATGGACAGGTTCGAGTCGAGGCTGGCGACCTTGAAGGCCGTGCTGCCGGTGGCGACATTGCTGACCGTCACGCCCTGGATGGTGATGCCGCCGGCATTGTTGAAGCCACCCGCGCTCTGGTCGATGGTAAAGACCGAGCCGTTGGCGCCATTGAAGTTGAAAGCGGTGTTGCTGACCTGGTTGCTGCCGAGCAGATGCAGGAAGTCGGCCGTGCCGGTGACCACGCCTTCATTGCCGGTGACGTTGCCGCCGGTGGCGCCGAGATTGCCCTGGACATTGACCGGCTGGACCGTGCCGGAGACGGTGATGGCGGTATTGTTGCCGAAGCCGGTGATCGACTGGCCCGAATCGAGCGTGAACGGCGTGCCGCTGAGATCGACTGTGCCGACGAAGGCGAAGGTCTGCGTGCCGGCCAGGGCATCGGCGGCGGCGACCGAGATGGTCGTCACCGCGGCGCTGAGCCCGTAGGTGCCGGCGGCGATCACGCCACCGTTCTGCGAGACCATGATGGTCCCACCAACCGCGCTGGGCAGATTGGCGTTGCCGGTGAAGGCGACATCGTCGAAATCGTAATTGCCCAAGGCCGGATCGAGGCCGACCGTGTTGACGGTGAAGGCGCCAACGGCCGTGGCGCTGATCGATGACTGCAGCCCGTCGGCCGAAGTGCCGTCGCCGAAGGTGAAGTTGGCGTTGGCCGAGGTCGCCGTGGTGCCGCCCGACGACAGTTCGACGCCGACGCCGAGATTGGTGATGCTGGAGCCGCGCTGGAAGGTGATGGTCTTGTTGCCCGTCGTCGACGACAGGTCGATGCCGCGCGAGGTGAGGTCACCGTTGCCGGCAATTGCCGTCACGCCGAAATCGGCCGTGGTCGACGAACCGTTGAAGTCGATGCCGGTCTGGTTGGCGCCGGCACCCATCGTCACGTTGGTCGTGCCGAAGGTCACGTTAGCATTGGTGCCGGAGAAATTGATGCCGGCCGCGTTGGCGGCCGAGCCTAGAATCACGCTGGTCGTGCCGAAGGTCAACGAACTCGCAAAGGTACCGATGTCTATGCCATTGCCACCGGCACCCGACACCGTGACCGCGCCGAAGGTGGCACTGGAGCCGCCGGCGATGTTCGAAACCGACAGCCCGTTGCCTATCGCGTTGGTGATCGACAAAGGCGCGGTGGCGTTGAAAATAGCGCTTTCGCCGGGGGCGCCTAGGCGGGTGAGGACTGCGCCGCCACCGCCAGTGGCCGTCATCGCCGAGCCACTGAAACTGATCGTACCGCCGGTCAGCGTTGACGATGTGCCTATAGCGAAGAGGTTACCGGTGCCCGTTGAGGTGATACTGCCGCTGAAGGCCACCGAGCCGCCGGTGATGCCATCGACCTTGACCGCCGTGCCGGGCGCGGTCGCCGAGCTGGAGATACCGGCCGAGACCGTGATCGCAGCGCTGCCGCCGGAGACGACGACGCCGTTGCCGGTACCGGAGTTGGTGATCGTGCCGCCGATGGCAATGGTGCCGGTGTTGTTGGCCAGGCTGACATCGGCGGCGTTAACACTTGTCGTAACCAAGTTGTTGACGCTGACGGTCGCCGCACTGTTCTGCACCACGAAGCCAGAAACGCCGAGGGCGGTGGTATCGATCTTCGTCGTGCCGTTGAAGCTGTACGTGCCGCCGGCGATGTTGGTGAGGCGGATGGCGTCGCCGCTGATACGGAACAGATCGACATTGCCGAAGGTGACGTTGCCGCTGCCGGCACTGATGTTCTCGATGACGATGCCAGTAGAAGCGCCGCCGCCCGAGCCATCCACGTTGACGCTGGCGAAATTCACGCCGGCGGCGCCGATGGTCATTCCGGTGCCGCCGATGAGAATTCCCTTCTCATCCGGCCCGAGGCCGGTTGCTACGGTGTTGGTCCCGGTCACCGTCAGCGTGCCGCCATTGACAGCGCTGAAGCCGTAGCCGCCATCCGTGGTCAGGTCGAGGCCGCCGGTGAAGTTGATCGTACCGCCGGTGTTGCCGGTCAGGTTGATCGCATTGGCCGCACCGGTGCTGGCGGTGATCTTGCCGCCGAAGGTGGCGGTGCCGCCGGTCATGTTGGAAATTCTCACCGCGCTTGCAGCGGCGGTCTGGCTGATGGTGCCGTTGTAGGTGACGTTGGGCGTGGAGTTGGTGATCGAGAAGGCGTTGCTGCTCGTACCGGCGATGGAGCTTCCGGCCCCGAAGGTCAGGGTTCCACTCGAGCCGGCAACGATACCGACGCCTATGCCGCCGCCGGTAATATCGAGGTCGTCGAAAGTGGCGGTGCCGTCGAAATCGTTGGCGAACAGCCCGACATTGCCGGCATTGGCGATCGTCGTATTGCCGGTGAAATTGACGGTCGCGCTTGAATTGACCAGCGCGATGCCGGTCTGGCTCGCATTCTGGATGTGGAGACCGTCGACCGTCACCGTGCCGGTCACGCTGTCGAGGACGACGCCTGTCGCGGCGCTGCTGACCGTCACGCCGTTGATCGTTGCGCCGGCGATGCCCGTTCCATCGATTGCGGTGGCGGAACTGCTGGCGGTGAGGTTCGCGACGAGGTTGCCATTGGCCAGGTCGATGGTGTTGCCGGCCGAATTGTTGAGCGTCGCGCCGCCATTGCCGAAAGGATCGGCCTGGAATTGCGTGCCACTTATGACATGCGTGCCGGTGACATTGGCGGGCGGCGCGCCAAGGCTCACCGAAGCGCCATTGGCGAAGGAAACGATCGACTGGCCGTCGGCCAGCGTAAAGCCGTCGGCATCCGTATCGATGTTTCCGGCGCCGTTGTTGACCAGCACGAAGATCGTGTTGGCGGGAGCCGCCAGGGCGTCCGCCGCGGTGGCGTTGATCAGGTCGTTGACGCTGGAGCCGTCGCCAGCGCCGGTGCTGGCGGCGCCGACGAAGACGACATTAGCGATGTCGAACAGCTGCGGACCGTTCAGCACCGTGGTGTTGAAGGCATAGGTGCCGCTGCCTGGCAACAGGCCGCGCATGTCGAGCGACGCCGTCGTGCCGGTGATGACCGCGCCGCCGGCCGCGCCGAACGAGAACGCCGTGTTGGCGGTGGTGCCGGCCGCGCCATTGGTGCCCATCTGCACGCCGGTGTCGACACCGGCGATGATGCCGCCGCCGATCGTCACCGAGCCGCCATTGGTGCCCGACAGGTCGATGCCGATCGAGGAGCCGCCGGAACTGCCGCTGATGTCGAGCATGGCGGCGGTGAAGGTCGAGGTGCTGCCCGACAGGTCGAGCGCGGTGGAGCAGTTACACAGGCCAGTGATATCGATGTCGCCGAAGCTGATGATGCCGTTGCTGCCAACGACGTCGATGCCGCTTCCGAACGGCTGGTCGATGGTGACCGCGCCGCTGAACGAAACAGCGCCGGTGTTGTCTTCCAGCCAGATGCCGTCGCCGGGATCGGTCATGCTGACCGGTCCGCTGAAGGTGAGCGTGCCGGCATTGTCGGTGGCGAGGATGCCCTCGCTGTCGATATGAGTCAGGGTGACCGGCCCGCCGAACGTGACCGCGCCGCCGGAATTCTGGACGTCGATACCGACGCCGCCCGGGGCGGTGATGTCCGAGATATCGACGGTTCCGAACGTGAAATCGGCGGTGCTGTCGAATATCCCGAGGCCGCCGAGCAAGGTGTTGCTGACCGTCGTTGCGCCGGAAACGGCGAAATTTCCCGACACGCCTGCAAACGACGCGCCGAAAAGGCCGCCGTCCTGCGTCAAGCTGGTCAGCGTCACGTCGAGATCGGCGCCGAATAGCGCGACGCCGCCGCCACCGTTCCCGGAGATCGTACCGCCGGTGGTAGTGAACGTGCCGGCGGTGGAGGAGACGTTGACGCCGAGGCTTGAATTGCCGGATGCGTTCAGGGTCTGGAACGCGTAATTTCCGTCGCCGTTGATGGCCAGGCCGGCGCCATTGCCCGAAAGCCCTGTCGCGCCGTTGAAGGCATAGGTCCCGTCTCCGTCGATGCGCAGGCCGGCGCCGCCATTGCCGGTCGCGGTCACATTGTTGGCCGCGACGTTGCTGGCGCCTTCGAACAGCAGCCCGTCCAGGCCGGCTCCGCTGACATTGACGCCGCTTATCGTCACGCCGGTGACGTTGTTGCCATGGATGCCGTTGCCGCCGCCCGGATTGGCGTTCGACACGTTGAAATCGAGCAGCGAGGTGCCGTTGGCCAGCGTCACGGTATCCGCGCCGGCCGAACTGGTCAGCGTCGCCGCGCCGCCGGCGTCCGAGATGGTCCCGGTATGGGAAATGTTGTCGCCGGTCACGTTGACCGGGATGCCGCCGAGCGAGAAGGTCCGCCCGTTGCCGAACGAGGCCAGCGTCTGCCCGGCGCTCAGCGAGAAACCGTCGGTGTCGTCGATGGCCGTGCCGCGATTGACCAGCACGAAGATCGCCGTGCCGTCGGTGTTGGCATCGGCTGTCGCGATCGAGGCGAGGTCCAGCAGGGAGGAGCCGGTGCCCGAGCCGGTCGCCGTGGCGCCGACGAAGATCACATTCTGCACGTCGAACAGCTGCGGACCGCTGAAGGTGGTCGAGCCGAACGCGTAGTGGCCGAGCGTCTGGTTCAGCCCGCGCGCGTCGAGCGAAGCGGTGCTGCCGGCGATCGAGCCGCCGCCGAAGCTGAATTCGGCATTGGCCGAATGGGCCAGCGAGCCGGCTATGCCGAAGCGCACGCCAGTGTCGACCCCGGCGATGGCGCCGCCATCGGTGATGACGATCGTTGCCCCGCCCGAGGTCGGCGAGGAGAGATCGATGCCGATCGAGCCGGCGGCGCCGGTGCCGGTGATGTTGAGCGACTGCGCGGTGAAGTTCGTGTGGCTGCCGGAGAAGTCGAGGCCGGTGCCGACGCCGAGGCCGGAGATGACGATGTTGCCGGCGACCACCGCCGCATTGACGCCGGCAAACGAAATGCCGTCGCCGCCGGGTGCCGAGATGGCGACATCGCCGAAGCGGATCGCCGCCGGCGATTCGGAAATGGCGATCGCCGGTCCAGTCGTGTTGGAAATCGTCGTCGAACCGTTGACGGTGAAGCTGCCCGAGACATGGTCGAGCACGACACCCGACGTGCCGCCGGTCTGGCTGATCGAATCCAGCACCAAATGGGCAGTGATCGGGTCGATGAAGACGGCCATGCCGCCATTGCCCGACACGGTGCCGCCGGTGGTGGTGAAGCTGCCGGCAATCGACGTGCCCTGCACGGTTATGCCGCGATCGGTGTTATCAAGCGCATTGACGGTGGCGAAGGTGTAGGTGCCCTGGCCTGATATATCGAGGCCGTCGTCGCCATTGCCCTGCAGCAGCGTCGTGCCGGTGAAATTGTACGTGCCGTTGTCTTCGATATGCAGGCCGTCGAGGCCATTGCCGGTCGCGGTGAAACCGGACGCCTTGACGTTGGTCGAATTGCCGGTGAACGCGGCGCCGTTGCCGCCGGCACCCGTCACAGTCACGTTGGTCAGCGTCGTGCCGGTGGCGTTGTTGCCGAAGATGCCGTTGGCGCCGCCGGTGATGGTGATGCCGTTCAGCGTATTGCCGGTGCCGAGCGTGATGACGTTGTTGGCGACATTGGTGCCCTGGATCGTGCCGTCGCTGCCGCCCAGATTGAAGGTGGCGGTGCCGCCGCCGGACAGTTTCGCGGTGACGCTTTCGCCGCCGCCGATCACGGTCTGGCCATTGGCAAGTGTCACGCCGGCTGTCGTCAGATTGCCATTGCCGCCCAGCGCAACCACAAAACCGCCGCTGCCGGCCTTGGTGACCGCGTCGTCCAGCGTCGTCGGGTCGGTCAGCGTGCCGGCGCCCGCCAGCCCGCCATCGGCGAAATAGAACTTGCCGAACGCCGCATTGGTCGCGGCGTTGATGGCGACGCGCGTCGTCGAGCCGCCGTTGATCTCCTGCGACTGGATCCTGACGCCGATATCGCCGCGCACGCGCTCGTTGACGCGCTTGCGCAGGCCTTCACTGACCGGATAGACCGGTTCGGCACCGATGGCCGCGGTCTTGTCCGAACCGTGGCCGGGGTTGAACGGGATGTTCAGCCGCACGCTGCCGGCGAACTGGGTGTCGTCGCGATTGTCGTTGCGGACCTCGCCGGCGAAGACCAGTTCGGTGCCGCTGCCGAAGACATCGCCGATCGTGTATTCGAACCCGGCCTTGGCGCCGGTGACGCTGCCGTCGTCGCCGTGCGGGTCCTCGAAATGGTAGCCGCCAATGTCGAGCCGCAGCGAGTGCTTGTCGGGCAGGTTGACCGGAACCTGGGCGCCGATCTCGCCTTCGATGCCCCAGGCCGCGTAGTCGCGGTGGTCGAGCACCGATATCCGTTCGATCAGCTGGTTCGAGACCATCGACAGGGTCGAGCTGGTCGAATGATCGGTCGAGTCGCCCTTGATCGGTACGAAGACGTTCACATGCGCGTCGAAGTTCGGCGTGATCGCCTCGACGCCCAGCGTGGCCGCGGTGAACTGCGTGCTGTCGTAGTTCTCGAGGTTTATATAGGCGTAGCCGCCGAGCATCAGGTCGGGATTGACGATGCGGCGAATGCCGAGGCCGATGTCCTGGCCGGAAGCATCCTTGAAATCGTGCTTGGCCCGGACATCGAGGAACAGCACCGACTCGGCCGTCTGCTTGATCGGAATGAAGCCTTCGAGCGCGGCGTTGCCGCCATTGTTGTCGGCACCGACGATGGCGCGGATCTGCGGCTGCCAGAGGCCGTCGGGGTCGGCATGGGCAATCACGCCCGAAAGGCCAAGCGCCAGCGTCGTCAGCGCCGTCGTCTTCCAAAGATGGCTTACAATGCGCGAACGGCGATAACCAGCGCGCACGCGGAAAGCCTCCCCATGCGCCACCATCCCACCAACCTGCCGAGACGTCTCGGTAGTTTCCATCCCTGGCGAGTCCCTTCAGGGACTGCACGTCCCGCGTGTTAATTCTTACGCGAATTCTATTGTATAGCGAGTCCGGAAGGTTGTGCGTGTTGTTGTCGGACCGCAAAGTTCTGTCCTGTGACCATATTGCCACAGTAGATTTGCCGGCTTGCTTGACCCGGGACTCGGCTTTCGGAGCCGTCGCCATTGTTGTATCAAGCCTTTTCCGAGAGAATACCTGCCGGGGCAAGGAAAATTGTGGGGCGTCAAGAACATGCCAAGTAATTTAGCTAGAGCTAATCTAGCGCGAATGATCGCGACATCGGCTGCCCTTTGGCTGCTGTCGACTTCTGTTGGCCCGGCGCTTGCCGAGGACGCGGCCAAAGGGTCCCAAGCCAAACAGTCTCAGCCCAAGGAGGCCGGACCCAAGCCGGCCGACGCCAATGCATGGGCGGTGAACTGCTCCAGCGGCTCGGCGACCAACGAGCTTCAGTGCCAGGTGTCGCAGACCCTCACCGAGGCCAAGACCGGGCAGCGCGTGCTGACCGTCACCGTGCGCCGCGACAACGCCAATGGCAGCTTCGCCATGCTGCTCGCTTTGCCGCACGGCCTGTTCCTGCCGTCCGGCGTCAGCTATCAGGTCGACCAGGGGCAAAAGGTCGTCATCGCCATCCAGACCAGCGACCAGAACGGCGCCTATGCCGCCACGCCGCTGTCGCCGGAACTGCTCAAGACGATGAAGTCGGGAACCAATCTGAACATCGGCATGGAATCGGTCACCCGCAAGCCGGTCACCATCCCGGTCTCGCTCGCCGGCTTCACCACGGCCATCGCCAAGCTGGAATCGATCAAGTAGCGGGTTCGCCGGCAACCATTGGCCGACATCCCGCCCCCTCGTCGTGGGCGTCTCCGCTCCGCGCTCAAGCTACGCAGCGCGTCAATGCGAGCAACCAGCTTGATTGTCCGCACCCGCAATGCTCCGTTGTCGCTTCTGACATCCGGAGAAACCCATGACAGGCTTTGTCGACCGCCAGCGCGCCGCGCAGTTGATGGAAGGCGCCGGCATCGGGGCGCTGGTGCTCTGCGCGCCCGAGGCCTTCCACTATGCGACCGGTGCGTGGATCGGCCCGGCGGGACTGTTCCGCCGTGCCGGTGGCGGCTTCGTGATCATCCCGGCCGGACAAGACCTGCCGATCGGTGTTGTCGTCGCCGACTTCAACGCCGCGCAGCTGCGGCTCGCCGCGCCGGAAGCAATCGTGCGGTCGCACCCGATCTGGATCGAATCCGCGCCGGTCGAGATTGGAACGCACGGGCTCGCTTTGGCCGAACGCATCGAGGCCGGCCTTGCCTCGCTTGGCCGCGCCCCGGATTTCTCCCGCCCCGCCACTTTCGATCTCGCCGGCTCGGTGCGCCAGCTGCAGGCCTTGCTCGAGGAATTCGGACTGGAGCGCGCAACGCTCGGCATCGACCTTGACTTCGTCCCGGCCGCCGATTTCGCGGCCATCCAGGCGCTGTTGCCGCATTGCCCGATGGTCGATGGCTCGCCGGTCCTTGACAGGCTGCGGGCCGTCAAATCCCAGCGCGAGATCGATCTCCTCCAGCAAGGTATCTTTCTCTCGGAAGCCGGGCTGGAGCGCTTGCAGGTGGACGCGATGGCCGGCATGCGCCAGGCCGATCTCATCGCGCTCTACCGCAAGGGCGTCGCCGAAGCGGCAGCCGGGCTGTCGCATCCGGTCGTCACGGCGGAATATGTGACGCTGGGCGCCCGCGCCAAGGGCGCCGACGCCAGGGCCGTGGCCGGCGATCCCTTGAAATGCGACATGGTCTGCACGGTCGGCGGCTACGCTTCCGACATGTCGCGCAATTTCACCTTCGGGCCGCCTTCCGCCGACCAGGCCGAGCTGCATGCCATCGCCGAGCGCGCCTTCGAGGATGGGCTGGCGGCGCTGATGCCGGGAAACACGCTCGCTCATGTGCATCGCGTCACCACCGAGAGCCTGGCGCGGCAAGGCCTGCGCAGCTTCCGCCGCGGCCATTTCGGCCACAGCGTCGGCCAGTCGGTGTTTTCCGAGCAATGGCCGTTCATCGCGGCCGACAGCGATGTCGTCATCGAGGTCGGCATGGTGCTGGCCTTCGAAATCCCGCTCTACATGGACGGCCTCGCCAGCTTCAATCTCGAGGACCAGTTCCTGATCAGGGCAGATGGGCCGATGCCGATGAACCGGCTGCCGAGGCGGCTGGAGAGGCTTGGCTAGCGGGAGGCTTCACTCCGGAGATTGGCCGAGCCCCTCCACGTTTGTCATCCACGGACGGAGCAGTCGCGTGGCGGCGTCGCGGAGACCCGAGGATCCATATGCCGCGACCTTGATCGAATGGTGCAGCGCCGCTGCACAACCCTTGCCGGCTAACTAAGCGCTCACCTGCGGCCGCCGATCCCTCCATGGCATCTCCTGCTCCAGCTGCGCCGAAGCCGCCAGCACGGTCGCCTCGTCGCCATAGCGGCCGACCAGCTGCACGCCGATCGGCGCGCCGCCTTTCGACCAGCCCAGCGGCAGCGAGATCGCCGGCTGGCCTGAAATGTTGAAGGGGAAGGCAAACACCGCGTCCGTCCATTTGGCGTTGTAACGGTCGATGTCCGTCTCCGACATGTCGTAATAGCCGAAGGGACGCGGCAGCTGCGTCAGCGTCGGTGTGATGAAGAGGTCGTAGGCATCGAGATCGCCGACAATGTCGCGGCCGATCTGCCTCAGCTGCTCGACATCGGAGATGTGCCTGACACCGCTGGTGACGCGGCCGCGCGCGATGATCGCCCAGGTCACGGCCTCGACGTCGTCAGGCGTCACCGGCCGGCCGATCACCGTTTCAAGATAGTCGAAGGTCGCCGCCGTCTGCACGCAGGTCATGTTGGTGTAGGTCCCCCAGACGCCGTTGGCATCGAGCGGCATGTCGTGCTCCTCGACATGGTGCCCCAGCCGTTCGAGCGTTATCACCGTCGCCAGCACCGCCGCCTTGACCTCCCGATCGATGGCTGTGCCGTTGGGCGGCGTGACGGTGAAGCCGATGCGCAGCGTCTTCGGCGCCTGCGCCGACAGGCTGAGCCACGAGGCATCGGGAACCGGCGGCGTATAGGGGTCGCCCGGCAGCGCGCCGGCGACGGCATCGAGATAGGCCGCGGTATCGCGCACCGAGCGCGAACAGCAGAGAAAATAGGCGCCGCCATACCAGTAGTCGCCGAACGGCGCGAGGCTGACGCGGCCGCGCGACGGTTTCAGGCCGACAATGCCGCAGCAAGAAGCTGGAATGCGGATCGAACCGGCGCCGTCGCTGGCTTCGGCGATCGGCACCATGCGCGAGGCGACGGCCGCGGCCGCGCCGCCGCTCGAGCCGCCGGGCGTGATGCCTTCCTTCCACGGATTCTTCGTCACGCCGTAGAGCTTCGGCTCGGTCGTGATCGACCAGCCGTTCTCCGGCGCGTTCGACTTGCCGACCAGCACCAGTCCCGCCGCCTTCATGCGGCGAACCACTTCGGTGTCGGAGTCGGCGACGACGTCCTTCAGATAGAAACAGGAATTGGTGTTCGGCGCGCCGGTCCAGGACGAGGCCAGCTCCT
The DNA here is from genome assembly GCF_007003945.1 of Mesorhizobium sp. WSM4307. Classification (NCBI taxonomy): domain Bacteria; kingdom Pseudomonadati; phylum Pseudomonadota; class Alphaproteobacteria; order Hyphomicrobiales; family Phyllobacteriaceae; genus Mesorhizobium; species Mesorhizobium sp. WSM4307. The sequence continues at coordinate 300,929 of NZ_VFTB01000009.1, forward strand.
TGAGCAGGAACGGCACGCCGGCGAAGGGCGCGGACCTGTCGACCGTCTGCGCCTGCGTCCGCGCCATGTCGTAGAGGCGATGGACGATCGCGTTCAGCGCCGGATTGAGCCGCTCGACCAGCGTGATCGCCGCCTCGACCAGTTCGGCCGGCGAAACCTGGCCGCCGCGCACCAGCCCGGCCAGATCGAGCGCATCGGAGTCCGCGTAGGTTTTCAAAAGACTGTCGGTGACCATTTCTCTCTCCCAAATTTGCATGCCTCGGCACCTCGCTTAGGAATGCGCGAGCTGTCGTTACCGGCCAACTGCAAATGTAAGCTCCGCCCCGCCTGCCGGCGCCTTCTTCCCGTATAGTGACCGGGAGAAAGATGAAATTCCGCGCTGCCGGTGCCGCCTCCAGCGCCAGCAGCCGGATTGCGTCAGGCCAGCTCGACCGTCCGTCCCAACGCGATGCTCTGTTCGGCGGCGAGCACGATGCGCAGGCTGTTGACCGCCGCGTCCATCTGCTCGGTCAGATCGAGGTCCTCGCGGATGGCGCGCAGGAAGAAGGCCTGCTCGCGGTCGCACAGCTCCTGGTGGCCGGGCTCGTCCTCCATGCTGACGATCTCATCGCGCTTGGAAAAGTTCTTGTCGCCGTCGACTTGGGCGTAATGGATCTTCAGCGCATCGGTCTTGGTGTGGCGGTCGATGTCGGCCGAGTTAGACACTTCGGCGTCCGAGGCGGTGCTGGCAGCCTGGCCGGCGACGATCGACACAGCGCCCTTCGGGCCGACCACGTCCTTCACGAAATAGGCCGTCTCGCTCATCATCGGGCCCCAGCCGGCCTCGTACCAGCCGACCGAGCCGTCATCGAAGGTGACGTGCAGATGGCCGTAATTCTGCTTGTCGGCCTCCGCCCACAATTTGGCGCCGATGCCGTGCACGCGCACCGGCTTGGCGCCGGTCAGCTGGCACATGACGTCGACATAGTGCACGCCGCAATCGACGATCGGGATCAGCGAATCGATCAGGTTCTTGTGCCAGTGCCAGGCGCTGCCGCTGCTCTGCTGGTTGAGGTTGAGGCGCATCACCAGCGGCTTGCCCAGCGTCTTGCCGACCTCGATGAATTTGATCCAGGACGGGTGGACGCGCAGGATGTAGCCGAGCACCAGCTTGCGGTTCTTGGCGCGCGCCGCCGCCACGACCTTCTCGGCATCCTCGATGTTGGTGGCGAGTGGCTTTTCCATGAACACATGGCAATTGGCCGCGATCGCCTTCAGCGCATATTCGGCATGGGTGTTTGGCCAGCTGTTGATCGAAACGGCGTCCGGCTTCGTCTCCTTCAGCGCCTGGTCGAAATCCTCGTAGAGCGGATAGCCGGCTAATTCGGCCGGTATCTTGCTGTTGCTCTTGATCGAGCGGCTCATGATGCCGACGATCTGAAAACCCTCGGAGCGGTGATAGGCGCTGGCGTGCGACGCACCCATATTGCCGAGACCCACCACCAGCACTTTTACCTTGTCGGCCACCGCCACCTCCCACGCTTTTCTTCAATGGATTGCGGGCGGCAACCCTGTCGCCGCCCGGTTCTGTCGCCGGCAGTCCCTACTTGACGGCCGAATCGAACAGATGCGCCTTGATCTTCTCGACATCGAGCGCGGCAAAGCCTTCCGACAATTTGACGCCGTCGGCATCGGCCTTGACCTTGGCCTTGTCGAAATCGTTGGCCGCCGGGATCAAGTCGTTGGTGCAGACATCCTCGGCCTTCACCGGATTGGTGATCTGGCCGATCTTGTGGATCTCGTCGAAGAAGCCCTGCCAGCTCGCCATGTCGTGCGAGCCCCAGCCGCCGCGCTTGTCCATGTCGCCGCGGAAGACGTTGATCTGCTGCAGGATCGAGGTGGTGCCGAGCTCCGGCCCGAGATTCTTGGCCAGCGTCGGGAACTGCTCGAACACCGCTTCGACCGCCGCGCGCGGATTCTGGTAGCCGAATTCGAGTCCCATCGCCCAGCCGCGCAGGTATTTTTCCAGGAAGGCCTTCTTGTCGGGGTCCTCAAGGTCGGCGCTGCGCACGACAAAAGTGTTGGCCGGCAGCTTGGAGTTTTTCACGCCGAGCCAGTATTCGAAGTCGAGGCCCTTGGCGATCCATTCGGCGCGCAGCCCCTCCCACGACAGGGCAGCATCTCCCTGGCCGCCGGCAAGCGCGGTGCCCCAGGTCGGCCAGCCGGCCTCGACATACTTTACTTTCTTGATGTCGACGCCTTGCGCGGCGAGCAGCGGATCGGTGATCGACTGCCAGGCGGCCGAGCCGAGCAGGATGGTCTTGCCTTCGAGCTTCTTCAGATCGTTCGATCCCTCGCCCTTGCGGAAGGCGATGCTGAACGTGTCGCGCGCGCCCATATGGAACACCGATTTCAGCTTCATGCCGTTCTGGATGGCGAAGGAGAACACGCCGGGCGAGGGGAAGCCCATATCGGCCTGGCCGACATCGACGAACTTGACCGTCGCCGTGCCGTCCGAGGGCCCCGGCTGCATGTCGGTGTCGAGCCCGTCGAAATAGCCGGCCTTCTTGGCTGCCCAATAGGGATAGTCGTCGAGCACTTCGAGCGTGCCGCGCGGCGAGATCCAGGTGAACTTGCCATAGGCCTCGGCCCTTGCCTTGAAACCGGTGGCGCCGAGCGCGGTTGCCGTCACCAAGCCGGCGCCGGTGACCTGCAGGAAATAGCGGCGGCTGATGCCCGGGTGGTTCGTCGAATGGTCTTTGGTCATGGCATTCCCCTTTTTGTTTGACGTCGGTCTGCCGCCCGCCTCCCGGGCGTCTTGCTTCAAATCCTTGTCTTCAAGCCTCCCAGCTCGCCCATTTCTTGCCGATGAGGAAGAACAGCACGTAGATCAGGATGCCGAGTGTCGACAGGATCAGCACCACGGCGAAGAATTGCGGCATCTGGATCATCGACGAATAGGTGGTCAGCCGGTTGCCGAGGCCGAAGCCGCCGCCGACCATCTCGGCGCCGACGGCGGTGAGCAGGCCGAAAATGGCGCCGATCATCAGCCCGACCAGGATCATCGGCAGCGCCATCGGCGCGCGGATCTTCCAGAAGATCTGCAAGGTGCTGGCGCCGTAGGAGCGGGCGAGCGCGATCTTGGCGCTGTCGACGCGGCGAAAGCCGGTGGCGGCATTGATCATCACCATCGGCCCGGCGGCCAGCGCCACCGCGATGATGCGCGGCGTGTAGCCGAAGCCGAAGCGCAGGATGAGCAGCGGCACCAGCGCCAGCATCGGCGTGGTGACCAGCAGCAATATGTAGGGCGCGACGATCTTTTCGGCGAAGGGGAACTGGGTGATGACGGCGGCCAGCACCAGCCCGACGACGGCGCCGATGGCAAAGCCGGAGACCAGCTCGACCAGCGTGTAGCCGAGATGCGGCGCGATCAGCGGGAACTCGTCGAACAGCGCATAGGCGATCGAGCTCGGCGGCGGCATGATGTAGAGCGGCACATGGAACAGCCGCAGCGCCAGTTCGATGCCGCCGATGATGACCACGGCGACGGCGATGATGGCCGCCACCTCCTTGCCCGACTTGACGCCGGGGCCGCTGGCGAAGGCCGACAGATTGGTCAGGCTGACCTCCTGGCCATCGCCTGATTTGGATTTGGAGAATTCCGGGATGGCGTCGCTCACGGCCTGATCCTCACGATCTCGGCGCTGGCGCGCTCCTGTTCCGGCGCCTTCGGCCTGGCGCGCTCGCCGACAATGTCCATCTTGATCCGGTTGGTGAGGTCGAAGACTTCCTTGGTCGCCATGATCTCCAGCGAGCGCGGCCGCGCGAACGGCACGCGATACTCCTTGGCGACCTTGCCCGGCCGGGCGCTCAGCACCACCACGCGGTCCGACAGAAAGATCGCTTCCTCGATGCTGTGGGTGATGAAGACGATGGTGGTCTTGGTGTCGATCCAGATCTCCTCGACCAGCCGGTTCATCTCCTCGCGGGTGAAACTGTCGAGCGCGCCGAACGGCTCGTCCATCAACAGCACCGAGGGCTTCAGCGCCAGCGCCCGCACGATCGCCGCGCGCTGCTGCATGCCGCCCGAAAGCTCACGCGGGAACTTGCCGCCGAAGCCGTCGAGGCCGACGCGGTTCAGCAGATGCGCGATCCAGGCGCGGTCCGGCTTCTCGCCCTTGATCTCGAAGGGAAAGCGGATGTTGGCGTCGAGATTGCGCCAGGGCAAAAGGTTGGCTTCCTGGAAGACGATGCCGATATCGGGATGCGGGCCGGTGATCTTTACGCCGTCGAGCCGGATCTCGCCGCTGGTCAGGCGGTGCAGGCCCGACATCGACCACAAGAGCGTGGTCTTGCCGCAGCCGGACGGGCCGACGATCGAGACGATTTCATTGGCTCTGACATCGAGGCTGCAGCGGTCCAGCGCCAAGAGGTCGCCTGACGCCGTATGATAGATCTTGGTCGCTGCCTGCACGCCAAGCTTCGGCGTTGTTGTCTCGCCCGCGTTCATCCGCCCCTCGGAGATTGCGTGATGATCCAGTAGGTCATCTGCCAAAAATCAGTCTGTAACTATCCTACTTTGCTGTCAAGCGTTCGCGGTGGTAACCGTATCATGAAATTTTCGGTATTCGCCTAATATATTGTTTTTGCCCAGTTTTCTCGGCCTTGAAATTCGTGTTGCTTTCCTACATACTCTGAAAAGGAAACGCGAGCTTATCGCCAGGCACGCAACGGTTGCAGCGCGGCCGGGCGCATGGAACGACGGCGTGCAAACATGGTAAGAGGTCAGGTCGAAACGCCAGGGAAGACCGACTTCATGACCGAAGCTGACAGCCAGCAAGAGCCTGTTGCAAGCCACGAGCCGGAGGGACGCGACATCAGGCGCATCCCCGACATCATCTCGCTGGTCAAGGATTCCTACGCGGAGTTGAGCCCGGCGGAGCGTCGCGTCGCCGATGTCGTGCTCGACGATGTCAAATACGCCGTCGACGCCTCCAATGCGGCGATTGCCGAACGCGCCGGCGTCAGCGAGCCGACGGTGACCCGCTTCTGCCGCGCCATCGGCTGCGAGGGTGTGCGCGATTTCAAGCTGAAGCTGGCGCAAAGCCTCGTCGTCGGCGCGCTCTATCTGGCCAAGCCGCCGGCCATCAGTAATGACAATGGCATGCCGTTCTGGAACGCCGTCTTCGGCGAGGCGCGCCGGGCGCTGCAGGAGGCTGAACGCCAGCTCGATCCGGGCGAGCTGCAGAAGGCGGCGGAACTCATCGCCAAGGCTCGCCAGGTCACCGTTTTCGGCCTCGGCGGCAGTTCCTCGGCGCTGGCGCAGGAGACGCAGTACCGGCTGTTTCGCTACGGCATCACCGTCAGCGCCCAGTGCGATCCCTATCTGATGCGCATGACCGCCTCGACGCTGAAGCCGGGCGACCTGGTGATCGCCATTTCGGCGACCGGGCGCACGCGCGAGGTGATCGAGGCCGTCGAGCTCGCCAAGCATTACCGCGCCAACGCCATCGCCGTGACCGCGCCCGACACCGATCTGGCCCGCGCCTGCGATGTCCGGCTGACCGTGGCGGTGCCCGAATATCCCGACACGCTGAAGCCGACCGCTTCGCGCTTCGCCTTCCTGGCGGCGATCGACCTCTTGGCCGTGGCCTGCGCCTACAAGCTCGACGGCTCGGCGCGCGAGACGGTCCGCCGCATCAAATACAACGCCCAGATCCACCGCACCGGCAAGGAGATGGAGCCGCTCGGAGACTAGCTCCCTTCTCCCCGTTCACGGGGAGAAGGTGCCGGCAGGCGGATGAGGGGCAGCGCCGGCTTCGACGTCCCATTCAGGTAAGGCACACGCAGGAAGAGGAACACATGCTGGAAATGGCACCGACGAAACAGGCAGCCGCATGGCTGGAATCCCTGGCGCAGGCGCTCGCAGCCGGCGATGCGACCGCGGCAAGCCATTTGTTCGTCGACGACTGCTACTGGCGCGATCTTCTGACCTTCACCTGGAACATCACGACCATGGAAGGCCGCGAGGCCATCACCGACATGCTCGAGGCGACGCTGGCGACGACCAAGCCCACCGCATGGCAGCTCGCCGGCGAGGCGACCTCGGACGAAGGCACCATCGAAGCCTGGTTCACCTTCGAGACCGCTGTGGCTTCCGGCCAAGGCATTGTGCGCCTGCGCGACGGCCGCTGCCGCACCCTGTTCACGGCGATGACCGACCTCAAGGGGTTCGAGGAGCGCAAGGGCTTGGCGCGGCCGCTCGGCGTGCACCACAAGGCCGACCCCGAACGCGAGACCTGGTCGGAGGCGCGGGCGCGCGAGACGCGCGAACTCGGCGCCACCGAGCAGCCCTATTGCCTGGTCATCGGCGGCGGGCAGGGCGGCATCATGCTGGCCGCACGGCTGCGCCAGCTCGGCGTGCCGACCATCGTCATCGAGAAGAATGCGCGCCCGGGCGATTCCTGGCGCAACCGCTACCGCACGCTCGTGCTGCACGATCCGGTCTGGTACGACCATCTGCCCTACATTCCGTTCCCGGAGAACTGGCCGGTCTTCACGCCCAAGGACAAGATGGGCGACTGGCTGGAAATGTACACGCGCGTCATGGAGCTCAACTACTGGGTCGCCACCAAATGCCTCAGCGCCTCCTATGACGAGGCACGGAAGGAGTGGACCGTGGTGGTCGACCGTGTCGGCCGGCAGATCACGCTGAAACCGAAGCATGTCGTCTTCGCCACCGGCGCCTACGGCCCGCCGCGAAAGATCGACCTGCCCGGCGCCGCGGCGTTCAAGGGCGAGCTGCTGCATTCCAGCCAGTATGCCAGCGGCGACAAATTCCGCGGCAAAAAGGTCGCCGTCATCGGCGCGGCCAGCTCAGGGCACGATGTCTGCGTCGATCTCTGGGAAAGCGGCGCCGACGTCACCATGATCCAGCGCTCGCCGACCACCGTGGTCAAGTCGGACACGCTGATGGAGGTCGGCTTCGAGATCTTCTCGGAGCGCGCGCTGGCGCGCGGCATCACCACCGAAAAGGCCGACATGATCGTCGCCTCGACGCCCTTCGCCCTTGTGCCCAAGGGCCAGTGCGCGCTCTACGAGGTGATCAAGGCGCGCGACGCCGCCTTTTATGACCGCTTGCGTGCCTCGGGCTTCGCCATCGATTTCGGCGACGACGAGACCGGCCTCCTGATGAAGGCCTACCGCACCGGCTCCGGCTACTACATCGATGTCGGCGCCTCCGACCTGATCATCGACGGCAAGATCGGCATCCGCAGCGGCGTCGCCATCAAGGCGCTGACGCCGACCGGCATCCTGTTCGAGGATGGCAGCGAGCTCGAGGCCGACGCCATCGTCGCCTGCACCGGCTACCAGTCGATGAACGAGAATGTCGCCGCGCTCGTCTCGCGCGAAGTCGCCGACAAGGTCGGGCCCTGCTGGGGCCTCGGTTCCGGCGTCAAGGGCGACCCTGGCCCCTGGCAAGGCGAATTGCGCAACATGTGGAAGCCGACGGCGCAGGAAGCGCTGTGGTTCCACGGCGGCAATCTGGCGCTGTCGCGTTTTTACTCGAAATACGTGGCGCTGCAGATCAAGGCGCGTATGGAAGGCATTGCGACGCCGGTTTACGGCAGGCCGAGCAACGCCGGGCGGTGAGGCGAAAGCATGCTTCGGTGAGAGAGGTCGACCCCCACTCCGTCGAGCTTCGCTCGACACCTCTCCCCCGGTCGGCGGGAGAGAGGAAAGGCGCGAGCTTAACCGGGCTGGCTCCCTTCCTCTCCCTCCGGAGGGGGGAGAGGTGGCGCTGCGAAGCAGCGACGGAGTGGGGAAGCCATCGCCAACGCGCAGCCGCCACAGGACAGGCACAACCCTACCGGCGATCCCACGACGGGAGATCGGCTAATCGTGCCGGTGCCCGAAATGCCGGGCGGCAACCTCGACATGCGTATGCGCGACATGCGCCTCGAAACGCTCGGTCTCGCTGACATCGTTCACCGCCTCGTTCGGCCACCAGGTGCCGCCGATGACGATGCCTTCCGACACCAGCCGCTGGTCGGCGACCAGCGAGGCGCCGACCGCGTCGACAAAGGTGAACCGGCCGGACAGCTGGCGAAGGACAGTGACATCGCCCACGGTGCCGACGGCCAGCGTGCCGAAGTCCGGCCTGGCGATCGCCCGCGCCGGCGCTTGCGTCGCGGCGCGCAGCACCTCGACCAGTGGCATGCCGAGCGCCATCAGCTTCGACATGCAGACCAGAATGTCGAAGGCCGGCCCGTCGACGCAGTAGAGATGGACATCGCTCGAGATGACGTCCGGCGCCAGCCCCTCGGCAAGCATGGCGCGCGCCACGTCGAAATCGAACGAACCCATGCCATGGCCGAGATCGAAGATGACGCCGCGCTCGCGCGCCAGCCGCATGTCGGGCCGCACCGCGCCGGAAGCGAAGACCGGCGCGTTGGGGAACGGCCGGAAGCAATGGGTGAGGATATCGCCGCGGCGCAGGCGCGGCAGCACTTCCGAGCGGCCGGGCGGCGGCTCGTCAATATGCGCCATCAGCGGCAGACCGGCCTTGTCGGCCGCCTCGAGCGCCAGATCGACCGGCGCGATGCCGCTGGTGCCGCCGGCATGCTTGCCGGAGCGGACTTTCACGCCGACGACGACATCGGCGTGCTCGCGGGCGGCCGCGACCACCTCGCGCGGTTCGCAGAGCCGCAGATCGCTGCACTCGCCGACCGACACCGACTGCGAGAAGCCGAAGATGCCGGCGAATGAAATGTTGACATAGGCCAGGATGCGCGCCTTGGACCGCTCCATGACATGGCGGCGGAAACCGAGGAAGTTGCCGGCGCCCGCGCTGCCGGCATCGATGAAGGTGGTGGTGCCGCTTTTGGCGGCGAGCCGGTCTGCGTCGACGCCGAGCGAGGTGCCGCCCCAATAGACGTGGCTGTGCAGGTCGACCAGGCCGGGCGCGACGATGCAGCCGGCCGCGTCGATCACCTCATTGGCGCGATCCGCCGGGATATCGGCGTCGACCGCCGCGACCCGCCCATTGGCGATGGCGACATCGCGCGGCGCATCGATGCCGGACGCCGGATCGATGAGCCGTCCGCCCTTCAGCAGGAGGTCGAATTGCATGAGGGGAACCTCCGGTTCGTTGCTTTGCCTTCTCAGAGACTGTTTCGAAATTCGCTCTGGCGAGTCATATGGTGGTGGTTTCGAGAGCCGGAGCCGAGCGGCATTTGGGTCCGCGAGCTCAGTTCTACCGCACGCGGTAGAACGGGGAAGCGCGGAAAACGCCGCTGGATGGCCGCCGGAGCAGAATTTCCAAACGGTTTCTTAGACGGGCCTGTAGGCGACCGCCTCGACCTCGATCTTGATGTCGATCATCAGCCGCGATTCGACCGTGGTGCGGGCCGGCGGATTCTTCGGGAAGTGCCTGGCGTAGACCGCGTTGAAGACGCCGAAATCGCGCGCGTCTTCCAACCAGACGGTGGTCTTCACCACGTCGTCCAGCGTGCAGCCGGCCAGCGCCAGCGCCGCCTTCACATTGGCGAGCACCTGCTCGGTCTGCTCGGTGATGCCGCCTTTGACCGCGATGCCGTCGCTGCCGACCGGAACCTGGCCCGAGACATAGACGAAGTCGCCGGCCCGCACGGCGGGCGACAGCGGCACATGGGATGTTCCAAAAGTCTGCTTGGGCAAGGGATCGCCTCCTCTGATGACGCGGCAGGGCACCAGGGTGGCGCCCACGTCCACGCAGATTTACCGCGATCGGGGCGGTCCCGATAGGGCCCTTGTTGGAAAGCAACATTCTTCGAAATCCGTGTTGCTTTATTACAGAAGCGCTTGCATCGTGCGGACCGGCGGGCGGACTGCGCGCCGCCACGAGCACATGCCTGCGCCAGACCGGAGAAACCGAGAATGACCTTCGACAAGAACCCGTTTCCTTCAGGCGATGCCGACCGCCATGCGTTGTGGGAGATGCTGGTGCGGCGCGACATCGACGCCTTCATCGGCCAGGACTGGTCCATGGTCGAGCACGATTTCATCGCCGAAAGCTTCTTCGGCATGCATGCGCATTTTCTCGCCAATGCCGATGCCTGGCGGCTGCAGTTCCCGCGGCTGGAGATCTATCGCGACGAGTGGCTGCGCCAGGCCCGGGAGACGGCGGCGACCAAATTCGCCGAGCCGCTGCGCGAAGCGCTGTTTCGCGTCACCAATCTGCGCGACATCGACGTCGACGGCGACCGCGCCGTGCTGCACAAGAAGTTCGACGGTTCCGTCGCCAAGGCGGATGGCAGCGTCGACCGGCTGAAATGGCAGACGCTGTATTTCTGCCGCAAGGTCGAAGGCAGCTGGAAGATCGCCGGCTTCGTCGGCTACATGCCGTATCCGCTGGGGACCTAGCGCTTCCGGGTGGCTGGACCCGGCCCAACAAGAACGGCGGCGCGATAGGCCGGGTTGCCGTACCAGGCCATCCGGTCGAGCTCCGCCGCCCGAACCGGAAGGTCGACGACATCCATCTTCTGTTCGAGCCGGTCTGGCTCGATCCAGGGATCGTTGAGGAAATAGACGCCGTCGCCATGGCCATGGACGAGCACCCAATGCGGGCAGGTGTGGCCCATCATCGGCGCCTGATCGATCAGCACCAGCGCCGACAAGCCACGATCGAGCGCCTGGCCGATTTCTTCGACGGCAAAGGCGCGCGTCTCGACCGGCAATGACGCGGCTTCGGCCTCGCGCTTGAAACCGGCCTGCACGAAGCGCATCAGCCCGCGCCTTTCCTCCGAGCTGGCCCGGTCGAGGAAAACCGGTTCGGCGCTGCTCATGAATATTTCGACCCGCAGGCCGCGCCGGCGCGCCGCCAGCGCCAGGCCGTAGGGGTCGCAGCCGCCCGGACCGCTCGGACCGATGATGGTGGTGGCCTCGCGCCACAGTTCGACCTCCAGCGCCCGGTCCGGCAACAAGGCCGGAGCGATCCCGCCCATCGCCATGGCCAGCGCCGACGGCCCGCACGTAAAACCCGCCGTCTGCGGCCAGGATGGCGGAACCTGCCCCTGCCGGCCGGCCGGTTCGTTGCCGATCCAGCGTTGCAGGAACCCGTCGCGGCGCTGCCACTGGCCGCCGATGCGCTGCACCATATCCTCGTCGGCACGCAGGCAGAGCACGTCTTGTGCGAGCGCCTCCTTCTCCAGCGCCTCCAGCAGGCGCGGGCCGTCACCAGCGATGAAGTTCGGAGCAGACCAGAACAGGGCGATGCGCATCATTGCTGCCGCCGGCCGGCGCTGGCCGACCACGATCGCCTCTGGGCGGCCCTCGCTGTAGTGCGCCACGCCGGTGACCCCGGCGATCTCCCGTAGCGCCGCCAGGCGATCGCCGGCCTCGGCCGGCACCGCCGCGATCAGGTCGGCCCAGACGGCCGCGTGTCCGGCCGTGAAGACCGTCATACTGGCCCCTTCGCCTTCAGCCGATACCACAGGCTCCTCGAAGTGCTGCATGACCCGTAAATTAGCCGGACAATGGCCGATCAGTACAGCGTGACGAAGGCCGGGAACAGCAGGCCCGTCTGCCGCAAATACTCGATCAGCTCGATGGCCGGGAAGATGGCGAGGAAATAGAGCCCGTCATGGAAGGTGCGCTTGAGTGCGCGCGTCGAGAACTGCAACTGGTCGTCGTCGCGGTAGAGCAGCGGGTTCGGCCAGAAGCGCGGCGTCGTCTTGATATAGGCGGCATAGGCCTGGCCGAACTTGCCCAGGAGATATTCGGCTTCCTTGCGCGCCGTGACGCGGAAGATGAGGAAGCTGGCCACGCCAAGCGCGGCTGCCGCCACCAGCGAACCGTAGGCCAGACCGATGCCGACTGCGCCCACCGTCGAAAAGAAATAGAGCGGGTTCTGGCTCATCGAGAACGGCCCCGTCGAAACCAGCTCCTCGTTCTTCTTGCCGCCGACATAGAGGATGCTCCACAGCCTGCCGGTAACGCAGGCGAGCACCAGGCAGAAGCCGAAGAATTCGAGCGTTTCGTGACCGTTCGAGCCCTCGGCGAGCGCCGGCTTGGTGAGAAACAGCAGCAGCACCGCCAGCACCGCCGCCACGCGCACGAAGATCAGCCGCTTTCGCTGCACGAAGGCCTGTGAAACAGGCTTGAGGGACGCGTAGGTCATTCGTGTCTTCCTGGGCCACGGATTACGGGTTCAGCCACTGGGGCGCGCCATTGATGGCGGATACAAGGCCGCTGCTTCTATCAGCGCAGCACGCGGCTTTCGTAAAGGCCTTTTGCGCCAATCACGGCCATCCTTACGAATTTGTATGCCCCGGGACAGGCTGCAGTGAAGTCGCTTGCCTATCGTGGAGATGCCGGATCGCTTCCATCCGGTCCCACTTCGGGACTTGGCCATGCTCTCTCCCAACAAAACCACCGGACCGAACCGTAACAGGGTTCCGGAGGTCACGCTCGACTTCTGGCTGATCAAACTGATGGCGGTCACCATGGGCGAGACGGCCGCCGATTATCTCGCCGTCAATCTCGGGCTCGGGCTGGCCGTCACCTCGCTGATCATGACCGGCGTGCTGATCGTCGCCCTTGTCCTGCATTTCGCGCAGAAGCGCTACATACCTTGGGCCTACTGGCTGGCGGTGGTGCTGATCAGCGTCGTCGGCACGCTGATCACGGACAACCTCGTCGACAGTTTCGGCGTGCGCCTGCAGACGACGACGATCGCCTTCTCGGTTGCGCTCGCGGCGACCTTCGCGGTCTGGTACGCAAGCGAGCGGACGCTGTCGATCCACACCATCTCCACCACGAGGCGCGAGATCTTCTACTGGCTGGCGATCCTGCTCACCTTCTCGCTCGGCACCGCCGCCGGCGATCTCGTCGCCGAGAGTTTCGACATGGGCTATCTCACGTCGGGCCTCGTGTTCGGCGGCCTCATCGCGCTGATCGCGCTTGCCTATTATCTCATCCACCTCGACGCTATCCTCGCCTTCTGGCTGGCCTATATACTGACGCGCCCGCTCGGCGCCTCCTTCGGCGATCTTTTGTCGCAGCCGGCCGAACAGGGCGGCCTCGGCTTCGGCACCACCTTCACCAGCCTGATCTTTCTGGGCTGCATCGCAGCACTGGTTCTGTACATGACGCTGAAGAAAACCGCCGACGATGCCGACGAGATCCTGCTGGAACAGGATTAGGCTTCGGCGTTTGGCGGTCCGTGCCATCCTAGGAACGGGGTCTTGCCGGTGATAGCCTGTGCCCGATATCGGCGATCAACCGGAACAGCGATGCGACTTCTTCTTGTCGAGGACGACCACAAGACGGCGGACTATATCGTCAGGGGACTAACCGAGGCCGGGCATGTCTGCGACCTCCTGCGCAACGGCCATGACGCGCTTTTCGCCGCCACCAGCGGCAACTATGACGTGATCGTCGCCGACCGCATGATCCCAGGCCTGGACGGCCTGTCGATGATCAAGGCGGTGCGTGCGGCCGGCGTGCGCACGCCGGCGATCTTCCTCACCTCCATCGGCGGCATCGACGACCGCGTCGAGGGCCTGGAGGCCGGCGGCGACGACTATCTGGTCAAGCCCTTCGCCTTTTCCGAGCTGCTTGCCCGCATCAATGCGCTCGGACGCCGGCCGGCGGCGCAGGAGCAGAAGACGACGCTGCGGGTCGGCGACCTCGAGATGGACCTCATCATGCGGCGCGTCACGCGCCAGGGCCAGCCGATCGACCTGCAGCCGCGCGAATTCAGCCTGCTGGAGGTGCTGATGCGCGGCGAGGGCCGCGTGATCACCCGCACCATGCTTCTGGAGCGCGTCTGGGACTTTCATTTCGATCCCAAGACCAGTGTTGTCGAGACCCATATCAGCCGGCTGCGGGCCAAGGTCGACAAGCCGTTCGAGGCCCAGCTCATCCACACCATCCGCAACACCGGCTACAGCCTGCACGCGCCGCTAGCGCCATGACCGGAAGCTGGTCTCGCCTGCTGCGCAGCACACCGTTCCGGCTCGCCCTCACTTTCGCCTTCCTGTTCATGCTGGCCTTCATCCTGTCGGGCGCCATCGTCTACCAGATGATGAGCGCCGATCTGGCCGAGCAACTCGACGACACCATCAAGGAAACCTACGCCGTCATCGCCGCAAGCCATGCCGACAATGATCCCAAGGAACTGGTCGAGACCGTCGAGAGCCACGCCACGCGCAGCCCGAAGAAGGAGCAGCTGTTTTCGCTGACCGACGCTGCCGGCAACCGGCTGGCCGGCAACTTCACCGCAGCGGGACTTCCCGACGGCTTTTCGATGTTCGGCGCCGAAATGCCCGGCCTGCCCCAGGGTGCTCAGTACCGCGCCTATTCGGGCGCGGTCGGCAACAACACCCTGACGGTCGCCATCAGCCTGTCCGAGACGGAGGAACTGGAGACGATCATGCTGATGAGCTTCGGCTGGGCGACCCTGATCGTCACCGGGCTGGCGGTCGCCGGCGGCGCCCTGCTTGCCTCGCGTGTCCAGCGCCGCCTCGACGGCATCGCCGCCACCATGGTCGATGTCTCGCATGGCCGGCTGGATACCCGCATTCCGTTGACCGGCAACGGCGACGATATCGATGTCGTCTCCAGCCAGGTCAATGCGGCGCTCGACCGCCTGTCGGCGCTGGTCGAAGGCATGAGGCAGGTCAGCGCCAACATCGCGCACGATCTGAAGACGCCGCTCAACCGGCTGCAGATGATCCTCGACAGCGCGTCGGAAAAGAACCTGTCGGGCCAGAAAGTCGCCAGTGAACTGGCCGAGGCGCATGCCGAGAGCCTGCAGATCAACGAGACGTTCGACGCGCTGCTGCGCATTGCGCAGATCGAGGCCGGCGCGCGCAAGGCGCGGTTCACCGATGTTGGCCTCGGCGAGATCCTGCAAACCATCGCCGAGATCTACTCCGAGGTGGCCGAGGATGACGGCAAGTCGCTGTCGTCGGTCGAGCTGCATCGGGCCGCCGGCCGCATCCATGGCGATCCGGAACTGTTGACGCAGATGTTCGCCAATCTGGTCGAGAACGCGCTGCGCCATTGCCCGCCCGGCACGACCATCAGACTGTCGGTGGCGCGCGACGGCGACCATGTCCTGGCCGCAGTCGCCGACAATGGGCCCGGCATCCCCCCGGACGAACGCGAAAAGGTCTTCCAGCGGCTCTACCGGCTGGATCACAGCCGCTCGACGCCGGGCAGCGGCCTTGGGATGAGCCTCGTCAGGGCCATCGCCGATCTGCACGGCGCATCGATTGCGCTTGAGGATTGCGCGCCTGGCCTCAGCGTGGTGGTGAGCTTTCCGCTGGCGACGGATTAGCCGACAAATGACCGGTGCCGGCCAACACCAGCTCGGGTTCCTCGCCCTCGTAAAGGGGGGAGAGATGGCCTACGCCACGCACACATCTTCTGTGACTGGCATGACGGATCGGCCCGAGGCTTGATTGCCACGTGGTTCCCCCAATCCGTCGCTGCTTCGCAGCGCCACCTTTCCCCCCTCCGGAGGGAAAGGAGGGGAGCTTTGCTGGACAAGCGTTGACGGCAAAAAGCTTGGCGCCTTTCCTCTACCCCGTCGATCGGGGGGTCCGAAGGACGGGCGAGACCCGTGGCTCGCCCCGGCAGTGGCTCGGCGAAGCCGAGACGGAGTGGGGGCGACCAGCGCAGCATAAGACAATGCATGCGCCAAGCTGCCCTGCACGCTATCGCCAAAGACCAGCCGCTTGGAAATGTGTGCCGTAGCGCCTCTGGCGGGGGCGAGGAACCCAAGCCTTGAGAGGCCCACTCATCGGTCAATCCGTGTTGACAAAATAATCGATGACGAGGTCCGCTCGACACCGTCCATGGCGCCGATCTGGTCGAGCAGCGCGTCGAGGTCGCGGATCGACGGCGCGTCGACTATGACGATCATGTCGAAATTGCCGCTCACCGAATGCAGCGTCCTGACCGGCGGCAGCGCCTGCAGCGCGCGCACCACCTTGTCGGCGAGCTTGGGCGTCACGGTGAGCAGAACATGCGCCCGCACCAATCCCTGCTCATAATCCGGTGAAAGCTTGACGCCGTAGCCTGATATGATGCCGCGCTGTTCCAGCCGCTCGATCCGGCTCTGCACCGTGGTGCGCGACACGCCGAGCCGCCGCGCCAGTTCGGCGGTCGAGGCGCGTGCGTTGGAACGCAGCAGGGAAAGCAGCGCCTGTTCGGCTTCACTGAGCATATCGACGATCTCCTTCGGCGGATCGGCTTAAGATAGGGTTCATTCTGCCAGATTTCACGCTTCCTTTCGACAGGCAAGCTGCGATGATTCCCGCCAAGTAATCAAAACTGGCAGGGGTATTGGACCATGAACAACATCGTTATCGTCGGCGCCGGCAAGATCGGCTCGACCATCGCCGGAATGCTCGCCGCGACCGGCGACTACCGCGTCACCCTCGTCGACCGCTCGGCGGCGCAGCTCGCCGCGGCCGAAGTCCCTGCCGGCGTCGAGCCGCTCGAACTCGATATCGCCGCGGCCGGCGCGCTGGAAGCAGCACTCGTCGGCAAGTTCGCGGTGCTGAGCGCCGCCCCCTTCCATCTCACCACGCGCATCGCCGAAGCTGCGGCAAGTGCGGGCGTGCATTATCTCGACCTCACCGAGGATGTCGTCTCGACCCGCCGCGTCAAGGAATTGGCGCGTTCGGGCAAGAGCGCCTTCATCCCGCAATGCGGCCTGGCGCCGGGCTTCATCTCGATCGTCGCCAATGATCTGGCCAGCCGCTTCGACACGCTGGAAAGCGTGCGCATGCGCGTCGGCGCGCTGCCGCAATACCCGTCCAATGCGCTGAACTACAACCTGACCTGGAGCACCGACGGCGTCATCAACGAATATTGCGAGCCCTGCGAGGCGATCGTCGAGGGCGAGCTGATCGAAGTGCCGCCGCTCGAAGAGCGCGAGGAATTCTCGCTCGACGGCGTCACCTACGAGGCGTTCAACACGTCGGGCGGGCTCGGCACCTTGGCCGAGACGCTGAAGGGCAAGGTGCGCACGCTGAACTACCGCACCATCCGCTATCCCGGCCACGCCGCCATCATGAAGGCGCTGCTCAACGATCTCGGCCTGCGCCACCGCCGCGACGTGCTGAAGGACATTTTTGAAAGCGCGCTGCCGGCGACGCTGCAGGACGTCGTCATCGTCTTCGTCACCGTCTCCGGTCGCCGCAACGGCCGCCTGCTGCAGGAAACCTACGCCAACAAGATCTATTCGCAGCGCGTCGGCACCCAGCTGCGCAGCGCCATCCAGATCACCACCGCGTCCGGCATCTGTGCCGTGCTCGACATGCTGGCCGACGGCAGCCTGCCGGCGACCGGCTTCGTCAAGCAGGAAGACATCGCGCTGGATGCTTTTCTGGCCAACCGCTTCGGCCGGGCCTATGCCCAGCATGAGATGGTGAGCCGGCTGGCGGGGTGAGGAGCCTGGATAGGTTCGCGCCTTTCCTCTCTCCCGTCGATCAGGGGAGAGGTGTCGAGCGAAGCTCGACGGAGTGGGGGTCGACCCGGCTTGGTCGTTGTGATTTCAAGTCCGGCCGATGATTAGTTCTGACTGAAGCCGCGCGGTGACTTACCAGCGGCAGCGTGTTTGAGGACCGGCTTCCCCCACTCCGTCGCTGCTTCGCAGCGCCACCTCTCCCCCCTCCGGAGGGAGAGGAACAAGAAAGAACCGCCCCTCAGATATGCAGCGCGTGCCCGAGCGCCTTGAGCGCCGCTTCCTGGAACCCCTCGCCTTGCGTCGGATGCGCATGGATGGTGCCGGCGATGTCCTCCAGCCGAGCCCCCATCTCCAGCGCCAGGCCGAACGCCGCCGACAGTTCCGACACGCCCTGCCCGACCGCCTGGATGCCGAGCACCAGATGGTTGTCGGCGCGGGCGACGACACGGACGAAACCATCCTCGCCGAGCTTCGTCATCGCCCGTCCGTTGGCGGCGAACGGGAACAGCCCGACCTTGATCTCGCCCTGAGCCTTCGCTTCCTCGGCCGACAGCCCGACCGTCACCAGCTCCGGATCGGTGAAGCACACCGCGGGGATCGCGCGCTTGTCCCAGCTGCGCTTGTGGCCGGCGACGATCTCGGCGACCATTTCGCCCTGCGCCATCGCCCGGTGCGCCAGCATCGGCTCGCCGGTGACGTCGCCGATGGCGAAGATGCCGCGCATCGAGGTGCGGCACTGATCGTCGATCCTGATGAATTTGCCTGACCTATCGAGGTCGATCTGATCGAGGCCCCAGCCTTCGGTCACCGGCTTGCGGCCGACCGTCACCAGGATCTTGTCGGCGGAAACTTTTGCATTCTTGCCGTCCGCCGTTTCGACCAGCAGCGCATCGCCCTTGGTCGACAGCCCCTTGGCCTCGGCCCCGGCCATGACTTCGATGCCGAGCGCCGCGAGCCGCTTCACGACAGGCCGGGTCAGCTCGGCGTCATATTGCGCCAGCACGCGCGGCAAGGCCTCGACCACGGTCACGTCGGCACCCAGCTTTGCGAAGGCCATGCCAAGCTCCAGCCCGATATAGCCGCCGCCGACCACCGCAAGCTTCTTCGGCACCGCACTCAACGCCAGCGCGTCCGTCGACGATATCACGGGCCCGCCAAAGGGAAGGAACGGCAGCTCGACCGGCGCCGAGCCGGTGGCGATGACGATCGTCTCCGCCCGGATCACCTGGCTTCCCGTCTCGGTCTCGACCTCGACGGTCTTGCCGTCGCGGAACGTCGCCCAGCCATGCACGGTCTTCACCCCGGCCTTCTTCAGCAGGCCGGCGACGCCGCTGTTGAGCCGGCTGACGATGCCGTCCTTCCAGGCAACGGTTTTGCCAAGATCGAGCACGGGCGCCGATACCGAAATGCCGAGCGGGCTCTTGCCGCCGGCCATGTGCGAGACCTTGTCGAACTCCTCCGCCGCATGGATCAGCGCCTTGGACGGAATGCAGCCGACATTGAGGCAGGTGCCGCCGGGCTTGCCAACCTCGACGATGACCGTATCGACGCCGAGCTGGCCGGCACGGATGGCGCAGACATAACCGCCCGGACCGGCGCCGATGACCAGCAGCTTGCAGGAGATTTCTTTCATCATCGCATCCTAACTGGTTGTCGCGCTGGATCGGAAATAACAGTCTGTCGAGATCCTTCGCGCCCCCCTCTGTCCTGCCGGACATCTCCCCCACGAGGGGGGAGATTGGCGCTGTCCCGCGGCATCTCAATTGTCCCGCCCCTCAATCCACAAAGATCAGGGCCGGCGTTTCCAGCAGCGCCTTGATGCGCTGCACGAACACCGCGGCATCCCAGCCGTCGATCACCCGGTGGTCGAAGCTGGACGACAGGTTCATCATCTTGCGCGGGATGAACTGCGTGCCGTCCCACATCGGCCGCACCATCATCTTGTTGACGCCGATGATGGCCACTTCCGGATGGTTGATGACCGGCGTCGTCGCGATGCCGCCCATGGCGCCGAGCGAAGTGATGGTGATGGTCGAGCCGGACAGCTCGTCGCGCGTCGCCGTGCCGGACTTGGCCGCCTCGGCCAGCCTGTTGACCTCGACGCCGCAATCCCAGATGTCGCGCGCCTCGGCATGCTTGACGACAGGCACCACCAGCCCGGACGGCGTCTGTGCGGCGATGCCGATATGGACGCCGCCATGCTGGTGGATGATGCCGGCCTCGTCGTCGAACAGCGAATTCAGCTGGGGCTGGTCCGCGATCGCCTTGACCATCGCCCGCATCAGGAACGGCAGCAGCGTCAGCTTCGGCCTCTCTCCAGCACCCTTGGCCGCGCGCTTTTCCTTGTTGAGCGCGGCGCGCAAGTCCTCGAGCGCCGTGACGTCGATCTCCTCGACATAGGTGATGTGCGGGATGCGCGACTTGGACAGCGTCATCTTCTCGGCGATCTTGCGCCGCAAGCCCACCACCTTGATATCCTCGACCGAATCGTTGCGCGCCAGGCCCGATGCCTTGGCGACCTGCGGCCCGCGCGCCAGGAACGCCTCGATGTCGTCATGGCCGATGCGGCCGGCCGGGCCGCTTCCCGCGACCTGCCTGAGATCGATGCCCGCCTCCTTCGCGCGCAGCCGCACCGCCGGCGATGCCAAAGGCTTTTCACCCTCCGGGCGCGGCGCGCCGGAGACGGACCTCTGCCCGGTGTTTTTCGCAACGGCCGGAGCAGGTCTCGCCTCCGGGGCGTCGGCCTTTGGCGAGGCCTTCGCGATCGGCGCGGCGGTCTCCGGCTTCGGCGTTGGAAGCTTCGCCGGCGGCTCGGCGGCCACCGCCTCGGCCTTGGCATCGCCCTGCGGCTTTGCATTACCCTCGCCCGCCACCTTCAGCCGCACAATAGGGGAGCCGATCGCCACGGTGTCGCCGATCTCGGCGCCCAGCCACAGGATCTCGCCATCGACGGGCGACGGGATCTCGACCGTCGCCTTGTCGGTCATGACGGCGGCGAGCACGGTGTCCTCGCGCACCATGTCGCCGACCTTGACGTGCCATTCGACGAGTTCGGCCTCGGCGACGCCTTCGCCGACATCGGGCAGCTTGATGATGTGCTCGCCCATGTCAGGCCTCCATGGTTTCGATGAGCGCGCGGCCGACCCTGGCGGGACCAGGGAAATAGTCCCATTCCTGCGCGTGCGGATAGGGCGTGTCCCAGCCGGCGACCCGCGCCACCGGCGCCTCCAGATGGTAGAAGCAGCTCTCTTGAACCAGCGCCGACAGTTCGGCGCCGAAGCCGGAGGTCAGCGTCGCCTCGTGCACGATGACGCAGCGCCCGGTCTTCTTGACCGAAGCGACGATGGCGTCGAGGTCGAGCGGCAAGAGCGTCCTCAGGTCGATGATCTCGGCATCGATGCCGGTCTCCGCGACGGCGGCCTGCGCCACATAGACCATGGTGCCGTAGGCGAGCACGGTGACCGCCGAGCCGGCCCTGCGGATCGCCGCCTTGCCGAGCGGCACGGTGTAGTGCCCGTCGGCGACCTCGCCGAGCTCATGCTTCGACCAGGGCGTCACCGGCCGGTCGTGATGGCCGTCGAAGGGGCCGTTGTAGAGCCGCTTCGGCTCGAGGAAGATGACCGGATCGGGATCCTCGATCGCCGCGATCAGCAGCCCCTTGGCATCATGCGGGTTGGACGGCACCACCGTCTTCAAGCCGGAGACGTGCGTGAACAGCGCTTCCGGGGACTGGCTGTGCGTCTGGCCGCCAAAAATGCCGCCGCCGGTCGGCATGCGGACCACGATCGGGCAGGTGAAATCGCCGTTCGAGCGGTAGCGCAACCGTGCCGCTTCCTGGGTCAGCTGGTCGTAGGCCGGATACATGTAGTCGGCAAACTGAATTTCCACGCAGGGCTTCAGCCCGTAGGCGGCCATGCCGATGGCCGAGCCGACAATGCCGGATTCGTTGATCGGCGCGTCGAAGCAGCGGCTCTTGCCGTATTTGGCCTGCAGGCCTTGCGTGCAGCGGAAGACACCGCCGAAGAAGCCGACATCCTCGCCGTACACGACGACGCGTTCGTCGCGCTCCATCGACACGTCCATGGCGTCGCGAATGGCCTCGATCATGGTCCGTCTTGGCATGGCTCAGACTCCCGCCTGCTGGCGCTGGCGCCTGAGATGCGGCGGCATCTCGGCGTAGAGCCCCTCGAACATGTCGCGCGTCGACGGCTTGCCGCCGGCATGCAGCGTGCCGTGGCTTTCCGCCTCCTTCTGCGCCGCGATCACCGTGTCGAGGATTTCCGCCTCGGCCTGCGCGTGCCGCTCGTCCGACCAGACGCCGAGCCCGATCAGATGGTTCTTCAGCCGCACGATCGGATCGCCGAGCGGCCAGGCGTCGGATTCGGTCTTCGGCCGGTAGGCCGAGGGATCGTCCGAGCTCGAATGGGCGCCGGCGCGGTAGGTGACATATTCGACCAGCGTCGGTCCAAGGTTCTTGCGCGCGCGCTCGGCCGCCCATTTGGCCACCGCATGGACGGCGAGATAGTCGTTGCCGTCGACCCGAAGCGACGGGATGCCGAAGCCGAGACCGCGCGCCGCGAAGGTGCCGGAGCCGCCGCGCGCTATGCCTTGAAAGGTCGAGATCGCCCACTGGTTGTTGACGACATTGAGCACGACCGGCGCCTTGTAGGTGGAGGCGAACACCAGGGCGGAATGGAAATCGGATTCCGCCGTCGAGCCGTCGCCGATCCAGCCCGCCGCGATCTTCGAATCGTTCGAAATCGCCGAGGCCATCGCCCAGCCGACCGCCTGGATATACTGCGTCGCCAGATTGCCGGAGATGGAGAAGAAGCCGTGCTCCTTGGACGAATACATGATCGGCAGCTGCCGGCCCTTCAGCGGGTCGGCCTCGTTGGAATAGATCTGGTTCATCATCGTGACCATCGGATAGCCGTCGGCGATGAGCAGGCCGGCCTGCCGATAGGTCGGAAAATTCATGTCGCCCGGCGCGAGTGCCTTGCGGAAGGCGCAGCTCACCGCCTCCTCGCCCAGATGCTGCATGTAGAAGGAGGTCTTGCCCTGGCGCTGCGCCATCTGCATGCGCGCGTCGAAGGTCCTGAGCGTCATCATGTGGCGCAGGCCTTCCAGCAGCTCCTCATTGGAGAGCAGCCCGGCCCACGGGCCGACGGCTTTGCCATCGCGGTTCAGCACGCGGATGATGGAGAAGGCCATGTCGCGGATGGTGCGCGGATCGACATCGATGTCGGGGCGCGGCACCGAGCCGGCGGCTGCGATGGTCACGTTGGAGAAATCAGGCGTGCCGCCCGGCCGCACTTCCGGCTCCGGAACGTGGAAACGCAACATCCCAGCATCGGCCATGACCTTCGTCCTCCAATGTTGCCTGGCGCCGATATTTGCACATCCGCGCGTCCAGTGCGAATTCGCCGAAGGTCGTCGGACCGGCCGCGCCGGCCGATCCAGCCTCCCTGCGCCAAGATGAAGATATGTCCGCGAAATTTCTTGTCGATGTTTCACGGCGGCGCGCAATTTGGCGTAAGCTTGGGCCGGGCTTGTCGTCAGATAAGGCGATTGGCGCCGCGCCTTTCCTCTCCCCTGTCGATCGGGGGAGAGGTGTCGAGCGAAGCTCGACGGAGTGGGGGTCGACCTGACTCGCCCGTCGTTACTCAAGCCGGACAATGCCCTCCGCCCTTATCGAGGCCCTGTGATGAGTTGTCAGCGGCGGCGCATTTGAGGACCGCCTTCCCCCACTCCGTCGCTGCTTCGCAGCGCCACCTCTCCCCCCTCCGGAGGGAGAGGAAGGGCGTCGAGCTCGACGAAACCGCGCCTTGTCCTGTCGGTGGGCAACAGTTTGAACCGGATACATGGGTAACAGTTCTCTCCCTACGTGTCCGCCGCCGCGCCAAGCGGTTTGGTGGGCGCCAAGCTTGCCGAACTCGCGCTTTTCCTCTCCCCCGTCGATCGGGGGAGAGGTGGTTCGGCGAAGCCGAGACGGAGTGGGGTCGATCTTTGCCTCCAAATCCGCGTTTCTCCCCTCCCGTCTATCGAAGTCGTTCACCTCGCCCTCGTGCCATGCTAACCACCCCCCATGGCACAGAAGAAAGCTTTCGAGGTCGATTCCTGGCTCGCGCGGCCTGACGCGCGCATGTCCATCGTTCTGCTCTACGGCCCCGATCGCGGCCTCGTCTCCGAGCGTGCAAAGGCCTTTGCCGAAAAGACCGGCCTGCCGCTCGACGATCCCTTTTCCGTGGTCCGGCTCGAGGGTTCGGAGGTCGACCGCGATGAGGGCCGGCTGCTCGACGAGGCCCGCACCGTGCCGATGTTCTCCGACCGCCGCCTGCTCTGGGTGCGCAATGCCACCGGCCAGAAGGCGCTGGCCGAGGACGTCAAGGCGCTGACGGCGGAACCCGCGCGCGATGCCATCATCCTCATCGAGGCCGGCGATCTCAAGAAGGGCGTCGGCCTGCGCGCCGTGGTCGAAGCTGCGGACAACGCCATGGCGCTGCCTTGCTACGCCGATGAGGCGCGCGACATCGACACGGTCATCGACGATGAATTGCGCAAGGCCGGCATGTCGATGACGCTGGAGGCGAGACAGGCGCTGCGCCGCAATCTCGGCGGCGACAGGCTCGCTTCGCGCGGCGAGATCGAAAAGCTCATCCTCTACGCCCACGGCCAGAAGGAGATCGGCCTGGAGGATATCAGGGCGATGTCGGGCGACGTGTCAGGCGCCTCGTTCGACGACGCCGTCGACGCGCTGCTCGAAGGCAAGATCGGCGACTTCGACACCGCCTTCACCCGCCACTGCCAGTCGGGCGGCCCGCCCTTCCTCGTGCTGTCCTCGGCGATGCGCCAGTTCCAGCAGATTCAAATCATGCGCGGCCAGATGGACTCTGGCGGACGCAATGCCGCATCGGTCGTCGCAGGCGCGCGCCCGCCGGTTTTCTTTTCGCGGCGCAAGCTGGTGGAGAAGGCGCTGGAGCGCTGGAGCAGCGATGCGCTGAGCCGCGCACTGACCCGGTTGCAGACCGCGGTGCTGCAGACCCGCAAACGGCCCGATCTGTCCGAGGCACTGGCGCGCCAGGCGCTGCTCGGCATTGCGGTGGAAAGCGCCAGGCTGGGGCAGCGTTAGAGCAATTCCAGGAAGAGTGTGAGCGGTTTTCCCGGGGAAGCGCGTAGCACCTTCCCTTGGCAATTGCGTCAAAACAAAGAGTCGATCTTCGCCTTTTCGGCGCCGGGCGCTGCCCATAAGTCAATCCATTGTCATGGCGCCCAGCGGTTGGAAGGTCGGCGGCGCCAACGGCTACTGGCCGGACCAATTGATCGGGGCGTAATGTCCGTTTTGGCCGGAATTGTCCCAGCTCATGCCATGGTCGCTGAACGTGCTGCCTTGCGCCCCCATCGCCATGCCGAGCCAGTCGGGATTGACGGGATGGCCGGTGGCCGCCCACATCTGCCCGTCCTCGCGCATCGTCGGCAGCGGTTCGACCGCCATCTGCATGACGCCGGCAATCGCCGCCGACCGCTTCTTGCCGTCTATCCGGTAGTCTATCGGCACCTTCTTGGCGCCGAGGTTCGTGCCGATCAAGGGTGCCAACACCGCCATCGGGCCACCCGCGGCGCCAGTGAAGATGGCCCCCAGCGCCTCTGTCTGCCCGTCATCGGCCCGTTCGTCGATATAGGCGGCGGCCGTCCAATTGCCGTCTGCCATCGGACCCGGCGTGTGAGCGACCAATGCGACACTGAGCCCGTCCAATCGAACGTCGCCGTAATTGCCCGTATCGATGTGAAAGACCAGGCCGACGTCGCAAACGCCTTTCGTCGGCCTCGATGTCAGCTGCGCCTTGGTGGACAGCAGGCAAGGACACACGACATCGCAGCTGCAATTTTCGAAGTAACTTCCGGACAATTGCCAACGGACTGCCATTTGCACCTCCCATGCGTCAGGCGCGTCGGCATATCATTCTGGCGAGGCGATGCCATTTCACGACTATTGCTGGAATGGCAAACAGCCCTCGCCGCGACCGGCACGCTAGGGCAATTAATTTAAGCCATATCTAATATTAATTGCGCCGTTGCCCGGCACTGTCAAGCCGCGGGCACGAGGGCTGGCGATTGGCGAAATCGGCAACGCTGCAATCTCCCCCCTCGAGGGGGAGATGCCCGGTAGGGCAGAGGGGGGCGCCGTAGAGCGCTGCCTCGGCCAGCTTCGACTGGCCGAGAGACTTACCTGAAGCTGCATCACTATCCATTGAGATGTCGGCGGGCCAGCGCCCCCCTCTGGCTTGCCAGCCATCTCCCCCACAAGGGGGAGATCGGCCAATCGCCCACCGCCGCCGCCAGCATCGCCCCCCCATCAGCTCGTGTCGCCAACCCTGGCAAAACGAAAGGGCTGACCCAACAGCCAGCCCCCCTTTTCTGCGTTAAATCAAGCTTCCGCTTGATGTCATTCGCCGGCTAACTACCGCTCCTGCTTCAATCTCCGGCACAGCTCGTCCAGTTGCTCCAGCGAGCGGTAGGACACCCGTAGCTCGCCGCCCTTGCCCTTGTGATCGATGGCCACGATCATGCCGAGCGTATCGGTCATCAGCTTTTCCAGGGCCAACGTGTCGGTATCCTTTTCCGGCGCGGCTTGCGGCTGCTTCGGCTTGGCCGGCGTGGGGCCGGTCGGCATCTGCGCCAGCGCTTCGGCCTGGCGCACGGAAAGCCCTTCCTCGACGATGCGCTTGGCAAGGCCGGCCGGATCTTCCGCCGTCACCAGCGTGCGGGCATGGCCGGCCGACAGCGCGCCGTCGACCAGCATGTCGCGGATGACATCCGGCAGCTTCAGCAGCCGGAGCGTGTTGGCGACATGGCTGCGGCTCTTGCCGATGACATTGCCGAGATCGGCCTGGGTGTAGCCGTGCTCGTCGATCAGCTGCTGGTAGCCCAGCGCTTCCTCGACGGCATTGAGGTCGGTGCGCTGGACGTTCTCGATGATCGCCAGCTCGAGCGCGGTGCGGTCGTTGACCTCGCGGATGATGACCGGGATCTCGGTCAGCCCGGCACGCTGTGCCGCCCGCCAGCGCCGCTCGCCGGCGATGATCTCGTAGCGGCCCGCCTGCGTCGGCGACGGCCGCGCCACCACCGGCTGCACCACGCCATGTTCGCGGATCGACTGGGCAAGATCGGTCAGTTCGGCGTCGCCAAAGTGCCGGCGCGGATTCTTCGGGTTGGGGCTGAGAAACTCGATCGGCACCTTGCCGTCGGCGCTCATGCCGGGCTTTTCCGGAGCCGCCGGACGATCGATCTCGCCGATCAGTGCCGCCAGGCCACGGCCCAGTCTTTTCCTCGAAAGGTCTTCGCTCATGTCTATTCCAGGTCTATTTAGGATAATCGTCTTGAGATCGTTTCGGTATCGAATCGGCTGCTAATTCTGGATCCGATCCAATCAAGCGGCGCGCAATTTGCGCTCGCGGCGGATCACTTCCGAGGCCAGCTGCAGATAGGCCTGGCTGCCCGAGCACTTCAAATCGTAAAGGATCGCCGGCTTACCGTAGGATGGCGCCTCCGATACCCGCACATTGCGCGGGATGATGGTTTCGTAGACCTTGTCGCCCATATGCTGGCGGACATCCTGCACCACCTGGTTGGCGAGATTGTTGCGGCCGTCATACATGGTCAGCACGATGCCCTGGATGGTGAGGTCCGGATTGATCGACCGGCGCACCTGCTCGACGGTTTCCAGCAACTGGCTCAAGCCTTCGAGCGCGAAGAACTCGCATTGCAGCGGCACCAGCACCGAATCGGCCGCCGCCATCGAATTGAGCGTCAGCAGATTGAGCGAAGGTGGGCAGTCGATCAGCACATAGCCGAAGCCGGCCGACCGCGCTGAAGCGGCACGCAACGCGTTGCGCAGCCGCAGCACCCGGTCGGGCGCCGAGGCGATCTCCATCTCGATGCCGAGCAGGTCGAGCGTCGACGGCACGATCGACAGGCCGGGCACGGCCGTCGGAATGGCCGCGGCTTCCAGCTCCAGCTCGCCGGTCAGCACGTCGTAGGACGAGACCGTGCGGTCCTTGCGGTCGATGCCGAGGCCGGTGCTGGCATTGCCTTGCGGGTCGAGGTCGACGATCAGCACCTTTTCGCCGATCGCGGCCAGAGCGGTGGCCAGATTGATGGCGGTGGTGGTCTTGCCGACCCCGCCCTTCTGGTTGGCTACGGTGATGATTCGGGGGCCGTTCTTCATGGGTTTATGCCAGAAATTCATTTTTGGGTCGCCAAATAGCCCGTCAAGTCGAAGATCAGACAGGTCGCAGGTTAGACAATTCCAGGATGACGCCATGGGGGTCCGTCACACTGGCATGTTCTACCAGATCGAAGGCCCATCGGTTAACGCTTTCTTGCACTTCGGCGCGATAATCCCGGCCTTTATGGAACAGGCCGCGCGCGCCTGATGTCAGCCACGGCGCCGACAGGTCGAGCAGGACCGAAAGCGAGGCCAGAGCCCGTGCCGTGACGATTTGTGGTTGCGAAACAAGCGCATGGCTGTCCTCGATCCGCCGCGCGACAACCCGCGCCGGCAGGTTGAACTGGCCGATGACGGTCTGCAGGAACGACGCCTTCTTGCGGTTGCTCTCCACCAGATCGATGCTGGCCCCGTCGCGCTCGGCGAGCAGGAAAGCCATGACCAGGCCGGGAAATCCGCCGCCCGAACCGATATCGACCCAATGCGTGGCATTGGGTTCTATGCGTGCCAGCTGCGCGCTGTCGAGGATGTGGCGCTGCCAGACATCGCCCGCGGTCGACTGCGCGACCAGATTGATGCTGCGATTCCATTTCTGGAACATTGCTTCGAACGCCACCAGGCGATCAAATGTTTCACGTGAAACCGTGCCGGACGCGTCCTGCAGGCTCTTCCAGGAGAAAGAGCTCACGCAACGACCCTTTGTTCGCTCTGGGGCCTTTGCTCGCTCTGGAGCCTCTGCGCACTCTCACAGTGGCGGACATGCGCGACGATGATCGCCAGCGCCGCCGGCGTCATGCCCTCCATGCGCTGCGCGTCGGCGATGGACCGCGGCCGCCGCGCCTGCATCTTCTGCTTCAACTCATTGGACAGGCCCGGTACGCCGGTGAAATCGACCGTCTCCGGGATCAGCCGCCTCTCTTCGTGGCGGATCTGAGCGACATCACTCTTCTGCCGGTCGAGATAGACCGAATATTTCGCTTCCGTTTCGAGGCGCTCGGCGGTCCTGGCGTCGATCGCCGCGAACCGAGGCTCGATCCTGGCCAGCCAGGCGACATCGACGTCGGGATAGGCCAGCAGCTCATAACCGGACCGGCGCACCCCGTCCCGGTTGATCTCCAACCCATGCCGCGCCGCCTCGTTGGGGGTCATCGCCACCGATCTGGCCAGTTCGCGCGCCGCATCGAGCCGCTGCATGACATCGCCATAGCGCTGCATGCGATGCGCCGAGGCGATCCCCAGTCTCTCGGCGACAGGCGTCAGCCGTTCATCGGCATTGTCGGCGCGCAATGACAGCCGGAATTCTGCCCGCGAGGTGAACATGCGGTAGGGTTCGCTGATGCCGCGGCTGGTCAGATCGTCGACCATCACGCCGATATAGGCTTCGGTGCGGCTGAGCACGATCTGCTCGCCGCCGGACGCCCGCCGCGCAGCGTTGAGGCCAGCGAGCAGGCCCTGCCCGGCGGCCTCCTCATACCCGGTCGTGCCATTGATCTGCCCGGCGAGAAAAAGACCGGCGACACGTTTCGTCTCCAGCGTCTGATGCAGCTCGCGCGGATCGACGTGATCATACTCGATGGCATAGCCCGGCTGCAGCATGGTCGCATGCTCGAGCCCGGGAATTGTCTTGAGGATGTCGAGCTGCACATCCTGCGGCAGCGAGGTCGAGATCCCATTGGGATAGACGGTGTCGTCGTCGAGCCCTTCCGGCTCCAGAAAGATCTGGTGGCCGTCGCGGTCGCCGAACTTGACGATCTTGTCCTCGATCGACGGGCAATAACGCGGCCCGACGCCTTCGATCGACCCGGAATACATGGCGGAGCGGCCGAGATTGGCGCGGATCAGCTCATGCGTGGCCGGCGTCGTGCGGGTGATGCCGCACTCGATCTGCGCTGTGGTGATACGGTCGGTCATCAGCGAGAACGGCACGGGATCCTCGTCCGCCGCCTGGCTTTCCAGAGACGCCCAGTCGATGGATTTTCCGTCCAGCCGCGGCGGCGTACCGGTCTTCAGCCGGCCGAGCTTGAAACCGGCACCGTCCATCGTCGCCGACAGGCCAAGGCTCGCCTGCTCGTTCATGCGGCCGGCGACGATCTTCTTCTCGCCAATATGAATGAGGCCGCGCAGGAAGGTGCCCGTCGTCAGGACCACGGCGCCGCACGCAAGTCTGCGGCCGTCGGCCAGCAGGACAGCGGCGATCCGCCCTTCGTTGATTTCGAAATCCAGCACCTCGCCCTCGACCACGTCGAGATCGTTCTGCTGCCGAATCGCTTCCTGCATGGCAAGGCGATAGAGCTTCCTGTCGGCCTGCGTGCGCGGCCCGCGCACCGCCGGCCCCTTGCGGCGGTTGAGCAAACGGAACTGGATGCCGGCTGCATCCGCCACCCGGCCCATCAGCCCGTCCATGGCGTCGATTTCGCGGACCAGATGGCCTTTGCCGAGCCCGCCGATTGCGGGATTGCACGACATCACGCCGATCGTATCGAAGCGCAGCGTCACCAGCGCTGTCTTGGCGCCGGCGCGCGCGGCAGCGCTGGCCGCCTCGCACCCGGCATGGCCGCCGCCCACCACAACCACATCATAGTGATCGGTCATTTCAAATCCTGGACTCAAAAAGAGATTGAGGGACACATGTCCCCGCAGCACCAAGCTGTCAAGAAAACTTCGCGGCAAGTTTCACGTGAAACAGAGTGAACGGCACGTCCGGCGATGTTTCACGTGAGTCACGGCAAGGGATTGCCGAAGCGTCCCCAACTTCGTCATCCACGGGCGAAGCAGGAGCGAAGCTCCGTCGCGGAGACCCGAGGATCATGCCGTGACCGAGGTCGAAGGGTGCAGCGGCGCAGAATTCTGCACCGTTGCGGCGCGTCAGAGTCGCGGCATGGATCCCTTGGGCTGCGGAGCAGCTCCAGGGGTCTGCGCCGCGTCGCTTCGCTCCTTGCTCCGCCATAGGTGACGAAGCGGTTGATGTCTTCGCCAGTCGCACCAGTATCCGTAATCGCAGAGGTCCAGCTCACATCAGTCCAAGCAATTGTTTCACGTGAATCATTTCCCGATGCAGAACTGCGAAAAGATCACGTCGAGCATATCCTCGACATCGATCGCGCCGACGATTCGGCCCAGGCTGTCCGCCGCCAGCCGCAGCTCTTCGGCGCGCAGTTCCTGGCCTGCGGCACCCTCGGCAGCAGCGCGAAGCAAATGCCGATTCGCTTCACCAAGCAGTTCGACATGGCGCAGGCGCGACGGCAGAACATCGCCGACATGACCGGCCGCTTCCGCGGCGCGACGGCCGATTTCGGCGAGCAGCGCCTCCACGCCGATGCCATTCATAACTGAAATGACGAAGTCGTATCTGCCGGCCGCATCACCGGCCGCCTGCTCATCCAACAGGTCGAGCTTGGTGCCGACGCGCAACAGAGGTGCCGTAGACTCGACCGAGCCGATGCCCCTGGGAGCCAAAATGTCCTCCAGCAGCAGCAAGAGATCGGCGCGGTCGGCCTTGGCTCGCGCCTTCTCGATGCCGATCGCCTCGACCTTGCCCGGCGCCTCGCGCAAGCCGGCCGTATCCGTCAGCCTGACGCGCAGGCCGCCGAGGTCCAGCGTCACCTCGAGCAGGTCGCGGGTCGTGCCGGGCTCATCCGTTACAATAGCTGCATCGCGCCGCGCCAAGGCGTTGAACAGACTCGACTTGCCGGCATTCGGCGCGCCGAGAATCACCACCTCGAAGCCGTCGCGGATGATTTCGGCCGCATGAAATCCGGCGATGTGGCGATCGATTTCGCCGATCATCGCCCGGACATCCGACCAGACCGTCTCCGAAACGGATCCCGGCACATCCTCCTCATCGGCAAAGTCGATCTCCGCCTCGATCATCGCGCGCGCGTGGATCAGCCGGCGCCGCCAACTCATATAGAGCTCGCTCTGGACACCCTCGGCATTCTGGACCGCAAAGCGTCGCTGCGCCTCCGTTTCGGCACTGACCAGATCCGCCAGCGCCTCCGTCTCGACTAGGTCGAACTTGCCATTGAGGAAGGCCCGGCGGGTGAATTCGCCCGGTTCGGCGTGCCTGACGCCCTCAAAGCCGGCGATCGTCTCCAGCATCCTGGCCACCACGGCGCGTCCGCCATGGACATGGAATTCGGCGACATCCTCCCCGGTAAAGCTGGCCGGACCGGGAAAGAAGATGACCAACCCGCTGTCCAGTATGGTTCCATCGGGCGCCTTGAGCCTGCGCAGGAGCGCCGCCCGGTCCTTAACCATGCCACCGGCGATCGTTTCGACCACGAATCGAGTCCGTGGGCCGGAAATGCGCAGCACGGCGACGCCGGCCGGAAGCCGGCCGCTCGACAGCGCAACGATCGAATCGCCTGAAATCATTTGCCCGCTCTGTTGAACCGCCCTAGCCTCGCGCCTTCAAACAACCCGAGTTGCCCATCGTGACATTGCCCGCGCAAAACCTGCTTGCCGAAGAGGCCAGCCCCTATCTGCAGCAGCACAGCGGCAATCCCGTGCATTGGCGGGCCTGGTCCACGGCATCGCTCGAAGAAGCAAGGACTCTCGATCGCCCGATCCTGCTCTCCGTCGGCTATGCCGCCTGCCACTGGTGCCATGTCATGGCGCATGAAAGCTTCGAGAATGACGGCGTCGCCGCCGTCATGAACCGTCTGTTCGTCAATATCAAGGTCGACCGCGAGGAGCGACCCGACATCGACCAGATCTATATGGCCGCGCTCTCCTCGATGGGCGAGCAAGGCGGCTGGCCGCTGACCATGTTCCTGACGCCGGACGGCAAGCCATTCTGGGGCGGCACATATTTTCCGCGCGAGGCGCGCTATGGCCGCCCGGGCTTCATCCAGGTCATGGAAGCGGTCGACAAGGCCTGGCGCGAGAAGCGCGACAGCCTGCACCAGAGCGCCGACGGCCTGACCTCCCATGTCGAGGCGCGGCTCTCCGGCACGCATGCCAGGCAGAGCCTCGACCGCGGCACGCTCACCGACCTCGCCGGCCGCATCGACGGCATGATCGACCGCGACCTTGGCGGCCTGCGTGGCGCGCCGAAATTCCCCAACGCGCCATTCATGCTGACGCTGTGGCTGTCCTGGCTGCGCGATGGCAACGCCGCGCATCGTGACGACCTGCTGGTCAGCCTGGAACGGATGCTGGGCGGCGGCATTTACGATCATATTGGCGGTGGGCTCAGCCGCTACTCAACCGATGCGGAATGGCTGGTGCCGCATTTCGAGAAGATGCTCTACGACAATGCCGAGCTGATCCGCTTCTGCAACTGGGCCTTTTCGGCAAGCGGCAATCATTTGTTCCGGATACGAATCGAAGAGACGGTCGACTGGCTGCTGCGCGAAATGCGCGTCACCGGCGGCGCCTTCGCAGCCAGCCTCGACGCCGACAGCGAAGGCGAGGAAGGGCTGTTCTACACCTGGAACCGGCAAGAGATCGAAGCCGTCCTCGGTAGCGATTCAGCCTTGTTTTTTAAATACTTCACGCTATCTGCCCCGCATGGCTGGGAAGGCAAGCCGGTCGTCCATCAAACCCGTGGCCAGCAAGCCCAAAGCGTGGCCGACCGCGAAAAACTCATGCCGCTCAAAGCCAGGCTTCTCGCGGTGCGGGAGGAGCGCGTCAGGCCAGGCCTCGATGCCAAGACCCTCACCGACTGGAACGGCCTGATGATCGCGGCACTCGCCGAGGCCGGTCGCTCGCTGGGCCGGCCCGACTGCATCGAGGCAGCGGCCAAGGCGTTTGCCCACATCTCCGGCGCCAGCCGCGACGGCCGCTTGCCGCATTCCATGCTTGGTGCCAGAAAACTGTTTCCCGCTTTGTCGAGCGACTACGCCGCCATGGCCAATGCGGCGATCTCGCTGTTCGAGGCGTCCGGCGATTGGAGCTACATCGACCAGGCGAAGCAGTTCATCGAACAGCTCGACCATTGGCATGCCGACGACACCGGTACAGGCTACTATCTGACCGCCTCGGACAGCACCGACGTGCCGATCCGTATCAGGGGCGATGTCGACGAGGCCATTTCCTCAGCCACCAGCCAGATCATCGCGGCACTCGTGCGGCTCGCCTCCGTTACCGGCGATCTCGATCTCGGCGAAAAAGCCTGGAAAATCGCCGAACATGCGGCCGGCCGCGCCGCGCACCAGGCCTATGGCCAGGCCGGCATCGTCAATGCCTGCGCGCTCGCCATCGAGCCTTTGAAACTGGTCATCGTCGACATTCCAGAGGATCCAAAGCTCGTTCCGGTTGCGAATCGGTGCCCCGACCCGCGCCGCGTCGACATCATTGCCGCGATTGGTTCGGAAACGAATCGACCCTTGCTGCCCGGCGGGATTCTGCCACCGGCCGACAAAGCCGGTGCCTGGCTGTGTACCGGGCAGGTGTGTTTGCCGGTGGTGACGGATGCTGGAGAGCTGGAGCGGCTGTTGCGGCGATAGCTCCTCACCCTCCCCCTCGTGGGGAGGGTCGGCTTGCGATCGTGGCGAAGCGTAGATCGGGAGACGGGGGGTGAAACGCCAGCCTCAGTGCTGACCCCCGCCCCGCTGCGCGGATCGACCCTCCCCACAAGGGGGAGGGTAAGCCCTTACGTATTCATCGAATCGAAGAAATCGGCATTGGTCTTGGTCTGCTTCAGCTTGTCGATGAGGAACTCGATCGCATCGGTCGTTCCCATCGGCGCCAGGATGCGGCGCAGCACGAAGATCTTCTGCAAGTCCGCGCGCGGCACCAGCAGGTCTTCCTTGCGGGTACCGGACTTCAGTATGTCCATCGCCGGATAGATGCGCTTGTCGGCGACCTTGCGGTCGAGCTGGATTTCGCAGTTGCCGGTGCCCTTGAACTCCTCGAAGATGACTTCGTCCATGCGGCTGCCGGTGTCGATCAGCGCGGTCGCGATGATGGTCAGCGAGCCACCTTCCTCGATGTTGCGGGCGGCGCCGAAGAACCGCTTCGGCCGCTGCAGCGCATTGGCGTCGACACCGCCGGTCAGCACCTTGCCGGATGACGGCACGACGGTGTTGTAGGCACGGCCGAGGCGGGTGATGGAATCGAGCAGGATGACGACGTCACGGCCATGCTCGACCAGCCGCTTGGCCTTCTCGATGACCATCTCGGCAACCTGGACGTGGCGCACCGCCGGTTCGTCGAAGGTCGAGGAGATCACCTCGCCCTTCACCGAGCGCTGCATGTCTGTCACTTCCTCCGGCCGCTCGTCGATCAAAAGCACGATCAGATAGCATTCCGGGTGGTTGGCGGTGATCGAGTGGGCAATGTTCTGCATGAGAACCGTCTTGCCGGTCCGCGGCTGCGCGTTGATCAACGCGCGCTGTCCCTTGCCGATCGGCGCGACCAGGTCGATCACGCGCGCCGAGATGTCCTTGCTGGTCGAATTGTCGATCTCCATCTTCAGCCGCTTGGTCGGATAGAGCGGCGTCAGATTGTCGAAATGGATCTTGTGACGGATCTTTTCAGGGTCGTCGAAATTGATGGTATTGACCTTGAGCAGCGCGAAATAGCGCTCGCCTTCCTTCGGGCTGCGGATCGGCCCTTCGACCGTATCGCCGGTCTTCAGCGAAAAGCGCCGGATCTGCGACGGCGAGATGTAGATGTCGTCGGGACCTGGCAGGTAGTTGGCATTGGCAGAGCGCAGGAAGCCGAAGCCATCCTGCAGGACTTCGACCACACCGTCGCCGATGATCTCGATATCCTGTGCGGCCAGCTTCTTCAAGATCGCGAACATCAGCTCCTGCTTGCGCATGACGCTGGCGTTCTCGACCTCGAGCGATTCGGCATAAGCGATCAGCTCTGGCGGCTTCTTGTTCTTGAATTCGGTAAGTTTCATTTCTTGCATAGACGGACTCTGGGTGCGCTTTGGGAGAAAAATATCGGCGGGATGCGACAAATGCCGGGCGCGGCCGAAAATAATGAGGGGCGGCGCATGACGGGAAGGAAGACCCGTCTTTTATCGTCGGTCGGATCAAAGAGCAAGCAGCGTTTTAAGGGGCCTGATCGGCCTCAGAATGGCTTGACGACAACCAGGATCACGATGGCGATCATCAGCAATGTGGGGATCTCGTTGACGATCCGCCAGTGCCTCGCCGGTTTTTCGTTGCGATCTTCGGCGAATTTCCGCACCGCGCCGGCCAGATAGCCGTGAACGGCGGACAAAAGCAGCACCAGGCCGATCTTGGCGTGCAGCCAGCCCCCCTGGAAGCCGAAGATTTTCCAGGCGAGCCAAAGGCCGAACACCCAGGTGACGATCATCGCCGGATTGATGATGCCGCGCAGCAGGCGCCGCTCCATCACCTTGAAGGTCTCCGACTGCGCCGACCCTTTCGCGGCATCGACGTGATAGACGAACAGCCGCGGCAGATAGAGCATGCCGGCCATCCAGGAAATGACGGCAAGGATATGGATCGCCTTTGCCCAGGGATAGAAACTTTCTGGCGCGACGAAAAACAGAAGCGCCGTCAGCACGATCAGCACAACGATGCTGACGATCATGCGCATCATCGCCTGTCCGGTGCTGTTGGTGTTGTTTGTCTCATTCATCAGCGTGTCGCGCTCCTCACCTGCTTCACCATCGCCTCGACATGCGCGATCGGCGTCTCCGGCGTGATGCCGTGGCCGAGATTGAAGATCAGCGGCCCGTCTCCCAGCGCTTTCAGGATCGCCTCGACGCCGTCCGACAGCGCCTTGCCGCCGGCCACCAGCCGTAGGGGATCGAGATTGCCCTGGACCGCACCCGATCGCTGCAAATCCTTCGCCGCCGCCAGCGGCACCGTCCAGTCGATCCCCAGCCCCGTCACGCCGGTCTTCTGGCGATAGGTGCGGTAGCGGGCGCCGGCGCCCTTGGGGAAGC
Source organism: Mesorhizobium sp. WSM4307 (assembly GCF_007003945.1). Classification (NCBI taxonomy): domain Bacteria; kingdom Pseudomonadati; phylum Pseudomonadota; class Alphaproteobacteria; order Hyphomicrobiales; family Phyllobacteriaceae; genus Mesorhizobium; species Mesorhizobium sp. WSM4307. The sequence goes on from NZ_VFTB01000009.1 coordinate 337,469, forward strand.
CGATGATCGGCACATCGGGATGGACGGCCCGTACCTGCCTGACGATCTCGGCCACCGGCCAAACGCAAAACTGGTCGAACGTCGCATCGTCGAGCACGCCGGACCAGGAATCGAAAATCTGCACCACATCCGCCCCGGCTTCGATCTGCCGGATCAGATAGGCCGCCGAATGGTCGGCAAGCACCTTCAGGAGATGTTGAAACGCCGCCGGCTCGCGATAGGCGAACAGCCGCGCCGGCGCCTGGTCTGGCGTGCCATGGCCGGCGATCATATAGGTCGCCACCGTCCACGGTGCGCCGCAGAAGCCGATCAGCGTGGTTTCATCAGGCAGTTTTGCCCGCAGCCGGCGAACCGTCTCGTAGACCGGTTCGAGATTCACGTGAAACACATCGCCTTCCAGAGCCATGATCTCGGCCACCGAGATCGGCGTCAGCAGCGGTCCTCGCCCTTCCTCGAAGCGCACGTCGCGGCCGAGCGCGTGCGGAACGACAAGGATGTCGGAGAACAGGATCGAGGCATCGAAGCCGAAGCGCTCGATCGGCTGCAAGGTCACTTCCACCGCAAGGTCGGGATCGTAGCACAGGTCGAGGAACGAACCGGCACGCCTGCGCGTTTCGCGATACTCCGGCAGATAACGTCCGGCCTGACGCATCATCCAGAGCGGAGGCGGAAAGTGCGCCTCGCCCTTCAGGACGTCCAGCATGATCCGGCTTTTGGGCATTGAGCGCTCGCCTCTCCCGGCCTTCCTATAATCAAAGATTCTTATATCTAAGATTCTTCTGATTCTAAGAGTCTGTTGGTTGTGGTGGTTGTCACCTGTCCCGCTTCGTCAGCCAAAAAGCCAGCAAGCATATTGTCGCGCGCTCGCCTCTCCCAGCCTCGGGGTTCTGGGGACAGTCCGGAATCCGTCATCGGAGTCAAAGCGTTAGCAAGCCAAGGAAGAGCCCCGCCCTGTGGATGGCCGAAAGGCAAAAGGGACCGTCCCCAGATTTGTCCCCAGCCGGCCGGCGAAGCTGACAGAGCATCGAATTGTGGACAAACTGCCATCTGATACAGTCGCTCCCGACCGGCCGCTCTTTCTGTCCCGGCTTATCCACATCCGCCCACAGCCCCAGGTGATCCCTGTGAACAAACCCCAGAGCTTCTTTCACCTGCACCTGATTTCCGACGCGACCGGCGAAACGCTGCTCGCCGCCGGGCGGGCGGCTTCGGCGCAATACAAGGACGCGCGGGCGATTGAACACATCTATCCCCTCATCCGCACCGAAAAGCAGGTGGCCAAGGTGTTCGAGGACATAGAGGAGGAGCCGGGCATCATTCTCTATACGGTCGTCGACCAGAAGCTGGCGCGCGGCATCGACGAGCGCTGCGCCACCATGGGCCTGCCCTGTGTGTCGGTGCTGGAGCCGGTGCTCACCGTCTTCCAGTCCTATCTCGGCACGCCGGCCGGCCGCCGCGTCGGCGCCCAGCACGTTCTCGACGCCGAATATTTCCGCCGCATCGATGCCCTCAACTTCACCATGGACCATGATGACGGCCAGCTGCCGGCCAATATGGACGATGCCGATGTCGTGCTGATCGGCATTTCGCGGACGTCGAAGACGCCGACCAGCATCTATCTCGCCAACCGCGGCATCAAGACCGCCAACATCCCGATCGTGCTCGGCGTGCCGGTGCCGGAAAGCCTGGTTGCCGCCAAGACGCCGCTGATCGTCGGGCTGATCGCCACCGCCGAGCGCATTTCGCATGTCCGCCAGAACCGCATCCTAGGCAACAGCAGCTCCTACGTGCCGACCGACTATGTCGACCGCGCCGCCATCAACGAGGAACTCGCCTACGCCCGCCAGATCTGCACGCGCCATGGCTGGCCGATGATCGACGTCAGCCGCCGCTCGATCGAGGAAACGGCCGCGGCGATCGTTGCCCTGCGGGGGAAGTCGCGCTAGGGCAAACGAGATACGTGCGTGACGGAACGCCGACCCTGGTGAACAACCATGACCGAAAAAATCATCCTCGCTTCCGGCAGTCCATTCCGCAAGGCGATGCTCATCCATGCTGGCCTCGACATCGAGGCGGTGCCGGCCGATGTCGACGAGCGCGCGCTCGAGGCGCCGTTGCAGGACAGCGGCGTTTCGCCGGAGGATGTCGCCCTGGTGCTGGCCGAGGCCAAGGCCACCGAGGTCAGCGAACGCCGGCCCGGCGCGCTGGTGCTCGGCTGCGACCAGACTTTGTCTTTGGGTGACGAGGTGTTCCACAAGCCGGCCGACATGGAAGGCGCGCGGCGTCATCTCCTGGCGCTGTCGGGCAGGACCCATCAGCTCAACAGCGCCGCCGTGCTGGTGCGTGACGGCAAGGTGCTGTGGCGCCATGTCGGCATCGCCGGCATGACCATGCGCAAGCTCGACCCCGGCTTCATCGGCCGCCATCTCGCCCGTGTCGGCGCCAAGGCGCTGGCCAGCGTCGGTGCCTACCAGATCGAAGGCGAAGGCATCCAGCTCTTCGAAAAGATCGAAGGCGATTATTTCACCATTGTCGGCCTGCCGCTTTTGCCGCTGCTGGCGGAATTGCGCACGCTCGGAGCCATCGATGGTTGAGGCAACGAAGAAGGCTTTTGTCACCGGCCACCCGATCAAGCATTCGCGGTCACCGAAGATCCACGGCCACTGGCTGGTCCAGCACGGCATCGACGGCAGCTACGAGGCGATCGACGTGGCGCCGCAGGATTTTGCCGAATTCATCGCGACATTGCAGGCAAACGGGTTTCGCGGCGGCAATGTCACCATTCCGCACAAGGAAGCCGCCTTCGCTCTCGTCCACCGCCGCGACCAGGCGGCCGAAGAAATCGGCGCCGTCAACACGCTGTGGTTTGAGGACGGCGTGCTGTGGGGCGGCAACACCGACGGTCACGGCTTTGCCGCCAACCTCGATGACTACGCGCCCGGCTGGGCGAACACCGGCCCCGCGGTCGTGCTCGGCGCCGGCGGCGCGTCGCGCGCCGTCATCCAGGCGCTGAAGCAACGCGGTTTTTCCGACATCCGCATCGTCAACCGCACGCTGGCCCGGGCGCAGGAATTGCGCGACCGTTTCGGCGCCGGCGTTTCGGCGCATGGCACGGCGGCGATCAACGAATTGCTGGCCGACGCCGGCCTGCTGGTCAACACCACCGCGCTCGGCATGGTCGGCAATGAAGGTCTCGCCGCCGACCCGGCCCTGCTGCCGGCCCACGCCATCGTCACCGACCTCGTCTATGTGCCGCTGGAAACGCCATTGCTCGCCGCCGCGCGTGCCAGGGGGCTGAAGACGGTCGACGGCCTCGGCATGCTGCTCAACCAGGCCGTGCCCGGCTTCGAACATTGGTTCGGCGTCAGGCCGCAGGTCACGGCTGAGCTGCGCGCGCTCATCGTTGCCGATCTGGTGCCGAAACCATGATCGTGCTCGGTCTCACCGGCTCGATCGGCATGGGCAAGTCGACCACGGCCAAAATGTTCGCCGAGGCGGGCGTGCCGGTCCATGATTCCGACGAGGCGGTGCATCGCCTCTATTCCGGCGCGGCGGCACCTCTGATCGAGGCCGCGTTTCCCGGAACGGTTGTCGATGGCGTGGTCGACCGCGTAAAACTTGGCGCGCGCGTGCTTGGCGATGCCGCCGCGCTGAAGCGGCTGGAAGCCATCATCCATCCGCTGGTGCGCGCCGACGCCGACGCCTTCCTGGCCACGCATCGTAACGCGGGCGAATCGATCGCCGTGCTCGACATTCCGCTGCTTTTCGAAACCGGCGGCCGTGGCCGCGTCGACAAGGTCGTCGTCGTCACGGCGCCCGCCGAAGTCCAGCGCCAGCGCGTGCTGGCCCGGCCGGGCATGACGGAAGAAAAACTGGCGGCGATCCTGGCCAAGCAAGTGCCGGATGAGGAGAAGCGCAGGCTGGCCGATTTCGTCATCGACACCGGCCAGGGGCTGGGCGCCGCGCGTGCCGCCGTCGCCGACATCGTCGCCGAACTCCGGGGACAAAGGGGTTCCTGACGGCGGGCTGTCAGCATTGCCCATTGCCATTTTGTTCCGGTCTCGTGATTCTACTCCCCAGGAGCAAACTGATTCGATGCGCGAGATCATCTTCGATACGGAAACCACCGGCCTTGATTCGCGCGACGACCGCGTGATCGAGCTGGGCGGCGTCGAGCTGGTCAATCGTTTCCCGACCGGCAGGACGTTCCACCACTATATCAACCCGCAGGGCCGGGCGGTCCATGCGGAGGCGCAAGCCGTGCATGGCATCAGCGCGGCGGATCTCGCGGGCAAGCCGACCTTCGCCGAAATCGCCGAGGAATGGCTGACCTTCACCGACGGCGCCAGGCTGGTCGCGCACAACGCCACGTTCGACATCGGCTTCCTCAATGTCGAATTCGGCCGGCTCGGCCATCCGGTCGTCGATCCCGGCCGTGTCGTCGACACGCTGGCGCTGGCGCGGCGCAAGCACCCGATGGGCCCCAATTCGCTCGATGCGCTCTGCCGGCGCTACGGCATCGACAACACGAAGCGCACCAAGCACGGCGCGCTGCTCGATTCCGAATTGCTGGCCGAGGTCTATATTGAGCTGATCGGCGGCAAGCAGGCGGCGCTTATCCTCGACAGCGCCACCGCTCCGGCACAGGGCGAGAATGTCCGCCACATCGAGATCATCGTCGCCGAGCGCCCGAGGCCGCTGCTGCCGCGCCTGACCGAAGCGGAGCGTGCGGCGCATGCCGCCATGGTCGCCACGCTCGGCGAAAAGGCGCTCTGGCTGAAAGCCAGTTCCTCCGAAAAGAGCGTCGCGGCGTCGTAGGACTCAATACGGCCACTCGCCCCGGCCAAGCGCCGCAATCGCCGCGATGATGCGCGCGAACGCCTCCGCCGCGGCCGGCACCGTGGTGCGGGCGCGCAGGAAACTGTGAACCAGGCGCTTCTCTTCATGCCACCAGGCCTTGCCGCCGGCCGCAACGATGCGGTCGCGGTAGGTTTCGCCGTCGGACGATAGCGGGTCGCACTCGGCCGTGATGATCACCGTCGGCGGCAGGCCGGAAAAGTCGCGGTCGCGCAGCGGTGAAAAGGTCGGGTCGACCGGAGATTGCCGCTTGGCCGAACGGACATCGCGGTAAAAGGCGATGTCGCCGACGGACAGCAGCGGCGCCTCGGCATGTTCGACATAGGAGCCGGCGGCCTCGTCGCCGCCAAGGCCGGGATAGATCAGCACCTGGCCGATCGCTGTCCTGATATGCCGGCGCGTCGCCTGCGCCACGGCAGCGGCCAGATTGCCGCCGGCGCTCTCGCCGCACAGGACGACCGGCAGGCCTGACGTCCCGGCCGCCCATGCGAAGACGGCCATCGCATCGTCGAAGGCGGCGGGATGGACATGCTCGGGTGCCAGCCGGTAGTCGACCGACACCACGTCGAAGCCGGTGCCGGCGCAGATCTCGGCGCAGATGTCGTCATGGCTGTCGAGCCCGCCGAGGATGAAGCCGCCGCCATGGAAATAGAGCACCATGGCCCGCGCCGCCTTGCCGGCCGGCTGGTAGCGGCGGATCGGGATGCGGTGGCCCGGGGCGGCGACCAGGCCGTCGCTGGCCTTGACCCCGGCGGGCCGGCCCCGGTGGAAAGCCCGGCACATCCTGTCATAGACCGCGCGCTGCTTGTCGATCGGCAGGCCGGTGATATCGGGCGGATACCAGGCGTTGACGTTGTCTATGTAGGCCCACAGCGCTGGGTCGAGCCGTGTTTCATATTTGCCGCGGCCGGTCATGTCGGTCTGCCGTCATAGATCGGCGTAGAGCGCCGCCGCATTGTCGAAGGTGAAGCGAAGTGGCACCGACCCCTCGACCTGCCAGGCGTTGACGGTGTCGCCGGCCAGCAGCCGGCAGGCGCCGTCGGTGTCGGTGACCGCCCCGCCATAGAGCCGGTTGGCGAGGTTGAGGATGCCGGTCTGGTGCATGGCGGCGCTGCCGCTGCCGCAGGCATCCTTGACCAGGAGCACGCGAAAACCTTTCGCCACGGCGTCCTTGACTGATGCATCGATGCAGGCCTCGGTCCAGACGCCGGCGATGACCAGCCATTCGATGCCTGACGCCTTGAGCAGATCCGCCGCCGGCCCGCTGCGGAAGGCGCTGGCCTCGGCCTTGATCAGCAGCGCTTCGTCCCTGGCCGGCGCCACTTCATGGCAGATCTCGGTCAGCGGATCGGACTTGTCGGAAAAGGCCGACTTGCCGTCGGCACCGAGCGGATGAAACGGCCGGTCCTGCTTGTCGAGATCGACGATATAGGCCCAATGCTGGAGCGGCGCGTGGTTGGCGCGCGCCGCTTCTTGCAGCCGCTGGACGTTGGCCAGGATGCCGGCGAAACCCTCGACGAGATAGCGCTTGTCCTGCCGGTGCTCTTCCTGCAGGTCGATGAAGATTGCGGCCACCGTGCCTCTGCTGATGGAGATGGGGCTTTTCATGCAAGTGGGCCCGCGTCGGCAGTCCGCGCCGTTCTGTTCAGCGAGCCGGCGCTAACGCTGGCGATTGGTCGCCGCTTCCCCACCTTCGTCATCCACGGGCGGAGCGGGAGCGAAGCTCCGTCGCGGAGACCCGAGGATCCATGCCGTGACCTCGGTCGAAGGATGCGACGGAGCAGAACCTGAACCGTAGCAACGCTTCGGAGTCCCGGCATGGATCCCTTGGGCTGCGGAGCAGCTCCAGGGGTCTGCGCCGCGTCGCTGCGCTCCTTGCTCCGCCCTAGGATGACGAAGCGATGGGAGGCTGCGCCAGCCGCGAAGGTCACATCACGGAGGCGGACAGTAGGCATCAAACCTGCTTCTCCAGAAACTCGTCCTCATAGGGAAAGCGCGACAGAAGCTCGGTGCCCGTCTCGGTGATCAGGATTTCGTCCTCCAGCTTGACGCCCTCGCGGCCGCCCTTCTCGCCGATATAGCTTTCCACGCTCACCACCATGCCTGGCACGATATGGCCGTCGCGGCCATAGGTCTCGTAATCCATGGCATGGGCGATGAACGGTGTCTCGCCATGCATGCCGACGCCGTGCATCACCGAGGTATAGCGCTGGTCGACGAAGCGGTCGGGGATCTTCCAGGCCTTTTCGGCGATTTCGCGAAACGCCATGCCGGGCTTGACGATCGAAATATTGTGCTGAACCTGGTCGTGCGCCATGCGGTAGAGCGACTTCTGGTAATCGGTCGGCTTGCCCGGTCCGCAGCGGAAGGTGCGGGAGAAATCGGAGTAATAGCCGTAGCAGCCGATCGTGTCGGTATCGAGCGCGAGCAGCTCGCCGGGCCGGATCTTGCGGCCGCTGGCCTCGTTGAACCAGGGATTGGTGCGCTGGCCCGATGTGAGCAGCCGCGTCTCGATGAACTCGCCGCCCTGGCGGATGACCTCGCCATACATGATGGCGAACAGCTCGTTTTCGGAGACGCCGGGCTTGATCGCCTCGCGCACCGCATAGACCGCGGCCTCGGCGCCGGCCATCGACACCTGCAGGCATTTCACCTCTTCGGGCGTCTTCACCGCGCGCACCGCCAGGATTTCGCCCTGGCAATCCCTGACCTCGCAGCCGCGCTTTTCCAGCGCCAGCGCCTGCAGATGGCTGCAGCGGTCGAGGCCGAGCTTCATCGAGCCGCCGCCATGCTTCTTCAGGAGCTCGGCGATCTCGTCGGCGAAGGGCCCGGCGGTTTCGTCGTCACGGCCGGAGACCGACGACCAAACGAGCTTGGACGGACGCGCCTCGTCGATCGTGTCGAGCACCATCGAGACATGGTAGCTCTGCGGATATTCGAACAGCACGATCGGCCCTTCGGTGGGAATAAAGAAATAACGGGTCGAGTTGCGCAGGAAGTAGCCGAACATGTTGCGCGAGCCGGTGGCGTAGCGCTGGTTGTACGGGTCGAACAGCACCACCCCGCCATAGCCGGCGTCGCGCATCCAGCCGCGCAGTTTGGCCAACCGGCCTTTGCGCAAGGCATCCGCGTCGATGAAGGACGGCTCGGTGTCCGACAGCCACATGCCGCCCGCCGGATCAGCCGCCGCCGGGTGGCGCATGCGATCCTTGAAGTCGACGTCTTCGGTGCTGTCGGGGTCGAATACGACGATGCTCATGGGGGTTCGGCCTTGTATCGGTTGCAAGGTCAGACCATGGCGCAGCAGCGGCGGGATGATTGTGCGGAAAACCGCAGGGGTTATGCGGGATGCCGCTGACAATTGAGAGGCGTCGCGATCCTTCGCGCCCCCCTCTGCCCTGCCGGGCATCTCCCCCACGAGTGGGGAGATTGCAGTGTCGGCAACCGCGCGCCTTCTTCAACGTAGCGATTGGCGAAAGCGGCGGTGACAGCCGATCTCCCCCCGTGTGGGGGAGATGTCCGGCAGGACAGAGGGGGGCGCTGGCCCGCCAGCATTCGAAAGCCCTAATGCCGTCTGGCCAGCTTCGGCGCATGCCCATGCTCTTCCCGAAAAGCCCGGGCAAAGCTCGACATGGAGGCAAAGCCGCAGGCCAGCGCCACGTCGCGCACGGCGAGCGTCGAATGCGCCAAAAGGTCGGCGGCGCGCTTCAGCCTGAGCCGCCGGTAGTAGCCATTGGGCGAGATGGCGAGCTCGGAGCGAAAGGAGCGCTCGAGCTTGTCGGAGGAGACGCCGAGCCGCGCCGTCAGCTCGGCCATGCCGAGCCGCTCCTCGACCGCGTCCTCCATGATGGCGATGGCCGACAGCACCAGCTCGTTCTGCACGCCGGTGCGCAGCCTGAGCGGCATCAGCTTGCGGTCGACGCTGGAGCGCAGCTGGCTGTGCACGAACCATTCGGCGACGCCGGCGGCGAGCTCGGCGCCGTAATCCCGGGTGATGATCTCCAGCATCATGTCGAGGCTGCCGACGCCGCCGGCCGAGGTGAAGCGCTTGCGGTCGATGACGTAGAGATCGCGCCGCAGCTCGATTGCAGGAAACGCCTCGGTGAAGGCGGCCTGGCTGGTCCAGTGCAAGGTGCAGGCATGACCGTCGAGCAGGCCGGCGCGTGCGAGGAAGAACGCCGCATCCGCCACCGCGCCGATATGGGCGCCACCCCGCAGGCTGCGGCGGATCCAGCTCGCCGCGTCCTCGGCGACGAGATGGTCGGCATCGCCGCCCGAGCAGACGACGATGCGGTCGACCTTCGGTGCATCCTCGGCATAGAAGCCCGGCTGGATGACGACGCCGTTCGACGCCTCGACCGCGCCTTTCGTGCCGCCGACGATGATCCAGCGATAGCACTGCCGCTTCGCCAGTACATTGGCGGCGCGCAGCGGCTCGATGACGGAACTGAACGCCATCATCGGAAAGCCGGGGAACACCAGCACCGCGAAGGTCAGGGGTTCGGTGGGTTTTTCGGGTTCGCGCGTGGCCATGGGCGCTACATCTCGGGCGAATGGGGTTTGGCGTCAACCGCTGGCGCTATCCCCCCAGCGCCTGCTCCAGATCGGCGATCAGATCATCGCCATCCTCGATCCCCGCCGACAGCCGCACCAGCGAATCCGAAATGCCGATCTCCGCCCGCTTCTCGGCGGGAATGGAGCCATGCGTCATCAGCGCCGGGTGTTCGATCAGGCTCTCCACCCCGCCGAGGCTTTCGGCCAGCGTGAACAATTGCGTGTGTTCGAGGAAGCGTTTTGTCCCGGCGAGATCGCGGTCGAGCACGGCTGATATCATGCCGCCGAAGGCGTGCATCTGCTGGACGGCGATGGAATGCTGCGGATGGCTGGCGAGGCCGGGATAGATCACGCGGCGCACATCTTTTCGCGCTTCCAGCCACTGCGCGATCTTCAGCCCGTTGTCGGAATGCCGCTCCATTCGAAGCGCCAGGGTCTTCAGGCCGCGCAGCGCCAGGAAACTGTCGAACGGGCCCGATATGGCGCCGATGGCGTTCTGCAGGAATTTCAGCTGGGCCGCCAATTCCTTGTTGTCGCCGACGACGGCCACCCCGCCGACCATGTCGGAATGGCCGTTGAGATACTTTGTCGTCGAGTGCACGACGATGTCGATGCCGAGTTCCAGCGGCCGCTGGATATAAGGGCTGCAGAACGTGTTGTCGGCGACGGTGAGGACGCCCTTGCGCTTGGCCAGCGCGGCGACGCCTTCGAGGTCGACGATGCGCAGCAGCGGGTTGGTCGGCGTCTCGACCCACAGCAGCTTCGTCTCCGGCCGGATCGCGGCTTCCACCGCGGCAAGGTCGGTGAAGTCGACGAACGAGACCTGCAGGCCCGCCGAGCGCTTGCGCACCCGCTCCATCAGTCGGAACGACCCGCCATAGATGTCGTCGGTGGCGACGATATGGGCGCCGGCATCGAGCAGTTCCAGCACGGTCGAGATCGCCGCCAGGCCGGAGGCGAAGGCAAACGCGGCCGTTCCGCTTTCGAGATCGGCCACCGCGCGCTCGAAGGCAAAGCGCGTCGGGTTCTGGCTGCGGGCGTACTCGAACCCCTTGTGCACGCCGGGCGACTGCTGGCCGTAGGTCGAGGTCGCATAGATCGGCACCATCACCGCGCCGGTCAGCGGGTCGTGGCTCTGGCCGCCATGGATGGTGCGCGTCGAGAAGGCCAGGCGATTCTTGCCCGATGGTGGTGGTGTGTGGCTGGTCATCGTGCGCGCCTCAAATGGTTGATCAGGTCGATGCGGGTGATCAGGCCGACGAACTCGTCGCCGTCGAAGATGATGGCGACCTCGTTGCGGTCGAACACCGGCAGCAGCGCATCCAGCGTCTGGCTGGCCTGCAGCGTGTGCAGATTGGAGGTCATCGCCGTGCGCACCGGACCGTTGAAGCGCCCCCAGCGCCCGTCATAGGGACCGTCGACCTTGGCCAGGATATCGCTTTCGTCGACGATGCCGATCAGCTTGCCGTCTTCCAGCACCGGCAGCTGCGAGACATCGGAGCGGCGCATGCGGCCATAGGCGTTGAGCAGGCTTTCGTCCGGGCCGACATAGACCGTGTCGCCGGTGCGGTGGGTGCGCATGACGAGATCGCGCAAATCGCCATGCTGCTCGTGCTCGGCCAGGCCCTGTTCGGCCAGCCAGAAATCGTCGAACACCTTCGACAGATACTTGTTGCCGCTGTCGCAGACGAAGGTGACGACGCGCTTCGGCGTCGTCTGCTCGCGGCAATAGCGCAAGGCGGCCGACAAAAGCGTGCCCGAGGACGAGCCGGCCAAAATGCCTTCGCGCGACAGAAGATCGCGCACCGCCAGCATGCTTTGCTTGTCTGATATCGAATAGGCCTTCTTGACCAGCGACAGATCGGCATTGGGCGGCACGAAATCCTCGCCTATGCCTTCCACCGTCCAGCTGCCGGCCTCTTCCATCTTGCCGGTCTTGATCAAGGGCGCCAGCACCGAGCCGACCGGATCGGCCAGCACCATTTCGGTCTTCGGCGACACCTTGGCGAAGTAGCGGCCAAGCCCGGTCAGCGTACCGCCCGAGCCGACGCCGACCACCACCGCGTCCACATTGCCGTCGAGCTGCGAAAAGATCTCCGGGCCGGTGGTCGTCTCATGCGCCAGCGGGTTGGCCGGATTGGCGAACTGGTTGGCATAGAAGGCGCCGGGCACTTCCGCCGCGATCTTCTCGGCCATGTCCTGGTAATATTCCGGGTGGCCCTTGCCGACGTCGGAGCGCGTCATGCGCACCTCGGCGCCAAGAGCGCGCAGATGCTGGATCTTCTCGCGCGACATCTTGTCCGGCACGACCAGCACGATGCGGTAGCCCTTGGGGATGCCGACCTGGGCAAGGCCAAGGCCGGTATTGCCGGCGGTCGCCTCGACGATGGTGCCGCCCCGCTTGAGCTTGCCCTCTTTCTCCGCCGCCGCGATCATCGACAGCGCGATGCGGTCCTTGATCGAGCCGCCGGGGTTCTGGCTTTCGAGCTTGATGAACAGCCGGCATTTGCCGGTGTCGAACTTGGTCAGCTCGACCACCGGCGTCTGGCCGATCAGGTCGAGTACCGATTTATAAGGTGGCCGCAAGCGCGACGATTGGCCATCCGAGGCGGCGCTGCCTGGCGCGGCTTTTCCGTGCTCGCTCATATCGAAGCTCCCTGATCAAGCGACCGCCTAGAGCATGATGCCGAAAAGTGTGAAGCGGTTTTCGGACGACATCATGCTCTGCTTATTTGATTGAGCCGGCAGAGCGGCAGCGTAGCCTCTTTTCCAGCCGTTTGTCGCGGGAAAGAAGATAGAACGTGCCAATCAGACGGCCAGACGAGGAATGAAATTCCAGGCGGCGCTTAATGTCCCCCTCAAGGGGCTACCGGATGCACACATTTCCAAGCGGCTGGTCTTTGGCGATAGCGTGCATGGCAACTTGGCGCATGCATTGTCTTATGCGGCGCTGGTCGCCCCCACTCCGTCTCGGCTTCGCCGAGCCACTGCCGGGGCGAGCCACGAGCCTCGCCCGTCCCTCGGACCCCCCGATCGACGGGGTAGAGGAAAGGCGCCAAGCTTTTTGCCGGCAACGCTCGTCCAGCAACGCTCCTTCCTTTCCCTCCGGAGGGGGGAAAGGTGGCGCTGCGAAGCAGCGACGGATTGGGGGAACCACGTGGCAATCAAGCCTCGGGCTGATCCGTCACGCCAATCACAGAAAATGTGTGCATGGCGTAGCCTCAAGGGGGAGATTACGCTTCAACCGCCGCCTGCCCCTCGATCTCGATCAGGAAATCCGGATTGGCGAGGCCGAGGACGCGTATGCCCGTCACCACCGGCGGCGTCCCGCGATCGCCCCAGAATGCCATCCAGACGCCGAAGGCCGGCCCGATATCGGCGTCGCCGACAATGTAGATCGACAGGCGGACGAGATCCTGCGGCCTGGCGCCGCCGGCTTCGAGCACCATCGCCAGATTGGCGAGCGCCTGCGCGGTCTGCGCCGCGATGTCGCCCTTGCCGACGATCCGGCCATCGGCGTCGATTCCGTTCTGCCCGCCGATCAGCACGATGCGCGCCGAGGCCGGCAGCGCCACGCCTTGCGAATAGGCCGGGTTGCCGTGCATGCCGTTCGGGTTCAGCCGCTCGATGCCCATTCTCGTCCCCTCTCCGCTGGATGCCGCGCGCCACGAAAGGCCAACCGGCAGTTCGTTTCAACGAACCATCTCGTTCGTTGAAGCCGCCATTTTCGACATGCTAGCCGAACGCGACGCCTGCCCCGAACAGCAAGCGGGCCGCGCGATGCTGACAGGCGAAGAGGAGACAGCCGATGAAGATCATTGCCTATGACAACTTCAAGCCCGGCGTCACCCTCGACGATTTGAAACCCTATCTGCGCGACGAGGTGTCGAATGTCTGGCGGCTGTGGAAGGCAGGCATCGTGCGCGAAAACCATGCCCGCGCCGATGTCGGCGGCGTCATCATCGTCTTCGAACTCGACAGCGTCGAGGAAGCCAGGCGCTACACCGACGACTTCCCGCTGTCGAAGGCTGGGCTGCTCGAATGGCACTTCCTGGCTTTCGATCCGGCACCGCTGCCGCTCGAATATCTGTTCGACCCCAGCGTCGACATCGCCCAACCCTGGGACCGGACCGCGGCATGATCCGGTCCAGCGAAGGCATCGAGATTCCGGCCAGGCTGGTCGAATGGTGCGATCCGCGCCGCATGGCGCTGGTGGTCTACGACATGCAGGTCGGCATCTGCCGCCAGGTCGCCGGCGCGGCCGATATCGTCGAGCGCACCGGCATCGTGCTCGAAGCCGCCCGCTCGGCCGGCATGCGGGTGGCGTTCACGCGCCATCTCTCTCTGCCACGCAAATGGATGGGCGCCACCCAACTGCGCACCGCCATGGCCTGGCAGCGGCGCGACAACCCCGACGCGGTCGAGCCGTGGTTTTTGCGCGACGCCCAAGCGACCGGGATCGTCCCCGAACTGGCGCCCCGCGCCGACGAAGCCGTGTTCGACAAGCTGACCATGTCGGCCTTCGATTCCACGGCGCTTGGCTTTGCGCTCGGCGATTGCGGCGTGCGCGCCGTCGCCCTTGCCGGCATCGCCACGGAGATCGGCATCGAGCCGACCGTCCGCCAGGCGACCGACAATGGCTTTACGGCCGTTGTGATCGAGGACGCCTGCGGCTTCGGCAACCGCGAAGCGCGCGACCGCTCGATGGCGACGCTGCGTTTCCTCGGCGAGGCCGTCATCACCGATGTCGCCGGCTTCTGCGGCGCGCTGGCCGCTGCGCCCTGAGGGACAAATGTTGCTAGGCCGCCGCCTCGATATCAGTGCGGAAGCGCACGCCCTCGGCGCGGCCATGCACGCTGCCCCAGTCGTAGAGCGCCTGGAGTGCTGCGGCGAGATCGTGGCCGCGCTCGGTCAAGGCGTAGCGCCCCTTGCCGTCGGGCGACGTCTCGAGCACGACGAAGCCGATCTCGACGAGATCGGCCAGGCGCTGCGTCAGCATCTTGTCGGAGAGCGAGGGGATCAGCCGGCGCAGCTCGGAATAGCGCAGCGGCCCTTGCTTGATGCGTGCGATGATCACCGTTTTCCACTTGCCGCCGAGCGCGTCGAGCGCGAACTCGACCGGGCAGCCATAGAGTCTACCGCGTTGTGCCATGCCGTCATCGTAGGCAAGGCCCTGCGGCGACGGAAGCGGAATTTGGCCCGCCATATGGCCAGATTGCCGGGCCCGGCTTTGTCGGCGACAGTTTCATAAGGGAGAGCCAAGATGAGCGTCAGGGATGTCAATCCGGTCAATGCACGCAAGCCAAAGCGTGTCGCCATCGTCATCGCCAATCCGGCCGTATCGACCACGACAGGATGGCCGGTCGGCTTCTGGTGGAGCGAGCTGACGCATCCGTGGTTTGCCTTCACCGAGCGCGGCTATGCGGTGGAAATCTTTTCGCCTCAGGGCGGCAGATGCGAGGCCGACGCGCTGAGCGACCCGCGTGACCCATCGGGCTATTCGGAGACCGACCTCATCTCGCTCGGCTTCCTGTCAAGTCCGAAACTGGCGGCCCTGGTCGAGACCACGCGGCCGGCAGCGGAGATCGATGTCGACAGCTTTGACGCGATTGTGGTCGCCGGCGGCCAGGCGCCGATGTTCAGCTACGAGAGCGCGACCGACCTGCAGCGAACCTTCGTCGCCTTCCATGAGGCCGGCAAGGTGGCCGCCGCGCTCTGCCACGGCACCGCGCTGCTGCGCTACGCCAGGCGTGCCGACGGCTCGCTGCTCGCCGCCGGCAAGACGGTGACCGGTTTCGCCAATGCCGAGGAGGATTTCGCCGACAAGGCGACGTGGGAGATGGGCGCGCTCGAGCGCGGCAAGCATCTGATGCCCTGGCGCATCGAGGACGAGTTGAAGGCCATCGGCGCCAATTATGTGCAAGCCGGGCTGTGGCGCGGCTTTGCCGTTCGCGACGGCAATCTGATCACCGGCCAGCAGAATTTTTCCGGCGCCGAAACCGCGCGCCTGGTCTGCGAGGCGCTGGGCGGCTAGAGCAATTCCAGGAAATGTGTGAGCGGTTTTCCCGGGAAAAGCGCGTAGCGCTTTCCCTTGGGAATTGCGTCAAAACGAAGTGTCTAGGTCGCTTTACCCTAGCAACTGCTTGCTCAGCCGCGCGCACTGGATGCGGATGTCGGGAATGGCATCGATCTCGAAGAAGGTGCCGCGCGTCAGCGGGCCGACGGCGAGGATCTTGCGCGAGACCGTGCCGTCGCCGGCGATGATCTCGCAATTGGCCGACACGTCGAGGCCGATGCGCATGGGATCCGGCCGCGCGAGCCCGCGGTCGACCAGCGAGCGCACCACGCTGTTCGACGAGGTCGAAATGTCCCGCACGATCCCCGAGCAATCATAGATACGGGCGACGTCGAACGTCTCGACAAGCTGGCTGTGGCGCGACTGGACGTCGACGCTGAAGGCCTCGCCTGGCGTGATGCCGACGACGCGCCCAGCGACAAGCCGGATGCGTCCCGATTGCACGGCTTGCGTCACCTTGGCGTAGACCTCGGGCGCCATGCGATGGCGGTGGATGTCCCACCAGGCCTTGGTGTGCTCGACGAAGCGGCGCTTGGCGGAAGCCGGCCAGTTCTGCCAGATCTTCTGGTTGAAGGGGCGCAGGCCGTCGACCACGTCGCGCCAGTCGATGCCGGCCTTCTGGTTCTCGCGGATCAGGTCGCGGAACCAGCCGACGAAATAGGAAAGCTGGGTGCCGAGCGGGATGTCGGCGACGTCGAGCTTGATCGGATTGCCCTTGCGGTGCGGCGACGGCAGCAGGCCGCGCCGCGACACGGCGACGATCTCGCCCCTGTGGCCGCGCTGTTCCAGCGCCAGGAACGCGTCGACCATGCTGAGGCCGGTGCCCAGCACCATGGCGCGGCTTTCCGGGTCGAGCGCGGTGTCGGCCTCCGAGCCCATGCGGATCGCATGGCCTTGCGTCGGCTGTTCGTCATGGCCGGTGGCGAGTATGGCCATGTGGGCGACGACGCTGGTGCCGTTGGCGAGCGCCACCTCGACGCCGGACGCGGTCGGCGTGATCGACAGGCTCTCTTCGTGGATCAGGCGCAGCCGCCCGGTCGGCTGTTCGCGCGCTTCGAGTTCGTCGAGCAGTTCGCCGAGATAGCGGGCGTAGATGCTGCGTGGCGCGTAAAAGGGCGTCTGCGGCGTCTGCTCCTGGTCTACCAGGCCACGCCCGTGCAGCCAGCGCCAGAAATTGCCGGGATCGTCGGCATAGGCGCTCATGCCGGCGGCGCTGACATTCAGCACATGCGCCGACAGCAGCGTCGAATAGGCGATGCCCTGGCCGAAATGCGGGCGCTTTTCGATCAGCGTGACGCGCAGATCCGGATTGGTCGATTTCAGGAGATGCGCGGCCATCACGACGCCTGAGGCGCCGCCGCCGACGATGATGATCGAATTGGGGATGATCGAACTGGCGCGCCCGCTCATGCGCGCACCTGTGGAATGCGAGGCGTCAGGCCTGGACCTTCACGGTGACGGGCAGCTCGTCGATCTCCCTCGCGACCGTAAGGTCGTCGAGGCCGATGTCGCGCATCTCGGCGAGGCTGCGCTGGTCGAGCACCTCGGCGATCGCCTGCCGGACCTCGAGCATCAGATGTCGGACTTGGCATGTCGCCTCGTTGCAGTCTTCACAGCGCTGATATTGTGTGCGGCTGGCGCAGGGAATTGGCGCCAGCGGCCCGTCGAGGACGCGCACGACATGGCCGACCTTGATCTCGTCGGCCGGCCGCGCCAGGCGGTAGCCGCCATCCTTGCCCTTGCGGCTCTGGACGAAACCGGCATTGCGCAGCTCGCCCAGTATGGCATCGAGAAATTTCTTCGGGATGTTGTTGCCGGTCGCGATGTCGTTGACGAAAGCCAGCTGTCCGGTCGGCAGGTGCGCCAGGTGGACCAGCGCCTTGAGGCCGTACTTGCCTTTTTTGGTGAGCATTGACCGAACGTTTCTCTGTCATGCGACGGCACGAGGCCATCCGTTGCGAAACGCCTGGCGAGCCTCCCCGCCGCGCCCAAGCATCCATGACACATCTAGTGACATGATATACAAGCCGAGAAACGTTGATTTTGCTTCGTTTTCAAGCCGCTGGAGCCATTTTGTCAGGCTTTTGTGCCATTAAGAGCACAGAAATGCATCTCGACGGCGACGAGGCGACAAATGGTTTCGCGCGAAACAGCCGTGCCGCGCGCTGACTCGTGCGGCGCCAGGAGCCGGTGCATGCCTGAGCGATCATGGTGCAGGGGTGCCCGCTCATCGTTCGCCTCCAATCCCTCATGTCGATAAGGATACTATACTTACCCTCGAACACGCGAAACGGCTTGTCAATTCCTTGGCGATTCGAGGCATGGATTTGTGTGGCAATCGCAAAAGCGAAATTGTCGTTTCGTAGGTGAGGGCGTCGACGGTTGGCCGAGCCTTCCCGACTTCGTCATCCACGGGCGGAGCAGGAGCGAAGCTCCGTCGCGGAGACCCGAGGATCCATGCCGTGACCTCGGTCGAAGGATGCGACGGAGCAGAACCTGAACCGCAGCAACGCTTCGGCGTCACGGAATGGATCCCTTGGGCTGCGGAGCAACTCCAGGGGTCTGCGCGCGTCGCTGCGCTCCTTGCTTCGCCCTAGGATGACGAAGTCTGGCGTTCGCGGGGCACCTTTTCCGTTCATATGGAGGGGCGATGACGGCAATGCAGCCGCCCTTTCCGCATCGGCACAGCGCCCCCGACAGATTTTTTCCAACAAACCCGCCTTCGTTGGAAGGATTTAACTCTACAAGAACGATAGAATTAGCGGACTATCATGCGGCAATCCGGTTTTCTCTGTTTTCATGGAGCCCTTTGATGTCCACCATTTCGCGACGCATTCTCCTTCTGTCGTCCGCCGCGCTTGCCGGCGCCGCCTTTCTCAGCCAGGCCCTGGCCGAGGATCTGAAGATCACCATCGGCTACCAGACGGTGGTCGAGCCTTCCAAAGTGCCGCAAGCCGATGGCGCCTATGAAAAAGCCACCAAGGCCACGATCGACTGGCGTAAATTCGATTCCGGCGCCGATGTCATCGCCGCGGTCGCTTCCGGCTCGGTCGACATCGGTTATGTCGGTTCGAGCCCGCTGGCGGCGGCGGCAAGCCGCGAATTGCCGATCCAGACCATCTTCGTCGTAGGCCTGATCGGACCGTCCGAGGCGCTGGTCGCCCACAACGGCGCCGGCATCGAGAAGGTCGCCGACCTCGCCGGCAAGAAGGTCGCCGTGCCCTTCGTCTCGACCACGCATTACAGCCTGCTTGCCGCGTTGAAGCACGAGAATGTCGATCCGAAGTCGGTCCAGATCCTCAATCTGCGGCCGCCCGAAATCGCCGCCGCCTTCGCGCGCGGCGACATCGACGCGGCCTATGTCTGGGATCCGGCGCTCGGCCAGATCAAGACGACGGGCAAGGTGGTGCTGGATTCCTCGCAGGTCGCGGCCTGGGGCGCGCCGACCTTCGACGCCTGGATCGTGCGCACCGATTTTGCGCAGAAGAACCCGGAAGCGGTGCGCGATTTCGTCAAGGTCACGGGCGCGGCCTATGCCGAGTACCTCGCCAAGCCCGACGCCTGGTCGGTGTCCTCGCCGCAGGCCGGCAAGATCGCCAAGCTTACCGGCGCCAAGCTGGAAGAGGTGCCGGAGCTGTTGAAGGGCTATGTCTTCCCGACCTTGGAGGAGCAGGCCTCCGACAAATTCCTCGGCGGCGGCACGGTCAAGGCTGTCGCGGCCGCCTCCGCCTTCCTCAAGGAGCAGGGCAAGGTCGACGCCGTGCTGCCGGACTATTCGAAATATGTGACGTCGAAATACGTCACCGAGGCGCTGGCCTCGAACTGAGCGCCTGGCGCCAGCTGAACGCGCGCGGATCTCCTTCCCTGACGCCGCGCGTGCCTGCCCCGGAACCGCTGACGAGGCGTGGTTTCGGGGCGGGCGAGCTTCAATGAAACTTCCCGGGAGGCCCCATGCCGCATCTCGTGCTCGACAGGATCTCGATCCACTATGACGGCCACCCCGCCGTGGAGCGTGCGTCGATCGACGTGGCCGGGGATGATTTCGTCGTCCTTGTCGGCCGTTCCGGCTGCGGCAAGACCTCGCTGCTCAATGTCGCCGCTGGCCTCGTCACGCCGGTACGCGGCACGGCCACGATCAACGGCCGCCCGATCTCGGCACCTGGTTCGGATCGCGCCGTGGTGTTCCAGAACGATGCCTTGTTTCCCTGGCTGACCGCGCGCGAAAACGTCGCCTTCGCGCTGCGCCTCCGCGGTGTCAGGCCGGCCGAGCGGGCGCGGCGCGCCGACGAGCTTCTGGCGCTGGTCAAGCTGGCCGATGCCGGCGACAAGCACATCTGGGAGCTTTCCGGCGGCATGCGCCAGCGCGTCGGCCTTGCCCGCGCGCTCGCCGCCGAACCGCAATTCCTGCTGCTCGACGAGCCGCTCGGCGCGCTCGACGCGCTGACGCGCGAGCGCATGCAGACGACGCTGCTCGATCTCTGGACGGCAAGCCATGCCGGCGTGCTGATGGTGACGCACGGCATAGAGGAGGCGCTGGTGCTCGCCACCCGCATCGTCGTGCTGGCGCCGGGCCCCGGCCGTGTGGTGCGCACCTTCGAGCCAGACTTTTCCAGGCGCTACGCCGCGGGTGAGGCCATCCGCGCGATCAAGGCCGACCCGGCCTTCGCCACGGCGCGCGGCGAACTGACCGATGCCATCTTCGAGGGAGAAGCGGCATGACCATCTTCTCTTACACCGAGCGCGCCGGCCCCAGGACTGAAGAGGCCGACGGCCTGTCGGTGCCGTGGTCGCGGCCGAGCCCGAAACGCAAGGGCGTTTCGGCCCGCATGATCAGCGCGGTCACCATCCTGGTGGTGCTGGCGGCATGGGCGCTGTCGGCCCGCCTGCAACTGGTGTCGCCGGTGTTCCTGCCCTCGCCCGTCGCGGTGTGGAACAAATTCATCGTCGTGATCGGCGACGGCTTCGTCGACGCGACGCTGCTGCAGCACATTGTCGCCAGCCTGGGCCGGGTGTTCGCCGCCTTGGTCGCAGCCATCCTGGTCGGCGTGCCCGTTGGTCTTGCCATCGGCACCAGCACGGTCGGTCGCGGCATTTTCGATCCGCTGCTGGAATTCCTGCGGCCGATCCCGCCGCTGGCCTATCTGCCGCTGGTGATCATCTGGTTCGGCATTGGCGAGCCGTCGAAAATCCTGGTGATCGCCATCGCCATGCTGGCGCCGGTGGCGCTGTCGACCGCTTCGGGCGTCCGCAGCGTCTCGCAGGAACGCATCAACGCGGCGCGATCGCTTGGCGCGACGCGCGCGCAAGTGGTCCGCCACGTCATCCTGCCCAGCGCGCTGCCGTCGATCCTGACCGGGCTGCGCATCGCGCTCGGCGCCGGCTGGTCGACGCTGGTCGCGGCCGAACTGGTGGCGGCGACGCGCGGGCTTGGCTTCATGATCCAGTCGGCGGCGCAGTTCCTGGTCACCGACGTGGTGATCATGGGCATTCTGGTGATCGCGGCCATCGCCTTCGTGCTCGAATTCACCATCCGCAGGATCGAGCGCGCGCTCGTCCCGTGGGCGGGACGGGAATGATCAACCGCAAGCGCAGGAGAGTGACGATGACCCATTCCACCGCCGTGCTGTTCGCCCATTTCGGCGCCTGGCTGCTCGGCCTTGCCTCCGACGACAAGACGGCGAGGCAGGAGCGCTCGCCGGCGCCGGTCCAATTCCAGGCCGGCCGCGACCGCCTGCCGCCGCGCGACGAAAGCTTTTACTGGGCCTGGCAGTATTGGTCGCAGTGAGGGGCGGTCAGTTCCGCAGCCGGTAGCCGGTCTTGAAGATCCAGGCGACGATGGCGATGCAGACGGCCAGGAAGACCAGCGTCATGCCGAGGCTGACGCCGACCGAGACGTCGGCCTTGCCGTAAAAACTCCAGCGGAAGCCGCTGATCAGATACACGACCGGATTGAACAGCGTGATCGTCTTCCAGATGCCGGGCAGCATGTGGATCGAATAGAAGCTGCCGCCGAGGAAGGTGAGCGGCGTGACGATCAAGAGCGGCACAAGCTGCAGCTGCTCGAAGCTTTTCGCCCAGATGCCGATGATGAAGCCGAACAGGCTGAAGGTCACCGCCGTCAGCACCAGGAAGGCGATCATCCAGAACGGATGTTCGATGTGGAGCGGCACGAACAAAGAGGCGGTGGCCAGGATGATCAGGCCGAGGATGATCGACTTGGTCGCCGCGCCGCCGACATAGGCGATGACGATCTCCAGATAGGAGACCGGCGCCGACAGAAGCTCGTAGATCGAGCCGACGAATTTCGGGAAATAGATGGCGAAGGAGGCGTTGGAGATTGACTGCGTCAACAGCGACAGCATGATCAGCCCGGGTACGATGAAGGCGCCGTAGCTGATGCCGTCGATCTCGGTGATGCGCGAGCCGATGGCCGAGCCGAAGACGACGAAGTAGAGCGATGTTGAGATGACCGGCGAGATGATGCTCTGCAGCACGGTGCGGAAGGCACGCGCCATCTCGACCCGGTAGATCGCCCAGACTGCACGGAAATTCATGGCTGCGCGCAGGGTCATGGCTCTCTCCTCACCAGATTGACGAAGATCTCCTCGAGCGAGCTGTTTTGCGTGTCGATGTCGCGGAACTGGATGCCGCCGGCCTCGAGATCGCGGATCAGCGAGGCGACGCCCGGCCGCTCGGCCTGGTTGTCGTAGGTGTAGGTCAACTGCCCGCCATCCGGCGACAGCTCCAGCGCATAGCCCGAGAAGGTTTCGGGAATGGCGGTCAGCGGATTGCGCAGCTCCATGACCAGCCGCTTGCGGCCGAGCTTGCGCATCAGCTCGGCCTTGTTCTCGACCAGGATTATTTCGCCGCGGTTGATGACGCCGACGCGGTCGGCCATCGCTTCGGCTTCCTCGATATAGTGGGTGGTGAGGATGATGGTGACGCCATCCTCGCGCAGCCGGCGCACCATCTCCCACATGTCCTGGCGCAGCTCGACATCGACGCCGGCGGTCGGCTCGTCGAGGAACAGGATGCGCGGCTCATGCGACAGCGCCTTGGCGATCATCAGCCTGCGCTTCATGCCGCCCGACAGCGTGATCGCCTTGGCGTCCTTCTTGTCCCACAGCGACAGATCGCGCAGCACCTTCTCGACGAAGCCGTGGTTGACCGGCTTGCCGAACAGGCCGCGGCTGTAGTTGACCGTCGCCCAGACGCTCTCGAAAGCGTCGATGGTCAGTTCCTGCGGCACCAGGCCGATCAGGCTGCGCGCGGCGCGGTAATCCTTGCCGATGTCGTGACCGTCGACCGTGACGGTGCCGGTCGAGCGGTTGACGATGCCGCAGACGATCGAGATCAGGGTCGTCTTGCCGGCACCGTTCGGCCCGAGCAAAGCGAAGATCTCGCCGCGCTGGATGTCGAGAGTGACTTCCTTGAGCGCGGTGAAACCGGTGGCGTAGGTCTTGGAGACCCCGGAAATGGACAGAATGGAGGGCATGGGCTGAAAAACGGCTGCCTGAAAGAGGTCCCCTGATATAGGCCGAATGTCATCGCGTGCAACCCGCAAGTCAGTGGCGCTGCTGACAGTTCTGGACAGCCCGTGCCGGCAGCGGCTGGAGATGTACCCGCATGAATCGGTAAAATTGTCCTGTGGCGTTCAGCCTCGCGGCAGGACGCCGCTTTGACCAACTCGCGTTACGGGCATACGCTGCCGCCAGCAAATAGCAGCCGGAGCCCGCCATGGACCCGCTCATACTGTCGCGCATCCAGTTCGGCGCGAATATTTCGTTTCATATTCTGTTTCCGACGATCACCATTGCACTTGGCTGGGTGCTGCTGTTCTTCAAGCTGCGCTACAACGCGACCAACGATTCCGCCTGGATGCGCGCCTATTTCACCTGGGTGAAGGTGTTCGCGCTGTCCTTCGCCATGGGCGTGGTGTCCGGTGTCACCATGAGCTTCCAGTTCGGCACCAACTGGCCGGGCTATATGGAGCATGTCGGCAACATCGCCGGGCCGCTGCTGGCCTACGAGATCCTCACCGCCTTCTTCCTCGAGGCGGCCTTCCTCGGCATCATGCTGTTCGGCTTCCGCCGCGTCTCCAACCGCGTCCACACGCTGGCGACGGTGCTGGTCGCCGGCGGCACCACCCTGTCGGCCTTCTGGATCATCGCGCTGAATTCCTGGATGCAGACGCCGGCCGGCTTCGAGATGATTGACGGCAAGGCGCATGCGGTCGACTGGTGGGCCATCGTCTTCAACCCGTCGATGCCTTACCGGCTGGTGCATATGCTCCTGGCCTCAGGGCTGACGGTCTCGTTCCTGATATCGGGCCTGTCGGCGCTGCGTCATCTCAACGGCGACCGCTCGGAATCGATGTGGAAGGCGTTGCGCACCGGTGTCTTCACCGCCGCGATCCTGATCCCCATCCAGATCCTTGCCGGCGACCAGCATGGGCTGAACACGCTGGAGCACCAGCCGCAGAAGATCGCCGCCATGGAGGCCAACTGGAACACCGGCCCCAACGTGCCGCTGGTGCTGTTCGCGCTGCCCGACGAGGCGGCCAAGGAAAACAAATTCGAGGTCGCCATCCCCGACGGCGCAAGCCTGGTGCTGCGGCACTCGACCGACGGCGTGGTGCCGGGGCTGAACGATTTTCCCGGCAACCATCCGCCGGTCTTCCCAATCTTCTGGAGCTTCCGCATCATGGTCGGCACCGGCCTTCTGATGCTCGCCGTCTCCTGGTCGGCCGCCTTCTTCCTCAAGCGCCGGCACAGCCTGCCCAAGCCGCTCGCCATGCTGATGGTGCCGATGGCACTGTCGGGCTGGCTGGCGACGCTGGCCGGCTGGTACACGACCGAGATCGGCCGCCAGCCCTGGCTGGTCACCGGCGTGCTCAAGACCGCCGATGCCGTCGGCCCGGTGGCGGGCAGCCATGTCGCGCTGACGCTCGCCGTCTATCTCATCCTCTACGTGCTGTTGCTGATCGCCTATCTCGGCGTGCTGGTGCATCTGGCGCTGAAAGCGGCGAAGGATGGTGATTCATCACCGCTGCCGGGCGTCATGAAAGCAGCCATGTCACAGCCGGCGGCTGGGGAGTAGGAAAAATGACCTTCGACTGGCCTACCGCTCTCCCGCTGATCTTCGCCGGACTGATGGGCCTCGCCATCCTGATCTATGTCATTCTCGACGGTTTCGATCTCGGCATCGGCATCCTGTTCGCCATGGCCGAGGACGCAGAGCAGGACACGATGATCGCGGCGATCGGCCCGTTCTGGGACGCCAACGAGACCTGGCTGGTGCTGGCCGTCGGCCTGCTGCTGGTCGCCTTCCCGATGGCGCATGGCGTCATCCTCACCGCGCTCTACATTCCCGTCTTCGTGCTCTTGGTCGGGCTGATCCTGCGCGGCGTCGCCTTCGATTTTCGCGCCAAGGTGCCGAGCGGCAAGAAGCATCGCTGGAACCGCATCTTTTTCCTCGGCTCCGTCATCGCCTCGCTGGCGCAGGGCTATATGCTGGGCGTCTATGTGCTCGGCCTCGATGTCGGCCTGGGCGGTACGGCGTTCGGCGTGCTGGTGGCGTTGTGCCTGGCCGCCGCCTATGCGGCGATGGGTGCCGCCTGGGTGATCTACAAGACCGAGGGCGAGCTGCAGAGGAAAGCGGTGCGCTGGCTGCGCACAGCGCTGGTGCTGACGGCGCTCGGCATGGCGGCGGTGTCGCTGGCCACGCCTTTCGCCAGCCCGCGCATCTTCGACAAATGGTTCGTCTGGCCGCAGATGCTCTATCTCTCGCCGCTGCCGATCCTGTCGGCGCTCATGTTCCTGTGGCTGTGGCGGCAGACCTTCCATCTGCCGAAGCCCGACGACCGCCATGCGCTGACGCCGTTCCTGACGCTGGCCGCCATCTTCGTGCTCGGCTTTGCCGGCCTCGCCTGGTCGTTCTACCCGTTCGTCGTGCCCGATAAATTGACGATATGGCAGGCAGCGTCGGCGACCGAAAGCCTGGCCATCATCCTTGTCGGCACGGCGGTGGTGCTGCCGATCATCATTTTCTATTCCTTCTATGCCTACCGCGTGTTCGGCGGCAAGGCGACGGATCTGACCTACGATTGAGGGGTCGGCCGTTCGAACCGGCCTGCCGCCCTCAGATCAACCCGCTGGCGCGGGCGGCAGCGGAGGCCTCGCCGCGCGAGACGGCATCCAGCTTGCCCAGCACCGCCGAGACGTGGTGATCGACCGTCTTGGGCGAAATGGCGAGATGCTCGGCTATGCGCTTGTTGGAGAGACCCCGCTCGATCAGCTGCAGCACTTCCATCTGGCGCTGGGTCAGGCCGGCGCTGTTGGCGCGCGTGGTGCGGCGCGGTCCACGCGCGATGCCGATGACGCCGTTTCGCCGCATGATGTCGCGCACATGGCTCGCGACGGGCCGGGCGCCGAGCGCCTCGAGGATCTCCAGCGCCGCCCGCTGTGCCGCCTCATCGCCCTGCGCCAGCGCCAGGGCGCGTTCGTAAGGCGCGTCGAGTTCGGCCCACGCCGCGGCCGCTCCCCGCCAGTCGCCGGCCAGCAGCATCCGGTAGGGCGCGGCCATGCCCGATGTGTCGCCCGGATCTGCATCGGGTGCCAGCATCTGCCGCCAGGCGGCCAGTTCGGCGAAGACCGCCCGGGTCGGCGACATGTTCTCGGCAAGGCCGATCAGCCGCAGCGCCTCGTCCTTTTCCGCCTCCCCCAGCCAGGCCCGTTCGGCCATCACGGCCGCGTAGGGTAACAGCCGCTGCAGTTCGGCGCCCTTCTCCAGAAACCGCTTCATCTCCGCCAGGAGCGGCTCTGCCGAGGGGTCGCCGCGGCGGACCCTCAGCCGCGACAGCGCCACAAGGGCGGGATAGCGCACCAGCGCCGTCGCCCGGTCGTTGGCAACCACGTCCAGCGCCTCGGCAGCCGCGTCATCCCAGCGTCCGTTGCGCACCAACAACTGGGCCCGCACGCCACGCATGTAATCGCGCCAGGTCGCCAGATCGTTCTCGACGCAGTAGTCGATGCCGCGATCAAGGAAGGATTGGGCCTGGCTGTAGCCCAACTGGTTCATCTCGCCACAAGCGCAGTTGGTGAAGGCGCGCGCGGCATGTTCCTGAAAATTCTGCTCCAGCGCGATCTCGAGGCTGCGGGCGAGATGCAGCCTGCTGCTGCTCAGGTCCAGCCACTGCTCGGCGGCGCCGACATTGTTGAGAGCATGGCAAACGACTTCCGGCCTGTTCAACCGTTCGGCGAGTTCGATCGCCCTGGCGCCGAGCGACAAGGTCTCGTCCAGCCTTTCGGCCAGCATCGCAAGCTGCGAAAGGTTCGAATAGGCCATGGCGAGTTCGGCGCTGGCGGGAACGGTTTCCAGCAATGCGACCGCCTGGGCGCCGAACATGTCGGCCGCCTGTCGGTCCCCCAGAAGATAGGCGAAGCGCGACAGCCATCTCAGGCTGTCGCCTTCCTTCAGCCTGTTGCCCAGCGCCTGTTGCAACACACGTGCCTGTTCCTGCGCCTTGATGGCTTCGTCTATGCGCGCGATCAAATGGCACTCGAACGCATATTGCTCGTAAAGCCCGGCGCGCTCATCTTGAGGCAAGGTGTCGGCCTGCCGCAGGGCAACCTCGTAGTAGCCGGCGGCGTCGCGATGGGCGCCGACACGCGAGGCCTCCCGTGCCGCGACCGGTGCGAACTCACGCACCGCCTGCAGATTGTGCGCCTCGACCGCATGGTGGACGAGGCGCGCGGTGGCGACACCGCCATTCTCGAGCAGCGCCGACAGCGCACGCTGATTGAACAGTCTCCTGGAACTCGTCGTCAGCATCATCTCGATGGCGCGGCGCGCGATCTCGTGTCGGAAGGCGTAGCCGTCGCCGAGATCGTCGAGCAGGCCGTTCGACACACATTCCGCGAGCTGGCCGGCAGCCGCGACGCCGCACAGGCCCTGCAGTGCCCACGCGTCGGCGCGTCTGGGAAAGACCGAAACCGCATCGAGCATCGAGCGGGCGCCGGCCGACAGCCGGCCGGCGCGTGCGACGACGGCGTCGCGCACGCTGGCAGGCGGCGTCATCTCATTGTCCGCGCACAAAAGCTCGGTAACGAAGAAGGCATTGCCCGCCGTCGCGCGGTAGATGGCATCGCCATCACGGCCGGCGGCATTGGCAAGCAACAGCACCGCCGTCTCGCTCAACAGGGGCACATCGATGCGCACGACGTTGCCGGCGGGAATTTCGCCGAGCACGCGGCGCACGCGCATCTGCCCTTCACTGCGGTCGGTGCGCGCCGTCAGGGCGAGCAGGATGTGGGTGTTGGCGATGCGGCGCCCGAGGAAGCGAACGAAATCCAGTGTCGCGTCGTCGGCCCAGTGCAGGTCCTCGATGATCAGGAGCGTCGGCTGCGTCCTTGCCTCGAAGACTTCCAGCGCGTCGGAAAACAGGGGCAACCTCTGCCCCTGCCGGGCGTCGATCGCCCGCGGCATCGCCCATTGCGCCTCGCGGGCAAGATCGTAGAGCGGGCCGAGCGGATCGGGGATCGACAAATCCTCGCAGGCGCTGCGGAAGATGCGCGTGCCATCGGCAACCTTGCCGACGAAAGCCTCGACAAGCGCCGACTTGCCGGCGCCTGCCTCGCCCGACAGCGCCACCACGCGGCCGCGTCCATTCGCGGCCTCCGCGAGAAGTTCATCCAGCTGCGCCAGCTGTGTCTGCCGTTCCAGAAGCATCATCATTCGCCCAGAAAGGATTATGTTTCGGCGGTTCCCCGACGTCCGCCAGAAGCGTCCGGGACCATGACCGACAATGTGACCCTCCACACATTTCGGTGCAACCTCACACATAACGTCGCCATTATGGGGAATCTTCCCACAAAACATAGGGAAAGGCTCCGATGCGCGGCCATGGCGAGCGTGGTCAATGTGCAGGCGCGCTCAAATCGAGCGTGAAACCATGGAAAAGGAAAACCAATATGCCTCGCTATGTGGTTCAACGCACATTTCCCGATGGCCTCAGCGTGCCGATGAACGATGCCGGCGCCGACGCGCTTGGCGGCGTCATCATGCGCAACGCCGAGAAGGGCGTGACCTGGGTGCAGTCCTTCGTCTCGCCGGACAAGAAGCAGAGCTTCTGCATTTACGATGCGCCCTCGCCGGAAGCGATCCGCAGCACCGCGCAGAAAAACGCGCTCCCGGTCGACAAGATCACGGAGGTGCGGGTTCTTGACCCTTACTTTTACCGTTGATCGCGGCAATGCGCATCCAACTGCCCTTCGCGGCGATGGCGGCTTGCCTGACGACGCGTCCAGTGAGGTGTCGGCGGCTTCGAGACCAGTCGCACGAGGCCCGTTACCCGGCCGGCTTTTGCGCGGGCTTGCCGCCTTGCTGTTCGCACCATTGCGCTCGCGGCGGCGCCGATTGCCACCGCAGGACGACTATCTGAGACGCGACATCGGCTTGCCGGAGCTCGTGGAGCTGCCGCAATACTGGGACTTCACCCGGTCGGACAGATGATGCGCCCAGCCTAGCCCAGACTTCGCGGCGGGGGCGGCCGCTCCCGCTTGCAATCAACAAACCAGGAGAGAAAATGAACATTCATGTGTGGACCAGGCACCTCATCAACCTGTCGATCCTGTCGATCGCGGCAACGGCGGCGAATGCCGATGGCACCGGCACGCTGGAGGAGAAGGTGCGGGCAGCCGACAGCCGCTTCGAGAATGTGGCGATGGCCACCGCCGAAGGCTATGCACCCATCCCTTGCGCCAGTGGAATAACCGGCGGCGCCATGGGCATTCACTATGTCAACGCTGCCTATCTCAAGGACGATGCGGTCGATCTAACGAAGCCGGAAGCCGTCATGTACGAGCCGATGGCGGACGGCACGCAAAAGCTGGTGGCGGTCGAGTACATCACCTCGAAAGGACCGGCTTCGCTGGAGGGACAGCTGTTCAACTTCAACAGCGCGCCCAACCGCTATGGCCTGGGCCCCTTCTATGAGCTGCATGTCTGGGCCTGGAAGAAGAACCCGACAGGCACCTTCGCCGACATGAACCCTGACGTGTCGTGCGATGCGATGAAGCCCATGTAACCAGGACGCGAATCTCCCCCTTCGTGGGGGAGATTCGCCGTGTGTGGAGCGCTGACCTTCTGTCGCAGGAGGTTGGGCCTGGTAGGACCGACTCCCTCTGGCTTGCCGGCTATCTCCCCCTCGAGGGGGAGATAAGCAAGCCTCAATTGCTCGCCGACAGCACCAGCACCGGCTTGTCGCTGTACAGCGCCGGGAACAGCTGCTTCAGGTTCGCCACCTTGGGCAGGTCGTTGTAGACGATGTAGGGATAGGTCGGGTTCAGCGTCAGAAAATCCTGGTGGTAGTTCTCGGCCGGGTAGAAGGTCTTGCCGGTCTCGATCGTGGTGACGATTGGTGCCGGATAGAGCTTGGCCTTGTCGAGCTGCTCGATATAGCTCTGCGCGATCTTCTTCTGCGTGTCGTTCTCGGCGAAGATCGTCGAGCGGTACTGGGTGCCGGAGTCCGGGCCCTGGTAGTTCAGCTGCGTCGGATTGTGGGCGACTGAGAAATAGACCTGCAGCAGCTGGCCATAGGTCACCTTCGACGGATCGTAGGTGATCTCGACGGATTCGGCATGGCCGGTGCGGCCGGTGCCGACTGTCTCGTAGACCGCGTCATCCTTGGCGCCGCCGGTATAGCCGGAGACCGCCTTGCTGACACCCTTGACGTGCTGGAACACGCCCTGCACGCCCCAGAAGCAGCCGCCGGCGAAGATCGCCGTCTCGCTGCCCGGGGCGGCCTTTTCGTCCATTGCCGGCGGCGGGATCACCACCGCGTCCTCGGCCGAGCGCGCCGGGGTCTGCCACAAGGCCGCAGCCGCCACCGCCGCAAAACCGAGCACGGCCAGTGCGCTGCGGGTAAAGAACGGCCGTGTCTTTTCGATACCGGTCATGTTCTGATCTCCTGTTGTTGTTCCAATATATACGACGCAAGCCGCCAAGAGGTCTCAATTTGCCGTGCGGCGGCTCCTGTCGTCGGCACTCCCCCGGCCCTCCGGGCCACCTTCTCCCCGAGGGGGAGAAGGCGCCGCTCGCCCCGGAACGGTCAGGCGAGCGAAGCGGTGAGGGGCAGCCGACCTGCTTACTGCGCTGGCTTCATCGCGTCGGTGGCTGGCTTCATCGCATCCGCCGCCGGTTTCATGGCGTCGGCGGCAGGCTTCATGGCGTCCGCTGCGGGCTTCATCGCATTGGTGGCCATCGGGTCGGCGGGCTTCATCGCGTCGGTCGCGGGCTTCATCGCATCCGCCGGCTTCATCGCATCCGTGGCCGGTTTCATGGCGTCGGTGGCCATCGCATTGGCCGGCTTCATGGCGTTGGTCGCGTCGTCGGCACGGGCGCCGGCGACGAAGACGGCGGCCGAGAGCGCGAAGGCGAGCGCCGGCAGGGTCAAGTACTTGGTCATGGAAGTCTCCTTGGGTTTTGGCGCGCAAGCGGGCCGGGTGATGCGTTGCCGCTGCATGCGGCCCCGCGCGAAAAGAAAGAAAATCAGTTGGTGGCGGCGGCCAGGATCGGCCCGCCGCCCGGCGATTGCACCAGCACGGCGGTGCTCAGGCCGCCCGAGGCGGCGGGCAGCGCATAGGAAGTGGCGTTACCGGTCCAGCTGCCGAGTTTTTCCAGCGCGTGCACGACATTGGCATGCGGCAGCGTGCGGCCGGTGTTTTCGCCGCGCGCCACCGGCACCTGCACGACGCCCTTGGCATAGCGCACCAGCCAGACATCGGCCTTGCCGCCCGGTGCGGCGCCTGCGCCGATCGCCACCTTGCCGCCCTCGAGCGACAGCGAGGGGCCGCCGGTCTTGCCGGTCGCGGAAATCAGATGCTCGATCTCGCCCGGTGCGGCGCCGACCACATCGGCATGGCCGTTGACCACCACCTGCGGCGTGAACGGCCCGTCATGGCCGAGCGGTGGCTCGTAGGAGACCTGGCGCTGGGTGAATTCCTGCTTTCCAAAAGTGTCCTTCCAGCCGAGATAATCCCAGTAGGTGACGTTGAACGACAGCGCCAGCACGCCGGGCTGGTCCTTCACCTTGATCAGATTGGCATTGGCCGGCGGGCAGGACGAGCAGCCCTGGCTGGTGAACAGTTCGACCACGCTGAGCGGCTGCGCGGCGGCGGCACCGAGCGACGCGGCGAGCGCCAGTGCGCCCAGGCTGGACAGGGCAATGAACTTTGAGGCTCTCGGCATGGGGCGGGCTCCGTGGGGGGCGCTGGGATGCGCCGGTCATTCCCCCACTTCGCCGCCATCCGCCGCTTCGTTACAGCGCTCACCGGTTTGTGATGAAGGCACCTCTACGCCAGTGGCCCGAAACGCCACAGCGAGGTGTAGTGCATGATCGGCCGCTCGAGCCTCGCGCCCGCGGCGACAAATCGCTTTCCCGCATCCAGCATGGGCTGGAAGGTATCGAGTTGCCTGGCGTGCTCCAGCGTGTCCCACACACTGGTGTTGATCAGCGACGATGTAGCCTCGTCGGCGCCGGCGTAGAAGACGAGCAGCCCCGGCAGTGCCTCGATGCCGGGCCGAAGCTCTGCCTCGTCGTCCACCATCATCTCTCGAAACGACGCGAACTTCGCTGCATCGCAGCGCAGGATGGAAACGCGCAGCACGGAATCAGGCATCGGCTTCTTCTCCAGGAGTTGACGCGCTCCAGGCTAGGCCACGCCGACCCAGGCCGCCAATACCGTGCCCAATCAAGATTGAGTGCGCATGGGGCGCGCCCTTCCCTTCTCCCCTTGCGGGAGAAGGTGGCCTCGCGAAGCGAGGTCGGATGAGGGGTGCTCCAGCGGAGTGAGGCGTTGGCGTTCCCTGGAACACCCCTCATCCGTCTCGCCGCTACGCGGCGATCCACCTTCTCCCGCAAGGGGAGAAGGAAGACGCGCGCCATCACCGCCAGGGCTGCAGACTGGTATCTCTTACATAGGCGATGATCGTGTCGCAGACGGCGTTGAGGTCTTTCAGGACATCGTCATTCCAGAAACGCAGAACCCGAAAGCCCTTGGCCTCGAGCTCGGTCTTGCGGATCTGGTCCGTATCCGGACCCGCATGCTGGCTGCCATCGATCTCGATGATCAGCCGAGCTTCAGGGCAAACGAAATCGGCAACGTATTTTCCGATAGGCGCCTGGCGCCGGAATTTTATCCGGTCGAGTCTGCGATCGCGCAACTCCTGCCAGAGCCTGCCTTCCGCTTCCGTCATCTCGCGCCGGAGCGAGCGGGCAAATTTACGCTTGGCTTGGGTGACGGGTTGATGCGGCATGGCGCCAGATTAGCCAGACCCGGCGTTCCGTCCAACCATCCGTCTCGCCGCTACGCGGCGATCCACCTTCTCCCGCAAGGGGAGAAGGTGAGCAGCGTCTGTCCCTACTGCGTCAGCGCTGTGTCCGAGGGCCGCTTGTTGAAGTCGCACTTGCCGGTGACGTTGTAGAAGAAGTCGGCATTTGAGGACGTAGTCGGCACCGTTGTGCCACCGTCTTCCCAGGCTTGATAGCTGGTGACGCCACAAGGCACGATGGAGAAGATGTCGACCCTCGTCCCGGTCGCGGTCTCGGTCAGGGCGTTCGCGTCCACCCCGCTAAAGAGTCGGTTGGAGGTGCTTGCATCGTCCGACTTGAGGTATTGCGGGTTGCCCGATGGCACGTACATCTGCAGAGAGAGGCCACCCATCTGGCTGACATCGATCGCCGCGCCGGCGCTGTTGGCCGGATACATGGTGTCGACGCAGGTTGTCGAATATTTCTTGTTGCCACTGGTCTGGAGGATCGCATTGGCAGGCAGACCGGTGAAAGTGGTCACGCTGGCGGTGGTGCAAACTTGCGACTGGACGAGCGTCTTGATATCGGCGCCACCATTGTTGGTGATCGTATACACGTTCGTGGTGCCGTAGCCCTTCGGATCCCCGAAGCCATTATAGACATACTCGATGGACATCAGCGGCTTGGCCGCTGTCGCTCCGAATTGCGTGCCGTAGAGCGTCATCGTCTTGTTCCACCAGCCCGACACCTTGGTGATCTTGAAGCTCGCATTGACGAGCGCCGGCGGCTTGCTGACCGCCGACGCGACGGCAATCGGCACGGTGTTGATCCTGGCGATCTGCATGAACGTGGTCGGCATGGAGAAACTTGCCGAGGCCTGGCCGGTGGCAGCGGCGGTGGTGGTACCAGCCACAAAACTGTTCAGCGTCGCAGTGCCCTGGCCACCGTTGGCGATGAAAGAATCCTGCAGCGCCGTCTGGCGCTGCGCCAGCGTCGAGGCGGTGTCCATGGTGGTGATCGACAGGAGCGCGGCATCCAGGGCCTGCTGCTGGTTGGACCGGACCTGGATCGCGCTGGTATAGTCGATCGAGAAGCCGACGGCGCTTATGACAGGCACCAGCGTGAGAAAGAACAGCGGCATCATCGAGCCGCTGCGCGAACGGGCAAACCCGCCTGCAACTTTCAGCATTTTTTACCCCCAAGGATATTAGTGATGGGGCATATAGCACGCGGCGGCAAACCAAGGTCTAACGCGATCGATCAAAGTTTAAGCATCCACGGCCGCCGCGGCCGGCATTTGGCGCGGCTCGCCGCTTTGTGATCGAAGGCGCCGCCCTTGCGCCGCAAGCCTTGCCGCCGCAAGCCACCCCTGCTAAAGCGCGCGACATGAGCACGCCCCTCGACCACATCAGAAATTTCTCCATCGTCGCCCATATCGACCATGGCAAATCCACGCTCGCCGACCGCCTGATCCAGTCCACCGGCGGGCTGGAGCTGCGCGACATGAAGGAGCAGGTGCTGGACTCGATGGACATCGAGCGCGAGCGCGGCATCACCATCAAGGCGCAGACGGTGCGGCTGAAATACCGCGCCAACAATGGCGAGGACTATATCCTCAACCTCATCGACACGCCCGGACATGTCGACTTCGCCTATGAAGTGTCGCGGTCGCTGGCCGCCTGCGAGGGCTCGCTGCTGGTGGTCGACGCCTCCCAGGGCGTCGAGGCGCAGACGCTCGCCAATGTCTACCAGGCGATCGACAACAACCACGAGATCGTCGTGGTGCTGAACAAGGTCGACCTGCCGGCCGCCGAGCCCGAGCGCATCCGCGAGCAGGTCGAGGAGGTGATCGGCATCGACGCTTCCGGCGCCGTGCTGATCTCGGCCAAGACCGGCCTTGGCATTCCCGACGTGCTGGAAGCCATCGTCCACCAATTGCCGCCGCCGCGCGAGGGCGATGCGACAGCCCCCTTGAAGGCCATGCTGGTCGACAGCTGGTACGACGCCTATCTCGGCGTCATCGTGCTGGTGCGCATCATCGACGGCGTGCTGAAGAAGGGCCAGACCATCCGCATGATGGGCACCGGCGCCAAATATCTGGTCGAGCGCACCGGCGTGTTCACGCCCGCCCGCATCAATGTCGACGAGCTTGGCCCCGGCGAGTTCGGCTTCTTCACCGGCTCGATCAAGGAAGTGGCCGACACCCGCGTCGGCGACACCATCACGGAGGACAGGCGCCAGACCGCGCATGCCCTGCCCGGCTTCAAGCCGGCGCAGCCGGTGGTGTTCTGCGGCCTGTTCCCCGTCGATGCCGCCGATTTCGAGGATCTGCGCGCCGCCGTCGGCAAATTGCGCCTCAACGACGCCTCCTTCTCCTATGAAATGGAAACCAGTGCGGCGCTCGGCTTCGGCTATCGCTGCGGCTTCCTGGGCCTCTTGCATCTCGAAATCATCCAGGAGCGGCTGGAGCGCGAGTTCAACCTCGACCTGATCGCCACGGCGCCCTCCGTCGTCTACCGGCTGCTGCTCAATGACGGCTCGGTGAAGGAGCTGCACAACCCGGCCGACATGCCCGACGTGGTGAAGATCTCGGCCATCGAGGAGCCGTGGATCCGCGCCACCATCCTCACCCCCGACGACTATCTCGGCGGCATATTGAAACTGTGCCAAGACCGGCGCGGCATCCAGGCGGACCTGTCCTATGTCGGCAAACGCGCCATGCTGACCTACGATCTGCCGCTCAACGAAGTCGTCTTCGACTTCTATGACCGGCTGAAGTCGATCTCCAAGGGCTACGCCTCGTTCGACTACCACCTGACCGACTACCGCGAGGGCGATCTGGTGAAGATGTCGATCCTGGTCAATGAGGAGCCGGTCGACGCGCTGTCCATGCTGGTGCACCGCACGGCGGCGGAAAAACGCGGAAGGCAGATGTGCGAGAAGCTGAAGGAGCTGATCCCGCACCACCTCTTCAAGATCCCGATCCAGGCCGCCATCGGCGGCAAGGTCATTGCGCGAGAAACCATCTCCGCCCTGCGCAAGGACGTCACCGCGAAGTGCTACGGCGGCGACGTGAGCCGCAAGCGCAAGCTGCTGGACAAGCAGAAAGAGGGCAAGAAGCGGATGCGGCAGTTTGGAAAGGTCGATATTCCGCAGGAGGCGTTTATCCAGGCGCTGAAGATGGGTGATTGAGGGAGGAGGTTGGGCGCGCATGCGCGAATTATTCCGCTAATGGCACGGATGGCTACTCCATCAGACGGTACCAATTGCGAACAACGAGCTTGAGCTTTACGACATCGTCCTCGCCCAACACGCCGCAATGCGCGATAGGCCCCCGCAACATGTTAAGCTGTTGAAGGACTTTTTCAACTCCGACTTTGTCGTGCCTAGAAAAGACGCCGCCAAACACATCCCAATTTGCTTTTATGATTTCTCCGAGCTCTCCGAAAGTAGTATAATCGATCATCCTGTCGGATCTTGGTATTATTCCTTCGCGACGCTCTCTTTCAAGATTTTTTGCAGCGTTCTGCCTAACATTTTCCGGAACCTTGTTAACCCACCAATCAGACTCATCAGTAGATTCTATCAGATCGACAATAAAACTTCTGATCTCGTTCTCTAGTAAGTAAAATAACTTGTAATACGAAGCCATACGTTCGGCCTGTTGCCGGTTCTCTGACGAAGCAACTGAAACGTATCCTTTAATAAGGGCGTCAGAAAATTTTTCGATAGCTGTGATGTGTCCTCTAGCACCTTGATCGGCTAGGGCAGTATCTACTGCTGAGCGCAGCGAGGCGCTTCTTAGAAGGAAATGTTGAAGCTCAATCTTCAATTTATCAAATTTTCCCTAATCGACCGAAAAATGGCGTTGTAGACCTGTACGTCAGTTGTTTCCGGAAGAACGACGTTGATGGTGGTAACAAGATTGAATTCAGGAGTGTCAGTCCTAGCTGCTGTTGTCCTAGTGGGAGGCATTTCCGCAGCATTGACGTGCTCAGCAGCCTTATCCTGAACTCGGGTCTCCTTTGCGTCGCGGGCAAATTCGTTGAATGCGTTAAAGGTACCAAAGATAGCTCCAACGATCGGGTCACTTTTGTGAAGGCCTGTTATCTCTATAATTAGCTCCTTAATTCGATCCTCAGATAGCCGGTGGGCGTACTCGTTTCGTCGAAAAATTTCGGAGAAGCCATTCCGGAGCGCGGCAAGCGCTGCCTCGGATCGAGTCGATCCAGATTTGAACTTAGAATATAACTCTGTAGGTGAGTTGTCGGAACTCAACAGTCCCATTCGTTTTAGGAGTGGGGGAATAGGTCGCGCACTCCCTCCGCGTATTTTTAACACGCTGTCCAGAAAACTGCCGTTGAACTGCTGGGGCCGCTCAGCCTCCACTAACGCCTTTAACGCATCGCTCAGTCTACCGTGAGCAGGTGTATATGGCAGATTTCCGGGTATCTCCCTCCTAGTCCCTTTCTTTTCGCCAGGTGTCTGCTCAGGCGGTGGAACCTCCTGCTTTTGACTTGCTTTTTCTGCCAAGATAAGCCTCCCCCCAAAATAATGTTATGTAAAGTATACGCCTTTTGCTCCAAATGCTGTCAAGATGGTGCCTGCTGGAAGTCGCCGCTGTTAGAGTGATCCGACGCACATTTCACCATCTCCCCACCTTAGCGTATCCTCTTCCCAGCTTGGGGAAACACCACATGCGCTCCACCTCAGACACCATCGCCTCTCTCGGCCTCGCCATCGGCGGCATCTTCGGCCTTGCCGGCACCTTCGTCGCCAGCGCTCCGCTCCGCGAATCCCTGTGGGCGATCGACGGCGTCGCTGCCGACCTCCTCGCCGCTGCCCGCCGCCGGCTATCCCTTCCTGGTGCTGACTTTTGTCGGGTGGATCTGGACGCTTGTGAGGGAGGGGCGGTAGACGCTGTCCGCCCGCCGTCAAAATCCGCGACAGGAAGGCGAGCGTTGGCGCTGCCCCTCATCTGGCTGCCGCCATCTTCTCCCCGTAAGCGGGGCGAAGGGGCTGCTGTCGCCGCTTTCGCCAATCGCAGACGTTGCAGGAAGGGCGCCGGCGTTGCGGCAGCCTCTCTCGCCCCGTTTACGGGGAGCCGGCAGGACAGTGAGGGGCAGCGCCGACCTGCGATAGGTACGCGCTAGCCTCTATCCTCAATCCTGACACGGTTTTGACATCGGCGAGGGCGTCCCCCGCTCCGTCCCGGCTTCGCCGGGCCACCTTGCCGGGGCGAGCCACGGGTCTCGCCCGTCCTTCGGACCCCCCACTTCCGTGGGGGCGAGGAACCCAGGAATAGCGAAGTCTCACCCCTCCAACCACACCTTCTCGAAATGCTGCTCCAGCGCCTGGTGCTGCTCGCAGCCCTCGACGCCCTTGCGGTAGGTCCGGTACACCGAGCGCCAGTAGGGCTGGATGATGATGCCGTTGTCGCGCAAATTCTTCTCGATGCCGGCCATGATCTCCTTGCGCGCCTTGGCGTCGGGGGTGGCGAGCGCCTTGTCCAGCAGCTCGTCGAACTCCTTGCTGGCATAGGCGCTTTCGTTCCAGGCGGCGCCGGATTTGTAGGCCAGCGCCAGCACCTGGACGCCGAGCGGGCGGCCGAGCCATTCGGTGCAGGAGAAGGGATATTTGCTCCAGTCGTTCCAGAAGGTCGCGGCGGGCAGCACGGTGCGCTTGATCTTGAGGCCGGCCTCGCGCATCTGCGCGGCGATCGCGTCGCCGGTGGTCTTCTGCCATTCGATATCGACCGAGATCAGCTCATATTCATGGTCCGGCTTGGCGGACGCGGCGAGCAGCTTCTTGGCCTCCGCCACATCGCGCTTGGCCGAGCCGATATCGGCATATTCGGGATGCATGGGGCCGACATGGTGGTTGTCGGCGGGTTTGCCGCGGCCGCCGAGGCCGAGCGCCAGCACGGCCGCATTGTCGACGGCGAGCTGGGCGGCGCGGCGGACCTTGACATCGTCATAGGGCGCGTTGCCGATGTTGAAGCGGGCGACGATGGTCGAGCCGGTGGCGATCTCGGAATTCTTCAGCCCCATCTTGTCGGTCTGCGAGACGGCGTCGGAGGCGGTTTCGTGGTCGGTGTCGATCTCGCCGGATTCGAAGGCCGACAGCATGGCGTTGGGGTCGGAGCCGTAGTCGATCCACTGGATGCCATCGAGGTGGAATTCGCCCTTCCACCACGGCTTGTCCTTGCGCTTCACCTCGGCACCGGTCTCGGCGTCCCATTTCACCAGTTCGCAGGGGCCTGTGGTGATGGCCAGCGCCTTCAGGGGATCGCCGTCGCCATCATAGGAGCGGTGCATGATCAGCGCGGGATAGTCGGCCATGCCGGCGATCAGCGAAATGTCGGGCTTGGGCAGGTTGAGCTTGATCGTGTAGTCGTCGACCTTCTCGATGCCGCCATCGACCGCCTTCTTGGTGTCGGCATTGACCAGCGCGCCCATGCGCGCGGCGACCGAATTGCCGGCCACACCGGCCTCGCACCAGCGGGTCAGGTTGTGGACGACATCGTCGGCGTTGAAAGCATCGCCATTCGACCAGGTGACGCCTTTGCGCACATGCAGCGTCAGCGTCTTGGCGTCGTCGCTCATCTCCCATTTTTCCAACAGCCAGGGCTCGAACGAAAAATCGGTGTTCCAGCGCACCAGATATTCGTTGCAGTGACGGGCGACGTTGGACATTTCGACGCCGTCGAAGGTGCGCGGGTCCTTGAACCCCTTGACATTCATGGCGACGCGCAGCGTGCCGCCCTTCTTCGGCTCGGCCGCGCGGGCCGGCGTCGCGGCGAGACCGCCCAGCGCAAACGCGCCGGCGGCGCTGACGCCGAGACCGGCCATCAGCGCCAGATATTCGCGGCGGCTGATGCCGCCCTTCTTGAAATCCTCGGCGACGGGCTTGGCCTGCGGGTGCAGTTTGCGGTCGGTCAGCATGAATTTCATCGTCGTTCCCTTTGTCGTTGGTGCATGCCGCCCAAAACTGCAGGGGTTTTGGCACATGCACGGAAGCAGGCTCGTCCCGGCGGAGCGCCGACGCGGGGGCGGCTGCAACCGCCGGGTTTGCCTGACGCGGCGATGATAGGGCGGGGTGACGTTGCGGAGTGTTCTGGAATCCGCAGGAGTTGTGCGCTGCTCCGCAGCGAGGCCATGGCCCGTGGCGCGATCCAGCCCTGGTGGCCGCTGAGTTCCGCTCCCTGGCCCGCGGTTTCGCGTTTCACCAGCGGCTTCCCCCACTCCGTCTCGGCTTTGCCGAGCCACATCTCCCCCTCCGGAGGGAGAGGAAGGGAACGCGCTTGGCGAGGTCGCGCCTTTCCTCTCCCCCGTCGATCGGGGGAGAGGTGGGGGGGGGCGGGAGGCGCGGGGGGGGGGGGGGC